>NZ_JBHUBS010000006.1:0-43811 GCF_042788835.1 Streptomyces sp. NPDC056883 | reverse complement strand
GTACCCCTCCTCCCCCACACAGCTGACCGTCCCGACCTGCCAGCCCTCCACGTTAGCCCGGAACAACCCCGGTTCTCCCCGTGTCCTGGCCAGGACACGGGGCGACCGGCGTTTCCGGAGGGATCGAGCGGGTGTGGGTACGGGTACGGGTACGGGGTGCACCGGTGGTGGGGTGCGGTCAGTGGATGCGGCGGATGTCCCGGCGGCGCAGGGCGTAGCCGAGACCGACCAGCCCGCCGAGGACGAGCCCGGCGCCGGCGCCGAGTTCCAGGGGATCGAGCCGGGCCACACTGCCGCCGAGGCCTCCTCGGACGCCGAGGGTGGCGCGGCGCGAAGCGCCCGTACCGGTGCCGGCGCTGGTACCCGTACTCGTACCGGCGACCGCGCTCGCGCTCCTGCGGGCCCCGACGGTGGAGCTGGTCGTGGGCTTGCCGGTGCCGCCGGCGATCGTCAGGTCGGCCGAGCCGGTCTCGCCGGCGCAGGTGAAGGAGACGGAGTACTGGGCTCCGCGCCGCGCGTCCCGGTCCACGGTGACCCGTGCGGTCTTGCCCCGGTCGATGCTCACGGTGTCGAAGACGCCGGAGGAGACGGTGGCGAAGGCGGCGTTGCAGCCGGTGACGGACAGCACCACCTGACCGCCGGGGGCGACCGTCGAGGGGGTGATGGCGAAACCGAAGGAGGTGATGGGCGCGGCCTCGGCCGCGCGCGCGGCGGGAGCGGCCGCCGCGCCGACTATCAGGAGGGCGCCCGCCGCGGCGGCGCCCAACAGGGCTGTGGGGGAGGTGGGTATCGCGCCCATGGTTGATTCTCCGGATCCCCGAGGAGCAGCCGCGGAACGGTTTCCGCACGTGGGGGGTCGTGCGCCTCGATGTCCGCCACGCTAGGTCCGGGCGCGGTGACCCGCGATCAGGAACGGGCGAATGGGGCATGGCGCTAGGCCGAACCGGGGACGGGAGGCCCGCCCCCGGTTTGGTGGGTCGATGGGTTGCCGGGTTGCTGGCCTGCCGGGCCCGGCAGGGGCGACGCGGTGTCAGCCGCCCAGGCCCAGATGCGGGAACTGGGAGAGGAACGGCTCGGCGGTGGCGGCGATGCCCCGGCCGAAGGGGGCGTCGAAGTCCCAGATGAGGAACAGCAGGAACGCGATCAGCGCACTGAACAGTCCGGCCAGCAGCAGTTCCCGGAACGAGCGCCTGATCTGCAGGGTGAAGATCAGCCCCACCGTCACCAGGGCTCCGGCGATCAGGCCGAACCAGACCACCCCGGGCATGGTGGCCCCGGCGCTCTGGCCGCGCGCGTTGCGCGCGTCGTCGACCACGGCGACCTGGTCCACGAGCGGCTGGTAGGCCTGGCCCTCGTGGTCGGTCTGCGGTTCGTAGTCCGTCACGTCGCGGCGGATGCGTTCCAGCAGCTCCCCGCTGCGGTCCGACAGCTCGCCGTTCTCGGCCATCTCCTTCCATTCGGTGTCGACGACGTAGGTCACGTAGGCGTCGACGTCGGACCTGATCTTCTTGCGCACGTCCGCCGGGTAGACCTCGGAGCGGACGCTGATCTCGTGCAGGGCCTGCGATTCCTGGCGCACGTATTCCTGGGCGGCCCCGCGGCCCTCCCAGACGCCGGCGATCGCCAGGCCCAGCACGATCGCGTAGATCACGCCGATCATCATCGTCATGTACTCGATGACGTCCGGGGTCTCGCTGGGATCGTCGTCCTCACCGATCCGGCGCTGATTGAAGAAGGCGATGGACAGCACCACGGCACACGCCGCGGCCATCGCGAGGGACAGGACGAGCCATTCCGACAAGATGACTCCCAATCGATTACGGGGTGGAATGCGGCGGCTCTAGCGCGGGCGCAGCGCGACGATCGCGAGCACCGCGGGGGCCGCGGTCATCAAGGTGAAGGTCACCGGCGAGATGTGGCGCTCCACCGGCTTGCGTGCCGCAGCGTGGTAAGCGGGGCGCGCGACCGGCTTCTTGGGCGCGGCCGCCGGGATCGCCCGGGGCACCGCCGGGGGTGCGGGGGGCTCGGCGGCGGGTTTCGGGACCGGCTTCGGGGCCGGCTTGGGCGCCGGGGGAGCGGGGGCCGGGCGCGCGGGGGGCGGGGCCGGCGCGGGGGGTTTCGGTACCGGCTTCGGAGCGGGCGGAGGCGGGGGCGGGGGAGGCGTCGGGGTGGGCGTGGGCTTCGGTGGGGGCGGTGGCGGGGGCGGGGGCTTCGGGGTGGGCTTGGGCGGGCACGGCGGGGGAGGCGGCGGGGGGCAGGGCGGGTGGCCGTGGTGGCCGCCGGGTCCGTGACCGTGGCCGTGCCCGCCGTGGCCGTGGCCTTGACCGGGGCCGCCGTGGTTGCCCGGGCCGCCTTGGTTCCCGCGCTCACCCCGTCCGCCCCGGTTGCCGTGGTCGCCTTGGCGGCCCTGGTCGCCGTGACGTCCGCCACCTCGGGTGCCCCCGGTCGCGCCGCGCAGGGCGGACACGGCCGGCCTGACGGCGCTCGCCCCGTCGCCGGCGTCGATCGTCGCGTATGCGCTGCTATCGGCCATGGCCGGTGTCGCGGACAGGGCCGCCCACAGGAGGACCGGGACTGCCAGCAGGCGCCTGGAAGAGGCTCTTTTCACCCGGGGATCATGGGGTCGCGCGCGCTCGCGCGCGGGGAGGTTGACCTTGGTTCGCCTGAACGGGTGAGGCTTTGGCTATGGAGGTTTGAGCCAGATTCGCGTGGTGACCGACCGCTCACCGACCTTTTCCCAAAAGGTATTTGTCGGTTTCGATCATTCTCCGGGTCTCGGCCGTTCGGCCTTTGACGTGTGACGAAGAACGGATCGCCAATTTCCGCTTTCGCTCGCTCCGTTGGGCAATGATCAGTACATTCGGCTCGGACAGGAGTCCGATCCGTCCGGACCACTGCAGGACCAAGGCTTGGAGACCCCGATGGAGCGCCCCGCCTGGGCCCCGCCAGGCATCGACATATCGGTGCCGAGCGTGTCCCGCATCTACGATTACTACCTGGGCGGCTCCCACAATTTCGAGGTCGACAGGCAGGCGGCCCGTCGGGCCATGGAATTCATGCCGGGCCTGCCCAAGATCATGCAGGCGAACCGGGCATTCATGCGCCGCGCCGTCCGGTACGCGGTCGCCGAGGGCGTGACGCAGTTCCTCGACATCGGCTCCGGCATCCCCACCTTCGGCAATGTCCACGAGATCGCCCAGGCCGCAAGCCCCGAGGCGCGCGTGGTCTACGTCGACCACGACCCGGTGGCCGTCGCCCACAGCCAGGCCGTCCTGGCCGGCACCGAGCGGACCGGGGTCGTCGCCGCCGACCTGCGCAAGCCCCAGGACATCCTGACCGCCCCCGAGGTCGCGCAGGGGCTCGACCTGAGCCGCCCGGTCGCCCTGATGCTGGTCGCCGTCCTGCACTTCCTGGAGGACGCGGACGAGCCCTACGACGCCGTCGCCCAGCTGTGCGACGCCCTGGCCCCCGGCAGCCTGCTGATCCTCACGCACGCCTCGTACGAGGGGATCCCGCTCTCGGAGGAGGTCGCGAGCGGAACCGTCGGCGTCTACCGCGAGATCCGCAACCCGCTCGTCATGCGGGACGCGGAGCAGATCGGGCGCTTCTTCGACGGCTTCGGCCTGATCGAGCCCGGACTGGTCTCCATGCCCGACTGGCGGCCCGACACGAGCGGCGGGCCGGAGGGCGGTGCCGTGGACGAAGACCCCTATGCCTTCTCGGGCTTCGCAGGAGTGGGACGCAAGGCGTGAGACTGCCGACGCAGACGGCGGACGACCCGGCCGCGCCGCAGGGTGGTCTGGAGGACCGGATCGGGCGGTTCGCGACCATCTGGGGACGGGCGATCTTCCCGGTCACCGCGACCTCGCTCACCCGCGGCGAGTTCGAACGCCACCTCGTACCCCTCACCCGCACCCTCGTCGAGGCCCTGCGCGCCCGCCCCTTCGACTCCTCCGTCGGCCAGCGGGTCGGCGAGGAGCTCGTCGCGGTCCACTGCACGGACCCGGAGGCCCTGGCCGGCACGCTCGGCGTCGTCGAGTCCTACCTGGTCCTGTACTGCGGCCCCGACGCCGAGAGCGTCGAGGGGACCGAGCAGTACCGGTCCCGCTGCGCCCGGCTCCAGCACGGCATCGCGGCCGGATTCGCCCGTGCACTGCGCGAGCGCACGCTCAAGGAGCAGGAGGCCATCGCGCGTTCCGCGCTGACCGCCCGCACCGACGCCCAGCAGGCACTGCACGCCAGCGAGGAGCGCTTCCGGGCGGTCTTCGAGGGCGCGGCCGTCGGGATCGGCATCGCCGATCTGGAGGGCAACGTCCTGGAGATCAACGACGCGCTGCTCCAGATGTTCGGAGGCATGGACGGGCACGTCCGCGGCCGCAACGTCAGCGAATGGAGCCACCCCGACGACACCCCGCACGTCTGGCGGATGTACGGGGAGCTCGTACGCGGCGAACGCGAGAGCTACCGCGTCGAGAAGCCCTACTACCGGCACGACGGCACCGTGCTGTGGACCAACCTGACGGTCTCGCTGCTGCGCGACGCCGAGGGCGTGCCGCAGTACCAGCTGGCCCTGATGGAGGACACCACCGAGCGCCGGCTGCTGAACCTGCGCCTGCGCTACGAGGCCACCCACGACGCCCTCACCGGCCTGCCCAACCGGACGCTCTTCTTCGAGCGTCTGGAGAAGGCCCTGAGCGGCTCCGGCGGTTCGCGCTTCGGCCTGTGCTACCTCGATCTCGACGGCTTCAAGGCGGTCAACGACAGCCTCGGCCACTCCGCCGGCGACCGGCTGCTGGTGGAGGTCGCCGACCGCCTGCAGAGCTGCGCCACGGGCCCGGGCGAGGTCGTCGCGCGGCTCGGCGGTGACGAGTTCGTGGCGCTGACCACCGGGCCCGACACCGAGGAGAAGGCCACCGAACTCGCCGTCCGGATCCTCTCCGCCCTCTCCGTCCCCATCCGGCTGGAGGGCCGCGAGCTGACGGTCCGGGGCAGCATCGGCATCGTCGAGGGCCCGGCCCGCGAGCGCACCCCCGCGGAGGTGCTGCGCAGCGCCGACATCACGATGTACCGGGCCAAGGCGGCGGGCGGCAACCGGTTCGAGTTCGCCGACGCCGCTGCCGACGCACGGGCCATCACCCGGCACGGACTGACCAACGCCCTCCCGGCGGCGCTGGAACGCGGCGAGTTCTTCATCGAGTACCAGCCGCTGGTCCACATGCACGACGGCAGCGTGCACGGCGCCGAGGCGCTCGTGCGCTGGTCGCACCCGCAGCACGGGGTGCTCGGGCCGGACCGGTTCATTCCGCTCGCCGAACGCACCGGGCTGATCGTGCCGCTCGGCCGCTGGGTCCTGGAGGAGTCCGTCCGCCAGGCCCGTGCCTGGCAGCACCAGAAGGGCGGCGCCACCCTGCGGATCAACGTCAACCTGTCGCCGACCCAGTTGCACCATCCCGGCCTGGTCGCCGACACGATCCGCGTCCTGGAGTCCTCGGGCCTGACTCCGGGCACGTTGTGCCTGGAGGTCACCGAGTCGGCCCTGATCGGCGCCGACGACGAACTCCTCGAGCCACTGCGCCGGCTCGCCGCCCTGGGCGTGGACATCGCCCTCGACGACTTCGGCACCGGCTACTCGAACCTGGCCAACTTGCGCCGCCTGCCCGTCAGCGTCCTGAAGCTGGACCGCTCCTTCACCAAGGGCATGCAGCAGCACCCGGCCAACCCGGTCGACGTCAAGATCGTGGAGGGCATAGTCGCCCTGGCCCACAGTCTCGAACTCGCCGTCACCGTCGAGGGCGTGGAGACCGGCGCACAGGCCGCCCAGCTCCGAGCCCTCGGCTGCGACACGGCCCAGGGCTGGTACTACGCCCGCCCGGGTGCCGCCGACCGCATCCACACCCTGTCCCTGTCGGACGCGGTGCCCACCCTCTGAGCGCCGCCCGGACCGCCCCGGCTCACTCCAGGCCCGCTTCCGTGCCCCGGCCCGGCTCGCGGACGGCCGCCACCACCCGCTCGTAGCGCCGGGCCGTGTCGGCCAGCACCTGGGCGGCCACCGGCAGCCGCTCCGCCTGGTACCCGTCGAGCGCTTCCTCCCCGGCCGCCCCGGAGAGGACGGAGGCCAGCGTCCGGCCGAGGGCGGCGGCATCCTGGATGCCGGTGTTCATGCCCAGCCCGCCGGCTATGGGGTGGACGTGCGCGGCGTCCCCGGCGAGGAAGGTCCGGCCCTCGCGTATCCGGGTGGCCATGCGGACGTTGACCCGCCAGGAGGAGAGCCAGGTGGGCTCCGCGAGCCGTATCCCCGGCATCCGGGCGTGCCGGTCGAAGAGCCGCTGGAAGCTCTCCAGCGAAGGCGGCAACGCCTCGCCCCGCTCGTCCGTCTCCGGAGCGGCCTGCAGTTGGAAGGTGTCCGTCCCCGGCATCGGGCAGAGCAGGATCCCGCCCCCGTCCGACGTGAACCACTGGTGCCAGAACGCGCGGCTGAGCCCCGGCGCCCGGACGTCCCCGAGCACCATCGCCGGCTCCTTCTCCCCGCTTCCCTCGAAGGGGATGCCCAGGAGTCCGCGGGTGGTGCTGTGCCCGCCGTCGCACCCCGCCAGATAGCCGGCCCGGATCACGGTGCCGTCCTCCAGCAGCGCGCGGACGCCGTCCGCGTCCTGGGTGATTCCGGCGAGCCGGGACCCGTACGCGACGCGCACGCCCAGCTCGCCCAGCCGGTCGCGCAGGCTCTCCTCCACCTGCCACTGCCCGATGAGCAGGCCTCCCTCCACGGAGGTGTCCTTGACGGGCTCCCCGTCGAAGTACTTGCGCAGCACCACGCCCTCGCGCCCCTTGCCCCTTACGGAGTCGGCTACGCCGAGCTCCTCGAAGAACGCGAGGCTGTCCGGCTGGAGGCCCTTGCCCCGGGACTCGCGGTGCGGCGCCGGGCGGCCTTCGATGACCCGCACCGCGATGCCGCGGCGGGCCAGGTCGCAGGCGAGCGTGAGGCCGGTCGGGCCGGAGCCCACGATCAGCACGTCGGCTCGATCCACACCATCTGCTGCGCCCACTGCATCCCTCAGGTCCATTGCGTCGGTCATGAGACGTCCCCTCGTCGTCGGTGTTTCAAGGAAAGCGGCTCTCGCGAGAAAATGCAACCCGGTCACAAAACTAACTGGGTCACTCATTCGTGTTAGGCTGGACGCATGGAGAACTCGAAGGGTCTGCGCGAGAACAAGAAGCTCCGTACCCGCCAACAGCTGGCGGCCACGGCGCTGGAACTCTTCCTGGAACGGGGCTTCGACGCCGTCTCGGTGGCCGATGTCGCAGCCGCCGCCGAGGTCTCCAAACCCACGCTGTTCCGCTACTTCCCGAGCAAGGAGGACCTGGTCCTCGACCGCTTCGCCGACCATCAGGACGAGGCTGCGCGCATCGTGCGCGACCGGGCCGCGGGGCAGACCCCGGTGGCGGCCGTGCGCGCGCACTTCCTGGCGGCGCTCGCCGAGCGCGACCCGATCACCGGGCTCTGCGACCACCCGAACGTGCTCGCCTTCGAGGGGCTGCTCTACAGCACGGCCAGCCTGGAGTCGCGGCTGGCCCACTACACCGCCCGCGAGGTGGAGTTGCTCGCCGCCGTACTCGAAGCCGAAGCGGTCGACCCGCTCACGGCCCGTCTGGCGGCCGGATACCTGGTGGCGGCCAGGCAGGAACTCGGCCGGGAGAACTGGCGCCGCATCGACGCCGGCCAGAGCGCCGCCGAGGCCCATCCCGCGGCCGTGGCCGACGCGGAGCGCGCCTTCGCCCTCCTGTCCGGCGGCCTCGACCGGGCACTGCCCGCCCGCCGGTCCTGACGCCATGGCCCGAACGAACCGGAAGGTGAACGGGACCTCGTGCGGCGGGCTTGGCGACCTCCCGTCCGACGTGGCTCCGGAGGAGGCGCAGCGGGCTGCCGCCGAGATGGTGCAGGGGCTCGCCCGGGACTTCCACGGGCGCGAGGTCGTGGTGGTCTGGGACCCACCGTCGGAGCCGGGTTCGTGGACGGCCACGGTCGTGCCCGCAGCGGCCGAACCCGAACCCGAACCCGAATCCGAACCCGCACCCGGTCCCTAGCCCGAACCTGAACCCGGTCAGATCGTGACGAGGCCCTTGGCGGTGGCGAACTCGACCGTGACCAGCCCAGGTTCCTCGTCCTCGACCCAGGTGACGTCGATCTGGTCGAGGGGGTGGTCGGCCGGTTCGCCGAGGAATTCGGCGATGGAGGCGGCGTCGCCGGCGATGGAGACCCCGTGGATGGTGGAGGAGGTGCGCGGGCCGGCGCTGGGGCGCTCCTCGACGGGGCTCAGCCACTGGAGGAAGTAGGGCAGCTGCGGGTCCTCCATCAGTTCCCGCACGCCGATCTGCTTCCACCTCAGGTCGAACCCGTCGGGGCGCACACGGTGGCCCTCGTCCGAGGTGCGACCGAGGCGGGCCTCGACCGGGGAGATGTCGTCGACGGAGACCACCCAACCGAGCCAGCCGCCGCCCTCGGCGGCGCGGCGCGCGACCGCCTGGCCGAAGGGTGCGCGGTCGGCGGCGGGGTGGTCGAGCGTGGTGACGACCTCGACGTAGGTGCCGCCGCTCAGCGGGAGGATGAAATTGCGGGTGCCGAATCGCGGGTGCACGCCACCGTCGACGAACCCGGCGCCCAGAGCCGATCCGATCCACTGGACGGTCGAGACGAAGCTGTCGCGGGCCACCGCATAGGAAACGTGATCAAGTCGCACGGCGTCATCATGGCCCGACATCCCGTACAAATCCCGACGCCACGCCCGAGGCCAAGCCCGCAGCCCCGGCGGCGTCCCCGAGGGGCTTCAGCCCAGCAGGATCCGCTTCAGTTCCCGGGCCGCGCGCGGGGGTGCCACGTCCGTGCGGTGGGCCAGGGCGATCGTGCGGCGCAGGGGGGAGCCCGCCAGGGGGGTGGCGCGCAGGCCGGAGCCCGCGTGGTCGACGACCATCGCCGGGACCACCGCGATGCCGAGCCCCGCGCGGACGAAGCCCAGTACGGCGTCCATCTCCCCGCCCTCCACCGTGAACACCGGCTCGAAGCCCTCCGCCCGGCAGGCCGCCACCGTCAGGTCCCGCAGGTCGTAGCCGTGCCGGAACATGACCATCGGCTCGTCGCGCAGCGCGGACACCGTGAGCGAACCGCCGCCCGCCGGAGGCGGCAGGGCCGCGGAGGAGACCACCACCAGGTCCTCCGTCAGCAGCTCCACCGTGGTCAGCGCCGGCGCCGAGGGGGGCAGTGGCAGGGCGATCAGCGCGAGGTCCAGGGAGCCGCGCGCGAGCTCCCGTACGAGGTCCAGCGAACCGCTCTCCTCGATCAGCAGCTCGATCCCCGGATGGGCGGTGTGGAAGGCGCGGAGCACGCCGGGGAGGAGTCCCGTGCACACGCTCGGGGTGGCCCCCAGCCGGATCCGGCCGCGCCGCAGCTGCGCCAGCTCCTGCACCTCCAGCCGCGCCGTGTCCGCGTCCGCGAGGATCCGCCGGGCCAGTGGCAGCAGGGTCTCGCCGGCGTCGGTGAGCGTGATGTTCCCGCGGGCCCGGCTGAAGAGCTCGGCGCCCAGCTCCCGTTCGAGCGCCTTGATCTGCTGCGACAGGGAGGGCTGGGCCACGTGTTCGCGCTCGGCCGCGCGCGTGAAGTGCCGGGTCTCGGCGACGGCGACGAAGTAGACCAGCTGCTGGAACTGCATGACCCCAGACTAGGGCCCTGCATAGGTTGATCCTATTGACTTGAGCTCTTTCATGTCTTGGACCTTTCGGGACCTTCGTCCTTACGGTCAATGTCATGGCTCTGGCAACACGGACGGATCGACGGCCGTCCACCACGCGCACGCTCTGGGACTCCACCGTCGGCAAGAAGTCCGTGATGGCCGTCTCCGGCTTGATCATGCTCGGCTACCTCGTCGTGCACATGCTCGGCAACCTCAAGATCTTCTTCGGGGCGGAGGAGTTCAACGGCTACGCCCACTGGCTCCGCACCCTCGGCTCGCCCTTCCTGCACCACGAGTGGGCCCTGTGGATCGTCCGCGTGGCCCTGCTCGCGTCCGTCGTCGCGCACGGAGTCTGCGCGTACCAGCTCAGCCGCCGCGACATCAAGGCGCGCCCGGTGAAGTACGCCCACAAGCGCCGCCGCGCGAGCTACGCCACCCGCACCATGCGCTGGGGCGGCATCATCCTCGCCCTCTTCATCGTCTGGCACCTGCTCGACCTCACCACGCTCACCGTGAACGAGCGGGCCTGGGCCGGGCATCCGTACGAGAACGTCCTCGCCACCTTCTCCACCTGGTACGGCAACACCGTCTACCTCGTGGCGATGGCCGCCCTGGGGCTGCACGTCCGGCACGGCTTCTGGAGCGCCGCCCAGACCCTGGGCGCGGGCAACGCCCGGCGGGACAGGACGCTGAAGTTCCTCGCCAACGCCCTCGCCCTCGTCCTCTTCGCGGGCTTCGTGTCCGTGCCCGTCGCCGTCATGACCGGAGTGGTGAGCTGACATGAGCAACGAATACGCGCAGTACACCACCGGTGACCCGATCGCCGACGCCAAGGCCCCCGAAGGCCCCATCGCCGAGCGCTGGGACCGCCGCCGCTTCGAGGCCAAGCTGGTCAACCCGGCCAACCGGCGCGGGCACACCGTCATCGTCGTCGGCACCGGCCTGGCCGGCGGCGCCGCCGGCGCCACCCTCGCCGAACAGGGCTACCACGTCGTCCAGTTCTGCTTCTCCGACTCCCCGCGCCGCGCCCATTCGATCGCCGCCCAGGGCGGCATCAACGCGGCCAAGAACTACCGGAACGACGGAGACTCCGTCCACCGGCTGTTCTACGACACCGTCAAGGGCGGCGACTTCCGCGCCCGCGAGTCCAACGTCCACCGCCTCGCCCAGATCTCCGTCGAGATCATCGACCAGTGCGTGGCCCAGGGCGTCCCCTTCGCCCGCGAGTACGGCGGCCTCCTCGACACCCGCTCCTTCGGCGGCGTCCAGGTCTCCCGCACCTTCTACGCCCGCGGCCAGACCGGCCAGCAGCTCCTGCTCGGCGCCTACCAGGCGCTCTCGCGGCAGATCGCCGCCGGCAACGTCGAGATGCACGCCCGCACCGAGATGCTCGACCTGATCACCGTCGACGGCGTGGCCCGCGGCATCGTCGCCCGGGACCTGGTCACCGGCAAGATCGACACCCACTACGCGGACGCCGTCGTCCTCGCGAGCGGCGGCTACGGCAACGTCTTCTACCTCTCCACCAACGCCATGAACTCCAACGCGACGGCCGTCTGGCGGGCCCACCGGCGCGGCGCGTACTTCGCGAACCCCTGCTTCACCCAGATCCACCCCACCTGCATCCCGCGCACCGGCGACCACCAGTCCAAGCTCACCCTGATGAGCGAGTCCCTGCGCAACGACGGCCGCATCTGGGTCCCCAAGGCCAAGGGCGACACCCGCCCCGCCGCCGACATCCCGGAAGCCGAGCGCGACTACTACCTGGAGCGGATCTACCCCTCCTTCGGCAACCTCGTGCCCCGCGACATCGCCTCCCGCGCCGCCAAGAACGTCTGCGACGAGGGCCGCGGCGTCGGCCCCGGCGGCCAGGGCGTCTACCTCGACTTCGCCGACGCCATCCGCCGCATGGGCAAGGAGAAGGTCGCCGAGAAGTACGGCAACCTCTTCGACATGTACGAGCGGATCACCGCGGAGAACCCGTACGAGGTCCCCATGCGGATCTATCCCGCCGTGCACTACACGATGGGCGGACTGTGGGTCGACTACGACCTCCAGACCACCGTCCCCGGCCTGTTCGCGATCGGCGAGGCCAACTTCTCCGACCACGGCGCCAACCGCCTCGGCGCCTCCGCCCTCATGCAGGGCCTCGGCGACGGCTACTTCGTGCTGCCCTCCACCATCAACGACTACCTGGCCCGCCATCCGCACCGGGACACGGTCGACGACACCCACCCCGAGGCCGCGGCCGCCGTCCGCGAGACCCGCGACTGCCTCGCCAAGCTGCTCGCCGTCGACGGGGACCGCACGCCCGACTCCTTCCACCGGGAGATCGGCGAACTGATGTGGGAGTACTGCGGGATGGCCCGGACCGAGGAGGGCCTGCGCAAGGCCCTCGCCCGGATCCCCGAGATCCGCGAGGAGTTCTGGAGGCGGATCAAGGTGCCGGGCAGCGGCGAGGAGTTCAACCAGTCGCTGGAGAAGGCCAACCGCATCGTCGACTACCTGGAGCTCGCCGAGCTGATGTGCCTCGACGCCCTCCACCGCGCCGAATCCTGCGGCGGCCACTTCCGCGAGGAGTCCCAGACCCCGGACGGCGAAGCCGCCCGCCGCGACGAGGAGTTCGGGTACGCGGCCGCCTGGCAGTACACCGGGACCGGCGCCGCGCCCGTCCTGCACAAGGAAGACCTCGTCTTCGAGTACGTCCACCCCACCCAGCGGAGCTACGCATGAAGCTCACCCTGCGCGTCTGGCGCCAGAAGAACGCCGACGCCCCCGGCGCGATGGCCTCGTACGAGGTCGACGGCATCTCGGAGGGCATGTCCTTCCTCGAAATGCTCGACACCCTCAACGAGGACCTCATCCTGAGCGGAGAGGACCCGGTCGCCTTCGACCACGACTGCCGCGAGGGCATCTGCGGCGCGTGCAGCCTCGTCATCAACGGCGATGCCCACGGGCCGGAGCGCACCACGACCTGCCAGCTCCACATGCGCTCCTTCGACGACGGCGACACCATCGACGTCGAACCCTGGCGCGCCTCGGCCTTCCCCGTCGTGAAGGACCTCGTCGTCGACCGCGGGGCCCTCGACCGGGTCATCCAGGCCGGCGGCTACATCACCGCCCCGACCGGCTCCGCCCCCGAGGCGCACGCCACGGCCGTTCCCAAGCCCGACGCCGACTACGCCTTCGAGCACGCCGAGTGCATCGGCTGCGGGGCGTGCGTGGCGGCCTGCCCCAACGGCTCCGCGATGCTCTTCACCTCGGCCAAGGTCAACCACCTGAACGTGCTCCCGCAGGGTTCGCCGGAGCGCGAGACCCGGGTCCTGGACATGGTCGCCACGATGGACGCCGAGGGCTTCGGAGGGTGCACCCTGACCGGCGAGTGCGCCACCGCCTGCCCCAAGGGGATCCCGCTTCCGTCGATCGCCGCCATGAACAAGGAGTGGCTGAGGGCGGTGCGCCGAGGCCCCCGCTGACCTGTGGATTTCATAAGAATGAGGTCTCGGGGGAAAGATCCTGTTCATCTTTCGGACACCGACCCGTAAGGTGAGTTTCGGCCACCGGGGGCCGCCGGGCACGGTGGGGCCGATTTCTGCGTCCACGAGCCCTGAGGTGATCATGAGCGGCATCCGTCGGCATTTGAGCTGGATGCCGTTCCAGCCCCGGACCGCCTTGCCGTCGCAGCCGAGAGGGTCGCAGCGCGGCCGGTCCCGGACCCCGGCGCAGGCGCGGGAGGTCCGGCGGGCCGTCCGCGAACGGGAGATCCTGGCGCAGGCGGCCGAATCCGGGAGCATCGTCGAACACGGGGGCCGGCTGGCCGTCGTACGCGACGACCTGCTCCCCGCCGAACTCGCCGAGATGAACCTCCGGGAGGTCGCCGAGGTGCTGGAAGCGGCCTCGATGCCCTACGGCCTGGTCCCCGACGGGGAACTGGTCCACCGGGTGGCGCTCGCCCCCGGCACCCGTGCCGACGTACTCGCCGCCTGCGCGAAGGGCTTCGCCGGCCGGCCCGTCTACGCCGACCTCCTCGGCCACCGCACCGCGCTCGGCACCGTCCTCGCCGAGGAGCTGCCCGAGGCGGTCGCCGCGGCGGAGGCCGAGACGCCCGGCGCCGTCGTCGCGGGGATCCGGCTCTACATCCCCGTGGTCACCTCGGGATACACCCTCCACATGGCTGCCGATCAGGGCTGTGACCTGGAGTTCTGGAAGCCGGCCAACGGCCCCGGCGGGGTCGCCTCGCTCCGGGAGACCCCCTTCGGCTGGTGGGTTCCCTCCATGGAGGCCACGGCCCACCGGCGCATCGGCGACCGCGACTACCCGGTGGTGACGGCCCTCGACCGCCGCTTCCCCGAGGACATCGACTTCCCCATCGACGCCGTGATCACCTGGGTGGACGGCTCGGACCCCCAGTGGCGCCGCCGCCGGGACCGGGCCGAGGCGGCCGCCGCAGGCATCGCGAACGGCGAGGGCGTCGCGAACGGCGAGGCGGGCGAGGCCCACAGCCCCGCCGACACCGCTGCCGGTGCGGATGCCGCCGAGGTCGAGGCCGACGCCGCCGACAGCGGCGACCACCGCTTCCGGGACCGCGGCGAGCTGCGCTCCTGTCTGCGCTCCATCGCGGCCTACGCGCCCTGGATCCGCCGGGTCTTCCTCGTCACCGACGACCAGGTCCCCGACTGGCTGCCCCTGGAGCACCCCGGGCTCACCGTGGTCCACCACCGGGAGCTGTTCGCCGACCCCGGCGCCCTGCCCGTCTTCAACTCGCACGCCATCGAGACCCAGCTGCACCGCATCCCGGGCCTCGCCGAGCACTACCTCTACTTCAACGACGACATCTTCCTCGGCCGCCCCCAGCGCCCGCAGAACTACTTCCTGCCGTCCGGTCTGCCGAAGGTCTTCCACGACACCCGGGCCGTCCCGCCCAGCTCGCCGGACAGCCACGACGACGTCTACACCACCTCGCAGCGGGCGACCCGCCGCACGGTGGAAGCGCTCGCCGGCCGCACGTACCCGCGCATCCTCGCGCACGCCCCGTACGCGCAGAGCCGCTCCCTCTACGCCCGGCTGGAAGAGGCACTGCCCGGCGGGCTCGACGCGACCAGCCGGTCCGTCTTCCGCAGTGCCACGGACCTCGCCCCCGTCACCCTCGCCCTGCACCTGGCACTCGCCCAGGGGCGCGCGGTCGAAGGCGACCTGGCCACCGCGTACGTGTCCACCGCCGGGACCAAGGAGCTCCAGCGGCTGGGCGGCCTCCTGCGCGATCGGGGCACCGACGCCTTCTGCCTCGCGGACGACTCGGGCACCGAGGTGTCCCCCGACGTGCAGCACCGCGAGCTCAAGGCCTTCCTGGAGGCCTACTTCCCCGTCGCCTCGCCGTACGAGGCTCCGGGCCGGGCCGCCGCGAAGGGCCGTACCGCCGGGCCCGGCCACGGCCCGTCCGCGCACGGCCACGACGGGTCCGCCGATCGGATGATCGGAGCGGCTCCCGTCGCGCCGTGACCGGCCGCCCTCCCGGGCGTGGGTGACAGTGGGCGCATGTCTCCAGGCCGTCCCACCCCCGCCGGATCCGGCCCGCGCCGCCGTAGCGTGCTGGCCGCCGCCCTCGCCCCGCTGGCGGTGGCCGGATGTGCCGGGGAGGAACGGGCTCCGACGCCGGGCCCCGGCCCCGAGGCCGTCAAGGACGCGCTGGTCATGGTCATCCGGCACGCCGAGAAGCCGTACGCCGGGGACACCGGCGAGGACGACGAGGGCAACGAAAACCCCGGCTTCCTCGCCGTCCGGGGTCGGCGCCGCGCGCAGGAGCTGCCCGCGCTCTTCCCGCCGACCCGGGGCGCCCGCCTGCCCCGGCCGGGGGCCGTCTTCGCGGCCGGCGGCAAGGAGGGGGCGCCCGCGCGGTGCCGCCAGACCGTCGAGACGCTCGCCACCGCACTGGGTACGCCCGTCCGCGCGGAGTTCGCCGTCGGAGCCGAGCCCGCCCTGGCCAGGGCGGTGCTGGCGGCGCGGACGCCCGTCCTGGTCTGCTGGGAGCACCAGGGGATGCCCCGCCTGATCCGGGGCCTCGGAGCGCAGGACGTGCTGGGGCTGCCGGCCGCCTGGCCCGACCGCTACGACCTGGTGTGGACCTTCACCCGCAGACAGGGCGTCTGGACCTTCCGCGAGCTTCCACAGCACCTGCTCCAGGGCGACGCGTAGGCCGTCTCTTTCGGACCTTGTCGGTCGAGCCCGCGGTGCCAGACGCCGCGGGCCCGGCAAGGTCCGAAAGAGACGGCCTAGGCGGCGGACGGCCGCGCCGGGACACCGCGAGGACCGCGCGGTACGGGCGTACGCTGAGAAGTGGACTCGGGGCCAGTGGCGCGCCGGGAGGTCGACGATCATGACTGGAATCGTGCGAAGGGGCTTCGATTCCGCAGACGAGACCCGTCGGTTCGAGGACGGCAAGGGCAGGCTCGACCTGCTCAACACCGACCACGGGCCGATCGGCCGGGCCGTGTTCGAGCCCGGATGGCAGTGGTCGCAGCACATCAAGCCCATTGCGGGGACCGACAGTTGTGAAGCCGCCCATGTGGCCTACATCATCAGCGGCCGGATGAAGATCGTCATGGACGGTGGCGACAGCGTCGAGGCGCAGCCCGGAGACTTCATCCAGATCGACCCCGGCCACGACGCCTGGGTGCTCGGCGACGAGCAGTGCGTGGTCATCGACTGGCAGGGCTACGGGGACTTCGCCAAGCCCCAGGACGCGTGACCGCCTGCCCCACTCGTGACCGCCTGCCCCACTCGTGACCGCCTGCCCGGCTACCGGCCCGCAGCGAGGGCCCGCGCCAGATAGGCCGCCGTACGGCTGCCCGTGGCGCGGGCCACTTCGGCAGGGGTGCCCGCGGCCACCACCCGGCCGCCGTCCGCGCCGCCGCCCGGCCCCAGATCGATGACCCAGTCGGCGCCCGCCACCACCGCCATGTCGTGCTCCACGACCACCACCGAATGCCCGGCGTCGACCAGGCCGTGCAACTGCCGCAGCAGCACCGTGACATCGGCCGGATGGAGCCCCGTCGTCGGCTCGTCCAGCAGGTACAGGGTGTGGTCGCGGCGCACGCGCTGGAGCTCACTCGCCAGTTTGATGCGCTGTGCCTCGCCGCCCGACAGCTCCGTGGCGGGCTGGCCGAGCCGCAGGTACCCCAGGCCGATGTCCGACAGCGCGCCGAGGGTGCGGGCCGCCGCAGGGACCCCGGCGAAGAAGGAGGCCGCCGACTCCACGGTCAGGGCGAGCACCTCCGCGATGTTCAACCCCGAGTAACGGACCTCCAGCGTCTCGGAGTTGTACCGGGCTCCCGCGCACTCCGGGCACGGGGCGTAGGTGCTGGGCAGGAACAGCAGCTCCACCGAGACGAAGCCCTCGCCCTGGCAGGACTCGCACCGCCCGCCCGGCACGTTGAAGGAGAAGCGGCCCGCCTTCCACCCCCGCGCCTTCGATTCCGGCGCCGCCGTGAAGAGCCGGCGCACCACGTCGAAGAGTCCCGTGTACGTGGCCAGGTTGGAGCGCGGGGTCCGGCCGATCGGCTTCTGGTCCACCTCCACCAGCCGCCGTACCGGGAACTGCGGCTCCGCCAGCCGCTCGTGGACCTCCCGCGCGAGGACCTGGCCCACCAGCGTGGACTTCCCCGACCCGGACACCCCGGTCACCGCCGTGAACACCCCGAGCGGGAACTCCGCCGCCACGTCACGCAAGTTGTGCCGGTCGACACCGCTGAGCCGGACGGACCCGGTCGGCTTCCGCTCGGCCCCCGAGCGCCACTCGTCCGGCCGCCGGACCCCGAACAGGTACGGGGCCGTCGCCGAGTCCGCCACCGCCGCCAGGGCCTCCGGGGGACCGCTGTGCAGCACCCTTCCGCCGTGCTCCCCGGCGAGCGGGCCGACGTCCACCAGCCAGTCCGCGTGCCGCACCACGGCCAGGTCGTGCTCCACCACGAACACCGTGTTCCCGGCCTCCTTGAGCCGGTCCAGGACGCCGAGCAGCGCCTCCGTGTCGGCCGGGTGCAGCCCCGCCGACGGCTCGTCCAGTACGTACACCACCCCGAAGAGACCCGAACGCAACTGCGTAGCCAGCCGCAGCCGTTGCAGCTCTCCCGCCGACAGGGTCGGCGCGGCGCGGTCCAGGCTCAGGTAGCCCAGACCCAGCTCGGTGACCGGGCCGATCCGGGAGCGCAGGTCCTCGGTGAGCACCCGGGACGCTTCGCCGCCGCCGCGCGCGGTGGCCAGTACCCCGTCCAGCTCCGTCAGCGCCAGCGCCGACGTCTCCGCGATGGTGCGGCCGGCGAAGGTCACGGCCAGGGCCTCCGGGCGCAGCCGCCTGCCCTCGCACACCGGACACGGCGCATCGGTCAGGAACTTCTCGGCCCGGGCCCGCAGGGTGAGGCTCTTGCTGTCGGAGAAGGTCTTCATCACGTACCGGTGGGCGCTCATGTACGTGCCCTGGTACGGGCGTTGGATCCGGTCGGCCTCCCGCACCGGATGCACCGTCACCACCGGCTGCTCCTCGGTGAACAGGATCCACTCGCGGTCCGCCGCCGCAAGCTCCCGCCAGGGCGCGTCCACGTCGTGGCCGAGGGCCTCCAGGATGTCGCGCAGGTTCTTGCCCTGCCAGGCGCCGGGCCAGGCGGCGATGGCACCCTGACGGATCGACAGTCCGGCGTCGGGCACCAGCAGTTCCTCGTTGGTGCGGTGCACGCGGCCGAGTCCGTGACAGGAAGGGCAGGCCCCGGCCGCGGTGTTGGGGGAGAAGGAGTCGGAATCCAGGCGCTCGGCGCCGGGCGGGTAGGAGCCCGCCCGCGAGTACAGCATCCGCAGCGAATTGGACAGCGTGGTCACTGTCCCGACCGAGGACCGGGACCCGGGGGAGGAGCGCCGCTGCTCCAGCGAGACGGCCGGCGGGAGCCCGGTGACGGAGTCGACCTTCGGCGCGCCGATCTGGTGGATCAGCCGGCGGGCGTACGGGGCCACGGACTCGAAGTACCGGCGCTGGGCCTCGGCGAAGAGCGTGCCGAAGGCCAGCGAGCTCTTCCCGGAGCCGGAGACCCCGGTGAACACGGTCAGTGCGTCACGCGGAATGTCCACGTCGACCCCGCGCAGATTGTGCTCCCGGGCGCCGCGGACGCGGACGTAGGGATCGTGGGCGTGCGGGGTGGCGGGCTGGTGCATTCGTCCTAGTTTAGTGTCCGGGGTCGGCGGACTGCCCGACGGGGTCCGCGGGCCCGTCCGTATGTCCGTCCGTGTGCCCGTCCACGGTCTCCGTGAGGCCGGTGAGGCGGGCGAGCCGCTCGAAGGAGTCCACCAGGGCCGTCCGGTCGTACGTGGACGTGGTGACCAGCAGCTCGTCCGCCCCGGTCAGCTCCGCGACCGCGGACAGCTCCGCCGCGACCTGCTCCTCCGTGCCGTGGATGTGTCCGGCGAGGGCGCCCTCGTACAGCTCCCGCTCCTTGGGGCTCATGGGGAGGGCCTCGATCTCCTCGGCCGGCCGCAGCGGCGGGAAGCTGCCGCGGGTCCGCGAGTACGCGACGGCCCAGGCCTCGGGCACCAGGATCCGCCGGGCGGCCTCGGCGGTGGCGGCCACCGCGACCGTCCCCGAGGCCACGACGTACGGCCGTGCGCCCCAGGGGGAGGGGCGGAACTCCTCGCGGTACGCCGTGATGATCTCCGCGACCCGGGCCCGGGTCCGCAGGTCACCCACGACCAGGGGCAGCCCGGCGCGGGCCGCGATGCCCGCCCCCTCGCCGGTGGCCAGTACGTACGCCGGGATCCGCATCCCCTCCGCCGGGCGGGCGTGCACGTCGGGGTGGGCCCGCTGGGAGCCGTCGAGCCAGCCCAGCAGCTCCGCGAGCTGCTCCTCGAACCGGTCGGCGTCGGCGGTGTCCCGCCCCAGCGCGCGGCGGATCCCGCCGGTGAAGCCGACCGAGCGGCCGAGGCCCATGTCGATCCGGCCGGGGAACAGCGACTCCAGGACCCCGAACTGCTCGGCGACCACCAGGGGCTGGTGGTTGGGCAGCATCACGCCGCCGGTGCCGACGCGGATCCGGGAGGTCGCCCCGGCCACGGCGGCGGCCAGCACCGTGGGCGCGGATCCGGCGACCCCGGGCACGCTGTGGTGCTCGGAGACCAGGAACCGGTGGTACCCGAGCCGCTCGGCGGTGCGCGCGAGCTCCACGGTGTCGCGCAGGGCCTGGGCGGCGGGGTGGCCCTCGCGGGTGCGGGACCGGTCGAGTATCGAGAGTGTGCGGATCACACTGGGGTCAACGCGTGGAGGGCGTCAGGATTCCCGGGCGGCGTCCCGGCGCCGTTACACCGGCCGTCACGCCAGTCGTCCTCGCATCGCCACCAGCCGGTGGATCACCTCGGAATCCAGTGCGGGGTTCGACGCGGCCGTGTGGGCCAGTTCCTCGTCGTCGAGGAGTTCCGCCAGCCGGGACGGCGGAAGGTTCGGGTGGCGTGCCATCGCCGCGCGCACGGCCGGGTCCGGGTCCCGGGTGAGGCGCTCGGCAGTGGCCGGCGCCGTCTGTGGGTCGAGGGCGGCCAAGGCCCGTACCTCGGGGTCCTCGTGGTCGGCGAAGGCGGCCAGGCCGGTCGTGGGAAAGTTCGGCCGGGTGGTGAGGTGCGCGCGCCCAGGGCCGGTGTACTCGAGGAAGCTGCGCAGCAGGAGTGCGGCCGGAGCGTCCGGATGGTTCTGGGCCAGCAGTACGCGTACGCCGAGATCCTCGTCGGCCACCAGGCGTTCCACGAGATCGGGCGGCAGCGTGGGGACCTCGGCCGCCCTCCGGCGGAGCAGCGGGTGGCCCGAGGTCGCGTCCCGGCGGACCTGCCGGGGGTCCCGGGGCGCGCGGGGCCCGGGCCACGGATGGAAACGGTCGTCCGCGGGGACCTCGTAGTCGATCCCGGCCCGTTCCTCCTCGCTCAGCGCGGGGTGCACGGACAGGGCGAGCCGCACCTTCGGGTCGGGGTCCACGGCGAGCGCGCGGCGCTCGGCGGGTCCGAGGTCCGTGCGGCACGCGATCTCCTCGCGCACCTCCGGGTCCGGATCGCCGGCCAGGAGGACCACCACGTCGGCGGGCAGGCTGGGGTTGCGGGCGATGGCCGCCCGTTCGCCCTCGGCCACCGGAGCGGTCAGGACGCCGTCCACGACGGTCCTGCTGAGGGGCCGGTGCAGCAGGATGTCCCAGCGTCCGTGGCAGGTGCGGTCGGGCAGTTCGCGCTCCACCCACGCCGGATCCTCGCTCCGCGCGCGCCGCTGCGCCCCCTCCCGGACGTCCTCGTCCGGATCCGCCAGCAGCGCGGCCCGGATCTCGGCGGGCAGCCCACCCCACCCGCCGACCCCCCAGCTGCGGACCTTCGCGACCGGATGGGTGGGCATGGACCGCTGGAGCTCCATGGAGATCTGCCGGTAGTCGGGCAGGAAGTCGTTCTCGTACGTGCTGATCATGTGGACGATGGTCTCGTCGGGCAGTGGCCTGTACACACCACCGACGGGCAGTCTGGGCGCATCGGCGAGGTGGGCGCGGACGAACCACTCCGGGTCGTCGACCAGTCGGGCCCGTTGGGCCGGGTCGACGTGGGGGTTGCGGGCGAAGAAGCTGCGGGTATAAGTGTCGGGGTGCTTGAGCACGGCATCGACAACGGCGTCGGGCAGGATCCGGTCCCGGCAGAGCACCATCCGTACGGCCGGCGGACCGTCGGCGAGCAGCCGCAGCAGGACATCCTCCGGCGAGGACGGATTGAGGGCCACCCCGGCGAGCCGACGCGCGGGCAGGTCGGCGGCCTCCCAGATGTCCTCAGGCGTAGGCATGTCTCGTAACCCCCGTGTGTCAGCCGGCCCCCCCCGGGACCTCCGGGCCGCGAGCTTACCGGCCTGCCCGACTACGGACCGAGCCCGATCGCCGGCTCCGCGTCGGCGTTCGGGCCCGAACCGGAAGTGGTCGCTGCTTAGGCTGGCGGGGTGACCGAGACTCAGAATCGCAGGCCCCTGGCCGTCTTCGACATCGACAACACCCTGGCCGACACCGCCCATCGCCAGCACTTCCTGGAGCGCCGGCCGCGCGACTGGAGCGGGTTCTTCGGCGCGGCCCCGGCCGATCCGCCCCTCGCCCGCGGGATCGCGCTCGCGGTGGAGAGCGCGGCCGACTGCGAGGTCACGTACCTCACCGGCCGCCCGGAGCGGTGCCGTGCGGACACGGAGGACTGGCTCGCGCGGAACGGGCTGCCCGAGGGGCGGCTGTGGATGCGCGGGAACCAGGACCGGCGGCCCGCCCGGACGACCAAGCTCGAAGTGCTGCGGCGGATCTCGCGGGGCCGCGAGGTGCGGATGCTGGTGGACGACGACGAGCTGGTGTGCGGGGCGGCGCGCGCGGAGGGCTTCCGCGTGGTCCTGGCGGACTGGGCGGCGGACGCGCCGGAGCTCAAGGACGCGCAGGAGGGCGAGGGGCGCACCTGAGGGGGGCTTTCGCACCCCGCGCCTCCGGGCCCCGCGCCCCGCGCCCCTGGGCCCTTCGGGCGGGCCGGAGGGGCCCGGAGGGCCCAGGGAGGCCGCGCGCCCGGGGAACACGTGCCCCGGGCGCCTCCGCGAGCCCCAGGAGCCCCAGGAGCCCCGAGCGTGCCGGGCCTCAGGCCTCGCCGTCGAGACGGAATCCGACCTTGATCCCCACCTGGTAGTGCGCGATCTCGCCGTTCTCGATGTGTCCTCTGATCTGAACGACCTCGAGCCAATCAAGGTTGTGGAGCGTTTCGCCCGCGCGCGCGACGCCGTTGCGGATGGCCTGGTCGATGCCCTCGTGGGACGTGCCCACGATCTCGGTCACCCGGTACGTGTGATTGGACATGGGGGTCTCCCGACACTGGGTGGCTGTTGCCTTGTTCTACGGTGCCCCAGTAAGTCCGGGTCCGCGAACTTTGCGTGAACAATCCATAGCGATACCCCCTTGACCCACCCATTGGTCTATGCCAATTTCAAGCCATCTGCGATCCATCCCCCAGAAGGTGACCTTCGTGAAGATGCGCTTCCTTGCCGTGTCCACCGCTCTCGCGGCCGCGACCGCTCTCACCGGCTGCAGCCTCGCCGGGTCGGGCGGAGGTACGCAGAAGGTGACGCTGTGGCTGATGAAGGGCAGCGCCTCCGAGGAGTTCATAGGCCGGTTCACCAGCAGCTTCGAGAAGGAACACCCGGGCGTGGACCTCGAAGTGAAGATCCAGGAGTGGAAGGGCATCGGCGACAAGGTCAACGCCGTGCTGTCCGGCCAGAGCACGGAGAGCGCCGACGTCATCGAGGTCGGCAACACCCAGGTCGCCCAGTACGTCGAGGGCGGCGGCGTCTCCGAGCTCACCCTGGAAGCCCTGCGCGAGTGGGACGGCAAGGACTGGCTGAAGGGCCTCTCCGAACCGGGCAAGGTCCGCGGAGCCCAGTTCGGCGTCCCGTGGTACGCCGCCAACCGCGTGGTGATCTACAACAAGGACCTCTTCGCGAACGCCGGGGTCAAAGCGCCGATCAAGACCCGCCAGGAATGGATCCAGGCCACGCAGAAGCTCGACAAGGGCCCCCAGCAGGGCATCTACCTCGCCGGGCAGAACTGGTACGTCCTCGCCGGGTTCGTCTGGGACGAGGGCGGCGACCTCGCCGTCGAGAGCAGCGGCCAGTGGCTCGGCACCCTCGACGAGCCGAAGGCCATGGCGGGTATGGAGTTCTACAAGCAGCTCCAGGCCCTCGGTGACGGCCCCAAGGACGCCGACGAGGAGACGCCCCCGCAGTCCGACGTCTTCGCCCGCGGCGGGATCGCCCAGATCATCGCCCCGCCCGGCCAGGCCGCCGCCATCGAGGCCGCGAACCCGGAGCTCAAGGGCAAGCTCGGCTTCTTCCCGATCCCCGGCAAGACCGCCGACAAGGTGGGTTCGGTCTTCACGGGCGGCTCGGACCTGATCATCCCCGAGAAGACGAAGCAGCGTAAGCAGGCGGTCGACGTGATCACGGCCCTGGTCAGCGAGAAGTGGCAGACCGAGCTCGCCCGCACGATGAGCTACGTGCCCAACAAGACCACCCTCGCGCACGTGGTCGAGGGCAACGACGGCGCCACCGCGATGGCCCCCGGCGCAGCCCAGGGCCGCGCCACCCCCCAGTCCCCCCGCTGGGCCGAGGTGGAGGCCAAGAACCCGATCAAGCCCTTCATGACGGCCGTGCTCACCGGCCAGGACCCCGAGACGGCGGCGAAGGCGGCCTCCGACACCATCAGCAAGGTCCTCAGCTCCGACCGCTGACCCCGGGGGCGGAGAGCGGGGGAGGGCGCGGAGGGGTCCGCCCGCCAAGTTCAGCGTCCGCACATCCAAGGGCCGCGAAGCGGCCATGTCGAATCCAGCCGGTCACGGAAGAAGTAAAGAAGCCAGGCCACACACCTGCCGGCCTGGCTTCCCGTGCCGGACCAGGAGCCGTCATGACCATCGCCCCCCTGTCCCCGTCCGCCGTGTCCCCCGCCCTCCTCCCCGCCCCGGCGCCCGCCCGGCGCGCGGCGGACGCCCCCGCACCCCACTACGCCGTCCGCCTCGCCCGCAACGAGGACGAGGTGCGCGCCGCACAGCGGCTGCGCCACCAGGTCTTCGCCGGCGAGCTCGGCGCCCGTCTCGACGGCCCGGAGCCGGGCCTGGACTCCGACCCCTTCGACGCCTACTGCGACCACCTCCTCGTCGTGGACGAGGAGGCCGAGCAGGTCGTCGGCACCTACCGGCTGCTGCCCCCCGAACGCGCCGCCGTGGCCGGACGCCTCTACTCCGAGGGCGAGTTCGACCTCTCCGCCCTCGCCCCCATCCGCCCCGACCTGGTGGAGGTGGGCCGCTCCTGCGTCCACCCCGACCACCGCAACGGCGCCGTCATCGCCCTCATCTGGGCCGGCCTCGCCCGCTACATGGACGGCTCCGGGCACAACTGGCTCGCCGGCTGCTGCTCCATACCGCTCTCCGACGGCGGGGTGCTGGCCGCCGCCACCCGGGAGAACGTCCTCGCCCGCAGCCTCGCACCCGTCGAGTACCGGGTCACCCCGCACCTCCCCTGGAGCCCCGAAGGCATCGACGTCCCCGGCCGGATGGAACTGCCGCCGCTGCTGCGCGGCTACCTGCGCCTGGGCGCCTGGGTCTGCGGCGAGCCCGCCCTGGACGCCGAGTTCGGCTGCGCCGACCTGTACGTCCTGCTCTCCCTGCGGCGCACCAACCCCCGCTACCTCAAGCACTTCCTGTCGCTCGCCCCGTCCGCATGAGCGCCTGGCTCCCGACCTCGCCCTGCACCCCCGAGGACTGCGCCGGCCACGAGGGACGCACCGCGAGCGTGCCGCGCGCGGTCCTGCGGCTCGCCGCCGCCATCGCCCTGGTCCTGCTCGGGATCCTGGGAGCCCCGCCGCTGCGGCTGCTGCCGGAGCGGGCCCGGCACGTGCTGGTACGGGCCTGGGCGACCGCCCTGCTGGGCGCCTTCGGCCTGCGGATCACCGTGCACGGGACACCCGGCCCCGGCCGTGGCCGGCTGATCGTCGCCAACCACATCTCCTGGCTGGACATCCCGCTCGTCGCCGCCGTCATGCCCTCCCGGATGCTGGCCAAGAGCGACATCCGCAGCTGGCCGGTCCTCGGACCGCTCTCCCGGCAGGCCGGCACCCTCTACATCGAACGCGACCGGCTCCGCACCCTGCCCACCACCGTCGGCCTCCTCACCCGGGCCCTGCTCGACGGTGACCGCGTGACCGTCTACCCCGAGGGCTCCACCTGGTGCGGGCGGGCCCAAGGCCCCTTTCGCCGGGCCGCGTTCCAGGCCGCGCTGGACGCGCGGGTGCCCGTACAGCCCGTACGGATCACCTACCTGCTCGATGGCGGCGGGCCGGCCGGGGCGCCCGCTTTCGTCGGGGACGATCCGCTGACCGCCTCGCTGTGGCGGATCGCGCGGGCGCGCGGGGTGCACGCCGAGGTCCGGCTGCTGCCGCGGATCCCGCCGGGCCGGTACGCGCACCGGCGGGACCTCGCGGCCGCGGCTCAGGCCGCCGTGCTCGCCGAACCGGTACCCGTGTCGCGGCCGGCGGCGCCGCTGCTGCCCGCAGTACCCTCCCAGGCGTCGGTGCCGATGCCGTCCGCCACCGACAGCGACAGGGCGAAGCGACCCGCGGCGTCCGTCCACCAATGGGTCAACTCAAGTCCGGCAGAGGCGAGTTCCCTACGGACGCCGTCCTGACGGAACTTCGCCGAGATCTCCGTCAGGATCTCCTCACCCGCCTCGAAGGGCACCTCCAGATCCAGCGCCCTGACCTTCACCACCACCTGCCTGCGGGCCCGCAGCCGCATCTCGATCCACTCGTGCTCCCGGTTCCACACCGCCACGTGCGCGAAGTCGGCGGTGTGGAAATCCGCGCCCAACTCCCGGTTCACCACGGACAGCACGTTCCCGTTGAACTCGGCCGTCACCCCCTGCACATCGTCGTACGCCGACACCAGGACGGCCGGGTCCTTCACCAGGTCCGTCCCCATCAGCAGCGCGTCCCCGGGCGACAGCATCGCCCGTACGTCCGCCAGGAACACCGCCCGCTCCGCCGGCAGCAGGTTCCCGATCGTGCCGCCCAGGAACACCACCAGCCGGGGTCCGGGGGAGTCCGGCAAGCGCAGCGCGCGCGTGAAGTCGGCCAGCAACGCGTGGACGCGCAGCCCCGGATGCTCGTCCAGCAGGACCTTCGCCGCCCCCGTCAGTGCGCTCTCGCTCACGTCCACCGGTATGTACGTGTCCAGCGCGGGGAGCGCCTCGATCAGGTGTCGGGTCTTCTCCGAGGAGCCGGAACCGAGCTCCACCAAGGTGCGGGCTCCGCTCACCGAGGCGATCTCCCGGGCCCGTTCGAGCAGGATCTCCCGCTCGGCGCGCGTCGGGTAGTACTCGGGCAACCGGGTGATCTCCTCGAAGAGTTCACTGCCCCGGGCATCGTAGAACCACTTGGGCGGCAGGGACTTGGGGGACCGGGTCAGCCCGTCGAGGACATCCGTACGCAGTGCCGTCTCGGCGGCGTGCTCGTCGAGGGTGCGGGTCAGCTGGAAGTCGTTCACTTGCCTTCGTCTCCTTGCTGCGGTGCGTGCTGTGCGTGCGGTGCGTGAAGTGAGTGGTGCGCGTGCCGTGCTTGCCGTGCGTGGGAGGGGACGGTGGGGGGCTCCTTCAGGGAGACGAGGTCGATCCGGCTGCGGGTGGCGGTCAGCAGGGTCCCGTCGGGGACCTCGCACCAGCGCGCATCGTCGTCGTAGGGCTCCGAGGCCACCACCGTGCGCTGCGCCGCCGTGTCGGCCAGGTACCACAGGGAATCCCCCCAGGCCGTCGCCGCGATGGCCCGGCCGTCGGTCAGCAGCAGGTTCAGCCGGGATCCGGGCGCGGCCTCGGCCAGCTCCCGTACCGTGCCGGCCAACGCCGCACCGAGGTCCGGGTCCGCCCGCAGCCGGTGCAGGACCAGCGCCCAGATCAGCGCCGAATCCGTCCGGGCGGCCAGCGACAGCAGCTCCTGGGGCGGCAGGCACGCCGCGACGGGGGCCGCGGCGTCCGGCCAGTCCCGCAGCGAGCCGTTGTGGCTGAACAGCCAGTGCCCCTCCGCGAACGGCGCGGCCGCCGCCTCCCCGTCCGCACCCGGACGCGTGGCGTCCCGTACGGCGGCCAGTACGGCCCCGCTGCGGACCACCCGGGTGAGGTCGCTGAAGGTCAGGTCGCCCCAGATCGGCCCGGCCCGGCGGTAGCGGGCGGGCACCGGGTCCCCCTCCGCGTACCAGCCGACGCCGAAGCCGTCGGCGTTGACCGAGCCGGAACGCTGGCGGCGCGGCTCCCACGACTGGCGGACCAGGGAGTGCTCGGGCTCGCTCAGCACTCGGCCGAGACTCACGGGCGCCCCGAGGTAGGCGAGGTGACGGCACATCAGGCCTGCCCGGCGGTGGAGCTCGCGGGCACGGCGCTGCGAGCGGTCCGGAACCCCGAGAAGATCTGCCGGCGCACCGGCAGGTCCCAGTTGCGGAAGGTTCCCCGGCAGGCCACGGCGTCCACGGCGAAGGAACCGCCGCGCAGCACCTTGTGCTCGGGGCCGAAGAACACCTCCGAGTACTCGCGGTAGGGGAACGCCCGGAAGCCGGGGTAGGGCAGGAAGTCCGAAGCCGTCCACTCCCACACGTCGCCGATGAGCTGGCGCACCCCGAGCGGGGAGGCCCCGGCCGGATAGGCGCCCGCCCGGGCCGGGCGCAGGTGGCGCTGGCCGAGATTGGCGTGGGCAGGCGTGGGGTCCGCGTCGCCCCACGGGTAGCGGGTGGAGCGCCCGGCCGCCGGATCGTGGCGGGCGGCCTTCTCCCACTCCGCCTCGGTGGGCAGCCGCCGCCCCGCCCAGCGGGCGTACGCGTCGGCCTCGTACCAGCTCACGTGCAGCACCGGCTCGTCCCCGGGCACCGGTTCGGTGACCCCGAAGCGGCGGCGCAGCCAGGTGTCGCCCTCGCGGTGCCAGAACAGCGGCGCCTCGATCCCGTGCCGGCGGATCTCCGACCAGCCGGGCGCCTCCCACCACCGCTCCTCGTGGTACCCGCCGTCCGCCATGAACTCCTGGTAGGCGGCATTGGTCACCGGAACGGTGTCGATCCAGAACGCCTCGACCTCGCGCCGGTGCGCGGGCCGCTCGTTGTCCAGCGACCAGGGCTCCGCGGAGGTGCCCATCGTGAACGGGCCGGCGGGTATGAGCACTTCGGTCGCCGTCGGCGGCGGTCCCTGCGGAGGATCCGGGTCGGGCGCCGTCAGCACCGGCGCGCCCCGTCTCAGCTGATGGGTGATCAGCATCGTCTCGTCGTGCTGCTGTTCGTGCTGGGCGATCATCCCGAAGACGTAGCCGCCGTCCAGCAGGGCCGTGCCCTCCAGGGGGGTGCGTTCGAGCAGGTCGAAGACCCGGCCGCGCACCTCGGCGGCGTACCGGCGGGCCTCGTCCGGGCTCAGCAGCGGCAACTTCGGGCGCTCCGCACGGGGATGCTCGAACGCGTCGTAGAGCGGGTCTATCTCGGGGTGCATGGACTCGCGGCCCGCCACGTTGCGCAGCAGCCAGAGCTCCTCCATGTTCCCAATGTGCGCGAGGTCCCAGACCAGTGGGGACATCAAGGGGGAGTGCTGGGCGGTCAGTTCCGCCTCGCTGACGGCATCGGTGAGTCCGGCCGTGCGGACGCGCGCCGCGGTCAGGGCGGCGGCGGCCCGCTCGCGCAGGAGCTCCGGTTCGGTGGTCATGAGCGTGCCTCCTCGCCGGCCGGCTGCGGTCGGGGTCGCGGGTGCGGGCGGGCCGGGGCCTGCGCGTGCGGCTGCTGCGGTTCGGTCCGGTCGTCGGCCGGACATCGGCCGCGGGACACGTAGCGCTCGGTGAACTCGCCGACCGTGTCGATGACGTGGCCGCCGGCTCCCAGCCGGGGCAGCGCCGAGACCGCGGCCCGGAAGCAGGCGCGGGCCGCGGACCGCAGCTCCGGATCGGACAGTGCGTCGCGGGCGGCGGACCGCCACAGCGGATTGCGCGGCGCGGGCTGGGCGCCGTAGGAGTCGGCCAGCCCCTTCGCCACCCGGTACGCGGTCTCCGCGGCCTCCGGGTCGTCGAACAGCGCGTGCACGACGGCCACCGGGACCAGCCAGCCGTCCTCGCCGGGCTGGGCGTCGATCATCCGCAGCTCCAGATGGCCCCGGGGCCGTACCGGCGGGAAGAGGGTGGTCAGGTGGTAGTCCAGATCGGCGGCGGTCGGCGGCCGGTGACCGCCGTGACCGGCGTGGGCATCACGGCCACCGTGGCCATCGTCGGAACGCAGCCAGTCGCGGAAGGTCAGCCCGCGCGGTACCTCCCAGGGCGCACCCCCCTCGTCCGTCCGTACGCACATCACCTCGGTGTCCAGCGCCTGCCGGGTCCACGCACTGCGCGGCTCCGCCTCCAGCGGCGGGGCGAGGGAGCGCCGGGTGTCGATGTCGCTCCAGACGCCCTGGCGCGCACATCGCCAGCCGGCGTACGGGCCTTCGTGCGCGGGGGAGTTGGCGAAGGCGGCGACCAGCACCGCACCGAGGAGGTGGGCGAGGCGCCAGCGCCTGCCGTGGCCCAGCGGGCCGGGCTCCTCGTGACCGGCGTCCACGCAGACCTGCACGGAGGCCGAGGCGCGCATCATGGCGCGCCCGGCCGGCCCGGTGCGGTCGAAGTAGGTCTCCATGGCGTCGTACCGCGGGCTGGTCAGCATCCGCCGCAGCGGCCGTCGGGGGTCCTGGCCGAATCCGCGCAGCGCCAGCCCCTGGGCGAGCAGGGTGCTCCGGACGGCGGCCAGATCGGCTTGGAGGCCGTCGATACAGCCGGTCAGGGAGGTGGCGGGGGCCGAGCTGAGCTCCAGCTGGCCGCCGGGCTCGACGGTGACGCCGGAACCGAGGGGGAGGGCGCGGGCCGCGGCGTGCGCGGCGGCCAGGCGGTCGTGGGATACGGGCAGGCCGGGCTGTTCGAGGTCGAACACCAGCCATTCGAGCTCCGCGCCCAGCAGGCGGGGCGGGCCGGTCTTGAAACAGATGCCGTGGATCACCTCCTCGGCGGTGGCTTCGGTCAGTCGGGTGAGTGAGTCCTGGGGCATGACGGGGCCCTCGTCTCCTGTCGTCGGCTGTGACATCACCCGTGCCTACCCGTCCTCTGGGGCACAAATCCATTGCGGGAACCCTGCCGGAGTGCCGAAGATCACTGCATGAGCGGCAGGTTGCGCGAGATCGCGCGGGAAAATGCGGAGATCGTGGCGTCCGGCGGGTACCGGTCGCGGTCGGGACGGCAGGTCTCTCTTGCCGCCGCCGTGGCGGACGCCAAGGCAGGAACCAGAATATATGGCCCAAACCGGGTCATTCCAGGCGAGCCGGACGGGAGGGACGCCCATCGGACCGCCGTCGAGGTCACCGGCGAGAGCAGCACGGTCGCCGCCCGCAGGCTCGCCGGTGAACTCGGGGAACGCCCCGGGACCGGTTCCGTGGCCGTCCTGAACTTCGCTTCGGCCCGGAATCCCGGGGGCGGCTACGTCCGCGGCGCCAAGGCTCAGGAGGAGGCCCTCTGCCGCGCCTCGGCGTTGTACGAGACCCTCCTCGAGGCCCCGGAGTACTACGAGATCCACCGTGCCGAGGTCAGCACCTTCTACACCGACCGGGTGATTCACTCGCCCGGGGTGCCCGTCTTCCGCGACGACCGGGGCGACCTGCTGGACACCCCCTTCCGGGCCGGATTCCTCACCTCGCCGGCCCCGAACGCGGGCACCATCCGCCGCCAGGAGCCGGACCGCGTGCCGGAGATCCCCGCCGCCCTCGCACGCCGCGCGGAGCTGGTCCTGGAGGTGGCGGCGCTGCACGGGTACCGGGGGCTGGTGCTGGGGGCCTGGGGGTGCGGGGTCTTCCAGAACGACCCGGCCCAGGTGGCGGAGGCCTTCCGCGGGCTGCTGGCGGGACGGTTCGCCGGTGTGTTCGAACGGGTGGTGTTCGGCGTGCTCGACCGGAAGCCGGAGAGGCGGGAAACGTTCGAGCGGGTGCTGGCGGAGGCGGTGGCAGGGCAGGGGGCGGGGGAGGCCTAGGTCGCGTCCGGGAGCAGGCGGGTCCGCAAGAGGTCGAGCACCTGGTCCAGCGCCGCGCGGGTGGGCTGTCCGGGCTGGTCGACGAGGTGCTCGGTGAGGACGGAGTGCGGCGGCATCACGGCGTCGGGGTTGGCGTCCTCGTCCTCCAGCTCGACGGCGACGAAGGCGTCACCGAGCTCGCGGCGCAGGAAGGCGAAGCGGGCGCCGGGCGTGAGCCGGTCGCTCCTGAAGCGCAGCCCCAGCACCTGCAGGCCCTCGCGCTCGCAGCGTCCCCGGACGGCGGCGAGGTCCTCGGGGGAGATGTCGATGCCGTCCCGTCGGCGGGCGGTGATGCCCAGGGGGAGGGACGGCTGCGACAGGACGGGCACGAGGAGGTGCTCGTCGACGGCCATGGCCAGGGCGAAGCCGCCGGTCAGGCACATGCCGACGGCGCCCACGCCCGGGCCGCCGCAGCGCTTGTGCTCGTCCGCGGACAGCGCGCGCAGCCAGTCCACGACGGGCGAGCTCCGGCCGGTGGCCAGGACGGTGAACTCCCGGCTCACGCACACGTTCCACAGGCTGGACGCGGTGTACAGCGCGCCCCGCAGCAGGCCGTGGGCCTTGGGGTGGGGGTCGTGGCCGGGCGTGCCGAACAGCACCGGGAGCACCGCGGTGCAGCCCAGTGCGGCCACCCGCTCGGCGAACTCCAGCACCTTCGGGGTGATCCCGGGAATCTCCGCGATCACGATCACCGCGGGCCCGCTGCCGCGGCGCAGGACGGGACGCGTGCTGCCCCCGTGGGTGAACGCCTCGCGCTCGAAACCCGACAGGTCGTGGTCCGCCATGGACGACCGCCTCGCTCATCGACTCGCTCATTGACCGTGACGGGAGGGACCGTACAGCACGGGGTGCGACGGACGCCTACGAGGCTCCGGGTACTCCGGGTACTTCGGGTGCTCCGGCTCCTCCGGGTTTCCAGCCCCAGGCCGTGAGCATGCCGGGCGACAGGCCGGCGTACCCGGGGGAATCCAGCAGCCGCAGGGCCTCGTCGAGGCGGTCCTCGTCGAGAAGCCCCGTCGCCAGCATGTCCGCCCGGGCCCGGTCCCAGGTGTCCGCCCAGAACCGGCTGATCGCGCTGCCCGGCAGCAGCGGCGGTACGTGGATCTCGGCCGCCACCGATTCCAGCCCCGCCGCTTCCAGCAGCTCGGGGTGGTGGACCACCTGCGACACGTCCGTCCCGATGCCGTCGCGCAGCCCGCGCCACATGGCCCGCATCGCGGCGGTGTACGGGGTGAGGGGCGCGGACTCCGTCGTCAGGTCCACGGCGTCGCTGATCACCAGGACCCCGCCGGGGGCGAGCAGGTCGACGAACCGGGAGATCAGCCGCGGCCGGTCCGGCAGGTGCATGAGGAGGAAGCGGGCGTGGACCAGGCGGAAGCGGCCCGGGGCGAGGTCCGGGAAGAGCCCGGGGGAGAATCCGTCCGCGGTGATGTCCGCCTGCAGGGGGGTCAGCCCCGGCACGGGGTGCGCGGCGAGGAAACGTACGTCCCGGTCCACCGCGACGACCTCCGCGACCCCCGCCTCCTCCAGCAGCCGGCGCGCCACCGTCCCGGTGCCCGCTCCGAGGTCCAGGCAGGTCCAGCCCGGGCCCACGCCCAGCCGGCGCAGCCGGGACATGGTCGTCGCGTCGTAGGTGAGGGAGCCGAGGTCGATCCGGTCCCCCTCGCCGCCGGCCTCGGGGCGGAAGACCCGCTCGCCGTAGCGCCCCGGGCCCTGGGGCCCCGTGCCGGTCATGGACCCATTGTCGCAAGGGGGCGGGGAGGCCACCTGTCGAAGCGGGGGCTGGGGGCCGGGAACCCCTGCCCCCAGCCCCCGCTGCCGGCCGGATCAGGTGCCGAGCGCGCTGCCCCGCCACTGCTGGTTGGTGGCCGTGGGCATGCAGTCCCACAGCCCGACCCGGGCGCCGTTGGCGGTGGCCCAGCCCAGCGCGTCGAGGCACTTGCCCGAGTGGACGCTGCGCAGCAGACCGCCGGGGATCGCCTCCCACTTCTGGTTCAGGCCCTGGTGGCAGGAGTTGAGCCCGATCAGCGAGCCGTTCTCGGTCTTGGCGAACTGGACGTCCATGCACCGGCCGAGCGCGCGGACCGTGCCGTCGCTCTCCAGCTTCCAGGCCTGCGCGTCCGTGCCGTTGCACTGGTAGATCTGGATCGGCGTGCCGTCCTTGGTGCCCGCGGCCTTGACGTCCAGGCACTTGCCGGAGTGCACGCCGACGATCTGGCCGGATCCGGCGGGCGGTGCCGGGTTGCAGTAGATCTCCACGAGGACCTGGTAGTACCCGTCGCCGCCGATCGGCATCGCCCGCGGACCGTTGCTCTTGGAACAGCGGAACGTCTCGTAGCCCTCGCCCACGGCCTGGCCGTAGGCGCTGCTCCAGGCGCCGTCGACGGCGATGTTGTACGGGCCGTAGCCGATGCCGGTGAAGTACTTCGGGGCGGTCGGGGCCAGGGCCGCCGAGGCCGTAGCGGGGGCGACGGCCGCGGCCGGGGTGGCAGCAGGGGTGGCGCCCGCCGGGGAGGCGAACAGCGCCGTGACGGTGAACAGAGCGGCGGCAGCGGCCGACAGGCATCGAGCCAGCTTCACGCGTGGCTCCTTTCGGAAGATCGGAAGAGAGGAACGAGAAGGAAGGTGCCGCCGGGCCCGCGGTCGGCTCGACAGTAGCCGCGCGGCGCGGCCGGACAGTCTCACCGTGGTGTCAACTCCGGCCAGAGAACGGCCGATTGCCTGCTGACCAGGCAGGACGCCGGATCGGTATCGTCCCGGGAGCGTGGAGAGAACCGAGGAGCTCGCGGCGCTGCGGGCCGCCCTGGAAGCGGGACCGCCCGTCCATCTCGGCGGGGTGCTCGGCAGCGGCAAGTCGCGGCTGGCCCGGCGGCTGCCCGTTGCGGACGCCGTCGACCTGGCCGGGCTACGGGCCGGGGAGGCGGGCTCCCGGGTCCGCGCCGCGCTGGCGGCCGGGTCAGGTGGGTCCGGCGGGGGACTGCTGCTCGTCGACAGCGTGGACGATCCCGGGCAGGCCGAAGCCGTCGCCGCCGCCCTCGAAGACCCCCGGACCGGGACGGGCGGAGGTCCCCGCAGCCGCAGGCCGGTGCTGCTGGTCGGCCGGCTCCCCCTGCGGGCCGTCGCCGGCTGGGCGGACCGGCCCCTGACCGCGCTGACCCTCGGCCCCGCACGGGCGGCGGCCGTCGAGACCCAGGTCCGTGCGAGCGGCGTCGAGGACCCCGAGGCGGTAGCCCTGGCGGTCCGGCTGGCCGGCGGGAACCCGCTGCTCGCCCAGCTGGCCGCCCGGACGCTCCTCGCGGGCACCCCGGCCGACGCCCCCGGGGCCGTCGCCGACGCCATGACCGAGGAGGTGCTGCTCCGGCTCGACCGCGAACGCCCGGCGGCCGCCTCCGGGAGCGGGCGCCGACGGCACGCGCTGCGGCTGCTGGCGACCGTACGGGCCGGGGACGAGCGGCTGCTGAGCGGCGGCCCGGACCTGTTCTCGGCGCTGGCCGGGCTGAGCCTCGTCCGCAGGGAGCGGCTCGGGCTGGCGGTCCGCGAGCCCTTCCGCACCCTCTTCGAACTCGCCTACCAGTGGCGGCGCCCGCAGCACCACGAAGGGCTCCGCGCCCGCGCCGCCGACTACCGGCGGGCCCTGCTGACCGAACGCCGCGACCCGCAGGAGCGGGCCCGGCTGGTGGAACAGGGCCTGTTCCTGTCCGGCGACCCGACCCTGCGCGGCTCGCTGTTCCCGCCCGCCGAGGAATCCGCCGCGATCGGGCCCGCCGCGATCGGGCCCGCCCGCGCCGGGGAGACCGAGGACATCGGCCGGCTGATGCGCGGGTGGGCGGTGCGCGGGGGGTTCGACGTACGGCGCTGCGAGCGGATCACCGGCCGGTGGCTGGACGCGGCCGGCCCCGCGGCCTTCCGGCTGGCCCGCGACCGGGACGGGCGGCCCGTGGGACTGGCCGCGCTGCTGCCCGTCGCGCAGGGCACGCAGGCCGGCATCGAGCCCCTCCTCCAGCAGCACGCCACCGGCCTCCTGGACGGCGCCGGCGACCACTCCGGCGGGCTGTTCCTCGGAGCCGCGTACGCGGCGGACCCGGTCGCCCACGCGCAGATCCTGCGGGACATCCTGGGCCAGGCGGTGCTCGCCGGGCACCTGGTGGTGTCCACGGCCAGCCCCGACTACCAGACGCTGCTGCGCGCGCTGAGCTTCCGCCCGCACGGCGGCATCCGCGACGACGTGTACCGCTGCGGGCGCCGGCCCGAGGTCTACAGCCACGACTTCGACCCCGCCGGGCTCCCCGCCTGGATGCGGACCCTCGGCCCCGGCGGGGGGCCTGCGGGGCGGGTGGGAGGGGATGCGCCGGGTACGCCGGATTCACCAGGCGTTCCGGACGCCCCCGGCGCCGTCGCCTGGGCGCTGGCTCGGATCCGCGACCCGCGCGCCCTGGCCCGCAGCCCGCTGGTGGCCCGCCCGGGCCTGGGCACTGCGCAGGCCCTGCGCGACTGGCTGGACAACGCCGTGCTGGAACTGGCGCTGGCCGACGCCCCCGCCGACGCCGAGGCGGGGGCCATCCTGCGCGCCTACTACCTGAGCGGCCGGCCCCGTACCCACCACCAGGCCGCCCGAGAGGTGCACGTCAGCCGCGCCACGTATTTCCGCCGCCTGAGGAGGGGGCTGGCCCTGCTGGCGGAACGACTGCCGGGGGTGTTGTAGAGGGTGGGCCCCGGCCCCGGCCGCTTAGCGCCAGCCGTACCGTTCGCGGAGTCGGTCCACGACGAGCCGGAACCGGCCCAGGTCCAGCGCGCACGCCTCCCGCCGCATGCCGTCCTCGTGCACGCGCAGCACCCGGTCCACGTCCACCCAGGACTCCCGTCCCGCGCTGTCCCACGGTCCGGTCCCGATGGGGACCCACTCCCGGTCGTGGTCGTGCCGCTTGCTGGACAACTGCACGGCCAGGAGCGTGCCGCCCTCTTCCCGGGCCACGACCAGGACCGGCCGGTCCTTGCCGCGCCCGTCGTTCTCCTCGTACGGAACCCAGGTCCACACGATCTCGCCGGGATCGGGATCCCCGTCGCGATCGGGGGCGTACGAGGTCTGCACCGGCCCGATGGCATGCGGATCGGCCTCGGCGGTCGCGGTGACCCCGTCGCGTCCGGGCTGCTCTACGTGGCCGTTGCTGTGGTGTGAAAGTGCCGTCATTTAGGGGAGATTACTGGGCCAGGTGACGGTGTGGGCGCGGACCATGCCGCGAAGGGGCGCCGCCCACGCGGTTTCCCGCGCAGGCGACGCCCCTTGGCAGGACGCGTCCGGATCGGCTCACCGTACGGTCTTCGAACCGAGTTCGCCGGGCTCCTTCGGCACCCATGGGTGCACGACGGCGGCCTCCTCGGGGGAAGGCTCGTCCATGGTCACGCGCCAGACGTCCTTGCCGTCCACACTGGTGGCCCGGACCTGGATCTGCTTGATCTGCCCGGTCTCGTGCAGATAGAGCACGACCTCCTGCCGGAGCGAGCCCTCGTCGTAGAACTCCGCGGTCACCTTGCCCCGGGCCCCCTTGCCGAACGCCGCGATCCAGTTCTCGGCGGTCTTCTCGGGGACGCCCTTGCCCTCCTTGTCGGCCAGCGACGCCAGCTCGCCCACCTTGCCGTCGGCGATGCGCCACACCACCTGCTGGGTGATGCCCAAGGATCCCGTGGACGGGTATCCGACCACGGCCAGCGGCGGGTGGCTCCCGTAGTCACCGGAGTACGCCACGTCTTCGGCATCGTAGGCCGAGGAGCAGGCGGTCAGCAGGCCGAAGGCCATCACGGAGGACGCCACGGCCCGCAAGGCCGGTGCCGGCCTCATCGAGACGTCGGCCGAAGCGCGCCGACCTCGACGATCGGGTGGGGGCCGGTCACGACTGCCGCGTGGTCGTACACACCGTTGTCCTTCTTCCAGCTGAAGAACGGGATGCCTCCAGGGCGAGGATTGTACGACCGGTCGACGTAGCCGAGGGGGAGTGCGTTCAGATCCAGCCCTCCAGCGATGCCATGAAGCCGTCGAAGTCGTCGCGGTGGATGGTGTGGCCGGCGCCGGTGACCGAGCGGACCTCGAAGCCGCGTTCCTTGAGGAGCGTCGCGCGCTCCGGTGAGATCAGGAAGCTCGGGTCCGCCAGTTGTACGAGGGACGGGACCACCGGTGCGGCCGGCAGGAGGTCCGTACCCGTCAGCGGGGCCAGGCTCAGGGCGGTCGCCTCGTCCCAGGCGGCCAGGGTGGCCAGTTCGATGTCCACGTCGGCCTCCTCCCAGCGCGGGTTCATGGCCTGGATCTGTTCCTTGGGCGCCGACTTGAACTGGGCGAACATCTCGGGGCCGAAACCTTCGCCGAGCTCCGCCAGGTGCCAGGCGGGGTCGGAGAACACCGCGCGCTGCGGCTTGAGTCGGGTGACGGCCTTCGTGAGGGTCAGGCCGCCCAGGGAGTGGCCGATGGCGAGCTCGGCGCCGGCCGGGAGGGTTTCGACCACGTCGTCGGCGAAGGCCTCCAGGCTGTACTCGCCCCGGCCGCTGGCGCCGTGGCCGCGCAGGTCCACGGCGATGGCGCGGTAGCCGCGCTCGGCGAGGGCGGGGCCGACCCGGCGCCAGGTCCGGTGGTCGGCCATGATCCCGTGGATCAGGAGGGCGATGCGGTCGCCTTCGCCCCAGGTGTGGGTGTGGAGCTGCACGGTGGTGCCTTTCAGGGGGAGGGATGAGGGGTGCGGGTGGGGCGTCGTTGGGGTCAGCGGACGCTGCGGATCGGCTTGACGGCCAGGGCGCCGGCCACTGCCAGGGCGGCGGCCGCGATGAACAGGGCCGTGTAGCCGCCGCTCACGGACACGATCACCGAGGCGATGAAGGGGGCGATGATCTGCGGGCCGGCGTTGGCGATGTTGAGTACGCCCATGTCGCGGGCGGCGTCCTCGGCCTTGGGGAGCACCATCGTCACCAGCGCGGTGTCCACGGCCATGTAGCAGCCGAACGCGAGGCCGTTGATCACGGCGAAGGCCAGCATGGCCGTCCAGCTGGTCGACAGGGCCGGGATCACCAGCGCGACGGCGGACAGCAGGGCGGAGGCGCCGACGAAGAGCTTGCGGCGGTCGTACTTGTCCGAGAGCCATCCGCCCAGGACGGTGGAGACGACCATCGCCACGCTCGTCAGGGGCAGGAGGACGGCCACCGCTGCCTCCGGCTTCATGCCGGCGGGCAGCACGGTGTGGTCCTGGAGGATGTAGAGCTGGTAGCCGCTCACCGCGAAGTAGCCGAGGACCAGCAGGGCCCGGCCGATGAACGCCCAGCGGAAGTCGTGGTCCTTGAGGGCGCTCGCGAAGGCCGCGAGCTGGGCCTTGACCGGCATGGAGGGCTTGGCAGGGCGCCGTTCCTCGCGGGTACAGGTGGTGAAGAGGACGGCGGCGCCGGCGACGATCGCGCCGAAGACCAGGTATCCGGTGCGGTAGTCGTCCGAGAAGGCCGCGCCGATCAGGGCGCCGACGGTCGAGCCGAGCGGCAGGCCGAGGCCGACGGCGGCGGAGGCCTTGCCGCGGGCGCTCATGGGCACGCGGTCGGGGACCACGGAGGTGATGGCGGCCTGGTAGATGTTCATCACGGCCTGGCCGAGGCACCACGCGATGGTGATGAGGAGGATCGTGTCCGCGGCGCCGAGCAGGAACATCGCCGGTATCGCGGCGAGTCCACCGCCCAGGATCCAGGGGTTGCGCCGTCCGCTGCGGTCGGACAGGGCGCCCGCGACCGGGTTGAAGACCGTCGCGAAGATCGCGGAGACCCCTGCGATCAGGCCGAAGTTGGCGACCTTGTTCGCGGCGTCGATGTCTTCGACCTGGAGGGCGAGGAGTACGCCGGCGACGCCGATGTAGAGGGCGTACATGGCGCCGTTGCCGACGAGCAGCAAGGGGAGCAGGCCGCGCCGGTCGGCGGGGGCCTCGGTGGTGGCGGCGGCGGTGCCGGTGCCGGGGGAGGAAAGGGCCACGGTGCCCTCCTGGGCAGTTTGGGAAGGGGCGGGAGGGGTGCGCTGAGGGGTGTGGGGAGGGGTGCGCGCCGCCCTGTCGCGACGGCGGGGGTGCGACGGAACACGGCAGGGCGGCGGCACGACTGGACACGGCACGGGCACGTGTGGAGACACCCTTGGTGAAGCTGGGGTGACGTCGTGGTTACACGTGTCAGTGAATCGTGTAACCACTGTGTAGCATTGGTTTCCGGCCATCCGCTAGCCCCTGGGCACAAACGGTCTGGAAAGATGCCACGGCAATGTCTCAGTCATCGAAACCGCCGAAGCCCCCCACGCCGCCGTCCCCGTCGCCGGCGCCCGTCCCGACCAGCGCGGACGTCGCCCGTCTCGCCGGAGTGTCGCGCGCGACGGTCTCGTACGTCCTGAACAACGCGGAGGCCGTACGCATCAGCGAGCCGACCCGCCGCAAGGTGCGCGAGGCCGCCGAGGAGCTCGGCTACGTCCCCCACGCGGCCGCCCGCAGCCTGCGCGCCGGCCACACGCGCATCGTGCTGCTGCCCACCTCGCACGTGCCGATCGGCCCGCTGTACAGCACCTTCCTCAACGAGTTGCAGTGGGCGCTGCGCGGCCTGGACTACACGGTGGTCCAGTACGGCAGCCTCGGCCTCACCGGTGACGAGGCCGCGCGGGCCTGGGCCGAACTGCGTCCGGTCGCGGTGCTCTCCCTCGGGGAGATCACCCTGTCCGCGCACGACGTGGCCACGCTCAAGCGGGCCGGGGCGCGCGCGGTGCTGACGATGGGGCCGCACGCCGTTCCCGGGGCCCACGCGCTGCTCATGGACCAGGCGGAGGTCGGCGCCCGGGCGGCCGAGCACCTGGTGGAGCGGGGCCGGCGGCGGATCGGCGTGGTGGTTCCCGAGGAGGAGGGGCTGGGACTCTTCTCCACGCCCCGCCTGGAGGGTGCGCGGTCCGTGCCGGGGGCGGAGATCGTGGCCCTGCGGATGGCCTACTCGGAGGAGTCGGCGGCGGAGCTGGCGCAGCGGTGGGGATCGCTGGGGCTGGACGCGGCGTTCGCGTACAACGACGAGTACGCGATGCTGCTGATGCGGGCCTTCCAGGACGTGGGCCTGCGGGTGCCGGAGGACGTGGCCGTCATGGGCGCGGACGATCTGCTGATCGGGCGGTTGCTGCGGCCGAGGCTCAGCACGGTGCAGATCGAGATGCCGACGGGCGAGCGGTTGGCCGCGCTGGTGGACGAGGCGGTACGGGAGCCCGCGGCGGCGGTGCGCAGGCATGATCTGATGGCTGCGGTGGCGGTGCCGCGGGACTCGACGTGAGCCGGTGGCTCCGCGGCGCCTTCGGCCCTGCCGGCGCCTGAGGCGCGGGGTCCGCGCGCAGGTCGGGGCCCCGTGGGGAGCCGGGGGGCGTTGACAGGGGGGTCGGGGCGACGGAGACTTCGGGCGCGCCCCACCCGGGCGCGGGCGGAGCGTGCGCCGGGCCGGACAGCGGTGTCGGTGTGCCGCGCCGCCTCCCGTTCGCTCCGGAGGGACTCCATGAGCATCCGTACCGTCCGCGACGTCTATGTCGTCGACGCCGTCCGCACGCCGATCGGGAAGTTCGGCGGCGCCCTCGCCGGGGTCCGCCCCGACGACCTGGCCGCCCACGTGGTGCGCGCGCTCGTGGACCGTACGCCCGCACTGGACCCGGCCCGCATCGACGACGTCGTCTTCGGGGACGCCAACGGCGCGGGCGAGGACAACCGGGACGTGGCCCGCATGGCGGTGCTGCTCGCCGGGCTCCCCGTGACCGTGCCCGGGGTCACCGTCAACCGCCTCTGCGGCTCCGGGCTCGAAGCCGTCGTCCAGGCGGCCCGCGCCATCGCGCTCGGCGATGCCTCCGTCGCCATCGCCGGGGGCGTCGAGTCGATGAGCCGGGCCCCCTGGGTGGTGCAGAAGCCGGAGCGCGCCTTCCCGGCCGGGCACCAGCAGATGTGGTCCACCACGCTCGGCTGGCGGATGACCAACCCGCGGATGCCCGCGGAGTGGACAGGTTCCCTCGGCGAGGGCGCCGAGCTCGTGGCCGACAAGCACGGCATCACCCGCGAGGCGCAGGACGCCTTCGCGCTGGAGAGCCACCGCAAGGCGGCCGCCGCCTGGGCCGCAGGGCAGTACGACGCCGAGGTGGTCCCGTACGCGGGTGTGGACCTGTTGCGCGACGAGTGCATCCGCGAGGGTTCCGGCCCGGAGGCGCTCGCCCGTCTGAAGCCCGCCTTCCGGACGGACGGCACCGGCACGGTCACGGCGGGCAACGCCTCGCCGCTCAACGACGGGGCCGCCGCACTGCTGTTGACGGACGAGGAGGGCCTCGCCGCCACCGGGCGGGAGCCGTTGGCCCGGATCAGCGCGTCGGCCGTCACCGGGATCGAGCCCCAGCTCTTCGGGCTGGGGCCGGTGGACGCCGTCGAGCGTGCGCTCGCCAAGGCGGGCCGCGGTTTCGCCGATCTCGCCTCCTTCGAACTCAACGAGGCTTTCGCGGCGCAGGCGTTGGGATGCCTGGCTTCCTGGCCCGAGCTGGATCCGGCCGTGGTCAACCCGCGCGGCGGGGCCATCGCGATCGGGCACCCGCTCGGCGCCTCGGGCGCGCGGCTGGCCGGTTCGGTGGCGCACCAGCTCGCGGCGGCCGGATCCGGTACCGGGATCGCGGCCCTCTGCATCGGTGTGGGGCAGGGGATCGCCCTCGTTCTGGAGCGCTGACCCGGCGCTGACCCGGCTCCGGGGTGGCGATCGTTTCCGGACATAGTCGGGTGGCAACTGATCGGTAAGTAAAGAGAATTGATGCCTCCGGTGCGGTGGGGTGGCACGATGGCGCGTGCTGCCGCCCCCCCCGCCACGCACACCGCATCCGGAGGCCTCGCGCCATGCCGCTCCTCGATCCGACGCTCTGGCAGGACGGACCCACCCTCACCGGAGGTACCGCCCCGGTCCTCGAACCCGCCACCGGCCAGACCCTCGCGACCATCGACCTGGCCGCCCCGGCCGATGTGGCGGAGGTCGCCGTACGGGCCCACGCGGCCCAGCGGGACTGGGCGCGGGCCACCCACCTGGAGCGGGCGGCCGTGCTGCGCCGGGCCGGGGACCTGTTCACCGCCCACGCCGACGAACTGCGGGACTGGCTGGTCCGGGAGTCCGGATCCATCCCCGGCAAGGCCGACTTCGAGCTGCACGTCGCCGCGCAGGAATGCTACGAGGCCGCGGCCCTCGCCTCGCGTCCGTCCGGTCAGGTGCTGCCGAGCGAGGCGCCGCGGCTGTCCTTCACCCGCCGCGAACCCGTCGGCGTGGTGGGGGTGGTGGCGCCCTTCAACGCGCCGCTGATCCTCTCGATCCGCTCGGTCGCGCCCGCGCTCGCCCTCGGCAACGCGGTGCTCCTCAAGCCGGACCGCCGGACCGCCGTCAGCGGCGGGCTCGCACTCGCCGCCGTCTTCGCGGCGGCCGGCCTGCCCGGCGGACTGCTGCACGTCCTGCCCGGCGGTGCGCAGACGGGCGCGGCGGTGGTCGCCGATCCGCTGGTCAGGGTCGTGTCGTTCACCGGATCCACTGCGAGCGGCCGGGCCGTCGGCGAACTGGCGGGCCGTCACCTCAAGCGCGCCCACCTGGAGTTGGGCGGCAACTCGGCCCTCGTCGTGCTCCGTGACGCCGATGTGGCGGCGGCCGTCGCGCAGGCCTCCTGGGGCTCGTTCTTCCATCAAGGCCAGATCTGCATGACGGCAGGCCGGCACCTCGTGCACGCCTCGCTCTACGACGAGTACGTGGAGCGGCTCGCCGCGCGGGCGGAGGCGCTCGCGGTCGGGGACCCGTACCGCGAGCGGGTGCACCTGGGGCCGCTCATCGACCGGTCCCAACTCGAGCGGGTCCACGGCCTGGTGGAAGCCAGCACCGCGCAGGGCGCCAAACTCGTCGCGGGCGGCTCCCACCAGGACCTCTTCTACCGGCCGACGGTGCTGGCGGGCGCCGGCGACGACAGCCCCGCCTACGCGGAGGAGGTCTTCGGTCCGGTGGCGCCCGTACGGTCCTTCGCGACGGAGGACGAGGCCGTGGAGCTGGCCTCCGCCGGCCCCTACGGGCTCTCCCTCGGGATCGTCACCGGCGACGCGGCGCGCGGGCTGGACCTGGCGGGGCGGATCCCGGTCGGGATCGCGCACGTCAACGACCAGACGGTGAACGACGAGGCGGTGGCCCCCTTCGGTGGTGTCGGCGCGTCCGGCACCGGCGCCCGCTTCGGCGGCGAGGCGAACCTCGACGCCTTCACCGAGCTCCGCTGGACCACGCTCCGGGCCACCCCGGGCGGACATCCCTTCTAGGCCGTCTCTTTCGGATCTTGCCGGGCCCGGGGGGGGGAGGGGCGCAAACCCGTCGGGGTGTGGGGGGACAAAAAGGGGGGCAGGAAAGGAGGGGGGGGAGGGAGGGAGGGGGGGAGGAGAT
>NZ_JBHUBS010000005.1:446844-464035 GCF_042788835.1 Streptomyces sp. NPDC056883 | reverse complement strand
CAGATGTGGAAGCCCGGTAACGGGTGGAGCTGACTGGTACTAATAGGCCGAGGGCTTGTCCTCAGTTGCTCGCGTCCACTGTGTTAGTTCTGAAGTAACGAACTGTGTTCATATCCGGTTGGTTAACTTCATAGTGTTTCGGTGGTCATAGCGTTAGGGAAACGCCCGGTTTACATTCCGAACCCGGAAGCTAAGCCTTTCAGCGCCGATGGTACTGCAGGGGGGACCCTGTGGGAGAGTAGGACGCCGCCGAACAATCATTGTGGGAAAGCCCCGCACCAGCCCTTACGGGTTCGGTGCGGGGCTTTTCTGCGTTTACGGGCCGAAGGATCGGACGGGTGGTGGGCCGGGTGGGCCGGCCCGTTCCGCCAACTGGAGGATCCCAGGATCTTTGGATGTCCTGCGGATGCCCGGCATGGGGTCCGGATGGATTGGCACTGACGGCTCGTAGGGTTGTCGCATGGGCTACGACCTCGTCATCTTCGACAACGACGGCGTGCTGGTGGACAGTGAGCCGCTCGCCAACAGCATCCTCGCCGGGTACCTGACCGAGCTGGGCCACCCGACCTCGTACGAGGAGTCGCTCCGCGACTACATGGGGGCCGCGGTCCACCGGGTCCACGACCTGGTGCGGGAGCGGACCGGGCAGGCGCTGCCGGCCGACTTCGACAGCACGCTGCACGCCCGTACCTTCGCCGCCTTCGAACGGGAGCTCAAGCCCGTGCCCGGGGTCGAGGGGGTGCTGGCTGCTCTGGTCGAGAGCGGGACCGCGTACTGCCTCGCGTCCTCCGGGAGCCACGAGCGGATCCGGGTCGGCCACCGGGCGGCCGGCCTCGACGAGTGGTTCGAGGAGGAGTGGATCTTCAGCTCTGAGGACGTCGGGCAGGGCAAGCCCGCCCCCGATCTGTTCCTGCACGCCGCGGACCAGATGGGTGTGGCACCCGGCCGGTGCGTGGTCGTCGAGGACAGCCCGCTGGGCGTCCAGGCCGCGCTGGCCGCGGGGATGGACGTGCTCGCGTACACCGCGATGATGCCCGCCGACCGGCTGCCCGGCGCCACCGGATACTTCGGCGACATGAACCAGCTGGCCGGCCTGCTGGGGATCGCGGAAGGCACGGGCTCCGGATACACCGGCTACAGCGGTGGGTTCTCGCACTGACCCAATCGATATGTGATCGCTCTACCCACCGGTAGCACCGGCGCCTACGCTGAGCCGCCATGACAGCAGACGTGCGGCTGCGCCGCGGGCGCGGGGCGTTGGGGTTCAGTTTCTTCGTGCAGGGCGTGGCCTTCGCGCTCCTCGTGACGAGGATCCCCGCCATTCAGGACCGGTACGGGATATCCGACGCACTGCTGCCCGTCTTCCTGGCCGCCGTGCCGATCCTCGCCGGTGTGTCCAGCGTGGTCACCGAGCACCTGGTGAAGCGGGTCGCGCCCAGCACCGTACTGCGGTGGGCGCAGCCGCTCGTGCTGCTCGCGCTGCTGGGGGTCGGCGCCGGCAGCGAGATGTGGCACGTGGCCCTGGCGCTCGGGGCGTTCGGGCTGTTCGTGGGGGCGCTCGACGCCTCCATGAACATGCTCGGGGTGAGCCTGCAGGGCGCGTACGGACGCAGCATCATGCTCGGCTTCCACGCCTCGTACAGCCTCGGCGGGATCCTGGGCGCGTCCGCCGCGTGGGCGGGGGCGCACTGGCACCTCTCGCTCTTCACCTCCTATCTGCCCGCCGTGGTCGTCCTGCTGCCGCTCGCGCTCCTCGCCAGCCGGTTCTACGTGGACCAGGACGGCAAGACCGTCGGCTCCGACGCCGCCAAGGGGCTCGGGCCGGGCGGGTTCAAGCTGCTGCTGCCGCTGTGCCTGGTGATGGCGTGCGCGTACATCGGTGACTCGACGGTCTCGAACTGGAGCGCCAAGTACCTCCAGGACGTGCTGGGCAGCTCCGAGCAGCTCGCCACCGTTCCGTACAACGTCTACATGGTGACCACGCTGCTCGGGCGGGCCGTCGGGGACCTCGGGGTGCGGCGCTTCGGGGCCGTGGCCGTCGTACGGATCGGGACGGTCGTTGCGGCGGGCGGGTTCGCCGTGGTCGCGGCGGCGCCCGGGGCGTGGGTGGGGATGCTCGGCTTCACCCTGCTGGGGTTCGGGCTGTGCGTGATCGTGCCGCAGACCTTCGCGGCGGCGGGGCGGCTGTTCCCGGGATCTTCCGACACCGCCATCGCGCGGCTGAACATCTTCAATTACGTCGGATTCCTGATCGGGGCTCCGCTGGTGGGCGGGATCGGGGACGCCTGGAGCTACCGGGGGGCGATGCTCGTGCCGATGGTGCTGGTCCTCGTCACTCTCTTCTATGCCCGCTCGTTCGGTACGGAGCCCGCCCGATACGGTGTCCGGCATGAGCGGCGAACCGGTGACCGGGCTGTTGATGTGGGACCAGGCGGTAACGAAGTATGACTTCGGGCCGGGCCATCCGATGGACCCGGTGCGCCTGGAGCTGACCATGGGCCTGGTACGGGCCTTCGGGCTGGACCGGGAGCTGGAGGTACGGGCGGGCCGGCCGGCCGGTGACTCGACGCTGCGGCTGGTGCACCGCGAGGACTACGTGGCGGCCGTGCGCGAGGTGTCCGCCGACCCCGGGGTCGCCGACGGTTCGTACGGGCTGGGGACGGCGGACGATCCGGCGTTCCACGGGATACACGAGGCGTCCGCGCTGATTGCCGGGCAGTCGGTCGCGGCGGCCGAGGCGATCTGGCGCGGGGAGGCCGGGCACGCCGTGAACTTCGCCGGCGGGCTGCACCACGCGATGCCGGGCGGGGCGGCGGGTTTCTGCGTCTACAACGACGCGGCCCTGGCGATCGCGCGGCTGCTGGAGCTGGGGGCCGAGCGGGTCGCGTATGTGGATGTGGACGTGCACCACGGGGACGGGGTCCAGGCGGCGTTCTGGGACGACCCCCGGGTGCTGACGATCTCGATGCACGAGCATCCGCGGACGCTGTTCCCGCAGACGGGCTGGCCGGAGGAGACGGGCGGGCCGGCGGCGGAGGGGTCGGCGGTGAACATCGCGCTGCCCGCCGGGACCGGGGACGAGGGGTGGCTGCGGGCCTTCCACGCGGTGGTGCCGGAGCTGTTGGAGGACTTCGCGCCGCAGGTGCTGGTGACGCAGCACGGGGCGGACACGCATGTGGAGGACCCGCTGGCGCATCTGGCGGTGTCCTTGGACGCGCAGCGGGCGGTGATGGAAGCGTGCCATGAGCTGGCGCACGCGTGCGTCGAGGACGGGCGGTGGCTGGCCCTCGGTGGGGGCGGGTACGCCGTGGTCGACGTCGTGCCACGGTCGTGGACGCACCTGGTGGCCATCGCCGGGCATCGGCCGATCGATCCCGAGACGGCCGTGCCGGGGTCTTGGCGGGATGCGGTGTATGCGCGGACGCGGGAGTTGGCGCCCGGGCGGATGACGGATGGGCGGGTGCCTGCCTGGCGGGACTGGGAGGGTGGGTACGACCCTGCGGACCGGATCGACCAGGCCGTACTCGCCACCCGGCGGGCGGTGTTCCCCCTGCGGGGGCTGCTGGCCTGAGCCCTGCGGGGGCTGTCCCCTACCCGCCCTTCCACCGTTCCCCGGGACTGCGCCCCGGACTCCCTTGGGCTCCGCCCCAGACCCCGCGCCTCAAAGGCCGGCGAGGCTGGATGGTGCCGCGCAGCGGCATTTCCAGCCCGTCCGGCCCGGGGAGTTACGCCAACGGGTGCCGGATTGGCCGGAACTGGTGATCCGGCAGGGTTGGTGCGGGAGCATCGGGAGGGTGTTGAGCACCGGCGCGTTGCGTGCGCATCTGCTGGCCGCCCGTCTGGCCGGGCCCGTTGCGACCTCTCGGGAGGAAAGCCTGCGCAGTTACCGGCTGTTCGCGGCGCGGGATCCGCGGGTGCTGCTGGGACTGGATCCCGCGTGGGCGTGGGGCGAGGGTGACCTGCTGCGGCTGATGGCGCAGAAGTGCGGGGTCTCGGCGGACCCCGCGCACGTCAGCGGGCCGGACGTGATCGATCCGGAGCTGACGGTGGCGGGGCTGGAGGCCTTCGCGGAGCGGCTGCGGGCCGTGGCCGGAGCCCGGGCCCCGGTGTTGTTCGGGACCGGTCACCCGCACCGGCTTCTGGAGTTCTACGCCACCTTGGCTGGGGCGCTGTCGGCGGCGGGATGTGATGTCCTCACTCCGGCATGGGGGGCACCCGTGGACATGCAGACCCGCTTCGGCGTACGCACGCACCGCATCGATTACGTACGAGGGGTCGCACTGGTGCGGGAAGACGGCGCGCGGCCGGACGGGAGTGACACCGGCGCGCACTCCCATTCGCCGCTGCCGGTTCGGATCGCCCTGGGGGCGCTCGCGGAGGCCGGCGGGCCGCTGCCGGAGCTTGTGGTGGGGGACCACGGGTGGGTCTGCGGTGCAGGTCAGCTTGGTGTGGAGGCGATCGGGCTCGCCGATACCGATGATCCCGCGCTGTTCGTGGGGGAAGCCGAGGGGCAGGTGTCGGTGGCGGTTCCACTTGATGACGCGGTGCGCGCGGACTACTACCGACCGCTCACTCGCTATGTACTCAATCGGGCGAGTCTGTCGGGTCGGCAGGAGTGGACGTAGCTCCTCTTCCCCACTCGTATCACACGCCCCTACTCTGGTGAGTGAGCGTGCGACGACGGGGCGTAACCGGAGGGGAAGCCGGTGCCCGTCATGCGCGGAAGGTCAAGGTGTGTCATGGCTGCTGGCGAGAGGCCTCTCAGTGAGGTTCAGTTCCTGACCGTGGCGGAGGTCGCCTCGGTGATGCGAGTGTCGAAGATGACCGTGTACCGCTTGGTGCACAACGGACATCTGCCCGCAATCCGGGTGGGCCGGTCCTTCCGGGTCCCCGAAAATGCGGTGCACGAGTACCTCCGCGAGTCCTTTGTGGGGGTGGAATCGGCCTGAGGGGTAAGGGTCGGGAGCCTGCGGTTACCCCTCGGGGGCACGCGGATTACAAGCTCAGAGCTCGGGCGGGTAGGCTAGGCCGACGTAGGTCGTGTGGGCCCCGACGCCCCGCACCGAATGAAGAGAAGTGAGCGAGGGTAGTCGTGGGCTCTGTTATCAAGAAGCGGCGCAAGCGGATGGCTAAGAAGAAGCACCGCAAGCTGCTCAAGCGCACCCGCGTCCAGCGCCGTAACAAGAAGTAAACGGCAGCTGTACGTGTTTACCGCAGCCCCTCCACCATTCTGGTGGAGGGGCTGCGGTGCAGCCGGGGGACTTCTTCGAGGGAGGCGCTGAGCTCGTGGGGAAGGTCGTGCTGGTCACCGGGGCTGCCCGGCAGCTGGGGGGCCGCTTCGTGCGGCGGATCCAGCGGGACCCCGAGGTCGAGCGGGTGATCGCGGTCGACGCGGTGACCCCGCCGCACAGGCTCGGCTCGGCCGAGTTCGTCCGTGCGGACATCAGGCAGTCGGCCATCGCCCGGGTGCTGGCCGAGAACGCCGTCGACACGGTGGTGCATCTCGCGGTCACCGGGGGAGCGGCGACGGGCGCGGGCTCCGGTTCGTACAGCACCGTCAAGGAAACCAACGTCATCGGGACGATGCAGCTCCTGGGAGCCTGCCAGAAGTCCCCGACGGTGCGGCGGCTCGTGGTGAAGTCCAGTACCAGTGTGTACGGGGGCACCTCGCGGGATCCGGCCGTCTTCACCGAGACCACGCAGCCGAAGTCGCTGCCCGCCGCAGGCTTCGCCAAGGACGCCACCGAGGTCGAGGGGTACGTACGCGGCTTCGCGCGCAGGCGGCCCGACGTCGCGGTGTGCGTGCTGCGGTTCGCGAACATCCTCGGGCCCTTCGCCGACTCGGCGCTCGCCGAGTACTTCTCGATGCCGCTGATCCCGACCGTGCTGGGCTACGACCCGCGGTTGCAGTTCGTGCACGAGGACGACGTACTGGACGTGCTGCGGCTGGCCTCGCAGACCAGCGGGCCCGGCGGGCTCAGCGGGACCTTCAACATCGCCGGCGAGGGGGTGCTGCTGCTGTCGCAGTGCGCGCGGCGGCTGGGACGGCCGACGGTGCCGCTGCTGCTGCCCGCGGTGACCTGGGTGGGCGCGGCGCTGCGGGCGGTCGGGGCGACGGACTTCTCGCCGGAGCAGATAAGGCTCCTCACGCACGGGCGGGTCGTGGAGACCACGCAGATGCGGGAGGTGCTGGGATTCGAGCCGATGTATACGACCGCCGAGACCTTCGCCGACTTCACGCGGAGCCGGGGCGGCGGGCTGCTGCCGCCGGAGCGGGTGGCGCGGGCGGTCGACCGGGTGGCCGGGGTGCTGGACGTGGACATGGATGGAGCGCAGCGATAGTGGCGGACGCCAAGGTCATTCCGTTCGACGAGGACCGGCCGCGGCGGCGGTCCACGCCCGCCCGGCGGGTACGGGTCGCGCCGGAGCCGCCGGCCGCGCCCGTCGCGGCGCCGGTCGGTCCGGAGCCGGTGGTGGAGGCCGTACCGGAGCCGGTGGCGGACGCCTGGGACCGGCGGATCGCCGGCGGGCTGGCGTTCCTGCGGCGCCGGATCACCGGGGAGTACGAGGTCGACGACTTCGGCTACGACAAGGAGCTGACGGACCAGGTCCTGATGTCCCTGATGCGGCCGCTGTACGACAAGTACTTCCGGGTCGAGGTGAAGGGCATCGAGAACATCCCGAAGGAGGGCGGCGCGCTGATCGTGGCGAACCACTCCGGGACCTTGCCGCTGGACGGCCTGATGCTCCAGGTCGCCGTGCACGACCAGCACCCGGCGCAGCGGCACCTGCGGCTGCTGGCGGCCGACTTGGTGTTCATGCTCCCCGTGGTGAACGAGCTCGCGCGGAAGGCCGGGCACACGCTGGCGTGCGCGGAGGACGCGCAGCGGCTGCTGGAGGCCGGGGAGCTGGTGGGCGTGATGCCCGAGGGCTTCAAGGGGATAGGGAAGCCGTTCGGGGACCGGTACAAGCTCCAGCGGTTCGGGCGGGGCGGGTTCGTGTCGACCGCGCTGCGTGCGGGGACGCCGATCGTGCCCTGCTCGATCGTGGGGGCGGAGGAGATCTACCCCATGATCGGGAACTCGAAGACGCTGGCGCGGCTGCTGGGGATCCCGTACTTCCCGATCACGCCGACGTTTCCGCTGCTGGGGCCGCTCGGGGCGGTGCCGCTGCCGACGAAGTGGACGATCCAGTTCGGGGAGCCGATTCCGACGGACGGGTACGCGCCGGAGGCCGCCGAGGATCCGATGCTGATGTTCAACCTGACGGATCAGGTGCGGGAGCAGATCCAGCACACGCTGTACAAGCTGCTGGTGCAGCGGCGGTCCGTCTTCTTCTGACCCGCGTGGGTGCGGCCCGGTGGGGACGGCTGCCCTGCGGCGCCTCAAACGCCGGCGAGGCTGGATGTGCCTCGCCGGCGTTTGAGGGCTAGTCGGTGCTAGTCAGCGTCTTCCGCCTTGATGCCCAGGCCTGGGAGCAGGCCGGGGAGGAGGGGCGGGAGGGTGATGTCCGGGTGGGCCGGAGCGGGGGCGCCGCCGGACTCGGACGGGGTGGGCTGGCCCTGGCCCGCGGGCGGGTTCAGGAGGTTGCCCGTGTTGCCCAGGAGACCGCCGCCGCCCGGGGCCGGGGCCTTCGGGGAACCCGAGGTCTGGTCCGTGGGCGGGTTGGGGGCCGTGGACGGTGCGCCCGGGGAGGGCGTCGCCTGCTGCTTGCCCGCAGGGGCGCTCGGCTTCGTGGAGGGGCCGGAGCCACGGGTCTGTTCCGGAGGCTTCGGGAGCAGACTCTGGAGCGGCGCCACGTCGTGGTCTATGGCCTGGAAGACCGACTCCACCTCACCGCCCACGTCCGTGAGCTGCGCGGGGAGGTTGCCCCGGAGCTTGGCCCACGCGTCCCGGTGCGAACGGGAGAACGAGGACAGTGCCTGGATCGGGCCGAGCGAGCCGTCCCGTTCGTAGGCGGCCTGGAGCAGCCGGTGGCCTTCCGAGGCGTCGTGCTTCATGCCCGCGAGGGCTCGGCGGATCTCGCCGAGGGACTCGTGGTCGAGTGCGCCGAGACGGCCGCGCTCCATGAGCCGGCGGGCCTCCGACAGACGGCTCGAGGCCTGGTCGAGATAGAGCTCGCCCCGGTCCGAATCGTCGTCGGCCATCCCGAGCCGGATGTCCTCCATGCCCCGCTTCACGGGGTACAGATGGTCACCCGGCAGGGCGTCCGTGCTGGCAGCGGCCACTCCGCTGAAGGCCCCCGCGGCCACACCTACGGTGAGACCGCCTGCCGCGATGCCCTTGGACCAGCGGGAGCGGGGCCGCAATTTCCGGAGCGAGGTCGCCCGGTGGGCGCCGCGGCCGGTCCGCTGTTCGGGCACTTGAGGGTCGGCGGCCACGCCGCCCCCGGCCCTCTCTTCCATCACCTTGGCTTCCATGGCGGCAATGAGCTGGGCTCGTTGCACCACTTTGACCTCGGGGTCCAGCACCGGGCGCGGCATTCTTTCGCCGAGCACGCTCGCCAGGGCCAACAACCGGTCGTGGTCGGCAGGTTCGGCAGGTGCCTCGGACTGCTCGGCCGCCGGGTCCGGTTCCGAAAGGTCGGACGGGGTCCGCTCCTCCAGGGCCTGGGCGAAGGCGTTCGCCCGCCGGTGCGGAGTCACGTTCGCGATCACTGGCGGCACCTCCTCTCGTCATGACGATCGACTCCCCAAGGTGTCCGGAAGGTTGCCTTCCTTGAGCACATCCACCCTTTCGGGTGAGCGGCTTCGGGCAGGGCTTGTCCACAGGGAGCCTGCATTCCCCACAACGAGCGGCGCGGCACTTGGGTTACGGACGAAGGATGATCGGACCACAGCGTCATGGGATTCGGCAGTGTCGTCACTGTCGTCGGTGTCATCAAGGTCATCAGGGAGGTGTACCGAAATGTGAGAGGAGGGCGGGGTCAGCGGGCGTCGTCGGGGAGCAGGCGGGCCAGGGTGCGGACCGCCCGGTACTGGAGGGTCTTGATGGCACCCTCGTTCTTTCCCATCACCCTGGCCGTCTCGGCGACCGAGAGGCCCTGCAGGAAGCGCAAGGTCACGCACTCCTGCTGCTGCGGATTGAGTTTCCGTACGGCTTCCAGCAGGGCCGCGTTGGAGAGGGACTCCAGGACGGAGTCCTCGGGGGACCGTTCCACCTCGTTGGCGTCGAGCATTTCGCCGGTGGTGACTTCCAGGCGGAAGCGGCTCGACTTGAAGTGGTCGGCGACCAGGTTGCGGGCGATCGTCACGAGCCAGGCGCCGAAGTCGCGGCCCTGCCAGGTGAAGGTGGAGATGCGGCGCAGCGCACGCAGGAAGGTCTCGCTGGTGAGATCCTCCGCGGTCGCCTTGCCGCCGACGCGGTAGTAGATGTAGCGGTAGACGGTGTCGCTGTACTGGTCGTACAGGCGGCCGAAGGCATCGGCCTCGCCGGCCTGGGCGCGTTCGACCAGGTCCATCATGCGGGCCTGGTCGCTGTCCGCGGTGGGTCGGCGGGCGGCGGGCGCGGTGGTCCCGGCGGCTGCGCCCCCGGCGGACGAGCCGCCGGCGCGACCGCGTCTGCCCACCGTTGCCCCGCCGTCGGTCAGGGCATAGCAAGGACCGGCCGGGCCGAGTCCGGCGGGGACCGCGGTGGCGAATGCGGGGACGGTGTACGCGGTGGGGACGAAGCCGCGCAGCTGGTCGAGGACCGTTGCGCGCAGCGTAGCCAGGCCCGAGGCGTCAACCCCGACAGGTGGGTACACGGGACTCCCAGAGGCAGAGCTTCCATCACGTGCAGTGCGGGACCGTTCACCCGTCGTAGCGACAGATGGCGGTGGCATGCGTTTGAGGAGAATAACGCTTCGTACAGGCGGCGCTACACCCAGTTGCTCAAATCACCGGTTACGACACTTCTGTTGCGTGTCGAGGGCATATTCAGGCACAGATGGTGATCGATTCTTGATCAGTTGGGTGCGCGGAATGCCTGCTTCCACGATGGCTCGCGACCGAGTAGGGCAGGGCGGAGTGCCGCGTGACAGGCGCGGGTAGAGGTGAGCGAATGTCCCGGTCGGGGGAGGGTGCCGGGCGTGGTGGGGCGGGAGGCCGGGCGGGGCCCCGTGGCCGCTACTTGCGGCGGCGGTGCAGGGCGATGGCGGCGGCCGTGCCGCCCGCGATCGCGCCGACGCCCGCGGCGGCCGGGACGCCGATCTTCACGGCCTTGCGGCCGGTCCGATAGTCGCGCAGGCGCCAGTCGTTGGAGTGGGCATGCTTGCGCAGTTTTGTGTCGGGATTGATCGCGTACGGATGTCCGACCAGGGACAGCATCGGAATGTCGTTGTGCGAATCGCTGTACGCCGCGCAGCGCGCGAGGTCCAGTCCCTCGGCGGCGGCCAGGGCGCGGACCGCCTCCGCCTTGGCGGGGCCGTGCAGCGGCTCGCCGACCAGTCGGCCGGTGTATACGCCGTCCACGGACTCCGCGACGGTGCCGAGGGCTCCGGTCAGGCCGAGCCGGCGGGCGATGATCGTGGCGGTCTCCACGGGGGCGGCCGTGACGAGCCAGACCTTCTGGCCGGCGTCGAGGTGGGCCTGGGCCAGGGCGCGGGTGCCCGGCCAGATCCGCTCCGCCATGTACTCGTCGTAGATCTCCTCGCCGATGGACATCAGCTCGGAGACCTTGTGTCCCTTGACGATGGACAGCGCGCTGTCGCGGGCGTCCTGCATGTGCTCGGGGTCCTCGACCCCGGCGAGCCGGAACCAGGCCTGCTGCCAGGCGAAGCGGGCCAGCTCGCGGCGGCGGAAGAACTCCCGCTTGTAGAGGCCGCGGCCGAAGTGGAAGATCGCGGCGCCCTGCATGACGGTGTTGTCGAGGTCGAAGAAGGCGGCGGCCAGGTCGTCGCCGGCGACGGGGAACTCCGGCTCGGCGGGCTCGGCGGCCTCATCGGCCTCGGCGGGCTCCTGTGGAGCCTGCGGCTCCGCCTCCGCCGCGCGTTCCGCTTCGGCGGTTCCGGGGAAGTCCGTGCCGTCGGGCAGTTCGTCGGCCAGTGCGGTCTTGCGGGCGGCCTCGGCCGAGGCCTCGCCTGCCAGCACGCTCCGCGCGGTGGCGGAGCGCCTACGGGGGGTGAGCCATCCCAGAGCGGCCATGACGCGAGCATAGCCACTGTGTTCGGGAGTTCCCGAACCGCCGGGATTCAGGCAGGTGAACTCTTCGGTCCTTCCGGCCCGGGGTGGTCGGGGTGCGGGCGCGGGAGAATGGGTGCATGAGTCCTTTGCTGCGCCGTGCCGAAAAGAAGCGTCCGGAGGAGCGGTTGGTCACGCTCATCGGGAAGCCGGGGTGTCACCTCTGTGACGACGCCCAGGAAGTGGTCGAGAAGGTCTGCGCCGAGACGGGCGCACAGTGGGAGAAGAAGGACATTTCGCAGGACGAGGAGCTGTACCGCCTGCACTGGGAGCAGATTCCGGTCGTGCTGGTGGACGGCGAGCAGCACACCTTCTGGAGGGTGAACCCTGACCGGCTCCGACGGGCATTGCAGGCTTGAGCCGTCGGGCGGTTACCATCGTGGGCGATTTATGGGGTCTCGGGGGCGTATTGGTGAGGAGTGTGTACCGTTTTGCCCCCTTCGGGAATTGAACGGGTTCGGCGTGTCGCCGGTTCCCGGTCCATACGCCCAAGGCGCGTGACCCCGGTCACTTTGCTCGGACAAAGCGGACACAATCTTTGTGCACGCGTTCACAAAGACATAGCCTGCATTCGACGGGGTGGTCCTGGGACAAGTGGCCACCTGCAGCCCCGCTCATCCCGCAGGAGCATCGTGGCAACTGGCCGAACTCACCGACCGGCGACCCGCAGCCGAGGTATTCCCGAGGCCACTGTCGCCCGGCTTCCGCTGTACTTGCGCGCCCTCACCGCGCTCTCCGAGCGATCGGTGCCCACGGTGTCCTCCGAGGAGCTGGCCGCGGCCGCCGGAGTCAACTCCGCGAAGCTCCGCAAGGACTTCTCCTACCTCGGCTCCTACGGCACCCGCGGTGTCGGGTACGACGTGGAGTACCTCGTCTACCAGATCTCCCGCGAGCTCGGGCTGACCCAGGACTGGCCGGTCGTCATCGTCGGCATCGGTAACCTCGGCGCCGCCCTGGCCAACTACGGCGGTTTCGCGTCGCGCGGTTTCCGCGTGGCCGCGCTCATCGACGCCGATCCGGCCATGGCCGGCAAGCCGGTGGCCGGGATGCCCGTGCAGCACACCGATGAGCTCGAGAAGATCATCGAGGAGAACGGCGTCTCGATCGGGGTCATCGCGACCCCGGCAGGTGCCGCCCAGCAGGTCAGCGAGCGGCTCATCGCCGCCGGAGTCACCTCCATCCTGAACTTCGCGCCGACCGTGCTGTCCGTGCCCGAGGGCGTGGACGTGCGCAAGGTCGACCTGTCGATCGAGCTGCAGATCCTGGCCTTCCACGAGCAGCGCAAGGCCGGTGAGGAAGCGGCGGCCGCCGCTGCCGCCGGAGGCTCCGCCGCGGGCACCGGCACCGGTGCGGCTCCCGCCGCCGCCGTCGTGCCGCCCGCCGGCCGGGCCGCCGCCGTCGCGCGGAAGGGCGGACCCGACGGGGACGTTCCGGCGGTGATGCCGGCATGAGTCTGCTCGTCGTAGGGCTGAGCCATCGCAGTGCGCCCGTGAGCGTGCTGGAGCGCGCTTCGCTGGCCGCCGATGCCAAGGTCAAGCTGCTGCACGACACCCTCGCCGCGGAACCGGCGGCGGAGGCGGCGGTGCTCGCCACCTGCAACCGGATCGAGCTGTACGCGGACGTGGACAAGTTCCACGCGGGTGTGGCCGAGCTGTCGACGCTGTTGGCGCAGCACAGCGGGGTCGCGCTGGAGGAGCTCACTCCTTATCTGTACGTGCACTACGAGGACCGGGCCGTCCACCACCTCTTCTCGGTGGCGTGCGGGCTGGACTCGATGGTGGTCGGCGAGGGGCAGATCCTCGGGCAGATCAAGGACGCGCTGGCGCTGGGGCAGGAGCTCCACACGGCCGGGCGTTTGATCAACGATCTGTTCCAGCAGGCGCTGCGCGTCGGCAAGCGGGCGCACTCCGAGACCGGGATCGACCGGGCGGGGCAGTCGCTGGTGACCTTCGGGCTGGAGCAGCTCGCCGTGCGGGTGCCGGTGGAGGAGTGGGCCGCGGGGAAGCGGGCGCTCGTCATCGGGGCCGGGTCGATGTCTTCGCTGGCTGCGGCGACGCTGGCGCGGGTGGGTGTCGCCGAGGTCGTGGTGGCGAACCGGACCGCCGAGCGGGCGGAGCGGTTGGCCGAGATTCTGGTTGCCTCGGGCACCGGGGTGGCGGCTTCGGCCATTGCGATGTCCGGTGTCGCCGATGAGCTGGCTCGGGTCGATGTCGTCGTTTCCTGTACGGGTGCCACCGGCTTGGTGCTGACCGGGGATGACGTGGCGGCGGCCTTGGAGGCGGGCCCTGCGGGGGCCGTCCCCTACCCGCCCTTCCACCGTTCCCCGGAGCTTCGCCCCGGACCCGATGCGGGTGCGGCGCCGTTGCCGGGGGCCGGCCCCCGGACCCCCGCGCCTCAAACGCCGGCGGGGCTGGATATGGACGCCGAGCTCGTTGCGCGGCTGGCCGTGCTGGCGGCCGGTGGTCGGCGGATCGCCGATGCCGGGGCCGTGCGGAGCAAGGTCGTCGTCGAGGAGCGGGACGGGTGTCCCGTGGGGCTCGAGGCGCTGGCTTCCGATCCGGGGCGGACCGCCGATGGGCGGGCCGCGCTCGCCGGGGTGGACGCCGGGTCGCTGGAGCTGCACGGGACCTGGGCCGACCAGGGCGAGGCCGCCGCGCAGCGGCAGCAGCCGCGCAAGGGCGTACGGAACCAGGTGGACGCGCAGCCCGTACGGCTGGCGCTGCTCGACCTGGCCATGCCCCGTGACATCGACGCCGCCGTGCACCGGATTCCGGGCGTGCGGCTGGTGGACATCGAGTCGCTGGCCGAGGCGAGTGCCGATGCGCCCATGGCCGCCGACGTCGATGCCGTACGCGCGATAGTGGCCGCGGAGGTGGCCGCTTTCGGGGCCGCCCAGCGGGCCGCGCACATCACGCCCACCGTGGTCGCCCTGCGCGCCATGGCCGCGGAGGTCGTCGCCATGGAAGTGGCACGGCTCGACGGGCGCGTACCCGATCTCGACGAGCGGCAGCGGGCTGAAGTGACTCAGACCGTGCGGCGCGTCGTCGACAAGCTCCTCCACGCGCCGACCGTGCGCGTCAAGCAGCTCGCGAGCGAGCCCGGCGGCGCCGGGTACGCCGAGGCGCTGCGCGAACTCTTCGATCTCGACCCGCAGACGGTGGCCTCCGTCAGCCGGGCCGACGAGGCTGACAAGAACCACGACTCAGGACGGGCATCATGAATCCACGTCTCGACCAGCCGCTGAGGCTCGGCACGCGGCGCAGCAAGCTGGCCATGTCCCAGTCCGGGCATGTCGCCGAGGCGGTACGGGCGATCACCGGCCGGCCCGTCGAGCTCGTGGAGATCACGACCTACGGTGACGTGTCCCGCGAGAGCCTTTCGCAGATCGGCGGCACCGGCGTCTTCGTCACCGCCCTGCGCGAGGCCCTCGTGCGCGGCGAAGTCGACTTCGCCGTGCACTCGCTGAAGGACCTGCCCACCACGCAGCCCGACGACCTCGTCATCGCGGCCATGCCGCAGCGCGAGGACCCGCGCGACGCGCTCGTCGCCCGTGACGGCCTGACCTTCGAGCAGCTGCCCGACGGTGCGCGCATCGGCACCGGCTCGCCGCGGCGCAGGTCGCAGCTGCACGCGTACGCCAAGTCGCTGGGCAAGGTCATCGAGACCGTCGCCATCCGCGGCAACGTCGACACCCGGATCGGGTTCGTGCGCAGTGGGGAGCTCGACGCCGTCGTGCTCGCCGCCGCCGGGCTCAACCGGATCGGCCGCGGCGACGAGGCCACCGACCTGATCTCCGTGGACAACATGCTGCCCGCGCCCGGCCAGGGTGCCCTGGCCGTGGAGTGTCTGGCGTCCGACACGGACCTGATTTCCGCGCTCGCCGAGCTCGACGACCCGTACACCCGGGCCGCCGTGACCGCCGAACGCGCCCTGCTCGGCGCCCTGGAGGCCGGCTGCAGCGCCCCCGTGGGTGCGCTCGCCGACCTGTTGGCCGACGGGCAGATTGTCAATGAGATGCGCCTGCGGGGAGTCGTGGGAACCCTCGATGGTTCCACGCTGGTGCAGCTGTCCACCACCGGTCCCGTGCCCCAGTCGTACGACGAGGCCATGGCGCTCGGCCGCGAACTCGCGGACGAGATGCTGGCCAAGGGCGCGGCCGGTCTGATGGGGGAGCGGTCGCTTTGAACCCCACAAGCCCAACCACCTCCGCGTTTCCGTCCGCCGCCGTCCAGGGGCACGTCACCTTCCTCGGTGCCGGCCCGGGCGACCCGGGACTGCTGACGCTTCGCGCCGTGGAGGCCCTGGCCGCCGCGGACGTACTGATCGCGGAGCCCGAGGTGCTCGAGGTCGTACGTACGCATGCGCGCGCGGGGGTGGACACGCCACAGCTGACGATTGCTGACGAGAAGTCAGCAGCCGCCGGAGTCCCGGTCATCCGAGATGCCGCCAATCTTGTCATGGAGGCCGCGCGCTCCGGCAGGCGGGTCGTCCGTGCCGTCACCGGCGACCCCGGGCTCGACGGGAACGCGGCCGAGGAGATGCTCGCCTGCGCCACCGGCGGCATCCCCTTCGAGGTCGTCCCCGGCATCGCGACCGCCGTCGGCGTGCCCGCGTACGCCGGTGTTCCGCTGACCGGCAAGCAGGGTGCGGACGTGAGGTTCGTGAACGCGCGGACCGCCTCCGCGCGCTGCTGGAGCGAGGTGGGCGCCAGCGACGGCATCCTCGTCGTCTCCGCGACGCTGGAGACCGTTTCGGCGGCTGCGGCCGAGCTGATCGGCGCCGGGCGCAAGCCCGACACCCCGCTCACCGTGACCGTGGCCGGTACGACGACCCGCCAGCGGACGTGGAGCGCGACCCTCGGGACCATCGCGCAGGTGTTCAAGCAGGGCAAGATCCTCCCCTCGCCCGAGGGCGCTCGCTCCGTCATAGCCGTGGTCGGTGAGCACGGCGCCGTCGCGCGCCGCGAGGAACTGTCCTGGTTCGAGTCGAAGCCGCTCTTCGGCTGGCGCGTGCTCGTGCCGCGCACCAAGGAGCAGGCCGCCTCGCTCTCCGACCAGCTGCGTTCGTACGGCGCGGTGCCCCACGAGGTGCCGACCATCGCCGTGGAGCCGCCGCGCACCCCGCAGCAGATGGAGCGGGCGGTCAAGGGGCTCGTGACGGGCCGCTACGAGTGGATCGCCTTCACCTCCGTCAACGCGGTCAAGGCCGTGCGCGAGAAGTTCGAGGAGTACGGGCTCGATGCCCGTGCCTTCGCCGGCATCAAGGTCGCCGCCGTCGGCGAGCAGACCGCCGCCGCCCTGGTGGAGTTCGGCGTCAAGCCCGACCTCGTGCCCAGCGGCGAGCAGTCCGCCGCCGGTCTGCTGGAGGACTGGCCGCCGTACGACCCGGTCTTCGACCCGATCGACCGCGTCTTCCTGCCGCGCGCCGACATCGCCACCGAGACCCTGGTCGCCGGGCTGATCGAGCTCGGGTGGGAGGTCGACGACGTCACCGCCTACCGGACCGTGCGCGCCTCGCCGCCGCCGCAGGACACCCGTGAGGCGATCAAGGGCGGCGGCTTCGACGCCGTGCTCTTCACGTCGTCCTCGACCGTGCGCAACCTCGTCGGCATCGCCGGCAAGCCGCACAACGTCACCGTCATCGCGTGCATCGGCCCGGCCACGGCCAAGACGGCCGAGGAGCACGGGCTCCGGGTCGACGTGCTGTCGCCGGAGCCGAGCGTGGGCAAGCTGGCGGAGGCCCTGGCGGAGTACGGGGCCGCGCGCCGCGAGGCCGCGAAGGAGGCCGGGGAGAGCGTGTACCGGCCGAGCGAGCGGCGGCCGGGGGCGCGCAGGCGTCGTACGACCTGATGGCCGGCTTAGCGGTCTTACGTGGCAGGGCCCGGGTGCGATGTGCACCCGGGCCCTGTGGCATGTTCGGCGCCGGGGGGGGGGGGGGGGTGGGGGTCCCCCCACCCAGCCCACACACACCCCAGGCTTTTCCCCCCCCCCTTTCCACCCCACCAAACCAAGCAGAAAGAAAAAACGCCCCCCC
>NZ_JBHUBS010000005.1:332003-446834 GCF_042788835.1 Streptomyces sp. NPDC056883 | reverse complement strand
AGACAAAAAGGGGGGTGTAGGGGGCGGCGGGGAGGGGGAAAACCGGCGGAAACCAAGGGGGAAAAGAGAGAAGGGGGGGGGAAAGATGTTTGTCTTTTCCCCCCCCCCCCCCCGGCGGACCGGACACCGCCTAGGCTTGTCCCGACTGCTGTCGAAGCTCGAAGAGGCGACTAGAAGATGAGCACGTACGGATCCTTCCCCGGCTCGCGGCCCCGCCGGCTGCGCACCACCCCGGCGATGCGGCGGATGGTCGCGGAGTACCGGCTGCACCCCTCGGACCTGATCCTCCCGGCGTTCGTCCGGGAGGGCATCAGCGAGCCGCTCGCCATCTCGGCGATGCCGGGCGTGGTCCAGCACACCCGGGACACGCTGCGGAAGGCCGCCGTGGAGGCCGTCGAGGCCGGAGTCTCCGGGATCATGCTCTTCGGCGTACCGGCCGACGAGAACAAGGACGCGCGGGGCACGGCGGGCACCGAGCCGGACGGGATCCTCCAGGTCGCGATCCGCGACGTGAAGGCGGAGGTGGGCGACGATCTGGTGATCATGTCCGACCTGTGCCTGGACGAGTACACCGACCACGGGCACTGCGGGGTCCTGGACGAGCACGGCCGCGTGGACAACGACGCGACGCTGGAGCGCTACGCCGAGATGGCGCAGGTGCAGGCCGACGCGGGCGTCCACGTGGTGGGTCCGAGCGGGATGATGGACGGCCAGGTCGGCGTCATCCGCGACGCGCTGGACGAGACGGGCCACGAGGACGTCTCGATCCTCGCGTACACGGCCAAGTACTCCTCCGCCTTCTACGGTCCCTTCCGCGAGGCCGTCGCGTCCTCGCTCCAGGGCGACCGCAAGAGCTACCAGCAGGACCCGGCGAACGCCCGGGAGTCGCTGCGCGAGCTCGCCCTCGACCTGGAGGAGGGCGCCGACATGGTGATGGTCAAGCCGGCCGGTCCCTACCTGGACATCCTCTACCGGGTCGCGCAGGCGGTGGACGTCCCGGTGGCGGCGTACCAGATCAGCGGCGAGTTCGCGATGATCGAGGCGGCGGCGGAGAAGGGCTGGATCGAGCGCGAGCGGGCGATCCTGGAGACCCTGCTCGGCATCAAGCGGGCGGGCGCGGACACGATCCTGACGTACTGGGCGACGGAGGTCGCGGGCTGGCTGAACGCGGAGCGGTAGGGCCGATTCGCATCGGGTCCCGCTCAGGTGCACCCTGGAGGCAGGGTCAACCGAACCCCGGAGGTGATGCGCCATGACCACGCTCGTCGGGTGGCATGTGGATCTCGAATTCACCGAAGAGGGCCACCGAACCAGTGCGGCGGCCCTGGTCAGACTCGGGGACGGCTCCGAGATACGGGCGCACGGCTACGCCATGCGTCACCCCTCCGACCCGGAGCAGCTGAGGGTCGGCGAAGAGATCGCCGGTGCGCGGGCGCTGATGGACATCGCGTCCCAGATGCTGCAGAAGGCGCACACGGAGATCGACGCGGCGACGGGAAGACACTCGTACCCGCTGACGCACTGACGTGTTGATGCATTGACGTACTGATGCGCTGACGCATGGAGCCCCGTCCGCTGTGGCCCGCCCGTATCCAGGGGCGGGCCTCAGTGGTGTCTACCGCGTCCGCCGTTCGAAGAGGACGGCCGCCAGGGCCACGGACACCACGCCGATGGCCGCGCACCACGCCAGGGCCACCCAGGGGGCGTCGCCCGCGGGCTGGGCGAGGAGCAGGGCCCGGAGCGATTCGATCACCGGGGTCAGCGGCTGGTGGTCGGCGAAGCCGTGGAGCCAGCCGGGCATGGTGTCGATGGGGACGAACGCGCTGGAGGGGTACGGCAGGAACATCATCAGGAAGGTGAAGCCGCCCGCCGCCTCCGGTGTACTGGCGAGCAGCCCGAGGGTCGCGGCCAGCCACGAGATCGCGGTGATGTACGCGATCAGGAGCGCGGCCGCGGCCAGGAAGCCGGGCAGCGAGGCCCGGGGGCGGAAGCCGATGGCGAGGGCGACGGCCAGGACCAGGCCCGTGGACACGAGGTTGCGCAGGACCGAGGCCGCCACGTGCCCGGCCAGGATCGGGACGCCGCCGATGTCCAGGGACCGGAAGCGGTCGATCACGCCTTCCTTCATGTCGGTGGCGACGCCGACGGCGGTGCTCGCCGCGCCGAAGCCGGCGCAGAGCAGCATCGCTCCCGGGACCACGTAGGTCACGTAGGTCGTGCCGGTGTCGATGGCTCCGCCGAAGAAGTACACGAAGATCAGCATCAGCATGACCGGCAGCATCAACGCCGTGATCAGGGCGTCCGGTTGGCGGCGGCTGATGCGCAGGCTGCGCCCGGCGAGGGAACCGGCGGCCACGAGGACACCGGGGCGGGCCGCGATGGTGGCTGCGGCGGCGGTGGGGGCGGAAGTGGTCACGGAGCGGCTCCCGTCAGGGTGAGGAACACGTCGTCGAGGGTGGCGCCGCGGACCGAGAAGCGGTCCACGGCCGTGTGGTCGGGGTCGAGCGCGTCGAGCAGGGACCGGACGTGGGCGGCGCTGCCGTCGGTGGGCAGGCTGAGGCCGAACTCCTCCGGTGCGAGGATGAGGCCCTCCGCGGTGGCGGCGCCGTCGCCCGCCGCGAGCCGGGCCGCCCGCGGGGCCAGGGCCTCGTAGGCGGCCCGGCCGGCGAGGGTCAGGTCGAGGCGGTGGCCCGCCACGCGGGACTTGAGCTCCGCGGGCGCGCCTTCGGCGGCGATCCGTCCGCCGGACAGGACGGCCACGCGGTCGGCGAGCCGGTCGGCCTCCTCCAGGTACTGGGTGGTGAGCAGCACGCTCGTGCCGTCGGCGCGCAGTTCCCGTACGAGGTCCCACAACTCCTGGCGGCTGCGCGGGTCGAGCCCGGCGGTCGGCTCGTCCAGGAAGATCACCTCGGGCCGGGCGACCAGGCTCGCGGCGAGGTCGAGGCGGCGGCGCATGCCGCCCGAGTAGGTCTTCGCCGTGCGTCCGGCGGCTTCGGCGAGTCCGAAGCGGGCGAGGAGTTCGTCGGCGCGGGACCGGGCGGCGCGCGGCCGCAGTCCGCGGAGCCGGCCCACCATGCGGAGCATCTCGGCACCGGTCTGGAGGTCGTCGACCGCGGCGAACTGCCCGGTGAGGCTGAGGGAACGGCGTACGAGGGTCCGCTCGGACGCGGTGTCGCGGCCCGCGACCCGGGCGGTGCCGGAGTCGGGTTCGGTGAGGGTGGCGAGGATCCGGACGGTGGTGGTCTTCCCGGCGCCGTTGGGGCCGAGGAGGGCGAGGACGCTGCCGCGCGGGACGGCGAGGTCGATGCCGTCGAGGACGCGGAGGTCGCCGTAGGACTTGGTCAGGCCGGTGGCGTGGATGCCGAGGTCGTGGTTCGTGGTCATCGCGGACCGCACTCCCTTCTGCGTATGGGTTACGCGCTTCTGCGTAAGTAATACACAGAACTAGGATGTGGGTCAACGACTCATCAGGGAGGAGGCGGCGATGGCAAAGGACCCCGAAGGGGAAACCGGACTCCCGGCGAGCCTGGAAATGGCCTGGGGCCTGCGCGAACGCCCCGGCAAGGGCCCCCGCCCCACCCTCACGCTCCCCCGGATCGTGGACGCCGCGGTCGCGCTGGCCGCCACGGAGGGCATGGACGCCGTCTCGATGGGCCGCGTGGCCAAGGAACTGGGCGTCTCGACGATGTCCCTCTACCGGTACGTCACGGCGAAGGAAGAGCTCTACATCCTGATGGCCGACGCGGGTGTCGGCGCCCCGCCGGCTCCCTCCGGGGTTTCCGGCTGGCGGGAACTGCTGACCGAGTGGGCGTACGCGCAGCGGGCCGTCCTGATGGCGAACTCCTGGATCGTGCGCATCCCGCTCACCGGCGCCCCGGTCAGCCCGAACCAGCTCGCCTGGATGGAACGCGGGCTCGCGGCGATGGCCGGGACCGCCCTGAGGGAGGGCGAGAAGGTCTCGGCGATCATCCTCATCGGCGGGCTCGTGCGGAACGAGGCGACGATGGTCGCCGACATGATGGACGCCATCGTGAAGTCAGGCGTCGCACCGGACCAGGTGCTGGGCCGTTACGTACGCACCCTGCGGCTGATGACCGCCCCGGACACGCACCCGGCGGTGACGCGCCTGCTGGAGTCCGACGCGTTCACGGGGGCGGACGAGCCGGACTTCCAGTTCCGCTTCGGCCTGGACCGCATCCTGGACGGCCTGGCCGCGCTGATCAGCGAGCGGTCCACTCCGTGAGGGCGGCCCAGGCGGCGGGAGTCAGGTCGAGCACGGGCCCGTGGGGAACCTTCGAGTCCCGGACGTGGACCTGAGCCGCGCAGGTGGCGACCTCCACGCAGGCGGCGTATTCGCCGTCGCTGTATGTGGACTTCCGCCAGGCGATGGCCACCTCCAGGCACTGGCCGCCCTCGCTGCCGCTGTAGCTGGACTTGAACCACGTCAGTGCGGTGGTGGCGCTCATGTCTCTCCTAGCAGGCGGTCCAACAGGCCCCGCGTCTGCTCGGTGTTGAGGGCCTGAGTCCGCAGCATCGCATACTTGCGAGAGAGGATGCTGACCTCATTCGGGTCCGAGATCAGGTGGCTGCCACGCTGGCTTTCGGTGTAGCCGAGGTGTTGATGGTCCGAGGTTTCCACGAGGGTGAACGGACCGTCGAGGCCCGCGTGCGAGGTGCGCCCCAGTGGCATTGCCTGGAGGCTCAGGTCTGGGAGATCTGCACATGCGCGCAGGTGCCGCAGCTGCTCCGCGTGCACTTCGTCCCCGCCTAGTCGGTCCTGTAGAACCGCCTCCCAGACGACGAAGCTCAGAGTCGGCGGACTGGCGCGGTGCAGGATCTGCTGGCGCGCGATGCGCGACGCGGTCAGTGACTCGATCTCCGCCTCCGGGTGGGCCGGGACGCGGCAGGTGAAGACGGCCCGGGCGTAGTTCTCGGTCTGGAGCAGGCCCGGTACCACCTGGTTGTCGAACCAGGAGAGGGCGATCGCGCTGTACTCCAAGTCCATGTACTCCTCGGCCCAGGGCGGCGTCGCGTCCACGGCGGGCATCTCTTCGGCCGCCACGGTCAGTGTTCCCGGCAACCCCAGATGTCGGTCCATCAGCTCCGCGACGTTCGGCATCAGAGCCCGTCGCCCCTGCTCGATGGAGGCGATCGTCTCCGCGTCCAGGCGCACCAGCTCGCCTAGCTGTGTCTGCGTCAGGTTCTTGGCGATCCGGGCTGCGGCCACCTGCTTGCCGACCATCTTCATGGTCGTCGCGTTCGGCCGTGCGCGTTTCCTCGGTGGCATGACGATGGACTCCCCACCTTGCGGCTGCACTACCCCGTGCCGACCCGTACTCATCACTGAGTACGGGTTGCCGTACTGCTCCACGCTAGTCACGTAACGCGACGATCGGCACGTGAATCTGCATACTCAACCCGCCCTGGTTCAGGAGCGCCTCTACCTGCGCTCACCCCAAACCATCGGCGCCGCAAGACACTTCACACGTGACACCTTGACCGCCTGGGGCAGGCCCTCCCGGCAGGACGACGTGTTGCTCTGCGTGAGCGAGCTGGCGACCAACGCCCTGCGGTACGGGGTCCCGCGCGGGCGGGGGTACCTGCTGCGGCTGCTCGCCTACGACGGGACCGTCCGCGTCGAGGTGCACGACAGCGGGCCCGGGATGTCGCGGATCGGGGAGCGGACCGCCGGGCGCGGGCTGATCCTCGTAGGGGCGCTGGCTGATGCGTGGGGGGTGCTGCCGCGGGCTCCCGGGAAGGTGGTCTGGTGCGAGTTCCGGGGGCCCGGCTGCTAGCTTCGGCCTTTTGGGAAGTTCGGCCGAGGGGGGTCAATGTCGCGTCCGCTGAAGTGGGTTGTCGTCGTCGGGGGGACGGGGATCGCCTTCCTGGTCGGGTTCCGGCTGGGGGTGTGGGACCCCTTCGGCTGGCTGCCGGAGAAGGACTCCGACCGGGTGTCGGCCGCCGCGGGGTTCGGCGGAGCCATGGCCGCGGTGTGCGCGCTGGTCGGTGGCTGGTGGGCCGGTGGCGGCGGGGACGGGGGGAACTCGCTGCGGCAGCGGGCCCGGGCCTCCGGCACCAGCCGGGTCACGCAGACCGGCGGCGCCCCCAGCGCCTCCGGACCGGTGGACCAGTGGGCGCGCGCCGACGGGGACTCCCGCGTACAGCAGGCGGCCGCCGGCGGCGGTGAGCAGCAGCCGGACCCGGCCCCGTGACGGGAAACCGGTGGCAGCAGCGGGCGCGGGCCGAAGGGGACGCGCGGATCACGCAGATCGCGGTGGCGGGGGACTACGTCACTCACGCGCCCGGGGCGGGTCCGCTGCCCCCGGCCTCCCTCGGCCTGCCCGCCGAGCCCGCCGCGCTCGTAGGGCGGGACGGCGCGGTCAAGGAGCTGACGCACCTGCTCGACCAGGCCGGGGGCGGTGCTCCCGTCACGGTCGTGGCCGGTCTGCCCGGGGTCGGTAAGAGCGCGCTGGCCGTCGCCACGGCCCACCGCGCCGTGGAGCGTGGGTGGTTCGGGGAGCGGGTGTACTTCCTTCCGCTGCACGGCTACGCCCCGAACGGCGCGCTGAGCGGGCCGCAGGCGGTGCGGGAGATGCTCCGCTACCTCGGGATCAGGGACGCGGACCTGCCGCCGTCCCCCGACGGGCAGCTCGCGCTGTACCGCGCGCGGCTGGCCGCACTCGCCGGGACCGGCCAGCGGGTCCTGATCGTCGCGGACGACGCCGGATCGGTGTCCCAGGTGCAGGGCCTCGTACCGCCCGACGGCACGCACCGCCTCCTGGTGACCTCGCGGCACCGGCTGGTCGCGCCCGGCTTCGCCGCACGGGTGGTCGTCCTGGACGAGCTGGCGGCTGAGCCCGCGGCGGAGCTGCTCACGGACGCTCTGCTGCGGACCTGGCCGGAGGATCCGCGCCCGGCGCGGGAGCTCGGGGCGCTGGCACGGATCGCGGAGCTGTGCGGGCGGCTGCCGCTGGCCCTGACGGTGGCCGGGGCACTGCTGGCGGGAGATCCGGGGCTGGCGGCGGGGGAGTTGGCGCGGGAGCTGGCACGGGCGCGGACCCGGCTGGAGACGTTGCACGTCGAGGGCGACGTGCCGGCCGGGGTCCGGGCCGCCTTCGACCTGTCGTACGAGAGGCTCCCGGCGGACCAGGCCCGGATCTTCCGGCTGCTGACGGTGGTTCCGGGGCCGGACTGTTCCACGGTCTGCCTCGCCGCCGTCGTCCACGAGGGCGACCCGGACGAGGTCGAGAACACGGCCGCCGCGCTCCGGCGCCCGTTGGCCGCCCTCGTCCGGGCCAGTCTGCTGACCGAGCAGCCGGTCGGCTCGGGAAGGTGGCGGATGCACGACCTGATGCGGCTCTACGCGGTGGAGCGGGGCGCGGAGCGGGCTGAGGCGGACGGCCGGGACGACGCGATCGACCGGTTCCTGGCGACGGCCGTCCTGGCGGCCGAAGCGGTCGCGCAGGTATTGGGCCTGGCTCCGAGGACCGCGGAACTGGCGTCCGGCATCTCGGTGGGGCCGACGCTGGACTGGTTCGAGGACGAACGGGCCATGCTGGTGAACGCGGTGGGTGCTGCCGTGGACAGCGGGCGTGCGGTGGCCGCCCTCCGATTGTCCGACCACCTGGGTCCGGTCCTCCAGGTCTACCGGTACGAGCAGGACATGCTCGTGGTGGCCCGGGGCGGGCTGAAGGCGGCCCGCCGGTCGGGCCATCGCGGGGCCGTCACCATGGCCCTGTGCAACCTGAGCGGCGCTCTCCTCAGCCTGCAGCACCTGGAGGAGGCGTCGGGGCACCTGGCGGAGGCCCTCGCGCTGTCCGAAGAGACCGGGGACCGCAGGGCGCAGGGCATGGTGAGGCGCCTCCTGGGAGATGCCTACCGGTACATGAACCGGTTCGAGGACGCGAGGGCGGTACTCGAAGAGGCCTTGACGATCTTCCGCGAACTGGGCCTGCGGAACGAGGAGGGCATGACGCTGGCGGGTCTCGGCGAAACCCTGAGGGTGCTGGGCCGGCCGGACGAGTCGCTCCCCGTGCTCCGGGAGGCCCTGGGACTCCTGCGGGAGACCGGGGACCGCCACCGTGAGGCCGCCTTCTCGGAGTCCCTCGCCTCCGCGCTCTGGCGGGCCGGACACCGCGAGGAGTCCATGGCCGTGCGGAAGCGGGCGCGCGCGGTACTGGCCGAGCTGGGCAACGGGATGGCGGCCGCCGACTCGCTCCTGGGGTTCGGGGATTCGCTGTTCGCCGCCGAACTCACGGAAGAGGCGCTGGCGCAGTACCAGGAGGCCCTCGTCCTGTACGAGGAGTCGGGGCAGTCGAGGGGGCCGAGGCACAGGGGCGTCGTGCTGGGCCGGCTGGGCCTGTGCCATCAGACGGCGGGCCGGCCGGAAGAGGCGCTGGCCGCGTTCCAGCAGGCCTCCGACCTCCTCGCCGGTACGGGTGACCGCATCAACGAGGCCCTCGCACTGATGGGACTCGGTGTCGCGCTGGAGGCTCTGGGCCGCGAGGACGAGGCCTCGGACATCCTCGGCCGGGCGGAGGAGATGTACGTCCTCGCGCAGGAACCCGGCATCGCCGCCGCGCCCCTCGCGGCCGGGGCGCCGTCCCGCCGCCCCGTGGACCTCCCGCTGCCCGGCCCGGTCACGGACCGCTGACCCGGTCCGCCAGCCGGTCCATCGCCAGGCGCAGCTCCCGCTCCGCGCCCACCGGGACGATCGCCGCGCGGCCCGGGACGCGTACGCCGCCCGTCAGGGCGACTCGGGTGCCGCCGTCGGGGGCGGGGGCGGCGGCCATGCCGATGATCAGGAAGCGGCTCTGGAGCCAGCACCAGCCCGGGCGCAGGACGCCGTGGAAGCGGGCCCGCAGGCCGTACTTGCTGCGGGCCAGGGCCTCCACGCGGTCCCCCGCGACCCGGAGCACGCGCACGCTGCGCATGTCCGGCTGGAAGCGGCCGAACTCGCCCTCCAGGTCCGACATCACCGCCCAGACCGCCTCCAGGGGGGCGGGGAGGGTCGCTTCGACGACCCGGGCTCCCGGGACGCCGGCCGCCATGATGCGCAGGCGGGCGACCGGATCCACTTCGTGTGCGTACGTCATGAGGACCACGCCTTCCGGAAGCTCGTACGGGCCCGGTGCAGCCGGGACTTGGCGGTGCCCGGCGGGATGCCGAGCAGGGCGGCGGCGGACTCCTCGTCGAGGCCTTCGACGTCGCGGAGCACGAGGACGGCCCGGTGGGCGGGTGAGAGGCGGGCCAGGACGTCCTCGATGTCGGCGGCCAGCTCCGGATCGTCCCGGCCGGGTACGTCGGCCAGTTCCGCCGGGCGGTCGCGGCCCGCGCGCCGGGCGGTGCGGACGGCCTCGCGGACGGCGATGGACCGGACCCAGCCGTAGAGGGTCTCGGGGTCCCGGAGGGTGCGCAGGGAGCGGAAGACCGCGAGCAGGGCCTCCTGCGTGGCGTCCGGGCCGTCCGCGAGGGCGATCGGGTGGCAGATCCGGGCGATGTACGGGGTCAGGTGGTCGAGGAGGTCGTGCAGCGCGAGGGTGTCTCCGGCGCGGGCCGCGCGCGCGAGGGCGACTCCGCGGTCGCGGGCGGCGGGGGTGAGGGGGCCCGCGGCGGGGCTGCCGGCCGGCGGGTGCACGGGCCTCACCGGGCTCGGGCCAGCCGGGCCGCGGCCCAGCCGAAGCCGAGGCAGGCGGGGGTGTACAGGGCGAGGTTGAGGGTGCGGAAGGGGCCGTCCGCCGGGCTGTCGAGCAGACCGGCCGCCCAGCCCAGGCCCGCGAGGCCCCGTACGGCCAGCCCGGCGGCGACGGCGGCCGTGACGAGGTGTGCGGGCCGCCCGCCCCGGCCGTGCGCGTGCGCGAGCACGGCGGCGGCGCCGGTCAGGGTGAGCGCGGCGAGCGGCAGGACGACGGGCGGACCGAAGGACACCTCGGAGCCGAGCACGGCCAGGGACAGGGTCCGCTCGTCGGGGGCGGGCCAGGTCAGGCCGGTGGCCCAGTACAGGTGGACCAGCCCGTCGGCGGCGAGCAGCGCGGCGAGCGCCCGCCCGGTGCGCCTGCGCGTCGTGTCCTTCAACGTCTGCCCCCTCGGTGGTGGAACGCCTCCGGAAACGTTCCGGCACACAGAGGAGGGGGCCCACGGGGGAAACGTTCCCTGTGGGCCCCGTCACATCAGGGTGTCGGCGGTCAGGCGGGCTGCTCCGGGGCGCTCGCCGTGATGATCGAGAAGCCGCCGCCCTGCGGGTCGGCGAGCACGGCCATCCGGCCCGCCACCATGTCGAAGGCGGGAGCGAGGACCGTGCCCCCGGCGCGGACGGCGGCCGCCTGGACGGAATCCACGTCGTCGACGTGGAAGTACGGCATCCAGTGCGGCGGAACCCCCGGCGGAAGCTTGTCCATGCTCATCATCCCGCCGACCGCACGGCCGCCGACCTGGAACTCCGTGTACCCGTCGGCGCCCGGCATCGCGGACTCGGTGGTGGTGACGGGCAGGACGGCGGTGTAGAACGCGACCGCGGCGGGGACGTCGCCGGTGGTCAGCTCGTTCCAGATGAGCGCGCCGTGCTCGTTGACGATGCCCGCTCCGTCGAAGGTGCCCGCCTGCCACAGGCCGACGACGGCGCCGGTCGGGTCGGCGATGACGGCCATCCGCCCGAGGTCCATGACGTCCATCGGGCCCATCATGACCGTGCCGCCCGCCTCGGTGACGGACTTGAGGGTGGCGTCGATGGCGTCCGTGGCCAGGTACGTGGTCCACACGGTCGGGGGCATCGGGTCCGGGACGGCCCCGTCCGGGCTCATCGCCTTCATGATCCCGGCGACGGGCTTGCCCTTGAGGGTGCAGACGGAGTACCCGCCGGTCTCGGGCGAGCCGACCTCGCCCTGCCAGCCGAAGAGGTCGCAGTAGAAGTCGAGGGCGGCCTGCTGGTCGGGAACCATCAGGTCGATCCAGCAGGGGGTGCCGGCCTTGTAGGGGCCGTTCATGTCGGGCACGGGGCCCTCCGTGGGGGTGGGTAGGGGATGGACGGCCCGTCCCCTACCCGGCGGGAATACCCGAAATCGGGCCGTACGGGTGACACGCTGAGGCGTTCCGCCAGCAGAGTGCCGGCCATGCGACCAGTCTTGTCGCATGGCCACCCTGTATGTCCGCGACCTGTCCGACGAGGCGCTCGCCGAGCTGAAGATCCGAGCCGCCCGCAACCGCCAGTCGCTGCAGGAGTACGCCCGGACCCTGCTGGAGGAGGAGGCCGCCACGCCGTCCGTCGAGGACGTCGTCGCACGTATCCGTGCCCGGGTGTCGGCCGAGCTGAGCGTGGACGAGGTCCTCGGTGACCTCGACGCCGGACGGCGGCGCGAATGATCGTGATCGACGCGAGCGCGGTCGCCGACGCCTACGTGGCCCTGGCCGAGGGCCTCCAGGTGCCGCTCGTCACGTGCGACGCCCGGATCGCCCGTTCGGGGAGTCCGCGGTGCAAGGTCGAGGTCTTCGGCGCGGGTTGAGCGCGGTGCGGTCGGCTCATGCGGTGGAATCCCGGGCTGCAGGCGCGAGAGCCGCGGTGATGCCAGCCCGTACGGCGGCCATCTCGGCCTCGCCGAACGTCTCGTCCTGGTCCTGGTCCTGGTCCTGAGGGCGAGGCATCGCCTCCGTCGCCGCGATGTCCGCGTCGATGTCCGCGAAGCGACGGGCGATGAGGGCGCCCTCATCGGCGGTCATCGTGGCTGCGTGCTCATGGGGCGCCATGGAACGAGCGTAGTACGGCGTGTCGTGGAAGATCGGGGAAAGCGCCGGCCCCCGTCTCCCGGTGGGGGAGGCGGGGGCCGGCGTCGTGCGGGGCGCTGTGTGTCAGAGCTTCTCGGGGGTGCGGATGCCGAGGAGGGACATGCCCTTGCTGAGGGTGCGGGCGGTCAGCTCGCACAGGAACAGGCGGTTCTCGCCGACGACGAGCTCGGGCTCGGGCTTCACGACCGGGCACTGCTCGTAGAACGTCGCGAACAGCGAGGACAGCTGGTAGAGGTACGCGGCCACCTTGTGCGGGGCGTGCTCCGCGGCCGACTCGGCGATGACCTCGCCGAACTGGTCCAGGTGCAGGCCCAGCGCGCGCTCGGCCGGGGCCAGCTCCAGCTCCGGGTGGGCGAGCGGCTTGCGGTCGCCCTCGCCCGCCTTGCGCAGGATGGACTTGATCCGGGCGTACGCGTACTGGAGGTACACGGACGTGTCGCCGGTCAGCGAGACCATCTGGTCCAGGTCGAACTTGTAGTCGCGCGCGGCCGAGGTGGACAGGTCCGCGTACTTCACGGCGCCGATGCCCACGTACTGGCCGTTCTCGATGATCTCTTCCTCGCTCAGGCCGACCTTCTCGGCCTTCTCCCGCACGACGGTGGTCGCCCGGTCGACGGCCTCGTCGAGGAGGTCCACCAGCCGGACCGTCTCGCCCTCACGGGTCTTGAACGGCTTGCCGTCCTTGCCCAGCACGGTGCCGAAGGCCAGCTGCACGGCCTTGACCTCGTCGTTCAGCCAGCCCGCCCGGCGCGCCGTCTCGAAGACCATCTTGAAGTGCAGGGACTGCCGCGCGTCGACCACGTAGATCAGCTCGGTCGCGCCCAGGTTGCCCACCCGGTCGCGGATCGCCGAGAGGTCGGTCGCGGCGTAGCCGAAGCCGCCGTCCGACTTCTGCACGATCAGCGGGGTCGGGTTGCCGTCCTGGCCCTTGACGTCGTCGAAGAAGACGCAGAGCGCGCCGTTGGAACGGACGGCGACGCCCGAGTCCTCCAGCAGCTTGCAGGTCTCCACCAGCATGTCGTTGTAGCCGGACTCGCCGACGACGTCGGGGTCCTGGATGTCCATGTCCAGCTTGTTGAAGACGGAGTAGAAGTAGATCTTCGACTCGTCCACGAACCGCTGCCACAGGGCGAGGGTCTCCGGCTCGCCGGCCTGGAGGTCCACCACCCGGGCCCGCGCCCGCGTCTTGAACTCCTCGTCGGAGTCGAAGAGCGCCCGCGAGGCCTTGTAGAGGCGGTTCAGGTTGGACATGGCCTCCTCGCCGGAGACCTCCACAGCGTCGTCGCCGTCCCCGGCTGCCTTGTGGTCCAGCTCGTGCGGGTGCTCCATCAGGTACTGGATGAGCATGCCGAACTGGGTGCCCCAGTCGCCGATGTGGTGACGCCGGACCACCTTCTCGCCCGTGAACTCCAGGATCTCCACCATCGCCGCGCCGATCACGGCGGACCGCAGGTGACCGACGTGCATCTCCTTCGCGACGTTCGGCTGCGCGTAGTCGATGACCGTCGTACCCGGCTTCGCGGCGAGCGGCACGCCGAGCCGGTCGTCGGCGGCGCGCGCGGTCAGCGTCTCGACGATCGCCCGGTCGGTGATGGTGATGTTGAGGAAGCCGGGCCCGGAGACCTCGATCTCCTTGATCAGGTCACCGGTGTCGATGCCCTCGACCACGGTCGTCGCCAGCTCGCGCGGGTTGGCCTTGGCCTTCTTCGCGAGCGCCAGGATGCCGTTGGCCTGGAAGTCGGCCCGGTCGCTTCGTCGCAGCAGCGGGTCGCTCGCACCGGCGTCCGGCAGGGCGGAGGCGAGTGCGTCGGCGACGCGCTGGTTGACGGAAGAAGCGAGGGAAGGGACCGAGGCCATGAGCTGCCGTTCCTGTGAGGTCGTGCCTGAGGGTGCACTTGGGTGTTCAGACAAGGACCGAGTATCCCACGTGAGGGATGTCCGCATCCCGGGATATACCGGCGATCCGGCGGCGCCGGTAACCCGCCGACAAACTGCCGAGCGCTCGGTTCCGTCTGGGAGAATGGCTGAAGCCAGCATTCGAGAATGAAGGACGTGTCGTGGCTGAGAACGCCCAGAGCAGCACCGAGACCGACTGGGTCTCCCGTTTCGCGGACGAGGTCATCGCCGAGGCGGAGCGCCGAGCCCCGGGCAAAGCCATCGTCGTCGCGTCCGGCCTCTCCCCCTCCGGCCCGATCCACCTGGGCAACCTCCGCGAGGTCATGACCCCGCACCTGGTCGCGGACGAGATCCGCCGCCGGGGCCACGAGGTCCGCCACCTGATCTCATGGGACGACTACGACCGGTACCGCAAGGTCCCCAAGGGCATCCCCGGCGTCACCGAGGAGTCGCACGCCCAGCACATCGGCCGCCCGCTGACCGCCGTGCCCGCACCGGCCGGATCCGCGTACCCGAACTGGTCCGAGCACTTCAAGGCCGCCATGGTCGAGGCGCTGGCCGAGCTGGGCGTCGAGTACGACCCGATCAGCCAGACCGAGCAGTACACCGCCGGCACCTACCGCGAGCAGGTGCTGTTCGCGATGAAGCACCGCGGCGACATCGACGCGATCCTCGACCAGTACCGGACCAAGGGGAAGCCCGGCGGCAAGAAGCCCCAGCAGAAGCAGGTCGACGAGGCCGAGCTGGAGGCCGCCGAGGGCTCGGGCGCGGCCGCCGAGGACGACGGCAGCATCGGCGAGGGCGGGTACTTCCCGTACAAGCCGTACTGCGCCGAGTGCGGCAAGGACTTCACCAAGGTGACGTCCTACGACGACGAGACCACCGAGCTGACCTACGTCTGCACCGAGGACGAGTTCACCGAGACGGTCAAGCTCAGCGAGTTCAACCGCGGCAAGCTGGTCTGGAAGGTCGACTGGCCCATGCGCTGGGCCTACGAGGGCGTGATCTTCGAGCCCTCCGGCGTCGACCACTCCTCGCCCGGCTCCTCCTTCCAGGTCGGCGGGCAGATCGTCGGCATCTTCGGCGGCGAGCAGCCGATCGGACCGATGTACGCCTTCGTCGGCATCAGCGGCATGGCCAAGATGTCCTCCAGCAAGGGCGGGGTCCCGACCCCGGCCGACGCGCTGAAGATCATGGAGCCGCAGCTGCTGCGCTGGCTCTACGCCCGCCGCAAGCCCAACCAGTCCTTCAAGATCGCCTTCGACCAGGAGATCCAGCGGCTCTACGACGAGTGGGACAAGCTGGAGGCCAAGGTCACCGACGGCTCCGTGCTGCCCGCCGACGCCGCCGCGCACGCCCGCGCCGTACGCGTCGCCTCGCACGAGCTGCCGCGCACCCCGCGCCCGATGCCGTACCGCACGCTCGCCTCGGTGGTCGACATCACCGCCGGACACGACGAGCAGACCCTGCGCATCCTCAGCGACCTGGAGCCCGAGCGGCCGCTGACCTCGCTCGACGAGGTCCGCCCGCGCCTGGACCGCGCCGAGAACTGGATCACCACCCAGGTCCCGGCCGACCAGCGGACGCTGGTGCGCGAGGAGCCCGACGTGGAGCTCCTGTCCTCCCTGGACGACGAGGGACGCGAGTCCCTGCGCCGCCTCGTGGACGGGCTCGACTCGCACTGGTCGCTCGACGGGCTCACCACGCTCGTCTACGGCGTGCCCAAGGTGATGGCCGGCCTGGAACCGGACGCCAAGCCGACGCCGGAGCTCAAGGTCGCGCAGCGCACGTTCTTCGCCCTGCTGTACCGGCTGCTCGTGACCCGGGAGACCGGGCCGCGCCTGCCCACGCTGCTGCTCGCGGTGGGGGCGGAGCGGGTGCGCAAGCTGCTCGCCGTCTGAGGTTCCGAGACACGGGAAGGGCCCGCACCCCTGGGGGTGCGGGCCCTTCCGCATGTCCGCTGAGCTGCTCGTTACGCGATGTGCTCGTTCTCCAGCTCGGTCTGGTAGCGCTGCTTGAGCTGCGGGAAGATCTTGCGGATCAGCGAGGCGCTGCGCGGATGCACCACGCCGTACCGGTCGGCCAGCAGTATGTCGAGCTGCTCGGCCGTCAGGACCTCGCCGTTCTCCTCGAGGTGGGAGCGGAACACCTCGTACGCCGCCTCCGCGAACTTCACGTCGTCGTCGCTCGGCGGCTCGCCCTCGGGGAAGGACTCCTCCTGGCGGGGACCCGGTATCGGCAGCTCCTGCGGGAACTCCTCCTGTACGGGCTGCACCGGCTCCTGCTGCTCCGGGCCGGTCGGGGGCATGACCGGGGTCGGCTCCAGGCCCTCGACGTACTGCGGGTTGTACCCGCCCTCGTACGCGGCCTGCGGCGCGCGGGGCGCCGCGAACCAGGCGCTGTTGTGCGCGGCCGGCATGGCGGTCGGGTCCACCACGAAGGGGGCCGCGTCGGGGTGGCCCTGCGGGGCCATGACCCCGGCCGGGCCGTCCGCGTACTGGGACCCGGGGCCGGCGAGCTCGTGCTGCTGCACGGAGTCGGCGGAGGCGTCGGCGGAGGTCCCGCCCGGAGCCGGAGCGGCCAGGGCCGTCGCCGTCGCGGGCTGCGGCGCGCCCTCGGCGCCCGCCGGGAGCGCCGGAGCCGTCGGGTCGGCGGCCGGGGGCGGCGGGATGAGCAGGGGGTCGATGCCCGCCGCCGCCAGGCCCTCGGGGGCGGTCTGGGAGAGGGGGACGCCTATGCGGGCCAGGCGCAGCGGCATCAGGGCCCCGACGGGGGCCTTGCGGCGCCAGGCCCGGCCGTAGCGGGCCTGCAGGCGGGCCTGGTAGATCAGCCGGTCCTGCTCCATGCCGACGGCCTGCTCGTAGGAGCGCAGCTCCCACAGCTTCATCCGGCGCCACAGCTTGAAGGTGGGGACGGGGGAGAGGAGCCAGCGGGTGAGGCGGACGCCTTCCATGTGCCGGTCGGCGGTGATGTCCGCGATCCGGCCCACCGCGTGGCGGGCGGCCTCCACGGTGACCACGAAGAGGATCGGGATCACGGCGTGCATGCCGACCCCGAGGGGGTCGGGCCAGGCGGCCGCGCCGTTGAAGGCGATCGTCGCCGCCGTCAGCAGCCACGCCGTCTGGCGCAGCAGCGGGAACGGGATCCGGATCCACGTCAGGAGCAGGTCCAGCGCGAGCAGGACGCAGATGCCCATGTCGATGCCGATCGGGAAGACCAGCGAGAAGGAGCCGAAGCCCTTCTTCAGGGCCAGGGCGCGCACGGCGGAGTACGAACCGGCGAATCCGATCCCCGCGATGACGACGGCTCCGGCGACCACCACACCGATCAATATCCGGTGCGTACGAGTCAGCTGCATCGCGGCCACCCGCGATCCCCTTCCCCTTGTCGAGCTACGGCAGGGCACAGCGTACGCGCGTACGGAGAAGGGGACGTCGGCGGTCCGGAACCGGGGCCGCGGGCACCGGTGGCGGACCGCCGGGGGCGGGTGCGCCCCGAGGTCCTAGGAGTTCGAAGGCGAGGGCTGCTGCTCGGGCTGGGCCGACTGCTCCGGCTGCTTCGCCTCGTTGGCGGCCGCGACCGAGGCCACGGTCTCCTTCGTCGCCGCGATGGCGTCCTGGAGCAGCTTGGCCTGGTCGGGAGCGGTCGCACCCTCGTAGGCCGTGCCGTTGTAGTCGAGGGTGATGACGACGTTGTGCGTACGGGCGATGACCGAGGTGTTGAAGAAGTCGCCGTCCTTCTTGGTGGTGAAGGTGACGGAGGTGGCCTGGTCGCCGATGCCGCCCGCCTCCTCCGGCTTCACGTTCTCCGCGCCCTCGACGGCCTTCGCCTTCTCGACCTGCTTGGCGTACTCGTCCTCGGCGCGCTTGCTGCCGGTGCCGACCGAGGCGAGGGAGTCGTAACGGACCAGGGAGATCGACAGCCAGCGGTACTGCGAGCCCTTCAGACCGGCCTCGTCCAGGCCGTTCCAGGTGCAGGTGGCCCGGCTGGCGAGGTCGTTGGACTTGGCGGCCGTGCCGTTGGCGTCCTTCGCCTTGGGGACGATCGTCTCGATGGTCTTCGCACCGACCGCCTTGCACGGCTCCGGCAGCGCCGCGTACACGGCCTTCTCCAGCGCCTCCTTGGAGGGCTTGGAGCTCGGCTGGGAGGACGAGGACGCATCGGACTTCTTGCCGCTGTCGGTGCCCGACTTCTTGCCCGAGTCGGACGAGCAGCCGGCGACCGTGAGGATCACCGGGACGGCTGCGCAGGCGAGGACGCGGGTGAGGCGCGAGGCTGATCGGTGCATGATTCCTTCAGACGTTGTGGGTCTTCGTGCGGGCTCGTTCGGTCCCTCTGACGGGCGCGGAACCCGAGCAACGGTAGCCCGACCCGGCGCCCGGCTGCTGTGCGCGCCGTCACGAAGGGCCCGTACGCCCCCTTCGGGCGGGACCGGCTATTCGTTGAACCGCTCCACGAGGGCCTGCGCCAACTGCCGTGCCCTGTCCTGGGTTTCACCGCTCGGCGGGACCGTGCCGGGCAGTGCGGGCTGGACGCTGTACTCGACGGTGACGATGACATTCGAGGTACGGAACACAATGCGGACGGTGCGCGCCTGGGCGGCGCTGGCGCCGGCGGCGGCGAGCTTGTCGTCGAGGAAGGCCTCGTTGCCGAGCCCTTCGAGCACGCGGGAGCCGAGCTCGGGCGCGGGGGAGGGGCTGCCGCTCGCGCCGGTGCTCGGTGTCGGTGCCCCGGGCGTGGGTGCGCCGGGTGCGGGCGTGCCGGACCCGGACGGCGTCGGGTTCGGGCTCGGGCTCGCCGACGGCGCCGGGGCGGGCAGGTTGGCGGCGGTGAGCTGGCGGCCGTAGACCTGCCGCGCCTTGTCGTCGTCGCTCGTGGTGGCCCGGTCGTACGAGACCACGCGCTCGAAGCCCACCGACAGCAGCCGGGTCTCGGTCGGCGTCTGCGCGGTCCAGCGGCAGCCGACGCGCCGGTCGGCGTCGTACGAGGCGTCCGCGACCCCGGCGTAGAGCGCGTCGCGGGCCTCGGGGGCGAGGGCGTCGGGGGCCGGGAGCATCGCCTTGACCTTCTTGGCGTCGGCGGCCTTGCAGGGCATGGGCAGGCTGCGGTACTTGCCGGGCTGGGCGCCCGTACCGGCGTTGGCACCGGCCTTCGCGTCGATGGTGGTTCCGGATCCGTCACCGTCGGTGCAGGCGGTGAGGCCGGCCGCGAGGGCGGTGAGCATCGCGATGGCTGGCAGGACTCCACGTACTCGGCGTACTCGTCGTACCCGCACCGTCTTGCGCTGCACGTTCCACCGGCTCCCTTCGGGAAAATGCATTGCCGCGGCTGGGGCGCGGATGGACACAATGTCTATCGCACACGCTGGTGCCGGCGCCGGTCTCATGTCGTATTTGAGGCCATGAGCGAGGCTTTTGCGTTTTGAGACTTTTGTGGTGTTGACGGGGTGTTGAGGGTGAAATGTCATACGTAGAAGTGCCCGGGGCGAAGGTCCCCATCCGGATGTGGACCGACCCGGCGTCGGTCGAGGACAGCGCGATGCGCCAGCTCCAGAACACCGCCGGACTTCCCTGGATCAAGGGCCTCGCCGTCATGCCGGACGTCCACTACGGCAAGGGCGCCACGGTCGGCTCGGTCATCGCCATGAAGGACGCGGTCTGCCCGGCGGCGGTGGGCGTGGACATCGGCTGCGGCATGTCGGCGGTGAAGACCTCCCTGACCGCGAACGACCTCCCGGGCGACCTGTCGGGCCTGCGCTCGCAGATCGAGAAGGCGATCCCGGTGGGGGCGGGGATGCACCGGGAGGCGGTGGATCCGGGGCGGCTGTATGGGTTCTCGGACCGGGGGTTCGGGGATCTGTGGGAGCGGTTCGACTATGTCGCGGACGCGGTGAAGTTCCGGCGGGAGCGGGCTTTGCGTCAAATGGGGACACTCGGAACCGGGAATCATTTCATTGAAGTTTCAACTGACATGTCCGGGGCGGTTTGGCTCATGCTGCACTCGGGGTCCAGGAACATCGGCAACGAGCTGGCGGATTTCCACATCAACGTGGCCAGAGGGCTCGCGCACAACCAGGGCCTGATCGACCGTGATCTCGCGGTCTTCCTCGCGGTGACCCCGGAGATGCAGGACTACCGCAACGACCTCTTCTGGGCGCAGGAGTACGCGAAGTTCAACCGCGCCGTGATGATGAGCCTGCTCAAGGAGGTAGTCCGCAAGCAGTTCCGCAAAGCCAAGGTCTCCTTCGAGCAGGAGATCAGCTGCCACCACAACTACGTGGCGGAGGAGCGGTACGACGGCATGGACCTGCTGGTCACGCGGAAGGGCGCGATCCGCGCCGGCAGCGGTGACTACGGGATCATCCCGGGCTCCATGGGCACGGGCTCGTACATCGTGAAGGGCCTCGGCAACGAGAAGTCCTTCAACTCGGCCTCGCACGGCGCGGGCCGGAAGATGAGCCGGACGGCGGCGAAGAGGAAGTTCTCGGTGCGCGACCTCGCGGAGCAGACCAAGGGCGTGGAGTGCCGCAAGGACTCGGGCATCGTGGACGAGATCCCGGGCGCGTACAAGTCGATCGAGCAGGTCATCGACCAGCAGACTGACCTGGTCGAGGTCGTGGCCAAGCTCAAGGCCGTCATCTGCGTGAAGGGCTGAGCCGAGGCCAGTGGAACGCCGGAAGGCCGGAACCCTATGGGCTCCGGCCTTCCGGGCTGGGCGCGTCAGCTCTGGAGCCAAGGTCCGCCACTTGTGCGCAACCGGGTGAGGCGCTGCCTGCAACCCCCTTCGGTGCGGCCCAGTTCGATGGCACCGGCAGCGGCTTCGCCGAGTTCGAGCAGTTTCAAGTCCTCGGCCAGGGTCCAGCGGCGGCGCGGGGTGACCCTGGCCATGCCTGTCGGTCGGGTCCACTCCTTCAAGGACTCTGCGGACGTCCTCTTGCGGTCCAATGACAAGCAGCCGTCGTAGTACAGGTGTGAGGCCAGTCCAACGGCCGTTTCGTTGGTGTAGATGATGTTGTAGATGCCGTCGCGGGTGTTCCGCTTGATGGTGCGCTCTGCTCCGGTGATTTTCTTGGCGTAGTGGCAGAGGTAAGCGCCGATGGCCGTACTCGCGGTCGTCAGCGAGACGAAGGGCAAGCCCTGGCTCGTGTAGCCGACCGATCCGTCTGCGTCGATCACGCCGCGTACGTAGTCCGGGCGGGAGAAATCGACGCGGGGCGGTGTGATGGTCCTGGACTTGCGGCCGTATGGAATTCCGAGCTCGTTGACGATGGTGCGTGCCTCCTGGGAGTAGGTCGACCAGATCGCGCTGTGCGAGGAGGCGGCGAAGTTGGTGGATCGGGTGCGCTCCGTCACGGAGCTGTTGTACGGGGTGAGCTGCTGGAACTCGTGCAGCAGCGCGATGTCGCGCACGTTCAGTTCCACCGTGAGGCGGCCGCGCTGTCGGCTCTGCTGGGACAGGTGTCCGTCGGCTTGGAGGAAGCCGAACATGTAGGCGTAGCGGGGGTCTTGGAGGTCCATGAAGCGCGCAGGCGCGCTAGGGTCCTGGTCAGCCATGAGGGAGTCCTTGTCCCTTGTCGGTGAGGCCCTCGGCCGGGACTGCCATCCCGGGCGGGGGCCGTTTCTGTTGTGGTCGAACCTAGGGATGGATTCGGCCTGTCTGGGGGCTCTTGAGGCGCCTTCACTCGAACGCGTGGTGGGGTGTCACATGCCAGTTCGCGGAGGGTGTGGTCGGCCTACGTGTTCGCGGGTGTGATGTGATCAGCGGAATTTTGTGGTGAGGGCTGGGGGATCTGTCGTGGTGCATGGCGTTGCCGGTAGGCGGTGGGGGCGGGGTGTCGGCCTGGGGGTCGTCGTGGCCTTGATGGCGGGGGTCGCCGGGTGCTCGCCCGCGAAGGGGGGCGGTGATGCGAAGGCGGCGGAGGTGGCGCCGTCCGTCGTGGCTGTTCCCGTGGCGCCGCGGGTGATCGGCAAGGGAGATGCCGAGAAGGTGTTCAACGAGTATGCGTTCTCCCACTCGGTTGCCGAAGGGAAGGCCGACGCCGTCAGGATCGCCACCTTGGAGACGGGCGCTTTGCTGGAGGAGAGCAAGGCTCGCTACGCGCGCTCGGTCGCGCAGGCCGACTACGGCAGGGGCAGTGACACCTTCACCCGGCCCGTCTTCGTCATTCCGATGGAGGGGGAGCAGCCGGGGTACCCCCGTTCGTTCGCCGTCTTCAGCAAGCGGGACGGCGGACCCCGTGATCGCGCCACCGCCGTGCACTACTTCACTCAGGGCGAGGCCGGCGGGCCGTGGCTGGCGGCTGCCGTGTCCTGGGTGAACGGCGATGCGGCCGTGGCGGGCGCCCCGGACCGGAGTCCGTACGAGCAGCTGGGCCTCAAGGTCAGGGATAAGGAGATCGCGGCGCCGAGGGCCGAGCCGGAGGCCGGCGGCGGGGTGCTGTCGGCGACCGCAGGGGAGGATCGGAAGGTCTGCGGGCGGTACGCGGAGTACATGACCTTCACGGCGCCGCGCGGTGAGCGGGAGAGCGAGCACTTCGTGCCGGGTCCGCTGACGAGCGAGGTGGTCGGCGTGTTCAACGAGCGTGACGACCAGGTGGACGGGTTGGTTCGGCACCGTTTCGCGTATGAGGTCGCGGGTGCGGAGCTGCCGGTGGTGAAGCTGGCGGACGGTGCGTCCTTGGTGACCTGCACGTACGTGCAGACGAGTCATCAGGAGAACAAGGCGGAGACGAACTGGTTCACGTTCAAGAAGGGCAGCCCCATCGACGACATGCTGGGTGGCGGGGGGCGGCACTGGGCCGATGTGAAGTCGCGTTACGCGGTGACGGTGGTGTTCGAGGTCCCGCCGCAAGGTCCGGCTGCCGTTGTTGCCTCCAACTCCCTTGCTCCTCAGCTGCTTTCCGCGGAAGGAACTCGCGGCTAGGGGATTGACGTAGCGAGTTGGTCTAGACCAAGGTGTGCCGCATGTGGAGATCTCGTGCGGTGCTTGCCGCGTTCGCGTCGTTGTCGCTCACCGTTGGCGGGGCTCAGGCCGCCGGGGCTGCCGGGGCCGAGGGGGCTGCTCCGGCCGCTGCCGCGGCCTCGAAGGCCGTGGGGCTGCCGCCCGTCGTGTCGCACGTGCCGACCAGTGAGAAGGTCGTGTTCATCACCATTGACGACGGGTGGGCGCATGATGCGGCCGTGGCGCAGACGCTCGTCGAGCAGCGGGTGCCCGCTTCGTTGTTCCTGCTGCCGGGGGCGTTCTCGTACGACACCCAGTACTTCACCGGGCTGGTCGAGCAGGGGCGCTCGGTGAACGTGGAGAACCACACCGTCAATCACCCCGATCTGACCGCCCTCGACGCCGCCGGCAAGGACGCCGAGGTGTGCGGGGCCGGGGAGCAGCTCGCCGCGGCCTTCGGGCGGGAGCCGAAGCTGCTGCGGCCGCCGTACGGGGCCGTCAACGACGACGTGCGGCTGGCCGCGAAGGCGTGCGGGGTCAAGGCGCTGATCACATGGACGCACGACTTCACGACGTGGGGCGAGACGCCGGCCACGCCGCAGCTGAACGCCGGCGACATCGTGCTGCTGCACTTCACGCCGACGCTCGGCGCGGACCTGAAGCGGGCCCTGGACGCGGCGAAGGCCGCCGGGCTGAAGCCGGCGGCCTTGATGCCGCACCTGAAGAGTGCCGGGCTGGTGAAGTAGCGCCCGGCGCGCAGGTCTACAGCTCGCGGTGGAGCTTCGTGTTCGAGGCCTGGGCGCGGGGGCGGACCACCAGGAGGTCGATGTTGACGTGGCTGGGACGGGTCACCGCCCAGGTGATGGTGTCGGCCACGTCGTCGGCGGAGAGGGGCTCGGCGACGCCGGCGTAGACCTTCTCCGCCCGCTCCGTGTCGCCTCGGAAGCGGGTCTTGGCGAACTCCTCGGTCTTGACCAGGCCCGGGGCGATCTCGATGACGCGGACGGGCTGGCCGACGATCTCCAGGCGGAGGGTCTCGGCGAGGACGCGGGCGCCGTTCTTGGCGGCGACGTAGCCGGCGCCGCCCTCGTAGGTGGCGTGGCCGGCGGTGGAGGAGAGGACGACCACCGTGCCGTCGCCCGAGGCGGTCAGGGCCGGGAGCAGGGCCTGGGTGACGTGGAGCGTGCCGATGACGTTGACCTCGTACATCGTGCGCCAGTCGGCGGGGTCGCCGGTGGCGACGGGGTCGGCTCCGATGGCGCCGCCGGCGTTGTTGACGAGCACGTCGCAGCGTTCGAGCGAGGCGGCGAGGGCGTCGACGGCGGCGCGGTCGGTGACGTCGAGGGCGTGGGCGGCCGCGGAGTGGCCGGCGGCCGTGATCTCGGCGGCGAGGGCCTCGATGCGGTCCTTGCGGCGGGCGGTGAGGACGACGTGGTAGCCGGCCGCGGCGAGCTGCCGGGCGGTGGCCGCGCCGATGCCGCTGCTCGCGCCGGTGACTACGGCGGTTCGGGTGGCCGTGCTCATGCTGGCTCCTCGTGCGTTCGTACGGGTGAGTACTGGCCAGCATAGGCGGGTCGCCGCGCAGGTCACCGGCCGCGCGGGGCGTACATGATCACCGCCATGCCGGCGAGGCAGATCAGGGCGCCCGCGATGTCCCACCGGTCGGGCCGGTAGCCGTCGGCCACCACGCCCCAGAGGAGGGACCCGGCGACGAAGACCCCGCCGTAGGCGGCGAGGACGCGGGCGAAGTCGCCCGTGGGCTGGAGGGTGGCGACGAACCCGTAGAGGCCGAGGGCGATGACTCCGACGCCGATCCAGGCCCAGCCCCTGTGCTCGCGGACGCCTTGCCAGACGAGCCAGGCGCCGCCGATCTCCAGGAGCGCGGCGAGGGCGAAGAGGGCGGCGGAACGGGCGATGAGCATGGCCGGAACCCTATGCGGAGCGGGCGGGAGAGCGGGCGGAGAAGTGGGCGGGCGAGCGAGCGGCGAGGGAGGGCTCGCCCTCGTTCGTGTGATGGTCCGACCATCGGGTGGGTGGGAGGGCTACCGTCCGCGCGAGGAGGTGGTCGCGGTGCGCCGAGGTGCCGTACGGAGTGTGGTGATGGCCGGGCTGCTGGTGCTGCTCGGAGGGCTGGGGAGCGGCGTGGGGAACGCCCGCGCCGGGGCCGGGCCGGAGGCCGACGTGGCCTATCACGGGCGGGTCGCCCTGGATGGGGCCCGGCTGCGGATCCTGCTGGTCCCGGAGAACGAGGGGCCGTCCGCCCTGCCGAACGCGACCGTACGGCTGCGCCTGTCGGCCGACCTCGCGGACCGGCAGGAACTGGCGGAGGGCTGTGCGCGGGCCGGGCTGCGCGAGGTGGTGTGCGAGACGGGGGAGCTGCCGCTGCACGGGCGGGGGCGGCACATCGGGCTGGTGCTGCGGCTGAAGGAGCCGGCTGCGGAGGTGGTGGTGCGGGTCGACACGTGGTGGAACGGCGGGGCGACCGACCGGAACCACGCCAACAACGAGCACGTGGTGCTGGCGCTGGACACGGGGGACACGTACGCGTTCTGAGCCGACCGGCTGTGGCCGGGCCCGGGCAAGGTCCGGCCCGTCCGTGGTCCGGCCCGTGCAAGGTCCGGCCCGTCCGTGGTCGGCTCCGTCCGCGGGAGCGGCCCCGTCTGCCGTCCGAGCCGTCTGCCGTCCGGCGCGTGCGCCCGTTACGGCGTGCCCACGCCGCCGAACTCGGCGACGGCCTCGTCGACGATCCGCTCCAGCCGGGCGTGGTGGGCGCCGCGCCAGTAGACGCGCTCGCAGTCGGCGCACTGGGCGAAGACCTCGTACGAGCGCTGCGTGCCGCTCTCCAGCCGGTCGCCGACGCTGTTCTTGTCGGCCTCGCGCAGGGTCCCGTTGCACGCGGTGCAGCGGGTCCACGGGGCGAGGGCCGGGGCGAACCGGCCCAGGATGTCGCGGACCTGCTCGTCGGGGTTGTCGCTGTAGACGTACGCGCCGGCGAACAGCTCGCGGCGGCGCAGCAGTCCGCGGTCGCGGGAGAGCAGGACGCGCTGCTCTGCGGCGGAGCGGGTGGCCAGGGCGGGGTCGCCGATGTCCTCGTTCTCGTACGCGGCGTCCACGCCCAGCAGCCGCAGGCGGCGGGCGAGGGTGCCGAGGTGGACGTCGAGGAGGAAGCGCAGCGGGATGGCTCCGGGGACGCCGGGGAGCTGCTGGGGGCGGTCGACGCCGAAGACTTCCACGGACTCGCCGGCCCGGGGCACGTGGGCGAGCGGCGTCTCGGCGCCGTCGACGAGGATCCGGCCGACCTCGGTGAGCGGGACGCCGGCCGATTCGACGACGTGGCCGAGGCTGGAGACGCCGTCGGTGGTCGTCGGCACGCGGGTGCCGCGGCGCGCGGGCGCGGCGAACACGTGCAGTTCGGGGGCGAGGGTGAGCTGAATGCCGGGTCCGTTCACGGGGCCCAATATGCCATCGAGGGGCGGGGTGCGGCGGCGGATTTACGCGGCCGCGTCCGCGCCCGTGTCCGCGCTCACGGCCGCCGCGTCGTGCCGTTCGCGGTGGGCGTTGACCTCGTCGAAGTGGTTCTCGGCCCACTGCTTCACGGAGCTGAGCAGGCAGCCGAGGTTGCCGCCGAGTTCGGTGAGCCGGTAGTCGACGCGGACGGGGACGGTGGGAGTGACGGTGCGGGCGACCAGGCCGTCGCGCTCCAGGGAGCGCAGGGTCTGGGTCAGCATCTTCTGGCTGACGCCGGGGATCTTGCGGCCGAGCTCGCTGTAGCGCATGGTCCGGTCCTCGGCCTGGCCGAGCGCGCTGACGATGAGGCCGACCCACTTGTCGCTGATGCGGGCCAGGAGCTGGCTGGTGGGGCACTCCTTGAGGAAGGCGTCGTAGGCGGTGCGGGCCTCTTCGCGGCGGGCCTCGGCGGTACGGGTGGCCATGGGTGCCCCACTTCCGGGTCGGGTACGCACTCCGAGGTACGTACTTACGATTCGAGAGTAACTCTCCCTAGGTTAGTTCTCACCGGAAACACCGGAACGAGAGAGCGAGCCTGCGGAAGAGGCGATGACGATGAGCAGCACCAGCACCAACCAGACGACGATGGCGGCGGCAGTGGTCGAGGGCTTCGGCGGACCCGAGCGGGTCGAGGTCGTACGGGTTCCGATCCCGCGGCCGGGCGCCGGGCAGGTCCGCGTACGGGTCCGGGCGGCCGGCCTGAACCCGGTCGACGGCGCGGTACGGGCCGGTGTCTTCGGCGGCGAGGGGCAGCGGCTGGGCTTCGGGTGGGACGTGGCGGGGGAGATCGAGGAGCTCGGTGCGGAGGTGAGCGGCTGGGCGGTCGCCGACCGGGTGGTCGGCCTGCACTACGGGACGGTCAAGCCGCTCGGTACGCACGCCGAGTACGTGGTGCTCGACGCATCGGCGCTGGCGCCGGCCCCCGCGAGCGTGGACGACGTGACGGCGGCGGCGCTGCCGCTGAGCGGCCTGACCGCCGCCCGTGCGGTGGGCCAGCTGGAACTGGCCCCGGGGGCTTCGGTCCTGGTCACGGGCGCGGCGGGGGCGGTCGGCGGGCTCGCGGTCCAGCTGGCGGCGCGGGCCGGGTACGTGGTGACGGCCCTGGCGGGAGCCGATGACGAGGAGCTCGTACGGTCCCTGGGCGCGACCCGCTTCGTCCCGCGCGGCGGGGCTCCGGCCGCGGCCGTGGACGGGGTCGTGGACACGGCGGTCCTCGGCGGGCCGGCCCTGGCCTTCGTCCGGGACGGCGGCGCCTACGTCGGCCTGATCCCCGGCGCGGCCCCGGCGGCGGAGCGGGGCGTCCGCGTGGTGGAGCAGGAGGTGGCGGCGGACGGCGCCCATCTGGCCCGTCTGGTGACGCTGGTCGACGCGGGGGAGCTGGCGCTCAGGGTGGCGCGCACCTTCCCGCTGGCGGAGGCCCCCAAGGCCCACGCCCACCTCGCGGACCCGGGCACGCGCGGCCGCATCGTCCTGACGGCCTGAGCCGCCGCCCCGACGGCCCGCCCCAAGGCCGGGGCCACCCCCGGTGCCACAGCCGGGGCCGCAGGCGGAGAACAGGGCCAGGGCCGCACCGGGTGCCACGGCCGGAGCCACGCCCCGGCCCGCCCCGGTTCCGCGGCCGGGAGGCCTACGGCCAGACCAGGCAGTACGGCTGGTGCCCCGCTTCGTGGAGGCGATGGCTGAAATCCTGCCACTCGTGGAGCAGCTGGTAGACGTTGAAGGCGTCGCGGGGGCCGCCGCGGTCGGGGACCGTGGACCAGATGAAGGCGGCGGCGCCGACCGACTCCTCGCCGATGCCGCGCAGCGGGTCGACGACGGTCATCGGGAGTTTCACGACGGCGTAGTCGGGGTGGAGGACGACCAGTTCCAGCGGGGGCACCTTGTGCAGGGGTATGCCCTCGATGCCGGTCAGGACCATCGCCGCGACGGTCTCCGGCTTGATCTTGGTGAACATGCCGCCCATGCCGAGCTCGTCGCCGCCCAGCTCCTCCGGCCGCATCGTCTGCGGGACGCGTGCGGCGGTGGCCCCGTCGGGGGCGCCGAAGTACTTGTACGTCACGCCCATGCCGCGGCCCCTGGGGAGGCCGTCGGGGTCCTTCGTGGGGCCCGGTACGGGTTCTGCCGCGTCCGTGGCGCGACGGCGGTGCTTGCCGCGGCGCCGTTCGCGGGCGCGCTGCGGGTCCAGGCCGTCCGTGCCCTCGCCCGGTCCACCACCGCGTTGCATATCTCCACCCGACTGGTCTTGCCTGCCCCGGCCCCGTGACCCCCGCCACGCAGCCTGATCATCATGGCAGTGACCTCCCCCGGGGCGGCGCGGTGAAACGCCCGTCCGCAAGTCAGTCGCGGCCTCTGAGACCATGGCTGGTGTGAGCTACCCGTACCCGTATGAAGCCAAAGTCTCGCAGACTCTCTTTGACCGCGCGTCCCTCGTGACGCCTGGCGGCGTGAACTCCCCCGTGCGCGCCTTCCGCGCCGTGGGCGGAACGCCCAGGTTCATGGTGTCCGGTACCGGTCCGTACCTGACCGATGCCGACGGGCGCGAGTACGTCGACCTCGTCTGCTCGTGGGGGCCGATGATCCTCGGCCACGCCCACCCGGCCGTGGTGGAGGCCATCCAGGCCGCCGTCGTCCGCGGCACCTCCTTCGGTACCCCCGGTGAGGGGGAGGTCGCGCTCGCCGAGGAGATCGTCGCGCGCATCGCACCCGTGGAGCAGGTCCGCCTGGTGTCCTCCGGGACCGAGGCGACCATGTCCGCGATCCGCCTCGCCCGCGGGTTCACCGGCCGCGCCAAGATCGTGAAGTTCGCCGGCTGCTACCACGGTCACGTGGACTCGCTGCTGGCCGCCGCGGGCTCCGGGCTCGCGACCTTCGCGCTGCCGGACACCCCCGGGGTGACGGGCGCGCAGGCCGGGGACACGATCGTGCTCCCCTACAACGACCTCGAAGCGGTCCGGGCGGCCTTCGCCGCGCACCCCGGCGAGATCGCCTGCGTGATCACCGAGGCCGCGCCCGGCAACATGGGCGTCGTGACCCCGGGGGAGGGCTTCAACCAGGGGCTCGCCGACCTGTGCCGGGCGAACGGCGCCCTGTACATCTCCGACGAGGTCATGACGGGTTTCCGTACCTCGCGCGCCGGCTGGTACGGCGTGGACGGGGTCAAGCCCGACCTGATGACCTTCGGCAAGGTCATGGGCGGCGGCTTCCCGGCGGCGGCCTTCGGCGGCCGGGCCGACGTGATGGGGCACCTCGCCCCCGCCGGTCCCGTCTACCAGGCGGGCACGCTCTCCGGTAACCCGATCGCGACGGCCGCCGGTCTGGCGCAGCTGCGGCTGCTGGACGAGGCGGCGTACGAGAAGGTCGACGCCGTGTCGCTCCAGATCCAGGGGCTGGTCACCGAGGCGCTCACCAAGGAGGGCGTCGCGCACCGGCTGCAGACCGCCTCCAACATGTTCTCCGTGTTCTTCACGGAGGACGAGGTCAGGAACTACGACGACGCGAAGAAGCAGGAGGCCTTCCGCTTCAACGGCTTCTTCCACTCGATGCTGGCGCAGGGCGTCTACCTGCCGCCCTCCGCGTTCGAGTCGTGGTTCGTGTCCACCTCCCACGACGACAAGGCGATCGAGCGCATCGCGGCCGCCCTGCCGGCCGCCGCCCGGGCCGCCGCGGAGGCCACCGCATGAGCGCCGCAGCCGCCGGCAACGAGATCACCGTCGTCCACGTGGTCCGCCACGGTGAGGTGCACAACCCGGACGGGGTCCTCTACGGCCGCCGCGCCGGCTACCACCTCTCCGAGCTGGGCCGCAAGATGGCGGACCGGGTCGCGGAGCACCTGGAGAACCGGGACGTGACCTACGTCGTGGCCTCCCCGCTGGAGCGGGCCCAGGAGACGGCTGCGCCGATCGCCAAGTCGCACGGGCTGGACCTGGCGACCGATGCCCGCCTCCTGGAGGCCGGCAACGTCTTCGAGGGCAAGACCTTCGGGGTCGGCGACGGCGCGCTGCGCAGGCCCGCGAACTGGAAGCACCTGACGAACCCGTTCAAGCCGTCCTGGGGCGAGCCGTACGTCGAGCAGGTCGTGCGGATGATGAGCGCGATCGAGACGGCCCGTGACGCGGCCCGCGGCCACGAGGCGGTGGCGGTCAGCCACCAGCTGCCGATCTGGATCGTACGGAGCTTCGCGGAGAAGCGGCGGCTGTGGCACGACCCGCGCCGCCGCCAGTGCACGCTGGCTTCGCTGACCTCGTTCACGTACCAGGGCGACGCGCTGGTGTCGGTGGGTTACAGCGAGCCGGCCCGGGACCTGGTCCCGTCGCACCTCCTCGCGGGGGCGAAGCCGGTGAAGGGCAAGTCCAAGGCGTTCGGGGCGTAGGCCCCTGCCGGGCCCGGCCCCCTGTCGGGGCCGGGCCCGGATCACCTGGGCTTGGTCAAGACTCGCCCTTATTTCATACAAGTTGCCTGACGTGTCCGTGTCGTCCTTACGCTTCGCCGAATTGTCCGTTTGTATGACATTTCATGAGCGACATGCGCGGCTTCAGCCGAAGAGGAGTACTCGGACTCGGACTTGGGGCCGCCGCCGCGGCCGGCGTCGCCGGCTGCAGCGTCGGCGGGTCGTCGGGCACGGGCAATCCCGGACCGGTCAATCCGTCGGGCGCCCCGCAGGCCGCCGCCCCGAGCGGCCCGGCGGTCAAGGTCATCGGCGACGGATCCACCGCCGACACGGGGCCGCAGCCGCACCAGCCGGCCGCCCCCGTACCCCTCCAGCCGGGCGAGACCCCGCCCCAGTTCGTGGTGTTCAGCTGGGACGGCGCGGGCGAGATCGGCAACGGCCTCTTCCCCCGCTTCCTCAAGCTCGCCAAGGACCACGGCGCGGCGATGACCTTCTTCCTCTCCGGCATCTACCTCCTGCCCGAGTCGAAGAAGGACCTCTACCGGCCGCCGAAGAACCCCGTCGGCGCCTCCGACATCGGGTACCTCAAGGACGAGAACGTCCGCAACACCCTCAAGTACGTGCGCGAGGCCTGGCTCGACGGCCACGAGATAGGCACCCACTTCAACGGGCACTTCTGCGGCGGCTCCGGCTCGGTCGGGAAGTGGACCCCGGAGGACTGGCAGAGCGAGATCGACCAGGCCGTGTCCTTCGTCACCAACTGGCGCACCAACACCGGCTGGACCGATGTCGAACCGCTGCCCTTCGACTACCGCAAGGAGTTGACCGGCGCCCGCACCCCCTGCCTGCTCGGCCAGGACAACCTGCTGCCCACCGCCCAGAAGCTGGGCTGGCGCTACGACTCCAGCTCGCCCGGGGGCCTGCAGCAGTGGCCGGTCAAGCGCGGCGGCCTGTGGGACCTGCCGCTGCAGTCGCTGCCCTTCCCCGGGCACTCCTTCGAGGTGCTCTCGATGGACTACAACATCCTCGCGAACCAGTCCAAGAACACCACCAAGGGCGTCCCGTCCAACTACCCGGCCTGGCGCACCCAGGCCACCGCCGCCTACCTGGGCGGCTTCAAGCGGGCCTACGAGACCAACCGCGCACCCCTGTTCATCGGCAACCACTTCGAGCAGTGGAACGGCGGCATCTACATGGACGCCGTCGAGGAGTCCCTCAAGGGCATGGCGGACAAAAAGGACGTACGCCTCGTATCCTTCCGGCAGTTCGCCGACTGGCTGGACGTCCAGGACCCCAAGGTGCTGGCGAAACTGCGCACGCTCGGCCCCGGCCAGGCGCCGACCGGTGGTTGGGGCACGTATCTCACGGCGGCCTGACGCGCCCCCGGTCAGTACCTGACCAGCGGCTTAACAGACCCCCCGGGGGGCGCGGAAGATCCGCAAACCGCACATGCGAAACTTTTCACATGAGCCTTAGCCGCGCCCCCCGCCGCAGCCGCTCGACCAGCGGCCGCGCCATCCTGCTGACCGCGGTGACCCTCGCGAGCGCCCTCACCCTCACGGCGTGCACCGATGCGGACGGCGGCAGCAAATCCTCCGGGTCCGCCGGAGGCAACTACGTGACGGGGTCCAGCGGCATCGCCACCGTCGCCAAGGCCGACCGCACCGAGGCCCCCAAGCTCGACGGGAAGACGGTGGACGGCAAGACGCTGGACACCACCACCCTCAAGGGCAAGGTCGTCGTCCTCAACGTCTGGGGTTCCTGGTGCCCGCCGTGCCGGGCCGAGGCCCCGTACTTCGCGAAGGTCGCCAAGGACCTGGAGGCGGCCGGACAGCCGGTGGCCTTCGTCGGCATCAACACCCGCGACAACACCGAGCAGAACGCGGCCTCCTTCGAAGAGACCTACGGGATCACCTACCCGAGCCTCTTCGACCCGGACGGCAAGCTGATGCTCCGGTTCCCCAAGGGCACGCTCAACCCGAACGCCATCCCCTCCACGCTCGTCCTCGACAAGGACGGCAAGATCGCCGCCCGCACCCTGGCCGCGGTCAACGAGGCGAAGCTGCGCTCGATGATCGAGCCGCTCCTCGCGGAGAAGTGACCTCGTGGTCACCGCACTCTCCGCACTGTCCGGACTCACCGGGCCCTCCGGTCTCTCCGACGTCGTCCTCGCCGCCGACGAGACCGTGAACAGCACCGTCCTCAACGGCGGACTGCTGCTGGCCCTGCCGATCTCCCTGCTCGCCGGGCTGATCTCCTTCTTCTCGCCCTGCGTGCTGCCGCTCGTCCCCGGCTACCTCTCCTACGTGACCGGCGTCGGCGGAGCCGACCTCGCCGAGGCGCGGCGCGGTCGGATGCTGGGCGGGGCGACCCTGTTCGTCCTCGGCTTCACGGCCGTGTTCACCTCGACCGGGGCCCTGTTCGGCTTCTTCGGGCGGACCCTGGACGCCAACAAGGAGATCATCTCCCAGGTGCTCGGCGGGCTGGTGATCCTGCTCGGCCTGTTCTTCATGGGCGCGATCCCCGGTCTGACGATGCGGGAGTTCCGCTTCCACAAGAAGCCGGCGGTCGGCCTGATCGGCGCGCCCGTGCTCGGCGTGCTCTTCGGCCTCGGATGGACCCCCTGCATGGGCCCGACCCTCGCCGCCGTCGGCACCCTCTCCATCGAGCAGGCGACCGCGGCCCGCGGCGCGCTGCTGACCGTGGTCTTCTGCCTGGGACTGGGGCTGCCGTTCATCGCCACCGCCCTCGCCTTCCGCAAGGCGCTCGGGGCTTTCGGCTGGGTGAAGAAGCACTATGCATGGGTGATGCGGATCGGCGGCGGCATGCTGATCCTGACCGGTCTGCTGCTCGTCACAGGAATGTGGAGCAGCATCGTCAGTGAAATGCAGAGCTGGACCAACGGCTTCACGGTGGGGATCTGAGGACTACACGGACATGAGTACGACCGACAAGGCGTCCGCCGAGGCGCCGCACGATGCCCCGGAGTCCGCGGATTCCGCTTCCGCTGCTGCGGCAGCCGCTTCCGCCGAAGCCTCCGTAGAGGCCGCCGCCGGCGCGCAGCTGTCCACCGCCCCCCTGGAGGACGCCCCCGGCGGCCCCGTGGGCATCGGGGTGCTCGGCTGGGCCCGCTGGTTCTGGCGGCAGCTCACCTCGATGCGGGTGGCGCTGATCCTGCTCTTCATGCTGTCCCTGGGATCGATCCCGGGCTCGCTGATCCCGCAGAACCAGGTCGACCTGATGAAGGTCGCCGCCTGGAAGAAGGAGCACGCCTCCTGGGTCGGCGTCGCCGAGAAGCTCCAGCTCTTCGACGTCTACAGCTCGGTGTGGTTCTCCGCGATCTACCTGCTGCTGTTCATCTCGCTGATCGGCTGCATCCTGCCGCGCACCTGGCAGTTCGTCGGCCAGCTCACCGGCCGGCCGCCGGCCGCGCCCAAGCGGCTCGACCGGATGCCCGCGTACACGCGCTGGCGTACGGACAGTTCGCCGGACGAGGTCCTGGCGGCCGCGCACGGGCTGCTCGCCCGCCGCCGCTTCCGTACGGACACCAGCGCGGGATCGGGCGGGGGCCGGGGAGCGGCGTCGGCATCGATCTCCGCCGAGAAGGGCTATCTGCGCGAGGCCGGGAACCTGATCTTCCACGTGGCGCTGATCGTCATGCTGATCGCCTTCGCCTGGGGCCAGTACTTCAAGTCCGAGGGCGGGAAGCTCGTCCTGCGCGGCAAGGGCTTCTCGAACACGCTCACCCAGTACGACGACTTCAAGTCCGGCGGTCTCTTCGACGCCGACGACCTGCCGCCGTTCTCCTTCACCCTGGACAAGTTCGACGCCACCTTCGAGCGCACGGGCCCGCAGCGGGGCACCCCGCGGGACTTCAAGGCGTACGTCACCTTCAGCAACGGCGCCCACGGCAAGCCGGAGAAGCGCGAGATCCAGGTCAACCACCCGCTGGAGGTGGACGGCTCCAAGGTCTACCTGCTCGGCCACGGCTACGCGCCGGTCATCTCGGTGACCGACTCCACCGGCAAGGTGATCTACAAGGACGCCGTGCCGATGCTGCCGCAGGACGCCAACCTCACCTCCACCGGCGCGGTCAAGGTCACCGACGGGTTCAAGGACAAGGACGGGAAGACGACGCAGCTCGGCTTCGCCGCGATGTTCGTGCCGAGCTTCGCGGGCGAGGGCAAGGGCACGATGTTCTCCCAGTTCCCGGAGCTGGACGAGCCGAGGCTCGCGCTGAACGCGTGGCACGGCAGCCTCGGGGTGGACTCGGGCCTGCCGCAGAACGTGTACCAGCTGAACACCTCCAAGATGGAGCAGTTCAAGGGCGAGGACGGCAATCCGCTCGCGAAGCGGATGGCGGTCGGGGAGAGCATGGAGCTGCCCGGCGGCCAGGGCACCGTGAAGTTCGAAGGCATCGAGCGCTGGGCGACCTTCTCGATCACCCACCAGCCCGGCAGCGGTCTCGCCCTCGCGGGCGCCATCGCCGCCATCGCGGGGCTCGCGGGCTCCCTCTTCATCCAGCGCCGGCGGATCTGGGTGCGCGCGTTCCCCGGCGGTGACGGCGTCACCGTCGTCGAGATGGCGGGCCTCGGCCGCAGTGAGTCCGCCAGGCTCCCGGAGGAGCTGGGGGCCCTGGCCGGCGCGCTCCACGAACGGGCGCCGAGCGCGGCACCCGCGCCACCTGCCGCCGACACCGATACCGAACCTGCCGAAGAAGTCGAAGGGGAGCGCGCGTGATGCAGCTCGCGGTCGCAGCCAACGAGAGTCTGGCTCACCTCAGCAACAACCTGATCTACGCGTCCATGGCGGTCTACACGTTCGCCTTCTTCGCGCACATCGCCGAGTGGATCTTCGGCAGCCGCAGCAAGGTGGCCCGTACGGCCGCCGCGCTCACCCCGGGGGCAGGGGCCAAGGCCGCCGCGCCCGCCGTCCAGGTGCGGGGCAAGGCGGGCACGGCCGTCCTCGACAAGCCCGAGGTGGTCACGCGCAGCGCCGCCGGCAGCCGTGACGTCCCGGACGGCCCCGGCGCGGCCGGCGGCACCGTCCAGGGTGACCTGTACGGGCGCATCGCGGTCTCGCTGACCACCCTCGGCTTCCTGCTCGCGGTGGGCGGGGTCGTCGCCCGCGCGATGTCGGTGGAGCGGGCCCCCTGGGGCAACATGTACGAGTTCTCGATCACCTTCTCCACGGTGGCCGTCGGCGCGTACCTGCTGCTCCTGGTGCTGAAGAAGAACGTCCGCTGGCTCGGCCTGTTCCTGGTCACCACGGTCCTGCTGGACCTGGGCATCGCCACCACGGTGCTCTACACCGACAGCGACCAGCTGGTCCCCGCCCTGAAGTCGTACTGGCTGGTCATCCACGTCTCCACCGCGATCATCTGCGGTGCGGTCTTCTACATCGGCGCGGCCGGCGCGGTCATGTACCTCTTCCGCGACTCCTACGAGGCGAAGCTCGCGCGCGGCGACAAGCCGGGCAAGTTCGCCACCTCGGTCTGGGAGCGCTTCCCGTCGGCGGCCTCGCTCGACAAGTTCTCGTACCGCATCAACGCGGCCGTCTTCCCGCTGTGGACCTTCACGATCATCGCGGGCGCGATCTGGGCCGGCGACGCGTGGGGCCGCTACTGGGGCTGGGACCCCAAGGAGGTCTGGTCCTTCGTGACCTGGGTGGCGTACGCCTGCTACCTGCACGCCCGTGCCACCGCCGGCTGGAAGGGCCGCAAGGCCGCGTACCTCGCGCTCTTCGCGTTCGCCTGCTGGATCTGGAACTACTACGGCGTGAACATCCTGCTGAGCGGCAAGCACTCGTACGCGGGCGTCTGACCGCAGGATTGACGGACCGACGGCCGGAGGGGCCGGGCAGCCGAAAGGCGCCCGGCCCCTCCGGCGTTTTCCGGTCGGGGACCGGCGGTCACCAGGCGGGGCGCAGCGGCGGGAGGGGGCCGTCCCCGTTCAGGGTGCGGACCAGGCGGCCCAGTTCGGTGCGCAGGGCGCCGAGGTCGACGCTGTCGCGGCCGAGTTCGGCCTCCAGCTCGTGTAGGACCCGGCCGGCGGCTCCCAGGTGGGCGGTGGCGGCTTCCGTCAGGACCACCAGCTTGCGCCGGCCGCCCTCGGGGTGCGGGGTGCGGCGCAGGTAGCCGCGCCGCTCCAGGTCGTCGACGAGCTGCCCGGCGGCCTGCTTGGTCACCCCGAGCCGTTCGGCGAGCTCGGTCGCGGTGGCGCCGGAGGCCCCCAGGGCCTGGAAGGCCATGCCGTGCAGGGGGCGCAGGCCGTCGGCGTACCCGGCCTCGTCGAGGCGGCGGGTGAACTCGCCGAGGAGGAGCTGGAAGCCGAGGCCGAGGAGGAAGGCCAGCTCGATGTCGGGTGTGGCGCCGTCTTGGCCGGCGGTGTCTGGGTCGGTCACGGAAACATGGTGACACAGGCGAGTCAAGCTGCTTTACTCGTGTGAGTAAAGCAGCTTGACTCACCCTGCCGGAGAAAGCGAAGGACCCGCCGTGCGCGTCATCACCCCGTCCCCCGACCAGGTCATCACCACCCCGAACGCGACCATGACCGGCTACGCCTCCCCCAGCCGGGGAAGCGCCGAGCTGAGCACCTGGCACGCCGCCATCCCCGCCGGGATCACCGGTCCCGAGCACTCCGTCAGCCGCGAGCAGGTCTGGACGGTCACCGTCGGAGCCCTGGACGTCACCTGCGGCGGCCGCACCGAGACGGTCGCCGCAGGTGACGCCGTGGTGCTACCCCCGGACGTGCTGCGCCGTGTCCACGCCCTGGCCGACACCGAGGTCTACGTCGCCATGCGCGCCGACGGCCGCGTCTCCGTGCCCGGCGCCGACGGCGACCGGCCCCTGCCCTGGGCGGTGTGAGCCCCGCCGGAGCCCCGGCAGGGTGACGGCCGCGGCCGCCAGCACCGCCGCGAAGGGGACGAGCAGCGCCGCCCGGTACCCCTCCAGGGGCTCGGCGGCGCCGGCGGCCACTCCGGTGACCGCGGCCAGCCCGAGCGCCGCGCCGAACTGGAACGCGGTGTAGAGGAGACCGCCCGCCAGGCCCTGCTCCTCCTCCGCGACCCCCTCCGTGGCGACGATGGTCAGCGGCCCGTAGACCAGGGCGAAGGCCAGGCCGAGCAGGACCAGGCTCGGCAGCATCACCAGGTAGGACCAGTCGGCGCCGAGCGGCAGGAACAGGCCGTAGGCCAGGGCCGCCAGCAGCAGGCCGCCGAAGATCAGCCGGCCGTTCCCGTACCGCGCCACCAGCTTCGGCACCACGGTCGGGGACAGGACCGCGTCGATCCCGATCACCAGCATGGCCAGGCTGGTCTGGAGCGTCGACCAGCCGCGCACCTCCTGGAGGTAGAGCACCACCAGGAACTGGAATCCGAAGAACGCGGCCGAGAACAGCAGCGCCGCCGCGTTGGCCCGCAGCAGCCCGGGGGAGCGCAGGATCCCGAGCCGGACCAGGGGCTCGGCCGTGCGCCGCTCGACGAGGGCGAACGCCCCGAGCAGCGCGATACCGGCGAGCACGGCCGGTACCGAGATCTCCTCGACGCCGAGGACGAGCAGGACCACACCCGCGGTCACGAGCACCCCGCCCCACACGTCGATCCGCCCCCGCTCCGGGCGCAGGGCCGACGCGGCCTCGGGCGTCTTCGGTGCCTTCGGCGCCTTCGGTACGAAGGCCAGGGCGCCCGCCAGGATCAGCGCGGCCAGCGCCACGGGAGCGAAGAACACCCAGCGCCAGCCCACCGAGGCCAGCAGCCCGCCCGCGACCAGCCCGACGGAGAACCCGGCGGCGGCCGTGCCCGAGTACACGAGCAGCGCCTTCTCCCGCTGGGGCCCCTCGTCGAAGCCGGTGGTGATGATGGAAAGGCCCGCCGGGGTCATGAAGGCGGCGGCGACCCCGGTCACGAAGCGGGCGGCGATCAGCTGCCAGCCCTCGGTGGCGAGCCCGCCGAGCCCGGAGAAGAGCAGGAACACCGTCAGCCAGCCGATGAACATCCGGCGGCGGCCGAAGAGGTCGGCCGCGCGGCCGCCGAGCAGCATGAAGCCGCCGTAGCCGAGCACGTAGGCGCTCATCACCCACTGGAGCGTGCCGGTTTCGAGGCCGAGGTCGGCGCGGATGGACGGCAGGGCCACGTTCAGCATCGCGACGTCGATGCCTTCGAGGAAGATGGCGCCGGCCAGGACGAGCAGGATGCCGAGCCGGCGCCCGCGGATCGTTGCGGTGGGGCTCGTTGATGCCGTTGAATCCATGATGGGACCTCGCAGGACGGAGGAGCGGAAGGGCTCGAAGGAAGAGGAGCAGGAGCAGAAGTTGCCGGCTCAACTACCTTCGTCCGCCGCTCGACCGGGAACAACGGCGAAGATCTCAACGCTCGTTCAGTCATGCTTACCGATCGCGATGAGCTCGACTGCTTCCTGATCCTGGCCGAGGAGCTGCACTTCGGCCGTACCGCCGAGCGCATGCTGCTCTCCCGGGCCCGCGTCAGCCAGCTCGTGCAGCGCCTCGAACGGCGCGTCGGCGCCCGGCTGTTCCTGCGCACCAGCCGCAGCGTCGCCCTCACCTCGCTCGGAGCCCAGCTCCGCGCCGACCTCGAACCCCACCACCGCGGCATCGCCGCCGCCCTGGACCGGGCCGCGGCGACGGCCCGCGCCGCGGACGGGGTGCTGCACGTCGGCTTCACCACCCCGCCCGCCGGCGAGCTCGTCCTGCGCGCCGCGCAGGACCTGCGCACCACGCACCCCGGGCTGATCGTCGAGGTGTGCGAAGTGCCGCTCTCCGACCCGTACGGGCAACTGCGCGGCGGGGACTTCGACGTGGCCTTCGCGGAGTTCCCGGTGCGCGAGCCCGACCTGGGGGAGGGGCCGACGCTGCTGAGCGAGGCGCGGGCGCTGGCCGTGGCCGCCGGGCACCCGCTGGCGGCGCGGACGTCGGTGACGCTGGAGGAGCTGGCGGAGGTCGCACTGCTGTCGGTCGCCGGCGACCTGCCCGCGTACCTGCGCGAGCACCAGGCCCCGGCGCGCACCCCGGCCGGGCGGCCGATCCGGCGCGGTCCGGAGGTGACGAACCTCCAGGAGGCCCTGATGCTGGTCGCAGCCGGTCAGGGCGCCCTGCTGACCTCGGCCCACGCCGCGGCCTACCACGCCCGGCCGGGCGTCACCCACGTGCCCGTGGCCGACGCCGATCCGGTCGGGTACGGGCTGGTCTGGCGCGCGGGCGAGGACACCGGGGCCGTACGGGCCTTCGCGCAGGCGGCGCAGCGCGCGGCGGCGCGGCCGGGCGCCGCAGCCCCGTAGGCCAGGACCGGGCCCTGCCCGCCCCTCCCCCTGGTCCTACTCCTTGTCCTTCTCCTTCTCGTCCCGCTCCTCGCGCAGGGACTTCAGGAACTCCGGGTTGTCGTCGGGGGCCACCCACGTGCGGCGGCCCGGGCGCGACCGGCCTCCGGTGCCGCCGGGCACCCGCTTCTTGCCCGCGAACAGCCACACCACCGGACCGACGATCGAGAAGAGCAGGATGATCAGGACCCAGACGACCTTCGGAAGGTGCTTGACCTCTTCTTCCGGCGTGTTCAGGCAGTCGATGAAGGCGTAGATGGTCAGCGCGATGATCAGCAGGAACGGCAGATAGCGCAGCACGGTGTGGGACCGACCCCCAGAAGAACGGTGCGGACCGGGCAGGCCCGCCGTGGACTCTTCCAGGGTAGAGGGCCCGCCGCGGTTCGGGCTCTGAGCGGGGATGCCACAATTGCCCGCATGGCTTACGACGATCTCCGCTCGCTGCTCCGGGCCCTCGAGCGGGAGGGCGACCTCAAGCGCATCAAGGCCGAAGTGGACCCGTACCTAGAGGTCGGGGAGATCGTCGACAGAGTGAACAAGGCGGGCGGACCCGCGCTGCTCTTCGAGAACGTCAAGGGCTCGGCGATGCCGCTGGCCATGAACGTCTTCGGGACCGACCGGCGACTGCTGAAGGCCCTCGGGCTGAAGTCGTACGCCGAGATCAGCGAGAAGATCGGCGGCCTGCTCAAGCCGGAGCTGCCGCAGGGCTTCATGGGTGTCCGCGAGGCCTTCGGCAAGCTCGGCTCGATGGTGCACGTGCCGCCGAAGAAGGTGAAGGGCGAGTCCGCGCCCGTCCAGGAGGTCGTCCTCACCGGCGACGACGTGGACCTGGACCAGCTGCCGGCCCTCTTCACCTGGCCCAAGGACGGCGGGTCCTTCTTCAACCTCGGCCTGACGCACACCAAGCACCCGGAGACGGGCGTGCGCAACCTCGGCCTGTACCGCCTCCAGCGCCACGACAAGCGCACCATCGGCATGCACTGGCAGATCCACAAGGACAGCCGCAACCACTACGCGGTGGCCGCGGCGCGCGGTGAGCGGCTGCCGGTCGCGATCGCCTTCGGCTGCCCGCCGGCCGTGACGTACGCGTCGACCGCGCCGCTGCCGGGTGACATCGACGAGTACCTGTTCGCCGGGTTCGTGGCGGGCAAGCGGATCGAGATGGTGGACTGCAAGACGGTCCCGCTCCAGGTCCCGGCCCACGCCGAGGTGGTCATCGAAGGCTGGCTGGAGCCCGGGGAGACCCTCCCCGAGGGCCCCTTCGGCGACCACACGGGCTTCTACACCCCGCAGGAGCCGTTCCCCGCGCTGAAGATCGACTGCGTGACGATGCGGAAGCGTCCGCTGATCCAGTCGATCGTCGTCGGCCGGCCGCCGACGGAGGACGGCCCGCTGGGGCGCGCGACGGAACGCTTCTTCCTGCCGCTCCTGAAGATCATCGTCCCGGACATCGTGGACTACCACCTCCCCGAGTCGGGCGGCTTCCACAACTGCGCGATCGTCTCGATCGACAAGAAGTACCCGAAGCACGCGCAGAAGGTCATGCACGCCATCTGGGGCGCGCACATGATGTCGCTGACCAAGCTGATCATCGTGGTGGACAAGGACTGCGACGTCCACGACCTCCACGAGGTCTCCTGGCGGGCGCTCGGCAATACGGACTACTCCCGCGACCTCACCGTCGTGGAGGGCCCGGTGGACCATCTGGACCACGCCTCCTACCAGCAGTTCTGGGGAGGCAAGGCGGGCATCGACGCCACGAAGAAGCTGCCGACCGAGGGCTACACCCGCGACGGCGGCTGGCCTGACATGGTCGAGTCCGACCCCGCGACCGCGGCCCTGGTCGACAGTCGCTGGAAGGAATACGGACTGTGAGCACCGTAGACGGGGGCCCGGCCCTCTTCATCGGCACCGACACCGTGTACGTGGCCCTGGTGCGCCCGAGCCTCGACCCGGCCGACCCGGGCGTCCGCGAGGCCGCCGCGGAGGCGGGCGTGACGCCCGAGGAGTTCGCGGGACCCGGCAACGTCTGGGCCCTGATGCTCGACGAGGACGGCGAGGGCGACGGCTTCGAGCTGCCCGGCGCGCGGGACATCGAGGCGGACGACTTCGCGGAGCAGCTCCAGCGCGCCCTGGTCGCGGGCGAGCCGTTCACCGCGGAGGCCGGGAACTTCCTGCGCCTGGAGGCGAGCCCGTCCCCCACCACCTGGCAGCTGACCGCCCACGTCACCCCGCCGGAGGGTCACGACGCGGGCCCGTGGACCCTGGACCTCGGCACGCTCCCCACGGCGGACCTGCTGGCCGACCTCGAAGAGTTCCGGAGAACCCTCGCATGATGACCACCGCCGACGAGGTCGTCGGACCCGGTCCCGCGCCGCAGGCCAACGGCAAGGTGAAGGCGTTCCTGCGGCTCGTGATGATCGAGCACTCGGTCTTCGCGCTGCCCTTCGCCTACATCGCCGCGCTCACCGCCATGTACACGCTCGACGAGCGGATGCACTGGACGAAGCTGCTGCTCGTCACCGTCTGCATGGTGGGGCTGCGGACCTTCGCGATGGCCGCCAACCGGATCATCGACCGGGAGATCGACGCGCGGAACCCGCGGACCGCCGGGCGGGAGCTGGTGACCGGCGCCGTCTCGGTCCGCTCCGCGTGGACCGGGGCCGGGATCGCCCTCGTCGTGTTCCTCGGCGCGGCTGCGCTGCTGAACCCGCTCTGCCTGATGCTCGCGCCGATCGCCGTCGTGCCGATGGTGGTGTACCCGTACGGGAAGCGGTTCACGAACTTCCCGCACGCCATCCTCGGCATCGCCCAGGCGATGGGCCCGGTCGGGGCCTGGATCGCGATCACCGGCGAGTGGTCCTGGGACGCGGTGATCCTCGGCCTCGCGGTGGGCGTGTGGATCGGCGGCTTCGACCTGATCTTCGCCTGCCAGGACGTGGCCGCGGACCGCGCGGAGGGCGTCAAGTCCGTCCCGGCCCGCTTCGGCATCCCGGCCGCCCTGTGGGGCGCGCGCGGCGCACACGTCGTCACCACGGGCCTGCTGGCCTGGTACGCGGTGGCGACGGACGCGGGCTGGCCGTTCTGGCTCGGACTGCTGATCGTGGTCGGCGCCTTCCTCTACGAACACACCATCGTCACCCCGCACGACCTGTCCCGCCTGAACCGCGCCTTCTTCACGGTCAACGGCTTCATCGGCATGGCCCTGTTCGTGTGCGCCCTGGCGGACCTGGTGGCACGGGGGCTGTCGCTGTAGCTCGATCGTGTGTGCCCGGTCCGATCCGGCGGTTCGTGCCCTGCCCCGGTGGCTAGCGTGCGGCCTACCATCGGGTGCATGGACAGGGAGGCCGACGTGACCGTCTCGGAGAGCGACCGCCTGCACTCACAGCTCAGCCGGTTCGAGGACATGTTCCCCGGATACCGGATGGAGATTGTCGAGGGCAACATTGTGATGAGTCCGCTGAAGCCGCACCACGCCAGGACCATCCGGTTGCTGTGGAACACGCTGGAAGACCAGATTCCGCCGGAGTGGGGGTTCATCAGCGACGTGGCCGTCCCGTTCGACGGAGACAACGAGTTCTGTCCCGATCTCGCCGTCATCCCCGGAGCGGAGGCGGACAAGAACCTCAGCGCCTACCCGCCGGACCTCGTGGAACTCGTCATCGAGGTCGTCTCCCCGAGCAGCGTGCGCAACGACTACGAGGTCAAGGACCGGGCCTATGCCCGGCGCGGCATCCCGCACTACCTGATCTTCGACCCGTACAAGGCGCAGTGCACCACGCTGTGGAACCCCGGGCCCGACGGCTACCGGGGGCGCGACGTGTTCCCGTACGGGGAGAAGGTCACCGTGCATACCGGGATCGGCGAGGTCTCGTTGGACACGTCGGCCCTCCCGGTCGACCCGGGAGCCTAGAGTCCCGCCACCTCCGGCCGTGGCCGGGCGATCAGGGCGACCGCCGCGCCGGCCAGGAGGCCGAAGAGGTGGGCCTGCCAGCTGACCACCGAGTCCGTCGGGAGGGCTCCGGCCAGGAAGGTCGTGCCCCAGACGGCGGCGATGACCACGGCGACCGCGATGCCCAGCGGGCTGCGTTCCACGAAGCCGCGGACCAGCAGGTAGCCGAAGAGGCCGAAGATCAGGCCCGAGGCGCCCGCCGTGATGCTGTGGGGCGGGGAGATCAGCCAGACGGCGAACCCGTCGGCCAGGACGATGGCCGCGCAGACGGCCAGGAAGCGGCCGATGCCGCTCAGTGCGGTGACGAAGCCGAGGACCAGCAGCGGGACGCTGTTGGAGGCGACGTGGTCGAAGCCGAAGTGCAGGAAGGGCGCCAGGGGTATCCCGCTCAGGCCGTCGGCCTCCCGCGCGGTGATCCCGTAGGCGTCCAGCGCGTGGCCCGTGGCGTAGTCGAGGGCCTCGATCAGCCACAGCAGCGCCACCCAGCCCAGCATCAGCTTCGCCGCCGCCCCGACCCGGCCGCTGCGGCTCCACTGGCCCGCCCGCGTACCGGCCGGACGCATCCCGCGCTCGCTCATGACGTCACCGTCCCCTGCTCCGCCGTGTCCACCCCTTGAACGTGCGGACACCTTAGCCAGTGCCCGTCGGCGGTGGCCGGATAGTCTCGGAGGTATGACTGAGCGCAAGCGCACCCCGTGGGTGGTCGGGGTTTCCGGAGCGTCCGGGACGCCGTACGCGGCGGCGGTGATCCGTGGGCTGCTGGCGGCGGGCGAGAGCGTGGACCTGGTGGTGAGCCGGGCCTCGCGCCTGACGCTGCTGGACGAGACGGGGATCGCCTTCCGCGACGCGCACTGGCGGGACGACCTGGGGGAGTGGCTGGAACGGGGCGCCGACGGCAAGCCCGCGACCTTCGCTCGCCCGGACCTGGACGGCGTGCGCCACTGGGCGGCCGGGGATCTGGCGGCCGGACCGAGCAGCGGCTCGTACCCCGTGAAGGGGATGCTGATCGTGCCCGCGTCCACGGCCTGCGTGGCCGGGGTGGCGCTCGGGCTGTCGAAGGACCTGCTCCAGCGGGTCGCGAGCGTGACGCTCAAGGAGCGGCGCCGGCTGGTGGTGGCGGTACGGGAGACCCCGCTGAGCGGGCAGACGCTGAAGCATCTGGTGAGCCTGGACGAGGCGGGCGCAGTGGTGCTGCCCGCCTCTCCGGCGTTCTACGCGGGTGCGACGCACATCCAGGATCTGGTGGACTTCGTCGCGGGGCGGGTGCTCGACGCGGCAAGGGTGCCGCACGGGCTGTACCGCCGGTGGGAAGGGGAGCTCGGAGGCTCCCGGCCTCCCGTCGTGGGGAGGGCCCGGGAGGCGAGCGGTGGCGCTTAGCGCTTCTTGGCGCGCCCCGGCTTGCGCATCTTGTCGACACGGTGTGCGGCGACGGGCTGGTCGGTGCGGGATCGGTTGGCCAGCTCCTGGAGCTGTCGCATGTGCGCGTAGGCCATCTCGATCGTGTACACGGTGAACCACTCCTGAAAATTGTCAGATCGTCTTTGATCTGTTGAAAGATTCACAGGGTGTCGACCCTGTGCACCTTAGATTCTATACGTAAACTTGAGGGATTGCCGAATAATGGAAGGCTCCAGGTATATGGACGCGGTGGACAAGCAGCTCATCCAGGCACTTCGTGAGAACGGACGCGCCTCGTACGCCGAGCTGGGCCGGCTCGTGGGCCTCTCCGGCCCCAGCGTCACCGACCGGATCAACCGGCTGGAGACGGCCGGAGTCATCACCGGCTACCGCGCGACCGTGGACGCGGCCTCGCTCGGCCTCGGCGTCACGGCGCTGATCGGGATCTCGCTCTCCGACGCCGCGGACCACGAGGACGTGGCCCGCCGGCTGCGCGACCTCTCGGAGATCGAGGACTGCTGGTTCATCGCCGGCGACGACTCGTACATGCTCAAGGTCCGGGCCGGTGACGTGGACGGGCTGGAGCGGATCATCCGCAAGCTCTCCAGCACCAAGGGCGTCTCGCGCACGCGCACGACGATCGTGCTCTCCACCAAGTGGGAGAACCGGGTCGGGGGCCTGCCGGAGGAAGCCTGAGGGCGCTGAGAGTACGGTTGGGGCGCGGTTGTGGGGCACACGTACCGCACGGATTTGAGGACAGAGGAGAGGACCGGCATGGACGCTGGGTTCAAGCGTGAGCTGGAGGACAAGGTTCGCTCCGGCGAGCGGCTGACCCGTGAGGACGGCATCGCCCTCTACGAGTCGGACGACCTGGCCTGGCTCGGCGGCCTCGCCCACGAGGTGCGCACGCGCAAGAACGGCGACGTCGTCCACTTCAACGTCAACCGTCACCTCAACATGACGAACGTGTGCACGGCCTCGTGCGCCTACTGCTCGTTCCAGCGCAAGCCGGGCGAGAAGGACGCGTACACGATGCGCATCGAGGAAGCCGTCCGCCTGGCCAAGACCATGGAGAACGAGAACCTCACCGAGCTGCACATCGTCAACGGCCTGCACCCCAGCCTGCCGTGGCGGTACTACCCGCGCTCGCTCTCCGCGCTGAAGGAGGCGCTGCCGAACGTCTCGCTGAAGGCGTTCACGGCGACCGAGATCCACCACTTCGAAACGATCTCCGGCATGTCGGCCTCCGACATCCTGGACGAGCTGATCGAGGCGGGCCTGGAGTCGCTCACCGGCGGCGGCGCCGAGATCTTCGACTGGGAGGTCCGCCAGCACATCGTCGACCACAACACCCACTGGGAAGACTGGTCGCGCATCCACCGCCTCGCGCACTCCAAGGGCCTCAAGACCCCGGCGACGATGCTCTACGGGCACATCGAGGAGCCGCGCCACCGCGTGGACCACGTGCTCCGGCTGCGCGAACTGCAGGACGAGACCGGCGGTTTCCAGGTCTTCATCCCGCTGCGCTACCAGCACGACTTCGTGGACATGAAGGACGGCAAGGTACGCAACAAGCTCCAGGCGCGCACGACGATGGCGACGGGCGCCGAGGCGCTGAAGACCTTCGCGGTCTCCCGCCTGCTCTTCGACAACGTCCCGCACGTGAAGGTCTTCTGGGTGATGCACGGCGTGCAGACGGCGCAGCTCGCCCTCCAGCACGGTGCGGACGACATGGACGGCTCGGTCGTCGAGTACAAGATCACGCACGACGCGGACAACTACGGCACCCCGAACAAGCTGGGCCGCGACGACCTGCTGGAACTGATCCGCGAGGCGGGCTTCCGCCCGGTCGAGCGCAACACGCGCTACGAGATCATCCGCGAGTACCCCGGCCCGGACGCGGAGCTCCGCGAGACCCCGCAGGCGATGCGGCTCTGACGCCCGTCCTGTCTTCTGGTTCTTGACGCTCTGGGCCCCGGTCCCCCCAGGTGGGGGGCCGGGGCCCTTTGCGCACGAGGTGGAGTAATGGTTAATCTAGCCCAATGACCCTTACTTTTACCTTCGACCCGGTCGTCGACCCCGCCCTCGACCCCGCCCTGGCCGAAGAGTTCGCCGCGCTCTGGACCGACGTCAGCAACGCCGGCGGCGCGGTGGGGTTCGTACCGCCCGTCGTCATCGAGGACATCCGCCCCGAGGTCGACAAGCACCTCGCCGCGGTCGCCGAGGGCCGCAGCCGCCTGCTCGTCGGGCGCGACGCCGCCGGCCGGGTGCGCGCCACCGCCGTCATCGCCCCCAACCAGCACCGGCTGCAGCGGCACTGGGTCTGGGTCTACACCGTCATGGTCGACCCCGCCCTCCAGGGCCGCGGCGCCGGCCGCGCGCTGATGGAGGCCGTCGCCGACGCCGCCCGCACGATGGAGGGCGTCGAGGCGGTCCGCCTCGGCTGCCGGGGCGGCCTGGGCCTGGAGCACTTCTACGCCGCCTGCGGCTACAAGGAGGTCGGCCGCGTCCCCGACGCGATCCGGGTGGCCCCGGGGGACGACCGCGACGACATCACGATGCTGCTGCCGCTGGGCTGACGGGTACGGTTCGCCGGTCGGCGTACAGGGGGAGGCCAGGGTGGGCGTGACGGGATCGGGGCAGCGCTGGGACCAGCGGGCCGTGGCGCTGGTGGTGCTGAAGGGGACCTCCACGGACTCCACGCTGTTCGAGGCCGAACTGCAGGCGCGGGGCTGGCCGGTGCTGAACCGGCGCGAGGAACAGGCGTCCGGGCCCCGGGGGGAGGCCGACTGCCGGTACACGGTCGAGGTCAGGTTCCCCGGATCGGCGATCCGGGCGTCGACCGCCGCCCGGGAACACCTCGAAGTCATATCCGACCGCCTGGTGCTCGACCTCGTCGTGGAGGCGGTGCAGTGCGTCGAGCGGGATCCGGTGGACCTGCCCGTCTGGTACGTGTACCGGCCCCCGGCGGCCGGGGAGCAGCCGGCGCGGACCCGGGCGGGCCGGTGGCGGGCGAGCGCGGCGGCCTGGGCCGCCCGCACCTTGGGCAGCCGGGACACGGGCCGTCAGGTGCGGGCCGGCAGCGAGGAGGAGGCCCTGGTCCTCGCGGCGAGGTCGCTGCCGGGGGTGCCCGCGGCGCCCGGGCCGGCGGCCGAGGTCGCCGTACGCCGCTCCATGGACGTGACACCGCCGCCACCGCCGTCGGTCTGGCCCCTGCGGCGCGGTCCCTCGCGGCGGATGGCCATGATGAGGTTCCCGGCACTGGTCGGGCTGGTGTGCGGCGCCTGGACGGCGGGGCTGTGGGGCGCCGGGCCGCTCTGGTCGGTGGTGCCCCCGCTGCCGTTCCTCCTCGGCGCCATGGCGGCCGCGCTCATGATCGCCCGCTGGGTGCTCCCCGAGCTCTCCGGCGCGAAGCTCCTGGCGTTGGGGTGCAGCGCACCCCTGCTGGCGGCCGCCTTCGGCGCCTTTGCCGTGGCGACGGCCCCCGACCGACGGCTGGGCTTCGGGTTCGTGGTGATCGGGATCGGCTTCGGCTACCTGGTGCTCACCGGGGTGTGGCTCTGGGTGCGGCAGTCGCGGTGGGCGCTGACCCTGCCCTGGCTGCTGCCGGCGCTCCTGGCCCTCCTGCCCGGTCTGTTCCCCGGCCTCGGGCTGTCGCTGCCCACCTTCTACCTGGACGCCTTCGACGTGGACATGGAGGACGTCGAGGTCCCGGCGGCGATGCGCCTCCTGGCGACGTTCAGATTGCTGGCCGCGGTGCTGGTCCTGCTCATCGCCCCCGCCGTTCTCGGCTACATGCGCCATACGCACCGCATGATCACGGGAAGCTGGGTGGGGTACACCGCCGTCGCGTTCGTGAGCGTCTACGCACTGATGGCCGGTGTGGTCGGCCTGGCCTTCGTGTCGGCCGCGGCGGCCGGGCAGAAAGCGGTCCTCGCGGCGGCCGAGGGGAGGACCCCGAGCCGCTACTACGGGATCAAGCCCGAGTGGGTCTGCGTCCGTCCGGTCAAGGACGTGGCCCAAGTGCCCGTGGACGGGGGCGCGCTGGACCCCGTACGTCCTTACCTCTTGCTCGGCGACGCCGGCGGAACGGCCGTTCTGTGGGATCCGCGGGAGAAGGCCGCACTCAAGGTTCCGCTGTCCGCGCTGCGGCTTGTGCCCGTTGATGCCCCCCCTCCAGCCCTGCGGATGACCGCGTCGTGCTTCACTGGACGGGCACGAGCCGACGTACGACCACGACGAGAGAGAAGGGGTCACCGTGTCCCTCAAGCCGAGCGCGACGATCCGTTACACCGCGATGCGCCTGGGGATCTTCGTCGGGTGCCTCGTCCTCGTCGCCGGTCTGGTCCGGCTGGGCTGGGTGCCCTCCGGTCTCGGTGATGCCAACCCCGCCTGGGTCGTGCTGCTCGCCCTCGTGATCTCCGCACCGCTCTCCTTCGTGCTGCTGCGCAAGCAGCGCGACGAGATGTCCGCGGTCATCGCCGGACGCGTCGCGGGCGCGAAGGACAAGCTCGCCGCGAACCGCAGCCAGGAGGACGACGCGGTCGACGAAGCCGCGCGCGCCAGTTAGCTTCATCACACACCGAAATGCCTCGGCTCCGGGCTCAACGCCCGCGATGCCGGGGCTTTCGGCGTTTTCCGGGGGTTCGTAGGGGGTTTGCAGGGGTTTCCGGCCCGCTCCGGGCCGGGGTGAACCGGCTATCCCAAAGGGAGGCTTTGAGATTCCCAAAGGTGAAGTGTTAGCGTGTTCAACATGTTGACGACAGCCGCGCACCAGATGACCCCGAGCGTTCCGCTCGTGGCGCGCCTGCACGTCGACCTCTGCCGCCGCGCGTCCGCGGCCTGTTGCTGTTGTCGCTGAGTCCCGCGACCAGTTCCGCGACCAGCTCTGGCACAGCAGCGGTCCCGCCCGCCCGGCTCTTGGCTTTTCCGGGTGCTGCCGCACCGCACCACCACCCCACCGCAGAAACCGCGTAACCGCGTAACCACCCGGAGAGTGCCCGTGTCCGCGTCACCGCAGACCCCTGCCGTAGAGGCCCCCGCAGGGGCTCCCGCCCCGGCGAAGAAGTCCTCGCTCACGTTCCCCTTCTGGGCACAGATCGTCACCGGCCTCGTGCTCGGCGTGCTGCTCGGCTGGGTCTCCCGCAGCCAGGAGATCAGCTGGCTCGGTACGACCCTGGAGCAGATAGGCGACATATTCGTCCAGCTCCTGAAGCTGGCCGTCGCCCCGCTCGTCTTCTTCGCCATCCTGGTGTCGATCACCAACCTCCGGAAGGTGAACAACGCCGCGCGGCTCGCCTCCCGCACCCTGCTCTGGTTCATGATCACGTCGCTGATCGCGGTGGCCATCGGCCTCGCCATCGGCCTGCTCACCAACCCGGGCTCCGGCACCGGCCTCACCCCGCAGGACGGCAAGCTGCCGAAGCGCCACGGGTCCTGGCTGGACTTCCTGACCGGCATCGTGCCGACCGACATCATCACGCCGTTCACCGAGCTGAACGTCCTGCAGATCGTCTTCCTCGCCGCCGTCGCCGGTATCGCCGCCCTCCAGCTCGGCAGCAAGGCCCAGCCGGTGCTGAACCTCGCCGAGTCCGTGCTGGAGCTGCTCCAGAAGGCCCTGTGGTGGGTCATCCGCCTCGCCCCGATCGGCACCGTCGGCCTGATCGGCACCGCGATCGCCACGTACGGCTGGGACCTGCTCGGCAAGTACGCCACCTTCACGGTCGACGTGTACGTCGGCTCCGCGCTCGTGATGTTCGGCGTCTACCCGCTGCTCCTGTGGAGCGTCGCCAAGGTCAACCCGCTCCAGTTCTTCAAGGGCGCCTGGCCGGCCATCCAGCTGGCCTTCGTCTCCCGCTCCTCGGTCGGCACCATGCCGGTCACCCAGAAGGTCACCGAACGCCTCGGCGTCCCGAAGGAATACGCCTCCTTCGCCGTCCCGTTCGGCGCGACCACCAAGATGGACGGCTGCGCCGCGATCTACCCGGCGCTCGCCGCGATCTTCATCGCGCAGATCTTCGACGTGCAGCTGGGCATCACCGACTACCTCCTCATCGCCTTCGTCTCGGTCGTCGGCTCCGCCGCCACGGCCGGCCTGACGGGCGCCACGGTCATGCTGACCCTGACCCTCTCCACGCTGGGCCTCCCGCTGGAGGGCGTGGGCCTGCTGATGGCGATCGACCCGATCCTGGACATGATGCGCACCGCCACCAACGTGGCCGGCCAGGCGCTGGTCCCGGTCATCGTCGCGGCCCGCGAAGGCATCCTGGACAAGGTGGCCTACGCCACCGCCTCCTCCTCCCTCCTGGACGAGCCGGCCCCGGCCGAGGTCCCCGCCCCGTCCGACTCCGCGGACGCCGACCCGGCGAAGGTCCTCGTCACCGCCTGAGCCTCGCCGCTCAACCGCCGCAGCCTCCGCCCCCGTCCGGGCGGGGGCTGCGGCTTTTCCGCGGGCGGATCAGTGGAGCTGGGTGGTGGCCGCGGTCATGAATGCGGTGAGGGCGTCCTGCAGGTCCTGCTCGCGGAGGGCGAGTTCGGCCTTCGTGGATGCGGTGCGCAGGGGTGCGACGGCATCGAAGGCCGAGGCGGCGAGCGCGACGAGCACGGAGTCCTTGGCGAGGAGTCGGACGTGGAACTGGGCGTTCTCCGTGGCGGCGCCCAGCCGGTCGCACTCCGCGAAGGCCTGGCGCGTCTCCGGGCTGTCGGGGGCCTCCTGCAGCCGGAACCAGAGGGCGACCGTGACCTGCTTGAGCGCCGTCACCGCGCCCGCGTAGGCGCTGTACGCCGTCAGGCGTTCCTGTCGCAGCTGTTGGGAACGGGCGAAGGCCTCCGCCTGCGCACTCGTGCGGCGCTGCACGGCAAAGGTGACGACCGAACCCAACAGGGTTCCCACGACGGCGATCAAGCTGGCGAGCACAGCCTCCATGCCCGCATCCCACCACACGCGCCCGCGCCCGAACAGCCCGAAGACGGAGTCAGGACGGCGTCAGGACGGTGTCGGTGGGTGCGGGAAGAATGTGCGGCATGACCGCAGCCGCTTCCCACGCCCCAGCCACCGCCGCCGACTACAGCTGGATCGGGGCCTCGCCCTCGCTGTTCGCGTACGCGCTGGAGGGCGGGTACACCCTGACGCTGGTACGGGGCCTCTCGCCCGCGGAGGTGCTGGAGGTGGTGGAGGCCGAGCAGCGGGGCGTCTGCGAAGGCTTCCACGGCCTGGTCTTCGACCACACGGAGCTCCTCGACGCGTACGGGTACTCGCCCGACTCCTTCCTCGCGGGAGCCTTCACCGTGCCGGGCGAGGGAGGGGACTGGACCCTCGTGCTGGAGTTCGGCGGCGACGTGGGGACGCGGCCGCGGTTCATGGAGGCCTTGTCCGCCGGGTCGCGCGCCGTCTCGCACACGAGCAACGGGGGGAAGCCCATGGACTTCTTCCACTGGTACGAGGACGGCGAGTTGAGGACGACCTTCGAGTTCCCGGCGGACCGCACCGGCAGCACCCCCGACGCACTGAACTCCGTGATGGACGAGCTCGGCCTGAACCCGACGGGCGACCCGGACCCCGAAGTGGACGAGAAGGCGGCGGTGTTCGCGCTCGCCGAGCGGCTCACGGGGGTCCGGGTGACGGAGGCGCTCCTGCGGGACGCCGTGTATGTGACCGGCGAGGTGCGCGAGGAGTCCATCGGCTAGGCCTGCCGGCCTCGTCAGGCCGTGCGCACCGCCATCAGCAGGCCGCTCGCCCAGGCCAGGCGGACGCACCGGAAGTCCTCGCGCGCGTCCAGTTCGGCCAGGAGGCGTTCGACGGAGGCCTTGTGGTCCTGTGGCCAGCCGGGCTGGGGGAGGAGGTCGTCGATCAGGTAGGTCCCGCCCGGGGCCACGAGTTCCAGGGCCCGGTCCAGGTGGGTGAACTTGCCCGGCCAGGTGTCCGCGAAGACGAGGTCGAAGGGAGCGCCGTCGAAGTCCTCCAGCCACGTCCCGCCGTCCCCGGCCACGAACGTCACCCGCGGGTCGGCGCCCAGCTCCTCCCGGGCGACGGCCTGGACGGTGGCGTCGAGCTCGACGGTGGTCAGCCGGGAGGCACCGTCCATACCGCTGAGCAGCCAGGCGGTGCCCTCGCCCACACCGGTACCGAGCTCCAGGATCCGGCCCCCGGGCCGCCCGGCGGCGAGCGCCGCCAGGAGGCTACCCGTGCGGTCCTCGCTGGACAGGGTGAAGCCCGCGTCGGCCGCTCGGGCGCGCAACACGGGCAGGGTGATGGGGAGTTGGGTCGGCGTATCGTCCATGCGGAGATCATCCGAGGGGCGTGGCGGCCGGGCAAGGCAATTCCCGGTGGGGCGGGGCGGGGGTGGGGGACATGTCGATGGATCCGTTGGTGATGCGGGCCCGTGAGGTCTGGGCGGAACTGGCCCGGGTGCCGGTGTCGTTCGTGCCGCCGGGCGGTGTGGACGTGGTGGTCTCCCCGCGGTCAGGGCTGTGCCCGGGAGGGTGGGTCGGGGTGGTGGCTCTGGGCGGCTCGGCGATCGTGACGGCGCCGACCGACGCTGCCGCCGGGGTCGTGCGTAAGGCGCTGGAGGGGCTGCCGGTGGAGGTCGTCGTGGACGGTGTTGCCGTACGGGACGTCCTTCCGGTGGCTCGGATGCTCGGGCCGGCGGCGCTGGCGTACGTGTCCCCGTCCGGGTTCCGGCCGGTGGAGGCGCGCGCGTTGACGGTGGAACAGCTGCCGGCAGTCCATCCGGACGTACGGGGCCTGGAGCGGGCGGCCGGCTCCGAGGACGCCGGTGAGGCCGCCCTCGACGAGATCACCTCGCCCGCGTTCGCCGTGCGCGACGGGCACGGCCGGGTGGTTGCCGCTGCGGGATACCGGGCCTGGCCGGGACGGGCGGCACATGTCGGCGTGCTGACGGCGCCGGAGGCGCGGGGGCTGGGGCTGGCGCGGGTGACCGGCTCGGCGGCGGCCGCCCATGCCCTCGCCGCCGGGCTGCTGCCGCAGTGGCGCGCACGCCATCCCGCCTCCCGGCGCGTGGCCGCCGCCCTGGGCTTCGAGGAACTGGGCTTCCAGCTGAGCATCGAGCTCGCTTGAGCGGACTGGTGGTTCCCCTCGGCCGCCGGGCCGGGTGGCGAAGAGCTCGAGGCTCCCGCGCAGATCATCGCCGAACTCGGGGTGCATGCCGTATCCCGGGGATCCGCGACGCGGGGCGCGGGATCGTGCTGGTCGAGGCACTCACGGAGCGCGGGGCCGGCGCCGCTGAAGGTGGCGTGGGCGGAGGTCCGCCTCGACACCCGGGTCGCGGGGCTCCGCTGTCCGGCGGCGCCCGACGCATAAGGACCCAAAGAACCGGGAGAAAAAACCAACCGACCCAACCCAACCGGCCCGCGTTCGGCCCGCTCGCGGGCTCTGTCGCTCGGTCGGGTGAACTCTGCCAACTGAGCTGGATTTCGTACCAGTTGCCGGGCATATGCTCGCCCCGACCACAACAGCAGACATGAGACGGCCCCCGGCGGGACTGGCATCCCGGTCGAGGGCCTGACCAAGCAGGAAGTCAGACCTTCCCCATGGCTCTTGAGCACCCTAGCGCGCCTCCGCGCGCCTGGTCCCGGCTTCGTCCCGGGATCCCCCGATCCGGCGTCATTCACGTCAACACGGGGCACACGACTCACTACACCGTGGTCGGCAACCACCTCCTCCAGCACCGCGCGCTGTCGGCGACGGCGATCGGGGTCGCGGCGTACATCCAGTCACTGCCGGACGGCGCGCCCGTCGGCATCAAGGCACTCGCCGCCCGCTTCCCGGAGGGCGAGATCCGCCTCGGCGCAGCCCTGCGGGAGCTGGAGCGGCACGGGTACCTGGAGCGGCGCCGCGAACGCCTGGGCGACGGGCGCGTGGTGACGCGGACCTACTCGTACGACAAGCCCGGCGCCCCCTCCGACGGCACCCCGCCCCCTCGCCCGCCGTCGCGGGTCGAGGAGGAGGTGGAGGCCGCGGGGGAGGCCGCGCCTTCCCCGGACCCGAAGCCCGAGGCGGGGCCGGAGCCCGAGGCCGAGCGGGAGACGGCCCCAGCCCCGGATCCGGCGACCGGCCCGGACCCCCAGCCCGCCCCCCAGCCCGAGCCGCAGCCGGACGCCGAGGCGGCCCCCGCGGCCCCCGCCCCCGGCCCCACCCTGGAGGCCGCCTGGCTGCTCGCCGGGCTGCGGCGGCGTGATCCCCGGCTGCTGCTCTCCGAGCGGGACATCGCGCGGCTGGCTCCCGCCGTATCGGCCTGGCTGGAGCGGGGGGTGGACCCCGCCGGAATCGAGCGGGCGCTGTCCGCCGGGCTCCCCGAGCCGCTGCGCAACGCCGCCTCCGTGCTGGAGTACCGGCTCCGGGCGCTGCTCCCGCCGCCGCTGCCTCCCGTACGGCAGGCGCCGGCGGGGGTGGCGGGGGACCGGCGGCGCCCGGATCCGCTCCAGAACTGCGACGGCTGTGACCGGGCTTTCAGAGCCCCGGAGCCGGGCCGTTGCCGTGCCTGCCCGCCCGTCGCCGCGGCGGCCTGAGCGGCTCCGGCCCGAACCTGCCCTGGATGTACGGGATATGGGAACCATCCGTACGGCAGGGGCGTTTCGGACAGTGCTCCACTCGTTGAAGGCCGCTGAGGGGGAGGACGAATCATGGCTGCTTTGACCAGGAATCAGTGGATAGCGGTGTTGGCGGCGGTGGCCACAATCGTTGCCGCGCTGATCACCGCGGCGGCGATGCTCCTGACGAACTCCGACAAGGGTGACGTCAAGAACGACTGCAGCAACGCATCCCAGTGCGCGGGCCGCGACATCAATGAGAAGGGGTGATGAGAAGGGCCCGGGCGGGAGCCGCCCGGTGTGCCGCGCTGGCACTGGGCGCCGCTCTTCTGGCCCTGCCGGCGTGCGGTGAGACGAAGGTCGGCACGCAGAACAACTGCAACACCGGCGCGAAGTGTGCCGGCCGCGACATCACCGAGGTCGGCCAGAGCGGGAGCGCGGGCAGCGGCGCCGCGACGTCCCCGCCCGGCTCCCCGTCCCCGTCCGGGTCCCCGTCCGTTCCTCCGGCGTCGGGGCAGTCGCCGCCTCCGGGCCGGCCGCCTTCCGGCTCCCCCGTGCCATCCGCCCCATCGAGCGTCCCCGCCCCGTCGAAGTCGCCGCCGAAGCCGTCCAAACCGGCCCAGGTGCCGCAGGCGCCGCAGGTGCACTGGAAGGGAGACCTGAGGCTCTCCAGCAACGGCGGGCCGAGCGGCTGGTGGCTGGACCGGGACGAGCCCGAGCCCGGGATACCCGGTGACATCGGCCTGAGCTGTGACTGCCACCCCGGCGCGATCGAAGGCACGGCGCTCGTGGCGTGGAAGGGGACGCAGCCGCCCGGCCGCCAGGACTGCGCCGCGTCGAAGGGGCAGCCGGTGGAGCACACGCTCGAGGTCCGGCCGGGGGACACGATCTGCCTGACGACGACGCAGGGCCGCCTCGGCTCCCTGACGGTCACCGCCGTGTTCGGACCTGCCGAGTTCCTGGTCACGGTGACCGTCTGGAAAGCCGGCTAGGCCTGGATCGGGCGTGGACGCCCCCGCCCGCGTCGACCCCCTGGGCTGCTCAGGCCTCCCGGGCCGCCTGTTCCAGGCGGGCGTGGTGGGTTTCCCACCAGGCCTTGTCCTCCGGCGGCAGGCTGGTGTTGGACTTCTCCATCCCGACGGCTCCGTCGAGGAGTTCGCGGAGGATGTCGGCGTGGCCGGCGTGGCGGTGGGTGTCGGCGATGACGCGGACCACGGCGTGGTGCAGGGAGAGCTTGTTGTCGTGGCTCGGCCACCACGGGACCGTGCCGATCGTGTCCAGGGGGAGGGCGTCGAGCGTCGCGTCCGCGTGTGCCCAGGCGCGGTGGTAGAGGCCAACGACGTCCGCGCGGGACTGGTCCGCGGTGGCCCACATGTCCGCGTTGGGTTCGGCGTCCTCCGCGACCCAGGGGAGGGGTTCGCCGGAGGGGCGGTCGAAGGTGTCGCCGAGGTAGCCCAGCTCCGTGGTGGCCGCGTGCTTGACCAGGCCGAGGAGGTTGGTGCCGGTCGGGGTCAGCGGGCGGCGGGCGTCGTACTCCGAGAGGCCTTCGAGCTTCCAGAGCAGCGCCTCGCGGGCCGACTGGAGGTAGAAGCGGAGGTCGGCCTTGGGGTTCGGGTCGGGGAGCGTCATGGGGACAGTCTTCCGGACGGATGATCTTCAGGCATCGACTTTCCGTGACATCCGCGGCATCTGTGGGAGGGGCGGGAGTGCGCGTGAGGTGGGGGTGTGGGCGGCGTGCCGTGGAGCAACGGTGAAAAGGCGGGCGCAGGGGTGTTCAGGGTGGTTACCGCTAAGTAAATTACCGGCGGTAACACTCCGTCCGGCCAGGGAGGCATGCCGTGACCGCCGAATCGAGCCTGGTGAGGGTCGTCAGTTCCCCGAAACTCGTCGAGCCCGTCAAGACCGTGATCGAGGGGCGGGTGCGCCAGGTGTGGGTGCCGCCGCTGGCACCGGTGCCGGTCCACGGGTCCCTCGGGGACATCCCCTTCGACAATGCCCGGCAGGCCCCGGGGGAAGCCGTACTCGCCCGCAAGGACCGGGACGGGACCTGGCGGGACGTCACGGCCGCCGAGTTCGCCGGCGAGGTGCTCGCCGTCGCGAAGGGGCTGATCGCCGAGGGGCTGCGGCCGGGCGACCGGCTGGCCATCATGGCGCGGACCACCTACGAGTGGACCCTGCTCGACTTCGCGGGCTGGGCGGCCGGGCTGATCACCGTACCGGTGTACCCGACCTCCTCCGCGATCCAGGCGCGCTGGATCATCCAGGACTCGGGCGCCGTCGCCTGCGCGGTCGAGGACACCGCGCAGGCGCGCATCATCAGCTCGGAGCGGGCCAACCTGCCCTGGCTGCGCCACCTCTGGGAGTTCGACACCGGGGCCGTGGCCCGGCTGGTCAAGGCCGGGGAGCACGTGCCCGACGAGGTCGTGGCGGCCCGGCGGGCCGGGTGCGCGCCGGAGTCCGTCGCGACGCTGATCTACACCTCCGGGACGACGGGGCAGCCCAAGGGGTGCGTGCTGACGCACGCCAACTTCTTCGCCGAGGTGGACAACGCGGTGGAGCTGCTGCACCCCGTCTTCAAGTCGGTCAGCAAGGACCCGGCCTCGACCCTGCTCTTCCTGCCGCTGTCGCACGTCTTCGGGCGGATGGTGGCCGTCGGCTGCATGCGGGCGCGGGTGAAGCTGGGGCACGCGCCGAGCATCCGCGGCGAGGACCTCCTCGCCGACCTGGCCGGCTTCCGGCCGACGTTCCTGCTGGCGATCCCGTACGTCCTGGAGAAGGTCTACAACACCGGCCGGGCGACGGCCGAGAAGATGGGCCGGGCCTCCTCCTTCGACCGCGCGGCGCGGATCGCGCGCCGCTTCGGGGAGCTGGTGGAGGGCAAGCAGCCGGGCCTGGGCCTGCGGCTGGGCCGGGCCCTGTACGAACCGCTCGTGTACCGGCGGATCCGGGCGGCACTGGGCGGGCGCGTGCGGTACATCCTGAGCGGCGGCTCCCCGCTCGGCCGGCGCCTCGCCGCCTTCTACACGGGCGCGGGCATCGAGGTCTTCGAGGGCTACGGGCTCACGGAGACGACCGCGGCCGCGACCGTCACCCCGCCGCTGCGGCCCCGGCTGGGCACGGTGGGGTGGCCGCTGCCGGGGACGGCGGTACGGATCGCCGACGACGGGGAGGTGCTGTTGCGGGGCCCGCACGTGTTCGCCGGGTACTGGAACAGCGGCGTGGCGGTGGGCGGGGAGCAGTGGCTGTCCACGGGGGACATCGGGGAGCTCGACGACGACGGCTACCTGACGATCACCGGGCGGAAGAAGGACATGATCATCACCTCCGGTGGCAAGAACGTGGCCCCCGCGCCCCTGGAGGACTGGCTGCGGGCCCACCCGCTGGTGGGCCAGTGCATGGTGGTCGGCGACAACCGGCCCTACGTCACCGCGCTGATCACCCTGGAACCGGAAGGGCTCCAGCACTGGCGGCAGATGCGCAAGAGGGTGGGTGTGCCGATCAGGGAGCTGGTGGACGACGAGGACCTGCGGGCGGACCTCCAGCGGGCGGTCGACGAGGCGAACCGGCTGGTGTCGCGGGCGGAGTCGATCCGGCGGTTCGCGGTGCTGGAGGGGGACTTCACGGAGGAGCGGGGGCACTTGACGCCTTCGCTGAAGCTGAAGCGGGGCGTGGTCGCGCGGGACTTCGCGCGGGAGATCGAGGCGCTGTACCGGCGGCCCTGACGGGCGGGCCCGGGGCGGCCCGGGCCCGAGGCAGGGCCCCGCCCGGGGCGGGCCCGCGGCCGGGGTCAGCCGCGGAGTCGGCCCCGCAGGCCGCCCCCGCCCTGCTGCCGCTGCATCTTCTTCGCGTCCGACCGCAGGGCGCGCGCCCGCTTGTCCCACTGGGCGGACTGGGAGTCCCCCCGGGTGTACAGGAGCTCGCGCACGGCGTCGAGCAGGGCCACCGCACGCCGCGGGTCCCCGGACTCGGCGACGCAGTGGGCGTGCTGGATCCGCAGGCTCACGGGGGTCCTCACCAGGCCGGCGGGGCTGCTCGGCAGCAACTCCTCGTAGTACGGCAGGGCTTCGCGGTACGCGCCGAGGCCGTAGCTGTCCAGGGCCAGCCGCAGCGTGACCTCGCGGACCCGCGGGTCGTCCGGGCCCAGGCCCCGCACCAGGTCGGGCAGCAGCGGCGCGAGCAGGTCCCGGCGGCGGGCCGACTGCTCCGGGGTGCGGTCCCGCGGGGCGGCCAACGGCCGGGCACGGCCGTCGTATTCGCGGTCCATGGCCCCCGCGAGGTCCAGCCGGGCGATCAGGGTGATCGCGTTGTCGGCGCCCAGCACTCGGGTGGAGCGTTCGATGACCTCCCTGAGCACGGGGAGCCACGGCCGGCCGTCGACCTGCCCGCGCGCGGCGGCATGGCCGGCCAGCACCGCCTGCACGTCGATGGTCCGCCGGTCCTCGGGGCCCAGGACGCCCAGCAGCCGGGGGAGCACGCGTTCCAGCTCCGTCGGGTCGCCCGCCGACTGCCACAGGTACATGGAACGGTGGTAGCCGGCCTCGGCGGTCAGAGGGTCGTCGGCGCCGAGGGTGTCGCCGAGGTCGCCGATCAGCAGGTCGAGCTGGCGTACGAAGGCCGGTCCGGCGCCCGTGCGGCCCGAGGCCAGGATCCGGTCGAGCCGCGCGGCGAGGACCGGGCGCGCGGTGTCCTGCGGCGAAGCAGGGCGGGTGCCGTCGCGAGGCCTGCGCGGGTCAGTGGAGGTCCGGTCGGCGGCATCGCGGGCGGCGGGCGGTTCCTCGTCCCCGCGGATCAGGGCGTTCAGCCGGTCGATGACCTCAGGGGCTCCGGCCGGCCGCCCTGCCGGGTCCTTGGCGAGCAGGTCCAGCACCAGCCGGTCGGCCCCGGGGGAAAGCCCGGGCCGCAGCGAGCTGGGCAGCGGCGGCGCCGTGTGGGCGTGCGCGTAGGACAGCGCCTCGATTTCCCCCGCGGGGAAGGGGAGCCGCCCCGTCAGCAGCTGCATCAGGAGGCAGCCCAGGGCGTAGAGGTCGGCCCGTCCGTCGACGGAGGGGGCGCCGAGCAGGCGTTCCGGCGCCATGTACTCGAACGAGCCGATGACGTAGCCCGTGGCCGTGAGGCCGGGCTGGTGCAGGTACTTGGCGATGCCGAAGTCGAGCACCTTCGCGCGGCCCGTGGCCGTGGCCGTGGCCGTGGCCGAACCTGTGCCCGCGCGCGCGCCCGGACCGCCGTACCCGGTGATCATCACGTTCAGGGCCTTGATGTCCCGGTGCACCACGTTCCGCTCGTGCGCGGCCCCGAGCGCCTCACAGACGTCCCGGGCCCAGACGAGGGCGGACGCCGTGGGCGGTACCCCGCGGAGCAGGACGGCGGCGAGGGTCTCCCCCTCCACGAGCTCCATGACCAGGTAGACCAGCGGACGTCCTTCGTACTGCGCCTCGCCGTAGTCGTACAGGGCCGCGATGCACGGGTGGACGAGGGTGCCCGCGAGGTGCGCCTCGGAGGCGAACCGCTCCCGGTCCTCCGCCGACCGCGGATGTCCGATCTTGACCGCCACCGTCCGGCGCACCCGGGTGTCGAAGGCCCGCCACACCTCGCCGAAGCCGCCCCGCCCCAGCAACCCGGTCAGCTCGTACCGCTCGACCAGCACGTCCCGCTCGCGCATGCGCGCGCCCCCTCACTCGCCCGGATCCGATTATGTTCGCGGGGCGGGTCGTGCGGGGCGCGTTTATGGTGAGCTGACTGGTCCGGGGGGCCGCTCCAGGAGGGTGCAGTGCACCGTTCACGCTCCCGATCTCGATCCCGATCCCGCTCCCGTTCCGGCTCGCCCTCGCGGGCTCGTACCCGAATAGGCGCCGGAGTCGTCGGCACCGCCCTGGCCGGCGCCCTGCTCGCCGCCGTGCCCGGTCCGGCACCTGCGCCCGAGCCTGCGCGAGCCGGCATCCAGTGGGGCGAGTGCCCCGAGAAGCCCGTGCCCGCAGGCATGCGCTGCGGCACCCTCACCGTGCCGCTCGACTACGAAGGCAACGGCAAGGGCACCGGCAAGGGCAAGGGCGAGGGCACGCTCCGGATCGCCGTCGCCAAGCTTCCCGCCACCGCGCCCGGCGGCAAGCGGCTCGGCTCCCTCGTGCTGAACTTCGGCGGCCCCGGCGCCCCCGGCATCTCCACCCTCGCCGCCGACCCCAACGCCTTCGCGGAGCTCAACAAGCGCTACGACCTCGTCACCTTCGACCCCCGCGGCGTCGGCCGCAGCGCCCCCATCACGTGTGGAGGAGGCGCCCCGGAGGGAGGCGCGGCCCCCACCGGGCCCGCCGCCGAGCTCGCCGCGCTCCGCGCCGTCGCCCGGCGCTGCGCGCTCGACTCCGGCCCGGTGCTCCCGTACGTCGGTACCGTCAGCGTGGCCCGCGACCTGGACCTGCTGCGCCAGGCCCTCGGGGAGGACAAGCTCGACTTCCTCGGGTTCTCCTACGGCACGCGCCTCGGCGCCGTCTACGCCGCGCTGTTCCCGCGCCACACCGGCCGCATGGCCCTCGACGGGGTCGACACCCTCACCGAGCCGCTCGGCGAGCAGGCCCTGCTGTCGGCGGTCGGCCAGCAGCGGGCGCTGGACAACTTCCTCGTCTGGTGCGCCCACCGGCAGGACTGCGTCTACGGCACGAACACCCGTACCGCCAAGGAGAAGGTCCGGGCCCTCGTCACCCGCTTGGACGCAGCGCCGCTGACCGGTGAGGGCGGACTGCGCTTCACCGGGCAGGACGTGGCCGACGCCATCGGGATCGCCCTGTACTCGCAGAAGTGGTGGCCCGACCTCGCGGACGCGCTCGCCCTGGTCGAGAAGGGCGGCGACCCCGTGGGGCTGATGCAGCTCGGCGGACCGGACGACCCGCCGCCGCCCCGGGAGGAGGCGGCCGGCGCCGTCGCCGTGCCCGCCGACAACGCGGCCGCCGCGCTCGTCGCCGTGAACTGCGCCGACGACCCGGACCGCGGCGCCGCCAAGGCCTCCCCGGTGGCCGTCGCGCAGGAGCTGGAGGAGCTCCAGCCGGTCTTCCTGGCCGCCTCGCCGATCTTCGGGCCGCGCCAGCTGATGACGGTGCTGGCCTGCTACGGGCGCCCCGCCGGCACCGATTTCATCCGCAGGATCGACCGCCCCGCCGGGATCCCGCGGATCCTGCTCGTCGGGACGCGCGGAGACCCGGCCACCCCGTACGAGTGGACGGAGGAGACGGCGGAGCGGCTCGGCAACACGGTGATCGTGGACTACAAGGGCGACGGGCACACCGGGTACGACGCCTCGCGCTGCGTGCAGGGGTACGTGGACCACTTCCTGGTCGACGGCCGGCTGCCCTCCGGGACGCGCTCCTGCCCCGCCGGGGAGTGAGACCGCGCAGCGCGGCTCCCTCCCGGACGGGGCGGCAGCAACAGCCTCTGCCCGGTCAGCAGTTGGGGTGCGCCGAGCGGCCCGCGAACCGGTCGGCGAGCCAGTTGCCGACGGCCAGGGACTGCGTGATGACGCCGCTGACGTGCTCGCCGATCCAGATGGTGTCGAATTCGAGGTTCGCGCCCCGCGCGCACCAGTCGGAGCGCAGCCGGCTCCCGACGGCGTACGGGATGAGCTCGTCGCCGAGCGCGTGGTACTGGTACACGGGCGCGGCCGGGGCGGTGCGCCCGAGCTTGCTCTGGTTCAGGCGGGCCTGCCAGTCGGGCTGCGCGAGCGGGTTGCGGGTGGTCAGGTCGGAGATCCGCTTGAAGGAGCCGGCGATGGCGTCGATCGCGACGCAGTTGTCCTTCATGGCGCCGACCAGGACCTTTCCGGCCGGGTTGAGGTAGGAGTCGAGCTTCAGTTCCGGGAAGGCCGCGTCCTGGCCGGCGGCGGCCATGAAGATGAGGCCGGAGCCGTAGGAGCCGTTGTTGAAGTCGGCGACCTTCAACAGGTCGGCCGGGACGCCGCCCGTCGCGGTGCCCTTGACCTGCAACTCCGGTGCGTACGAGCCCTGCAGCTCGGCGGCCCAGCTGCTGGCCTGGCCGCCCTGGGAGTACCCCATGATGCCGACGGGCGTCGTCGCCGCCAGCCCGGCCTCGGGCAGGCGGGTGGCCGCGCGTGCGGCGTCGAGGACGGCGTGGCCGGCGGAGGGGCCGACGGTGTAGGTGTGCACGCCGGGGGTGCCGAGGCCCTCGTAGTCGGTGACGACGACGGCCCAGCCCCGCAGGGTGAGCTGCTGGATGAGGTTGGCCTCCATGGCGGTGCCGTACGGGAGGTTGTTGCTCGGCGCGCAGGAGTCGCCCAGGCCGACCGTGCCGACGGCGTAGGTGATCAGGGGGCGCGGGCCGGTGCGGCCGTCCTGCGGGACGATGACGGTGCCGGAGACGACGTTCGGGGCTCCGTCGGCCGTCGTGGAGTTGTAGTGGATCTTCCAGGCCTTGGTGTTGGTCGGCTGGCCGGGCAGCGGGTGGAACGCGGACGGCGCGCTGCTGACGATGTCGCCGGGGCGGGCGGCGGTCTCCGCGGCCCCGGAGGTGGTGATGCTCTCCTGGGCGGCGTCGGCGGCGTCGGCCGTGCCGGGGATCGCGGCGGAGAGGGCCAGGGCGGCCACTGCGGCGAGGGCTGAGCTTCGGATGCGCATGGGGCGGCTCTCCCAAGGGTCCGGGTGGGGGTGGTAGGTGAGGAGAAGGTAGTGACCGACCGGTAGGAACGTCGCTGACCGCACAGCTCAGCTTTCCTGGCCCGGGGCCACCTTGCCGCTGTGGTCACGGGTGCGGTACGAACGCGCGACATGCGGGGTGGAATTCAGCCGTGCGGACCATCCAGCCCGGCATGGACACACCATTTGGGGGAGTTGTGGCGGTCGCAACGCGCGCGCAGAGGTTCAAGAACCGGGCGACCTTGGGCCTGGTCCTCGCAGGGATCGGCCTCGCCGCGTTCCTCTTCGTCGGCATGGCCTCCCAGCAGCCCGCCGGCTGGGGCGCCGCCTACGCCTTCGCCGATCCGGTCACGGTCCAACTCCGGAGCAACTGCGGGCCGATGACCGTCGTGGGCCGCAGCGGCGGTTCGGGGCGTGCCGGCGCCACGTGCGAGGGCGTGGAGTGGACCGCCGACGGGAAGGTCCGGGCCGGCACGCTGTACTCGTACGCGGACGAGATCGACCGCGGCGGCCCGGACGGGCCGACGTACAAAGGTGAGGCCCGCGCCCTGGGCGACCGGGCGTACGGCAAGCCAACGCTGTGGATCACCATCGTCCACTTGGCGACGCTGGGTGTGGCCGCGCTCGGTCTGGCCGTCCTGCTCTTCGCCGCACTGGCGGCAGCGGTACCGGGACGGCGGCGCCGCTGACCCGGGGACGGGCGGGAGTGTAACGGAGGCCGCAAATCCCCTTGTTTTATTGGGAGTTGGCGAGTTACTGACGCTTACGCGATCGGGGGTCCGGGTACTTAATGGTTCCCCGTGCAGTCAACTGTGCGACTGACTGGGGGAGCCATGGAATCCAACGGGGCCCTACCGCCGCCGCCCGTACCACCGCCTGCGTCACCGCCCGCGCGGCCACCATCCGCGCACCCCGCGCCGCGGGGGCGCCGCGGGGCCCGTCCTGCTCGCCGTACTCCTCGGGGAGGTCGTCCTCGGCGCGTGCCTCGTGCACCGGCTGACCAGGCCGGACCTGTACGTCATGGGCGTGGAGACCTCCGGTGGGACCAGCGTGGTGGTCACCCTTGCGGACCAGGCCGAGCTGCGCGGGCTCGTCGCGCGGATCGTCGACGCCATCGAGCACCCGGAGGCGGAGTTCTCGCTCCACGTGGCCCGGCCGACGGTGAACATCAAGCACTACGTCCGGCGGCCCCGCTCACCCCGCAGGAGGCGATCCAGCAGTTGGAGCGGCTGCTCCTGGAGCTCCGCGCCCAGGTCACGCCGGCCGGCGCGGGCACCATCGACGCCAACCTGCCGGTGATCGTCTCCCCGGAGAGCGGTCCGGAGGCGCGGCACGGGGCCCTGATGGCCGTCCTGGGCCTCGCGACCTTCGCGGGCGAGGTCGGGCGGCCGATCATCGAGGCGGTGGGCCGGGTGCTGGAGCTGTTGGGCTTGGCCTAGCCGAGGCCAACTATTTGCTAACCGAATAGATTCTGGTCGGAGGATTCTCTCCGCTGGCAGCAGAAAGGGCTTGCCTCCTTAGGGAAGGCAAGCCTTTCTCGTATCGTCCTGATTTGCATTCATATACGAGTTAATTGTTAGAGTCCGCCTCGGAAAGCGATTCCCACCCCGCCCAGGAGGCACCAGATGAACGCGGCAGTGCGACAGATGGCCAAGCGTCGGGTCATCCACCGGGGTCCCGCCCCCACCCTGCGCACCACGCTGCGCGTCGCCGAGATCGGCACCCCCGTCCGCCGCGACGGCCGGACCGCCCCGGGGATCCGGGATGCCCGCGCCCGCGCCTGCGACTGCGGCGAGCGCACCGAGCGGGGCGGTTGCGGCAGCGGTACGCAGCTCTGCGCGTCCTGCGGCGTCGGCGCCTGCCGGGGTTGCACGGCCCCCGCCTCGGCCTGCACCGCGTGCGAGATGAACGCCTGCACCTCCTGCGACGTCGCCGGCGCGGCCTGCGCCACCTGTGCGGTCAGCGCCTGCCGCGGCTGCAACGCCCCCGCCTCCGCCTGCCGCAGCTGCGAGATGAACGCCTGCCGCTCCTGCGCGGGCAACACCTGCGCCGAAGCCGCCCCCACGGGCTGCTCCGCCCCGGCCTCGGCCGCCGCCACGACCCCGAAGGGCTCCTGCGCCACCGGCAACGGCGGCTGCGACTGCGGCCTGTTCACCCTCCAGGTCCCCGCCGCGACCCGCTAGGCCGCGACCCAACAAAAACCGGCGGGCGCCTCAGCCGCCCGACGCGATGCGGTACGCGCCCGGGGTGGTGCCCGTCCAGCGGCGGAAGGCGCGGTGGAAGGCCGTGTCCTCCGAGAAGCCCAGGCGGGCCGCCAGCTCCGCGATGGGTTCGCGGCTCTCCGCCAGGCCGGCGATCGCCGCATCGCGCCGCACGTGGTCCTTCAGCTGCTGGAAGGACGTGCCCTCCTGCTGGAGCCGCCGCCGCAGCGTGGCCGGGGAGACCGCCAGGCGCGCCGCCACCTCGCCCAGCTCCGGCAGGCGCGGCGAGCCGCGCAGGGCCTGGGTCAGGGTCCGGCGGACCTGCTCCGCGACCGTGGTCCCGTACGCCGGCCGGGACAGCAGGTCGAAGGGGGCCCGCCGGAGCATCGCGTCGAGCGCGGCCTCGTCCCGTACGAGCGGAGCCGTCAGCCAGTGCGCGTCGAAGGCCACGGCCGCGCCCGTGCGGGCCTCGCCGAAGCGGACCGGACAGTCGAAGAGGAGTTCGTACTCCTGCGCGTGCGGCGGCGCCGGATACGCGAAGGAGGCGTGGGCCAGCGGGATGCGCCGGCCGATCAGCCAGCTGCTCAGCCGGTGCCAGATGGCGAGCACGCACTCGGTGAGGAAGCGCTCCTCGTCCCGCGCGAACTCGTTCCGCACCATGAACCACGCCTGCCCGCCCTCGACTTCGAGCGCCAGCTCCGGCCCGCCCGGGAACAGCCCGTAGAAGGTGGCGGAGCGCTCCACCGCCGCACCGAGATCGCGGCAGCCCAGGGCGGCCCTGCACATCATCGCGAAGGTCCCGGGCCGGCTGGGGACGGTGGACAGGCCCAGGAACTCGTCCTGCGTCGCCCGGTACAGCGCCCGGAACAGCCGCGCGAACTGCGCGGGCGTGACCCGCGCCCGGTCGTCGCCCAGCAGCAGCGGCGGGATCTGCGCCTCCTGGAGCAGCGGCACGGTGTCGAGCCCGCTGCCCCGCGCCCCCGCGAGCACGGCACGCACGTGGTGCACGGTGACCGTCCGCCTCCCCATGGGTCCGACGGTAGCCGCAATGAGCGCTGAGGTCAGCGGGGGTGACGCTTCCGGTCATGCCGCGGACGCCTCCCCGGTGCCTAGCGTCATCGGTACGACCCCAGGGGGAGGCGAGCCCGATGAGCCCGATGGACCCGATCGAATCGGTTGGTGGGACGGACCGAGCCGTGCGCCCGCGCACGCTGGCGGTGTTCACCGAGTGGACCGGCGCGCGGTACGCGGCCGAGACCGCACTCCGCCACAAGAGCGGGGAGAGTGGCTGGGGCACCGTCTCCTACGCCCAACTGCGCGCCCGTGTCCGGGAGTCCGGCCGCGCCCTGCTCGGCCTCGGGGTGGCCCCCGGCGAGCGCGTCGCGGTGCTCGCGGAGACCCGCCCGGAGTGGACCTACACCCACTTCGGGGTCCTGGCCGCCGGGGCCGTCCTCGTGCCGGTGTACCCGACGGCCGGGGAGGAGGAGCTCGCCTGGGTGCTGTCGGACTCCGCGGCCGTGGTGGTCGTCTGCGACGACGCCGCGCAGGCGGCGCGGGTGGAGGCACTGCGCCCGAAGCTCCCGGGGCTGCGCGCGGTGGTGGAGATGGACGGGCTGCGCGCCCTCCCCGGCCCGGCGCCGGAAGCCGAACTCCTCGCCCGCGCGGCCGCGGTGGACCCCGCGGCCGACGCCTCCATCGTCTACACCTCGGGCACCACCGGCCTGCCCAAGGGGTGCCGCCTCACCCACGCCAACCTCGGCGCGATCCAGGACGCCACCCTCCCGCTGATCAAGGGCGGCCCGGGGGACTCCACGTACCTCTACCTCCCCCTCGCCCACCTGCTGGCCCAGCTGATCCAGTTCACCACCCTCCTGGAGGGCGGGGAGCTCTGCTACTTCGGCGGCCGGATCGAGGACGTCATCGGCGAGCTCGCCGAGGCCCGCCCGACCCATCTGCCCTCCGTGCCGCGCCTGTTCGAGAAGCTGCACTCCGTGGTCCTCTCCCTCGCGGAGTCCCAGGAGGGCGGTGCGGGCCGCTTCGCGGAGGCGGTCCGCCTCGGGGTGCTGGCCTCCGAGGGGCGCCTCCCGGATGCGGACCGCGCGGCGTACGAGGCTGCCGAGAAGACCCTGTACTCCCTGGTCAGAGGGGCCTTCGGGGGACGCTTGAAATGGGCGCTGACGGGCGGCGCCCCGATCGCCCCGGCCACCCTCGACTTCCTGCGGGCCTGCGGGATCGCGGTCTTCGAGGGCTACGGCATGACGGAGTCGGCCGGGGTCATCAGCCTCAACCACCCGGACGGGATCCGCCACGGATCGGTGGGCCGGCCGATCGCCGGGTGCGAGGTCCGCATCGCGGAGGACGGGGAGGTCCTGGCCCGGGGCCCGATGATCTTCCCGGGCTACCACGCCAACGACACGGCCACGGCCGAGACGCTGGACGGGGAAGGCTGGCTGCACACGGGCGACCTGGGGGAGATCGACCCGGACGGCTACCTCTCCATCACCGGCCGCAAGAAGGAGCTGATCATCACCTCGGCGGGCAAGAACATCACCCCCACCGAGCTGGAGTTCGCCGTCCAGCGCTCCCGCTACGTCTCCCGCGCGGTCATGATCGGCGACCGCCGCCCCCACCCGGTGGCCCTGATCACCCTGGACGCGGAGGAGATCGCAGCCTGGGCGGCCCGCGAGTCGGTGACCCTGGACCCGGCCGCCCCCGGCGATCACCCCGCCGTACGGGCCCTCGTCGCGGAAGCGGTCGAGGCGGCCAACGCCACGGTCTCCCGCCCGGCCCGCGTCCGCGCCTTCCGGGTCCTGCCCGGGGAGTTCACCGTGGAGGCGGGCACCCTCACCCCGACCCTGAAGCTCCGCCGCCGGGCGGTGGCGGAGCAGTACGCGCGCGAGATCGAGGAGCTGTACGGGTAGGGACGGCCGGGGTGCTCCGGGGACTGCTGGTCGGCAGGCGGCTGCGTGGGTCGCACCCCCGTGGCATCCCTCTCAGCCGGTCTCCGGACGGGCCGGAGCCCTCGGATGCCGCCAGGAGCCCCCGGAGCACCCCGGAAGCCCCCGCAAGGCCGATGGGCCTTGCGGGGGCGGTCTGTGAGGCCCGGCGCTGCCGGGCCGAGCGGGGGCCTCAGTGCTGGCGGGCCGAGCGGCGGCGCAGCAGGAGGAAGCCGCCGGCGCCGAGGACCGCGGAGCCCGCGCCGGCCGCGATCCACGCGGACGTGCTGTTGGTGGAGTCGGCCACCTCCGCGCCGGCCGCCACGCCGCCCTTGGGGACCACGACGGTCTGCGAGCCGCCGTGGGCGGAGACCGCGGGCTTCGGGGTCGCGGAGGGCTTGGCCGCCGGGGTGGAGGGCTTGACGCCGCAGTCCTTGAGGGGCGCGGGGAAGCTGACGCCCAGCCACGGGATCACGCCGTCGGCGACGTGCACCTGGAGCTGGCGCGACTGCGGCTCCCAGGCCTCCTTGATGCGGACGCCACCGGCGAGGCCGACCGGGTTGGCCGGCGTGAGCGTGGCGAGCGTCCGGGAGCTCTTCGCGTCGATGAGCTTCGCGACCGGGCCCGCGGGGCCGTTGGAGAGCCGCAGGCTGACGCCGTCGAGGGGGGTGGCCATGTGCCGCGTCACCGTGCAGCCCTCGCGCGTCTCGCTGCCGCCCTGCGCGAAGCCCCGGGACGCCGGGTTCTTCCACGACTGGACCTGGCCCTTGTTGTTCAGGGTGACCCACATGCCGGCGATCTGCTCGCCGTCCTCCGCGTGCTCACCGGGACCGCCGACGGTGAGGTAGCCGAGCTGGCTGCTGCCCTCGTTGTAGACGTCCAGCCAGTAGGAGGCCTTGCCCTTCTTCCACAGGTCCGCCTTGGTGCCGTTGGCCAGCACGAGGTGCTTGACGAGCTCCCCGCCCAGGCCCTGGACCGACGCGTCGGCCTTCGGGGCACCGGCCTTGGGGGCGTCGGCCGCGAAGGCGGTGCCCGGAGCCAGGAGGGCTCCCGCGAGGGCGGCGGTGGCGACGGCGGAGCGGAGGAGGGTCTGACGGCGGGAGCGGGTGCGGATCGACATGGGGAACTCCGTGGCAGGTGCTGGAAGGAGGAGGGTTTGCATGGCACCTCCTCTGCCTGACGGACTGTCGCCTGTCGGGGCTTGGTGGGCTGCAGGAAGAAAATTACGGAGGGTGTGTAGGCGAAGTGTCTGTTCCATGTCACCGGACTGTCACGGCGGTTGGAACCGCCCGAACCGGCGGCCGAACTGCATGAATGCCCCCGGCCGGGCCGCCTCGATGCCGCCGTGCCAGACTCCCCCCTCGATCACGGGGGCCGAGCGGCCCCCGACTTTGGGGGCACGGTGAACAGGACGAAGAGGGCGGCCACGGCGGCCACGGCGGTGGCGGCCATCGCGCTCGGAGCCGCGGGCTGCGGCACGACCGACGGCGTTGCCGGGGGCGCGGGGACCGCGACCGCGACCACGACCGCATCCGCATCCGCATCTGCGTCCGTCGCGGCGTCGCCCCGCCCGGAGGGCACCGGCCCGTTGCCGCGGGGGGTCGTGCGTACGGACCTCGACACGTCGTCGGCGGCCGCGGGAGCGCCGGCGAACGACCCGGACTGGCTCAGGATGAACGAGAACGCCCCGGCCGACTCGGTGACCTCGTGCGCCGTCTCCCACAAGGGGTTCGGGACCGGTTCCCAGCCGGTCAGCCCGGCCCGGTTCGAGGCGACGCTGCGCGAGTTGGGCAAGCGCGGCTGGAAGCAGCGCGGCGAACCGGAGCAGCACAAGGACAAGAGCGGCGTGGTGATCGTCTCCAAGGTGCGCCTGGAGCAGCGCGGCTGGGGGCTCGTCGCCGAGTTCATGGGTCTCCCGGACGGCGGCACCATCGGGCTGACGGCCTTCGACGACGCCTGCATGAAGGCACACGGCAAGGACGCGGGCCCGGTGGGCTGACCGGCCGCCCCGGCGGAAGGCCGGCCCCGGTTCACTCCTTGGCCGACGCCCCGCCGCCCGGCCACCGCAGCCTCACCGGTACGCCCGCGGCGAGCAGCCCCACGTACGTCACGAGCAGCCCGGCCCCGAACAGGGCCTCGCTGACGTCGCTCCCGGTGTCGTCGTGCTCGTCCAGTGAGTACAGCTCCCCCTTGCGGTCGCCCTCGGCGAGCACCCAGCCGGAGTCCCAGCCGAAGCCGGTCTCCGGGTCGTAGGCCGGGGCTTTGAGGACGGCGTCCCGGTCCGGGTCGCACTGGTAGACGCCCGCACGGTCCCGCGGGGCGTACGGGTCGCGCCAGCGCACCTCGCAGCGGCCGTCCGACGCCTCGTTGAGGACGGTCAGGTCGATCTGGCGAAGCTCGGGGAACGGCGCCGGCTCGTACAGGCCCGCCGAGAGCACGATCAAGGCGATCCCCGCCACCAGCACCCACCACCGGGACCACCACCGGGACCGCTGTGCTCGGGCCATCCCCGCCTCCTCGGCCGTGTGGGGAACAGGATGGGCCGGAAAGGTCCGCACGGCCAGAGCCGAGCAGAGGAGGAAGGCCGCATTCCGCGGTGTGGAATGTCAAGCGGAATCCCGAATCGATCATGACTACGTCGAAAGGGTCCAATCCCTACTTGACCGGTCGCACCCGCCCTACACTTCGAGCCGTCAACGCCAAAAAGAGCCAGGGGGGCGCAATATGGCGGATAGCAAAACGACGGTCCAAGTCCGTGTGGAAGAGGGGGTGCTGTGGGTCGACGGTGAGGCCTATCCGTTGCACAACATCTCCCACGTGGGGCAGCGCGTATTGGAGGTGGACAAGGGAGCGGCATGGCGGAAGTTCATCCGCCGGGCATTGCTGTGCTTCGTCCTCGGCATCATCGCCGTCGCCATCTTCGGGGACGTGGCCGGAATCATCGCGCTCGCCGTCTTCGGACTGCTGATCTGGCAGCTCGTGAAGGTACTCGGGACGCCTCCGGCGTACGGGCTCGTCCTCAACACCTCGGGCATCCAGCGCAACGCGGTGTGGTCCCTGGAGCGGGCCGAGATCGAAAGCCTCGTCTACGCGATCACCTCGGCCATCGGCAAACCCAACGCCCCGACGATCAACCAGACCATCCACAACCCGGTGTACGGGAACCAGTTCAACGTGTACGGAAAGGGTGCCATCGGGCAGGCCGTGCACTCGGGTCCGGGAGACATCAGGGGAGGCGGCAACTGATGCAGGGCGATCGGTACGACGTGAGCGGTCCCGGGGCCATCGGGCAGGCCAAACACTCGGGCCGCGGAGACATCGTGGCCGGAGGCAAATACGTCGGCGGAACTCCGCCGGAGGCCTCCGCGCTCGAAAAGCTCATCGAAGAAGTCCAGGCGATGAGGCAGCACCTGGACGAGAGCGACCGAGCGGAAGTCGACGCGGCGCTGGAGGAGCTCGGGGAGAATCCCCCCGAGTCGAGATTCCGGAGAATCCTCGCGACCTTCTCCGGAATTGCGACGCTGATCGGAGAGGCCGGAGTTCCGGTGATCGCGGCGGTCCAGGCCCTCTGGGCCGAGGGGTAAACGGAAGGCGGGGGGCCACGGATGGTGGCCCCCTTGTCCTACGCTGTTCTCCCAGCAACTTCTCGATCAGGGCCAGTGACTCGTGTGGCGTGAGCCGAGGGTGCAGGGCGGGCAGGGGAAGACGGTGTGGGCGTGCCTGTGAGTGTGGGGCGGGGTTGTGGCCGAGGCCGCGCACCGTCGGGCTGGTCTCCGCCCCCGGCGGGCGACCACTATTGCTCCCCGGCCAGCCGGTGCCAATAGGTGAGAGCGGTCCGGATGGCGAGGGTGTCGGGGTGTTCCGCTCCCATCACGCGCCGGTGGTCCACCAGGAGTGCGGCCGTCGCTTTCGCCGCCCAGCCGTGATCTCCCGTCACCCCCCGCCAAGCGGCGATACCGAACCGGGTGGCGAGGGTGTGGGGGTGGTCGGGTCCCAGGACCCGCCGGTGTTCCTCCAGTAGCAGGGTGAGGCCCTCGATGGCACCCGCCGGATCCCCTGCTTCGCCGCGGAGGTGAGCAAGGTCGCTCCGAGTGGCGAGGGTGTCGGGGTGGTCCGCACCCAGCACGCGCAGGCGGTCCTCCAGAAGCGCGGCGGTTGCGTGTGCGGCTCCTGCCGGATCCCCTGCCTTGCCCTGGAGGTGGGCGATGCTGTGCCGGGTGGCGAGGGTGTGGGGGTGGTCCGGACCCAGTATCCGCAAGCGGTCCTCCATCAGGGTGATGAATGCGGCAGCTGCCCCGGCCAGATCACCCGCGTCCCCGCGGGAGCCCGCCAGATTGTGCCGCGTGGTGAGGGTGTGGGGGTGGTCCGGGCCGAATAGCCGCAGGTGGTCCTCCAGGAGGGTGGCGAACGCGGCAGCTGCCCCGGCCGCATCCCCGGCCTGTCCGAGCCAGAGGGCCAGGTTGTTCCGGGTGGTGAGGGTGGCGCCGTGGTCCGGGCCCATGACCCGCAACTGGTCCTCCAACAGGGCGCCGAATGCGGCAGCGGCCCCGGGAACATCCCCCGCCCTCCCCTGCAAGCTGGCGAGGTTGGCGCGGATCATGAGGGTGTTGGGGTGGTCGTGGCCCAGAAGCCTCAGTTGGTCCTCCAGGAGGAGGGCGGCTGCCTCCGCGGCCCCGTGAATATCCCCCGCCTGCCCACGCCAGATGGTGAGGTCGGACCGGCTGGCGAGAGTGCTGGGGTGGTCGGGGCCCAGCAGGCGGGCCGTGTTGTCCGCGACGCGCTGGAAGTGAGCTACTGCAGCCGTCAGTTGCCCCGAATCCCCGAGGCTTTCACCAAGGAGCTGCAACACGGTGTGGGCGGCATGGTGGTACAGGGCGCCCTCGGCACACGCGATCAGGGCGGTGGTGTTGGCGCGCAGGCTGCTGGCCAGGCCTGCGTCGCGGTCGACGTCCGGCCAGGCGTCGGTCAGGGCATCGGCCGCACGGCGCGCGAGTGCGTCCCGATGGTAGGGGTCAAGGGGGTCGCGGACGGTCCGCTGGACGATCTGGTGGACGCGTACGACCTGATGGGCTTCGGCGGGGGAGTGGTCGATCAGGCTCAGCCGGTGCAGGGCCCGCAGGGCAGCGGTCGCCTCCTCCTCGGTGACCGAGGAGGGTTGCGGGGTGGGGCCATGGCGGTGCTCGAAGGATCGTTCGGCTGTCAGGTAGTCGAGGGCGGACTCGCCGGTCAGGACCTGCTCCGGGATCCCGTTCGGGTCGAGCATCGCGGCGAGCTCCAGCATGGGCCGGGCCAGACCCGCCGGGCGGAGCTCGTTCGCGCGCTCCACGGACAGGGACCAGGCGGCGGCCGCCGGGGTCGACTGGTCGTCGGGGAGGGAGCCGGCCTCCGGGAGCAGGTCGGCCAATTGCCGGGCGCGATCCGCGAGGCGGGTGCGGTAGGCGGCTGCGGACAGCTCCGTGTCGACCAGGTAGGCCGCGGCCTGGGACAGGGCCAGCGGCAGGTGCCCGAGGTCCTCGGCCAGGGCCCCGAGGTCAGACTCGGGCTCGCTGCGCCCCTGCGCGGCCAAGGCGTGCCGGAGGTGGGCCGTGGCCTCGGCCGGGGTGAACAGGCCCACCGGGACCAGGCGGCCATGGCTGGAGAGGGCGGCGTCGCGGCGGCGGGTGGTGACCAGGGTCCGGCCGCCGGGATGGGCCGGCGGCCACAGGTCGCGCAGGTCGCCCGGGTCGGCGACGTCGTCCAGGACGATCAGCCAGCGGGGGCGGCCCGGCGCAGGTTCGAGCCAGGCCAGGAACGCCTGCGCGGCCCGCTCCGGGTCGGCGGGATCCGTGTGCAGGATGTCGGCGGCGGCCCGGGCGTAGGCGTCGATGACCGCCTGGCGGGTGGCGGCGGTGACCCAGACCAGTAGGTCGAGCTCCCCGTTGCCCCAGGCTTGGCGGGCGTGGTCGGCCGCGAGCTGGGTCTTGCCCACCCCGCCCATCCCGGCCAGGACCTGGCACACGACCGCCGTACCGCCGCCCTCCACGGCGGAGCGCAGCCGGTGCACCTCGGCCCGGTCCTGGAACGAACCGGCCCGGCGGGGGATCACCCCGACCTGATGTGGCCAGGAGACGGTGTGCCGGGGAGCGGCCTGGTAGGTGACCTGGCCGATGTGGTTCGCCGCCACGCTGCCCTGCGCGGCGTGCACGAGTACGCCGCCGGCCGGCGGCGCGGTGACGGGGAGGCTTGGGGGGAGTGCCGGTCCGGTCAGCCCTGGGACGGATCCGGCGCCGGAGGGGGGCCGATGTGCGCGCCCCGTGCAGGACGGCCGCCGCGATCGATCCGCCCTCGGCCTTCACGGTGACGTCCCGCCCCGCGGCCACGCCGCCGGTTCCGGCGGAGACTCCGCGGGCTGCCGCGGTGTCGTCCAGCAGGGCCCGTAGCCCGGCGGCCGCGTCGTCCCGCTCGGTCTCGTCGAGGCCCTCCAGCAGGTCCTCGAAACGGCTGCGCCAGACCTGTGTCTGGAGGGTCTGCTCCTGCTCCGTCCCACCGGCGGCCACGAGTTCTGCGGCGGTGCGGTCCAGTCGCTCCAACTGCACCCGCTCGCGCGCGCCGTCACCCCGCCCGAACCACCGCGCGACCCGGGCGCGGACTTCCGTCCACGCGTCCGTCGTCGCGGCCTGTACGACCGCGGCACCTCCGGCCGCGGCCAACGCTTCCAATGATTCGGCCAGCACCTGGCGCCCACCCCCGTGTTCCCGGATCCCTCGTACGCGGCCCTGCGCGAGCCACATCCGAACGTACTGCCGCGCATCAGCGTGCACGGCTCTTTCGGCCAAGAGAACGCCGGGCCGCGGCCGTTGGTTCCGGGCCGTCATGATGGAGCCCATGACGAACGACGGGGAAGCGAACGGCGGCGGTCCGGTGGTGGCGTGTCCGGGCTGCGGGACGGGGGACAACGTCCCGGTCGAGGACGTCCAGCGGGGCAAGGACCGGATACGGCTCGCCCCGGCGCCGAACAAGACCGGGGACGGCTGCACGAACTTCGTCGAGGGCGTCGTGATCGCCGGGCTGGTCGCGGCCGCGGGTGCGTACTACGCCGACGACCGGGACTGGCCGTGGCTCCTGCCGGTGGGGATCGTCGCCGCGCTGCTCGTCATGTGGGGGACGATCGCCCTGATCCGCAGCGAGGGCAAGGACAAGCGGCGGGTGGAGGCGGGCGCCGCCCGGGCGGCCGAGGCCGCCGCGGGGGCCCGGTTCTGCTCCGCGTGCGACGGGGTGTTCTTCCCGCCGGGCGGTCCGTGGCAGGGCGTGGCGACGGTGGAACGGTTCCGCCACCACGTCTGGACGGCCGGCGGGTACGGGGACCAGCTCGACGAGAAGGCCAAGGCGGCCGAGCCGGCCTGAGCCGACCGCCCGCCCGGCCCGCTACTTCAAGTTGTCGGTGATCAGCTTCTTGAACTCGTCCGGGGTGATCGAGTCGATGCCCTTGCCGGAGTTCACCGTGAGCTTCGTGCCGTTGATGGAGACGTCCGGCGTGCCCTGCATGTTCTGGTCGTAGAAGGCCTGGCCGACCTTCTCGACCCACGGCATGTAGGTGAGTTCCTTGACCGCCTGGTTGAAGGCGGGCGTGCGCAGCCCCGGGACCTGGTTCGCGAGGTCCAGCAGGGTGGCCGTGGAGCCGAACTTGTCGTCCGATTCCTGCTCCGGGTGGTTCTTGTAGAGCACCTGGAGGTACTCCATGAACTTCTCCGGGCTCTCGTTCACGGCCGCGCCCAGGGCGTTGACCGCGCGCTTGGATCCCTTGCCGCCGCCGAGTGCCTTGTCCAGGAACGTGGCGAAGTGGTACTCGACGCGGTACGTGCCCGCGTCCGCCTGCTCCTTGATGGTCTTCCCGAGGCCGATCTCGACGCCCGCGCAGTAGGGGCAGCGCGGGTCGAGCCAGACGGAGAGGACGTTCTTCGCGTCCGGCTTGCCGTACGGGATCACGATCCCGTCCTTGCCGGTGGTGTTGGCCGGCTGGACGAATGGCTTGCCCGCGGCCTCCTCGTCGGCGGAGGGCTTCGACACGTAGAGGCCGATGCCGACCGCGAGGGCCAGTACGGCGACCAGCGCGCCGCCGATCAGTACGCGCCCGCGCAGCTTCTCGCGCCGGGCCCGGGCCTCGCGTTCCTCGCGCATGCGCTCGCGGGCCTCGCGCCGCTGGTCCTTCTTGCTGGTTGCCATCCCCCAAGGATAAAGAGCGTAGAGCGGTCAAATGTGTGCCATTGGTTCGAATCGGGCGGGACTTAAGTCCCTGGCCCGCGCCCCGGCGGGGGGTTCGTGAAGATGAGACGAATGGTGGGGCACATCTCCGGGGGCGGCGGTGAGTCGCGGGCGAAGAACTGATAGACAGTTAACCTCCACGGCCCGTTTCACCGGCCGTCCGCGCGAAGAGGTCTGGGGCGCGCGGAGCGGAGCATGTGACTTTATGTGACTTTGTACGTTTTACGGGGGTCCGGACCGGCCTCCGCTCTGGGGGGATCGCCGCACTGTGAAGCCACTTCACCGTCACCTCGTCAACACCTCGCGCAAAGTCGTGTGCACGGCCGCCCTCGCGGCCAGCCTGACCACTGCCGCGGTCGTGACCAACACACCGATCGCGGGTGCCGGGGAAGCCGAGCCGACCCCCGACAGCCCCCAGGCCACCGAACGCGGTGACGCCCGGCTGGACCTTCCGGACCTGGTCGCCGACCCGCCGCCGGCGCCCCCCGGCGCCGCCGCCCCCGGCGGGGCCACCGCCGGCATACCCGCGACCGCCCTCGACGCCTACAAGCGTGCCGAGATCTCGGTGGCCGCCGCGCTCCCCGGCTGCCACCTGCCCTGGCAACTGCTCGCGGGCATAGGCCGGGTGGAGTCGGTCCACGCCTCCGGCTACGGGCTCAAGGCGGACGGGTACACCGAGAAGCCGATCCGCGGGCCGCGCCTGGACGGCAACGGCTTCGCCGAGATCAAGGACACCGACAAGGGCGAGTGGGACGCGGACCCGGAGTACGACCGCGCGGTCGGCCCGATGCAGTTCATCCCCTCCACCTGGTCCACCTGGGGCGCCGACGGCAACGCCGACGGCAAGCGCGACCCGAACAACATCTACGACGCCGCGCTGGGTGCCGGCCTCTACCTCTGCGCGGGGCAGCGCAACCTCACCGACGCGGGCGACATCGACAAGGCGATCCTCAGCTACAACAGGTCGCGCGAGTACGTGAACACGGTGCTCGGCTACATGCGCCAGTACCAGGCCGGCCAGGGAGCCACCCCGGTTCCCAACCCGCCCTCCGGCGACTACCCGACGCCGAACCCGCCGCAGCTGCCGACGCCTCCGACCCCCGCGCCGGTCCCGACGCCGACTCCGACGCCCACGCCGCCGACCCCCTCGCCGACCCCCACCCCGCCGCCGAAGCCGACGCCGACCCTGGACAAGCTGATCCGGGTCGGTACCGCCGAGCTCACGGCCGAGGCCGGGACCGAGTTCGCGCGCACCCCGCTCATCAAGGCGGTGCTGAGCGACGGCATGCCGGCCGTCGACCAGCCGATCGTGATCGCGGTCGACGACGACACCACCGGCCGCACCGTCTTCGCGGCCGACGGCAAGGACTTCGCGGTCGTGCGCACCAATGCCAACGGCCTGGTCAGGGTTCCGAAGCTGAAGGCGGGCGCCAAGGCGGGCACCTTCTCCCTGCGCGCCACGGGCTACGCGGTGTCGGTCGAGGTCTCCCTGCGGATCGGCGGCAAGGTCACCCCGGCCAAGCCGGTACCCGTTCCGGAGGCGGACCAGCTGGTCCGCAGCGACGCGAACGCCGGCAAGCCGCTCACGGCGGAGGCCGGAACCGGGATCAAGGGCGTGCAGTTCCTGGCGACGGCGAAGGGCAAGGCCGTCGCCGGAGCCAAGGCCACGGCCGGGCTCGGCACCAAGGACAAGGACGGGAAGTGGGTCCCCGCGGACCCGGCCACGGCGGGGAAGACCCCGTACTTCCTGGACAAGGACGGCAAGAAGCTGACGGAGCTGGAGCTCCCGGCGACCGCGGCGGACGGCAAGATCGCCCTGCCGGAACTGTCCACCACGGGCGTCGCCGCGGGCACGTACACGCTCCGCGTGCGGATCTCGGACCAGGCGGTCCTCTTCCTGGAGATCACCGTCACCGAGCCGCCGGTCACCGAGCCGCCCGCGACGGAGCCCCCGGCAACCGACCAGCCGGCCGCCCGCAAGGCCTAGTACGAGAACGCCTGCCTGAGCACCCCGCCGAACTCGGCGGGGTGTGTGCTCAGGCCGGTGTGCCCGCCGGGGAACTGCAACAGTTCCCTGCCGAACCGCTCGGCGAGGAACGCGGCCGGGCGGTGGGGCAGCTCGCCCACCGAGTCCCGGCCGCCGGCCAGCACGAGCCGGTCCGCGACCGCCTCCGCCTCCAGCCGCCGGAGGTCGGGGGAGTAGGCCATGAAGCTCGGCACGATGCGCCCGAGGAAGTAGGGCAGGTCGCCCATCGTCCGCTCGACCCGGGCGGCCGCGGCGGGCGGAAGCCCGGCAGGGGTCGGCGGCTCGGCGGCCCGGGCACCCCGGCCCTCGCCGCCCTCCCCCTTCAGCCCCCCTGCGAACACGCCCATCGCCGGCATGAGCCCCTCCGTGTCCAGGGTGTCCCGTACGCGTGCGAGGAACGCGCGGTGTACGGGGGCGTCCTGCAGCACCTCCACCACCGGGGGCTCGTGCGCCACGAGGCGTACGAGGCGTTCGGGTCGGGCGGTCAGCAGGTGCAGGGCCGCGATCGCGCCCGAGCTGGAGCCGAAGACCCGGGCGGGCTCGGCGGGTGACAGCAGGTCGAGCAGCCGCAGCGCGTCCTCGGCGTGCTCGGCCACGCTCTGTTCGGCCTCCGGGTCGTCCAACGGGCTGCGGGACAGGCCGCGCGGATCGTAGGACGCGACGGTGTACTCGGCCGCCAGGGCGTCGGCGACGCCGTCGAAGGCGGCCGCGCCGCCGGTCCCGCCGGGGATCAGCAGCAGGAGCGGGCCCCGGCCGCGTACTTCGTAGTGCAGGGTCGCGCCGGGCACGCGGAGGCTGCCGGTGGTCGGGGTACTCGGGGTGCTCACGCGAAGCCCCCGTCCCGGGGTGCGGGCCAGTGCCGGAGCAGGATGTGGAGGGCGTCGAGGGAGCGGATCCAGGAGGCCTGCGGGGTCCGCGCGTGGGCGAAACCGCCCGAGGCCTCCAGGGCCACGAACCCGTGGAACGTGCTGCGCAGCAGCCGGGCCGCGTCGGTCAGATCGGGCTCCGCCAGTCCGTAGCCGCGCAGCATGCCGTAGGTCAGCGCGACCGCGCGGCGCGGTCCGGCGGCCTTCGCGGCCAGCTCGGGGTCGATCCTTCCCGGGGCCTGCGTCGCCGCATAGCGTCCGGGGAACTTGTGGGCGTACTCCCGCCAGGCGTTGGCGAACGCGACGAGCGCGTCCTTTCCGGCGAGCCCCGCCGTCGCCTCCGCGATGAGCAGCGTCTTCTCGTCCGCCGCCAGCAGCGCGATCCGTCCGCGGAGATCCTCCAGGCTGCGGACGTGCGCGTAGAGGCTCGCGTCCTGCACCCCGAGCCGCCGCGCGACCTGCGCCATGGTGACCCGGTGCAGCCCCACGTCATCCGCCACCTCGGCCCCCACGACGGTCACCTTCTCCGCCGTCAACCCCATCCGCACCATGCGCCCCTCCCGTTTCCCTAGGGGCCCTAGGTTACTCCTAGATCAACTAGGCACAACCCTAGGAACCCTAGGAACCCTAGGAATCTGTGGCGCCGGGCGCCGGGCGCCGGGCGCCGGGCGCCGGGCGCCGGGGTGAGGGGCCGAAGGGGGCGAGGGCGCGTTTCGCCCCGGGAACGGCAAAGCGCCCCTGACCCGGTCCAACGACCCGGCCAGGGCAAAGGCAAAGGCAGGAGCCCCGTCGACTCTGCTCGCACAGAGAAGACAGGGCTCCTTGGGTACTGCATAATCCAACCGCGATTGGTTGGCCCAGGCGACTAGGCCGGGGTGACGTTCTCCGCCTGCGGGCCCTTCGGACCCTGGGTGACGTCGAAGTTCACCAGCTGGTTCTCCTCAAGGGAGCGGAAGCCGGCGGCGTTGATCGCGGAGTAGTGGACGAAGACATCCGGGCCGCCGCCGTCCTGGGCGATGAAGCCGAAGCCCTTTTCAGCGTTGAACCACTTGACGGTTCCGGTAGCCATGAGCCCTCCTATGGGCCAAAGGGTCGCCCTGCTCCAGAACCTGCTAAGAAGTCTGAAAACTACAAAAGCCTGCGGGTCACATTCTCCGCAGGCCTCGTACTGCAAGGGAAACCAAACTGCAACTTGCGTCGAGCCTAGCACGCACCTCCCGGCCGAGACCAGAGGGAAAGATCACGTCACTCGGACGTTTGAGACCCGCCAGACGGCTGACGGAGACACGGGGGCTAGTCTCGCGATGTGGACGCCTATCGCAGCCGGCCCCGTGTCGGCCACATTCAGTTCCTGAACTGCCTGCCCCTCTACTGGGGGCTGGCCAGAACCGGCACGCTGCTGGACCTGGAGCTGACCAAGGACACCCCGGAGAAGCTCAGCGCGAGCCTCGTCCAGGGCGGCCTGGACATCGGTCCCATCACCCTCGTGGAGTTCCTCCGCAACGCGGACGAGCTCGTCGCCTTCCCCGACCTGGCGGTCGGCTGCGACGGTCCCGTCATGTCCTGCGTGATCGTTTCGCAGGTCCCCCTGGACCAGCTGGACGGCGCCCGCGTCGCTCTGGGATCCACCTCGCGAACGTCCGTGCGCCTGGCCCAGCTGCTGCTCGCGGAGAAGTACGAGGTGCGGCCCGACTACTACACCTGCCCTCCCGACCTGGGGCTGATGATGCAGGAGGCGGACGCGGCGGTGCTGATCGGCGACGCCGCACTGCGGGCCTCGCTGCACGACGCGCCCCGGCTCGGACTCACCGTCCACGACCTGGGGGCGATGTGGAAGGAGTGGACGGGACTGCCGTTCGTCTTCGCCGTCTGGGCCGCCCGCAAGGAGTACCTGGAGCGTGAGCCGGAGGTCGTGCGGAAGGTCCACGAGGCCTTCCTCGCCTCCCGGGACGTGTCCCTGGAGGAGGTCGGCAAGGTCGCCGAGCAGGCGGCCCGCTGGGAGGCCTTCGACGCGGAACTCCTGGAGCGCTACTTCACGACGCTCGACTTCCGCTTCGGCCCCGACCAGCTGGCCGGCGTACGTGAATTCGCGCGCCGGACGGGACTCACGACGGGCTATGCGCCCGATGTGAACGTGGAGCTCCTGCCGGTGGGCGTACCGGGTCATTAGCGCGGCTTATGAGGGTATTCGCCTTTCCGTAGAGCGGAATGGGACGGAAAGGCGAATGCCCGCCGTTTACCGGGAATGCCGTCCCCTTTCATCCCCTGTCCTCATCCCCTGCCCTCATCCCCTGTCCTCACCCCCCTCGCCCCCCCGCGGGCGTGCGGCGGGGGCGGCCCGGGGACACGATGAGAGGAAGGGCGGACGGGGGGAAGCCCGGGGCGGTCGCGAGCGGGCTCACCCAGGGGGCCATCGGAGCTCCGCCATGACCACACGCTCACTCGGCCGGGACATCACGGTGCTCGGGGACGCGCTCGAAGCGCCCGGAGTCGGATTCATCCCGGTCAACGCCTTCGTCCTGCACGCCAGGGAGCCCGTGGTCGTCGACACCGGCCTCGGCCTGCCCGACCGGGACTTCCTGAGGACCCTCTCCGAGGCCATCGACCCCGCCGACGTGCGGTGGATCTGGCTCACCCACCCGGACCGGGACCACACCGGCGGGATCTTCGCCCTGCTGGAGGCCGCCCCCGAGGCCCGCGTGGTGACCACCTTCCTCGGCGCCGGCGAGATGACCACGGAGCGACCGCTGCCCATGGACCGGGTCTACTTCCTCAACCCCGGCCAGCGCCTCGACGTGGGCGACCGCTCCCTCACCGCCTTCCGGCCGCCCCTCTTCGACAACCCCGCGACCGTGGGCTTCTACGACGACCGGTCGCGGGCCTGCTTCAGCTCCGACTGCTTCGGCGCCCCCGTCCCGGACGGCGACCTCGCGGCCGGCGGCGACGCCGGGGCGGTCGGGCCCGAGGACCTGCGGGCCGCCCAGCTGTTCTGGGCTTCGCTGGACAGCCCCTGGGTGACCGTCGCCGACCGGGAGAAGTTCCTCGCCACCGTCCGGCCGGTCCGGGAGATGGACCCCGAGCTCGTGCTCTCCACCCACCTGCCGCCCGCCGCCGGGATCGGGCTCATCGCCCGGATGCTCGACACGGTGTCCCTCGCCCCGGGCCTCGAACCCTTCGTGGGCCCGGACCAGGAGGCCCTGGAACGGATGCTGGCCGGGTTCGAGCCGGCGGGCTCGGCGCGTGCGGCGGCCTGAGCCGTGGGGGCCCCGGGCCGGGTAGTGGGGGACGACCGCCCCTGCTAGCGTCCATCGCCGAGACATGCCGAGACATGCCGAGACACAGTGGGCCGGGGCGGGCAGGGCGGGGGCGAGAGCGGGCATGGGCATCGCGGGATTCGTGGCCGGGGTCACGCTCTGGGGCGTACTGGCGGGCCTGCTGCTGCCCCGGGCCGTCTACCGCCTCTCCGTCGAGTTGGGCATGCCCTGGCGGTCGGACTGCCCGGCCGGGCATCCGCTGACCGGCCCGGCCGGAGGCTGGCTGGGCTTCGCCGTCTGCCCCCGGTGCGCGCCCGGGGCCCGGTGGCACGGCGGCTACGCGCCCGTCGCGGGGGCCGTGCTCGCCACCACCCTGGTGTGCCTCACGCTGGGCGCCGGGGTCGGGGCGCGGCCCGAACTGGCGGCCTGGCTGCTGCTGGCGCCGTTCACCGTCCTGCTCTGCTTCGTCGACCAGGCCGTGCACCGGCTGCCCGACGTACTGACCCTCCCGCTGGCGGCCACCACCGCGGCCGCGCTCGGCGTGGCCGCCCTCTTCACGGGGACCGGCGGATCCTGGACGCGCGCGCTGCTCGGCGGGCTCACCCTCGGGGCCCTGTACCTCGTCTTCCACCTGATCTACCCGCCCGGCATGGGCTTCGGCGACGTCACCCTGGCCCTGACCGTGGGGCAGATCCTGGGCTGGTACGGGTGGTTCGTGCTGTTCGCGGGCAGCTTCGCCGGGTTCACCGCGGCCTCCGTGCACGGGTACGTCCGGGCCGCCCTGCGCCGGGTGGAGCCCGGGACCTCGCTCGCCTTCGGGCCGTTCATGGCCGGCGGCGCCCTCGCGGGCGTGATCTACGCGGGCCTGGGCCTGGGCATGGGGCTCGACCTGGCGTCGGACCCCGTCCTGGGAGCCGGACTGGTTCCGTGAGGCGACCCCGTGAGGCGACCCCGTGAGGTGACCCCCAACCCTTCGGGACGTCCCGAAGGGGGCCAGCCCGGGAGCCGGAGCGGCTGGCGTAGGCTGGATCGGTCCGGGAATCTCGACCGCAGCCGGGCGCCAGCCGAACGACACAGCCGAAAGGTGACGCACCGGTGACCGACCAGGCCGCTCTCCAGTCAGTCCTCGACCGAGCCGCCGCGGGGGGCCGGATCACCCGGGAAGAGGCGCTCGACCTCTACCGCCACGCGCCCCTGCACGCCCTGGGCCAGGCCGCCGACGCGGCCCGCCGGCTGCGCTACGCCGGTACCGAGCACATCGCGACGTACATCATCGAGCGCAACATCAACTACACCAACGTGTGTGTGACGGCGTGCAAGTTCTGCGCCTTCTACGCGGCCCCCAAGGACGCGAAGAAGGGCTGGTCCCGCGACCTCGAGGACATCCTGCGCCGCTGCGCGGAGACCGTCGAGCTGGGCGGCACGCAGATCATGTTCCAGGGCGGCCACCACCCGGACTACGGCGTCGAGTACTACGAGCACCACTTCTCCGCCATCAAGCAGGCCTTTCCGCAGCTGGTCATCCACTCCCTCGGCGCGTCCGAGGTCGAGCACATGGCCCGGATCTCCAAGGTGTCGGCGGAGGAGGCCATCCAGCGCATCCACGCCGCCGGTCTCGACTCCTTCGCGGGCGCCGGCGCCGAGCTGCTCCCGGAGCGGCCGCGCAAGGCGATCGCCCCGCTCAAGGAGTCCGGCGAGCGCTGGCTGGAGATCATGGAGATCGCCCACAAGCTGGGCGTGGAGTCCACCTCCACCATGCTGATGGGCACCGGCGAGACCAACGCCGAGCGCATCGAGCACATCGCGATGATCCGGGACACCCAGGACCGCACGGGCGGCTTCCGCGCCTTCATCCCGTACACCTACCAGCCCGAGAACAACCACCTCAAGGGCCGGACCCAGGCGACCGTCTTCGAGTACCTGCGCATGATCGCCATCGCGCGGCTCTTCCTCGACAACGTCGCCCACATCCAGGGCTCCTGGCTCACCGTCGGCAAGGAGGCGGGCCAGCTCTCCCTGCACTACGGCGCCGACGACCTCGGTTCGATCATGCTGGAGGAGAACGTGGTCTCCTCGGCCGGTGCCAAGCACCGCTCGAACCGCATGGAGATCATCGACCTGATCCGCAAGGCGGGCCGCACCCCGGCCCAGCGCGCGACGACGTACGAGCACCTCCTGGTGCACGACGACCCGGCGAACGACCCGGTCGACGACCGCGTGGTCTCGCACATCTCCTCGACCGCCATCGAGGGCGGCACGGCCCACCCCGAGCTGAAGCTCATCTCCACGAACTGACGCGCCCGTGCTGACGATCCACACCGCCGAACTCCTCGTCACCGGACCGACGGGTACCGGAGCCGCGCCGCTGCCCGGCGGCGCGGTCCTGGTCGAGGGGGACCGCATCGCCCGGGTGGGCCCCTACGAGGAGCTCGCCGCGGCCTACCCGCACGCGCGCGCCCGCACCTGGCCCGGGGTGCTGACCCCGGGGCTGCTGGTGCGCGGCGGTGACGAGCTGCTGGAGCGCACCTACTACCCGGACGACCCGTACGAGATCACCGAGCTCGGGGCCGAACCGATCAGCGGCGCGGAGGCGTTGGCGGACCTGAAGATGACCGAGCCGCGCTGGGGCAACAGCGCGCGGCGCGGCACGCAGAAGCTGCTCGCCCGCGGGGTGGTCGCGGTGGCCGGCCGCTTCACCAGCCCGGCCGTCCGGACGGCCGTGGTCCGCTCCGGCCTCACCGTCGTCCCGCCCGCCCCCTACGAGGGCCCGGCCTCCCTGGACCCGCTCGCCGGCCGGACCGCGGCCGAGGAGGCCTTCCACGGAGTCCTGGAGCCGGGCGCTCCGGCGCGGTTCGCGGTCTTCGCGGTCTCCGGCCCGGCAGAGCTGCTGGTGGAGGGTCCGACCACCTGCGTGGCCACGGTCATCGGCGGAAGGCTGCTCCACCGCCGTCGCTGAGTCCGCGGGAGTCGGTCCGCCCGCGGCGGTCTCCGCGGACCAGGAAGACGGCCGCCAACGCGAAGACGACCATGAGGATCGTGGCCGTCGAGGCGAGGGCGGACCAGCCGCCGGTGTGCTGCGTGACGGCTTCGTCGACGCCGCCGCTGGCGAAGATGGTCGTCGGGTCGGTGACGGCGTGCAGGGCGATCGCGGACCAGATGGTGCCGGTGAGACGCATGACGAGGTACATGCACACGCCGAAGCAGAAGGCGTAGACGACGGTGACGAGCACCGTGCTCACCTTCATCCCGGACAGCACGTTGGTCAGGTGCATGAGGGCGAACAGCAGCGACGAGACCACCATCACGAACCGCTCGGAATACCCGGCGTCGTGGAGCAGCCGGGCCGCGAGCCCGCGCGTCGCGAGCTCCTCGGCGAGTCCCACGCAGACCCCGAGCAGGGCGATGAGGAGGAGCTGCTCCGGCCGCCACCGGCTCCAGTCGGTGGCCGCGGCGTGGCTGACGACGGCGAGGAGCGCGAGCGCGGGGCCGATCCACATCCAGGGCCGGCCCACGGCCGTCCGCCTGCCGAAGACCGAGCGGAGCCGGCCGATGGCGGCGGTGAAGCCGAGGAGGGTCACGGCGCCGATCGCGACCGGCAGCACGAGGGCGAAGAAGATGCTCGCGCCCGTCGCCAGCAGGTCGTCCTCGTCCACCTCGTCGCCGAAGACGGCGCCGATGGCGCGCCCGACCAGCAGGTAGTACGCCAGGTACCCGACGATCACCAGGACGGTCTTCCCCAGGGTCGGCCGATCGAAGAAGCCCCTCCGGGACGGGACCGGACCGTCGTCCACCGGCTGCACCATGACGCATCCACCTATCTCGCTCTTATAGGGCTATCGAACAATAAGCCATTTGAGCTCCTCTAATGGGCCAATACGGGCGGCCGGGTGCGACGGGCGGGGGCCTGCGAGAATGGCGGAGCGGTCCGCAGGACCCTGCCGAACCGCTGCCGAACCGTTCGCCGAACCATTCGCACCGCACCTGAGGGGCCCACGCCAGTGACATCCGCTTCCCTGGACAAGCAGCCGCACGAAGTCGCCTCCATGTTCGACGGCGTGGCGGCGAACTACGACCTCACCAACGACGTGCTCTCCCTCGGGCAGGACCGCGTCTGGCGCAAGGAGGTCGCCAAGGCGGTCGGCGCGCGCCCCGGGCAGCTCGTCCTCGACCTGGCCGCCGGCACGGCCACGTCCTCGCTGCCCTTCGCCGCGGCCGGCGCGTACGTCGTGCCCTGCGACTTCTCCCTCGGCATGCTCCGCGAGGGCAAGAAGCGCAATCCCTGGCTCCCGCTGACGGCCGGCGACGCGACGAAGCTCCCCTTCAAGGACGACGCCTTCGACACCGTCACCATCTCCTTCGGCCTGCGCAACGTCCAGGACACCGACTCCGCGCTGCGCGAGCTGTACCGGGTCACGAAGCCCGGCGGCCGGATCGTGATCTGCGAGTTCTCGCAGCCCACCTGGGCCCCCTTCCGGACCGTGTACACCGAGTACCTGATGCGCGCGATGCCGCCGGTGGCCCGTGCGGTCTCCTCCAACCCCGACGCGTACGTCTACCTCGCCGACTCCATCCGCGCCTGGCCCGACCAGCCGGCGCTGGCCGCGCTGCTGCAGAAGGCCGGCTGGTCCAAGGTGGGCTGGCGCAACCTGAGCGGCGGCATCGTCGCCCTGCACCGCGGCACGAAGGGGTAGTTCCCCGTGGACTACCAGGCGCTGCTGGAACAGGTCGCGAAGGACATCGCCCCGCTGGTGGGCAGCGGGGCGCCCGCCGAGTACATCCCGGCGCTGGCGTCCGTGGACCCCCGGCAGTTCGGGATGGCCATCGCCGACCTCGACGGCAACGTGTTCGGGGTGGGGGACTGGCGGACGCCGTTCTCCGCGCAGTCCATCACCAAGGTCTTCGCGCTGGCCCTCGCGCTCGCCGAGGGCGGCGACAGCCTGTGGGAGCGGGTCGGCCGGGAACCCTCCGGCAACCCGTTCAACTCCCTCGTGCAGCTGGAGTACGAGAACGGCATCCCGCGCAACCCCTTCATCAACGCGGGCGCGCTCGTCGTCACCGACCGGCTCCAGACGCTGACGGGCGACGCGAGCAGCGAACTGCTGCGGTTCCTCCGGGAGGAGAGCCAGAACCCGGAACTCGCCTTCGACGCCGAGGTCGCCGCCTCCGAACAGGAACACGGCGACCGCAACGCGGCCCTGGCCCACTTCATGGCCGCCTACGGGAACATCGACAACCCGGTGCCGACGCTGCTGGAGCACTACTTCTGGCAGTGCTCCATCGAGATGAGCTGCGCCGACCTGGCCCGGGCGGGCCGCTTCCTGGCCCGGCACGGCCTGCGCGCGGACGGCTCGCGGCTTCTCACGCGCAGCGAGGCGAAGCAGGTCAACGCGGTGATGCTGACCTGTGGGACGTACGACGCGGCGGGGGAGTTCGCCTACCGCGTCGGCCTCCCGGGCAAGAGCGGGGTGGGCGGCGGCATCGTCGCGGTGGTGCCCGGCGCGTGCACGCTGGCCGCGTGGAGCCCCGGCCTGGACCCCCAGGGCAACTCCGTAGCCGCAGTAGCCGCCCTGGACCGCTTCACGACCCTGACGGGCCTCAGCGTTTTCTAGCCCCCTCTTGACGCGCTCCTCGCACCGCTGCGCGGGCTTCGTCGCGCTGCGCCGGACTCCGTCCGGCGGTGGCGGGTCGGGGCTGGCGCTCCTGCCGTCTCGGCTTGGGGTCCGGTGGGCGGGTGCGGCCGGGTTGGCCCTGCGGGGCGGTGTCCCCTACCCGCCCTTCGCCCGTTCCCCGGGGCTCCGCCCCGGACCCCGCTCCTCAAACGCCGGAGGGGCTGGATTCTCGCCGGCGTCAGCCAAATTCAGCCTCGCCAACGTTTGAGGCGCGGGGTCTGGGGCGGAGCCCCAGGGTCTTTCCGGGGTCCGGGCAGCGCCCGGGGAACGGTGGAAGGGCGGGTCGGGGACTTCGCCCCGCGCAGCGGGACGGGCGCAGCCGGGGTGGGGGCTCCGCGCAGCGGGGGTTACGTGAGGGACAGGGCGTAGCGGCGGGCCATGCGGGGGCCGCCGGGGATCGGGGAGCGGTCCGCCAGGGTCATGCCCAGCCGCTCCGCCACCGCGATCGAGCGAACATTCGCATCGTCGATCATCGCCACCACATCAGGAACCCCAGCCCCCCGCACCCGCTCCAGCGTCGCCAGCGCAGCCGCATACGCGTACCCCCGCCCCCACGCGGAGCGCCCGAGCCGCCAGCCGATCTCGATCTCCCCGACCGGCCCCCACCCCTTCGACTCCGGCCACGGCTGGGCCCCGGTGAAGCCGAGGACCTCACCGTCCCCGTCGAGCAGCGTCCACAGGCAGAAGCCGAGCCGGGCGTCGTGCATCCGCTGCCGGGCGGTGATTTCCTCGTAGAAGGAGAGCTCGGCGGGCCCCCCGAGGAACTCCATGACATCGGGGTCGCGGAAGACCCGGTGCCAGGCGTGCGCGTCCTCGTCCGTGGGCACACGGAGCTGGACGACGGGGAGCGGCCGGGTCGGCGAGGTGGTCACAGGGCAGCCCTTCGGATCGCGATCTCTCTCGCTGCATAGACTGCACATGTCTTGTGCCGTTGGGCACCCTTTATCGAGCCTTCGGGAGACCCGCCGTGACCGAGCCCCTCTCCGAGCACTCCGCTGACGTGATCGTCGTCGGGGCCGGGCCCGCCGGATCGACCACTGCGTATTACCTGGCCAAGGCCGGACTTGACGTGCTGCTCCTGGAGAAGACCGCGTTCCCGCGCGAGAAGGTCTGCGGCGACGGCCTGACCCCGCGCGCCACCAAGCAGCTCGTGTCGATGGGCATCGACATCTCCGAAGAGGCCGGCTGGCTGCGCAACAAGGGCCTGCGGATCATCGGCGGCGGCCAGCGGCTCCAGCTGGACTGGCCCGAGCTGGCCTCCTTCCCCGACTACGGACTCGTCCGCAAGCGCGACGACTTCGACGAGACCCTGGCCCGCCAGGCGCAGAAGGCCGGCGCCCGGCTGTACGAGCGCTGCAACGTGGGCGAGCCCGTACGCGATCCCCGTACCGGCCACATCACCGGAGTGACGGCGAAGCTCGGCGAGGAGAAGACCCAGGTCACCTTCCACGCCCCCCTCGTCGTCGCCGCCGACGGCAACTCCTCGCGGCTCTCCCTGGCGATGGGCCTGCACCGCCGCGAGGACCGCCCGATGGGCGTGGCCGTACGCACGTACTTCACCTCTCCCCGCCACGACGACGACTACCTGGAGTCCTGGCTGGAGCTCTGGGACCGGCGCGGTGCCGAGGACCGGCTGCTGCCCGGCTACGGCTGGATCTTCGGCATGGGCGACGGCACCTCCAACGTCGGCCTCGGCATCCTCAACTCCTCCTCCGCCTTCAAGGAGCTGGACTGGCGCGAGGTCCTCAAGGCCTGGTGCGCCTCGATGCCGGAGGACTGGGGCTACACCCCCGAGAACATGACGCAGCCCATCCGCGGCGCGGCCCTGCCGATGGCCTTCAACCGCCAGCCCCACTACACCAAGGGCCTGCTGCTGGTCGGCGACGCGGGCGGCCTGGTCAACCCCTTCAACGGCGAGGGCATCGCCTACGCGATGGAGTCGGGCCAGATCGCCGCCGACGTCATCGTCCAGGCCCACTCCCGCGCCACTCCGGCCCTGCGCGAACTGACCCTGCACAGCTACCCGAAGGTCCTCAAGGAGACCTACGGCGGCTACTACACCCTGGGCCGCGCCTTCGTGAAGCTCATCGGCAACCCGAAGATCATGAAGGTCGCCGCCCAGCGCGGGCTGAGCCACCCGGTGCTGATGAAGTTCACCCTGAAGATGCTGGCCAACCTGACCGACCCGACGGGCGGCGACGCGATGGACCGCGTCATCAACGGCCTTTCGAAGGTCGCCCCCAAGGCCTGAGCTTGAGCCTGACCTTGCCCGGTCCCGGTCCCGGGACCGGGTGGGCTTCGCGCGGGATCTCGTACGGGATCTCGTGCGGGGCCCCCTGCGCGGGCTCGGGCGTGCCGTGGACCAGGCGGATGCAGCGGGTCAGCAGGACCAGGCCGCAGACCATCAGGGTTCCCGAGGCCGTCCAGTCCAGGGTGAGCGTGAGCGGGGATCCGGGCTTCTGCCAGGGGCGGGTGGTGGTCAGCAGCCAGCCGCCGAGGGACAGGAGGCCGAGCCCGGCGGCGGCCGGGACGGCACCGGCACCCGCACCCGGGGCTTCGTCGGACGGGCTGGTCGTCACGGATCACCACTTCCTGGGGCGACTCGGGCGCGCTCGCCCTGGACCATCTTCGCAGGGCTCCGCCGGTAGGGCACGAGGTGCCCGCCAGGCGGGACGGAGCGGCAAGTCGGTTTCCAGGCAAGAAGTTTGGCTGACCAGCAGGTGAGAAGGGCTTGTCCCCGGTAGAGGCCGGGCTGTTCAATTTCCGAGAGTGAACAGGTCTTCCGGCATACGCCCCCGTCCGCTCCGCCGCCCCGCACGGGGCCCCGCCCTCCCGGCCGCCGTCCTGCTGGCGCTCGTCCTGGCCGGCTGTTCGGATCCGGAGGGCGGCGCAGCCGCGCACGGGGAGCCGGAACTCGGCGAGGTCGCCGTCGCCCCGCCCACCGCCTCGCTCACGCTGCCGCTGGACGCGTACACGGACACCGACGTCGAGACGGTCCGCATGGGGCAGGTGCAGCAGCGGCTGCTCTCCCGGTGCATGGCCCGCTACGGGTTTCCGTACGAGGAGGTCAGGCCGTCCGGTCAGGCCGGTGCCCAGGGGCCCGAGGGGCGGCACCGGGTGCTCTTCGGAGCGGCCGATCCGGAGTTCGCGGCCGCCCACGGCTACGACGTGAACGCGGGCAAGGGGCCGCCGGTCAGGCCCCCGGCCGCCCCGCTGAGCGAGAGCGCGGCCCTGGTCATGCACGGTGAACGGCCGGGCGGGCAACAGGGCGGCGCACAGCCCCCGGACGTCCCGAACGAGGAGCAGGCCGCGCAGGTGGACAGCGGCATCGACGTCGGCGGGCAGAAGGTGCCGGCCGGCGGATGCGTGCGGGAGGCCTACCGCAAGCTGTACGCGCCGACGAAGGACAGCGTGGACCTGCTGTTCCCGTTCGGGCTGGCATCGGAGGCGCACGAACGCTCCAAGGGCGATTCGCGGGTGGCCGAGGTGCTGAAGAACTGGTCGGCGTGCATGGAGAAGTCGGGGTACACCGGCCTGAAGGATCCCTACGAGGTGGTCCAGAAGCTCGGCCTGGAGGCCGATCCGGGCGGTCCCAAGGCCGTCACCGCGGCCAAGGCCGATGTCGCCTGCAAGCGCGAGGTGAACCTCGTGGGCATCTGGGCGGCGGTGGAAGCCGCCTACCAGAAGCGGCTGGTGGAGGAGCAGGCCGAGACCCTCGCGCTGTACAAGAAGCAGCGCGAGGCCCGCTACAAGCTGGCGGCCGGGCTCCTCTGAGCCCGGCGCGGCCCGCTCAGGAGGGCCGGGGCAGGCAGGTCCGGTACGCGTCGAGGTGGTCCTTCTTGAGGGACTGCCACTGCTCGGTGGTGCCGCCGTCCTGCTGCTGCACCTCTCCGGTGACCGGATTCGGGTCCGGATACCAGGAGATGCCCCGTTCCCTCATGCACGCGGAGGACTTGCGGGCGGCGGCGAGTTCCTGGGCGCTCGCCTGCACGGGGGAGGGCGAGGGGAGCAGCGGCAGGCAGGCCTTCTGGGCCTCGGGGTACTGCGGACTCTCCTTCTCCACGATGTGCGGAGCCCCGTTCTCCCCGTAGGAGAGGGTCATTCCGTGCTGCTGCATGCACGTGTAGAACGGGACATCCGCCGCCGCGAGGGAGGGGGCGGCGGTGGGTCCGGGCTTTCCCGCTCCGGAGTTCTTCCCCGGGACTTCCCCGCCTCCGCATCCGGTCAGTGCGAGGCACAAAAGGAGTGACGAGGATATTTCGCGTACACGCACGAGGTGTTTCCCTTGCGGTCGGCGGAGTGAAAGGTCGTGTCGGTGCGGGGGAGGGGCCGAAGGCCGCGGGAGAGCGTAATCGGGTGCCCGGAATGCCGACAAGTCCGTTACGGGCCATGGTGGTTGTGGCCTGAACAGCTGAGAAGACCCTTGCCCTGCAGTGCCCCGGAAGGTTTAATCCCGGCCGGAATCAATTCCCTCAAGATGGAGAAAATGCCCATGAGCAAGACCCTTAACAAAATCGCTGCCGGCTGTGTCGCCGCGGTATCCGTCGGCGCCGCTCTCCTGGTGACGGCCGGGCCGGCCGCCGCCAACACGGAGAGGAACGGCTATCTGGAAACCAGCGAGTTCGGCCTTTACTACAACTCCAACCAAGGGGGCTGTGTCTTCGACCTGATGTCCTCGGACTGGAACTTCTACAACAACCTCTTCGTCGGGCCGGAGGACTGCGCCGGCCGGAACCGGGTGACGAACGACGACACCGCGTCCTACCGGAACCGGGACACGTACACGTGGAAGGTGGCCACGGATCCGAACCTCGCCGGTCTGGTCGGTTCGCTCCCCCCGGGCTACGCGGGCAACGCCAGCCTCAACTTCAAGAACAAGATCACCTCGGCGACGTTCCTCGACTGACGGAACGGCACAGGACTCAGGCGCCCCTCACGCCCCTTCAGGGGCTCCGGGAGCCTCCAGGCGCCTCCGGGAGCCCCAGGACGGCCGAAAGGCCGGTACTCCACCCCCGAGCGGGGGAGTACCGGCCTTTCGTGCGTCACCGGGAGCGGCCCGGGACTGCGGGGAGATGTCAGAGGACGCGGACGGCGCCCGTCGGCTTGTCGTAGCTCAGGGAGCGCTCGACGATGCCGGTGCTGGGGTTCTGCGCGCCGACGAACTTGCCGCCGCCGACGTAGATGGCGACGTGGTACGCGCTGCCCTTGGAGCCCCAGTACAGGATGTCGCCCGGCTGGAGGGCGTTCAGGGAGACCGAGGTGCCGGCCGAGGACTGCGCCTGCGACATGCGCGGCAGGCTGATGCCGGCCTGGCGGTACGCGGCCTGGACGAGGCCCGAGCAGTCGAACGAGGACGGGCCGGTGCCGCCCATGACGTACGCCTTGCCGACCTGCGCGCGGGCGAAGTTGACGATGGCGGCGGCGGAGCCGGTCGCGGGGGCCGTGACGGTGCCCTTGCCCTGCGAGGACCCCGCGGAGGAGCCGTTCGAGGAGGAACCGGAGTTGCTCTGGATCGGAGTGCGGGCCGCGCTGCGGCTGGCGCGCTCGGATTCGGCCTTGCGGTCCGCCTCTTCCTTCGCCTTCGCCTCGGCGTCGGCCTTCTGCTGGGCGTCGGCCTTCAGCTGCTTGGCCTCGGCGGCGGCGCCCGTGCGGGCGGTCTCCTCCAGGGCGTTGAGCTCGCCGTCGACGGCGGCGGCGCGGGTGTTCTCCGCGGCCTTGGCCACGGACGAGGACACCTCGGCGCTCAGGTCCAGGTTGAGGACCGGCATCTCGAGGGTGGTCTCGTGTACGGGCTCGGCGGAGGGAGTGGCGCTCGCCGTGCCGGCCATGGCCAGGGTGCTGAGGACGCCACCGGCAACTCCGGCGCGGACCGCGAGCTTCGAGGCGCTGCGGCGGGGCTTCCGGTGGCTGGGTATGTGAGCGGTGAGGGACATGGGTCAACCGCTATCAGGGCCTCGCGGTTCCGTTCAAGAAACGTGGTCTGCGCCACAGTTGTGCGCGAAGCGGGCTAACCGGGCGCGTCGGACCTCTTATTGACGCCGTAACGGGCGAATCGGACAGCCGCTCACAAGGCTGTGATCATGGGGTTTCCGCAATAAGTCCGAATTGATCCCGGGCCTACCATCCACCTGCACAGATGGCCAAGCCCCCTTTCGGTACCGCGAATTCCGAGTGGCGCAGGTCACAGAAGCGTCACGCGATGCGGACGCTGTGGCCCTCCTGTGACCGAACCGTGAACTCGCCGCCGGGTCGGGGTCGCCTCGACCCGGCCGGCGGGTACGCCTGCGGGGTGCTCGTGGAGCCCTACTGCCCCGACTTCGTGAACGCATGCACGCGTCCACTCCCGTACGCGCGAGGTCCCCCGACCGGGGGACGCCGATCCCTTTATCATCACGCGCACCGCCTCGCCAATTTGCGTGCAGTGGCCACGATTTGATAGTGCAACATGCCCTCCACCTGCAACGACAGGTGCGGATGTCACCTTTGGTGATCATGTGGATGCTTCACGTATGAAGATCACCACTCATTGGGCTTCATGATCGTTCGTCAGGTGGTGGAGATCACAAACTCGTTGTTGTAACCCGTGTCGCAGATCACAGATGGGCGGGCATAAGATGCGCACCAGTCCGGCTTGTGAACTGCCTCACATGCGAGGCGGGGCGCGCGGCGCCGGCAGCGGTCCAACGGTCAAGGACGACTGGAAGGAGCGAGGAGCGTGAATGCGTACGCGCCCATCCTCGTGCTCGGCGCCCTCGGCGCAGGGTTTGCGATCTTCTCCGTGGTCATGGCCACGCTGATCGGTCCAAAACGGTACAACCGGGCAAAACTTGAAGCGTACGAGTGCGGCATCGAGCCCACTCCCATGCCGGCCGGTGGCGGCCGCTTCCCCATCAAGTACTACCTGACGGCGATGCTCTTCATCGTCTTCGACATCGAGGTTGTCTTCCTCTACCCCTGGGCGGTCACCTTCGACTCGCTGGGGATCTTCGGGCTCGTCGAGATGCTCCTCTTCGTGCTCACCGTCTTCGTCGCCTACGCCTACGTATGGCGCCGCGGCGGCCTGGAATGGGACTGAGGGGCTGAATTTCCATGGGACTGGAAGAGAAGCTGCCGAGCGGCTTTCTGCTGACCACCGTCGAACAGGCCGCGGGATGGGTGCGCAAGGCGTCCGTCTTCCCGGCCACCTTCGGCCTGGCCTGCTGCGCCATCGAGATGATGACCACCGGAGCGGGCCGGTACGACCTGGCCCGCTTCGGCATGGAGGTCTTCCGCGGATCCCCGCGCCAGGCCGACCTGATGATCGTGGCCGGCCGGGTCAGCCAGAAGATGGCGCCGGTGCTGCGGCAGGTGTATGACCAGATGCCCGCTCCCAAGTGGGTCATCTCTATGGGTGTTTGTGCGTCTTCGGGCGGAATGTTCAACAACTACGCGATCGTCCAGGGCGTCGACCACATCGTCCCCGTGGATATCTACCTGCCCGGCTGCCCGCCCCGCCCCGAGATGCTGCTCGACGCGATCCTCAAGCTCCACCAGAAGATCCAGGGCGGCAAGCTCGGCGTGAACCGGGAAGAGGCGGCCCGCGAGGCGGAGGAGGCGGCCCTCAAGGCGCTCCCCACCATTGAGATGAAGGGGCTCCTGCGGTGAGCGAGGACCCGGCCGTGCACAGCGGCCCCCAAGCCGGTAACGGCGACAACGTGCCCGCACCCCGCGGAGCGGCCGGCCCCGAGGTGATCGGCGTCCGCAAGGGCATGTTCGGCGCCAACAACGGCGGCGACACCAGCGGCTACGGCGGCCTCGTGCGCACCGTGGCCCTGCCCGGTGCGAGCGCCCGCCCGTACGGCTCGTACTTCGACGAGGTCGTCGACGAGCTCGAAGGGGCGCTGGAGGAGCAGGACCTCGTCCCGGACAACGCGATCGAGAAGGTCGTCGTCGACCGGGCGGAGCTGACCCTCCACATCGCGCGCGAGCACCTCCTCCTCGTCGCGAAGACCCTGCGCGACGACCCGGCCCTGCGCTTCGAGCTCTGTACGGGCGTCAGCGGGGTGCACTTCCCGGACGACAAGGGCCGCGAGCTGCACGCCGTCTACCACCTGCGCTCGCTCACCCACGGCCGGATCGTGCGGCTGGAGGTCACCGCCCCGGACGCCGACCCGCACGTCCCCTCGATCGTCTCCGTCTACCCGACGAACGACTGGCACGAGCGCGAGACGTACGACTTCTTCGGCCTGATCTTCGACGGGCACCCGGCCCTCACCCGGATCATGATGCCGGACGACTGGCAGGGCTTCCCGCAGCGCAAGGACTACCCGCTCGGCGGCATCGCCATCGAGTACAAGGGCGCCCAGATCCCGGCTCCCGACCAGCGGAGGTCGTACAGCTGATGAGCACGTCCAACCACGCCTCCGCCGACCACGCTTCGGCGCGCGAAACCACCGAGGGCACCGTCTACACCGTCACCGGCGGCGACTGGGACGAGATCGTCCAGTCGGCGGCCCGCGCGGACGACGAGCGGATCGTCGTCAACATGGGCCCCCAGCACCCCTCCACCCACGGAGTGCTCCGCCTGATCCTGGAGATCGACGGCGAGACGGTCACCGAGGCCCGCTGCGGCATCGGCTACCTCCACACCGGCATCGAGAAGAACCTCGAATACCGGAACTGGACGCAGGGCACCACCTTCGTCACGCGCATGGACTACCTGACGCCGTTCTTCAACGAGACGGCGTACTGCCTGGGCGTCGAGAAGCTGCTCGGCATCACCGACCAGATCCCGGACCGCGCCTCCGTCATCCGCGTCCTGCTGATGGAGCTCAACCGGCTCTCCTCCCACCTGGTGTGCATCGCCACCGGCGGCATGGAGCTGGGCGCGACCACGATCATGATCTACGGGTTCCGCGACCGCGAGCTGATCCTCGACGTGTTCGAGCTGATCACCGGACTGCGCATGAACCACGCGTTCGTCCGCCCCGGCGGCCTCGCGCAGGACCTGCCCCCGGGCGCCGTGGACCAGCTCCGCGAGTTCGTGAAGACCATGAAGAAGAACCTGCCGGAGTACGACAAGCTCGCCACCGGCAACCCCATCTTCAAGGCCCGCATGCAGGACGTCGGCTACCTCGACCTCACAGGCTGCATGGCGCTCGGCGCCACCGGCCCGGTGCTGCGCTCCGCCGGCCTCCCGCACGACCTGCGCAAGACGGACCCGTACTGCGGCTACGAGAACTACGAGTTCGACGTGCCGACCACCGAGTCCTGCGACTCCTACGGGCGGTTCCTGATCCGCCTGGAGGAGATGCACCAGTCCCTGCGGATCGTCGAGCAGTGCCTGGACCGGCTGGAGCCGGGCCCGGTCATGGTCGCCGACAAGAAGATCGCCTGGCCGGCGCAGCTCGCGATGGGCCCCGACGGCCTCGGCAACTCGCTCGACCACATCAAGCAGATCATGGGCACCTCCATGGAGTCCCTCATCCACCACTTCAAGCTGGTGACCGAGGGCTTCCGGGTACCGGCCGGCCAGGCCTACGCGGCCGTGGAGTCGCCCAAGGGCGAGCTCGGCGTGCACGTCGTCTCCGACGGCGGAACCCGCCCCTACCGGGTCCACTTCCGCGACCCGTCCTTCACCAACCTGCAGGCCATGGCGGCGATGTGCGAGGGCGGCCAGGTCGCCGACGTCATCGTGGCCGTCGCCTCCATCGACCCCGTGATGGGAGGCGTCGACCGATGACGGACATTTCCCTGGGCATGCCCCAGCTGCCCGCCCCCGACTACCCGGCCGAGGTGCGCGAGCGGCTGGCCGCCGACGCCGCCGAGGTCATCGCCCGCTACCCCGACAGCCGCTCCGCGCTGCTGCCGCTGCTCCACCTGATCCAGTCGGAGGAGGGGTACGTCTCGCGCACCGGCATCCGGTTCTGCGCCGACGTACTGGGCCTGACGACCGCCGAGGTCACGGCCGTGGCCACCTTCTACACGATGTACCGGCGCAAGCCCTCCGGGGACTACCAGGTCGGCGTGTGCACGAACACCCTGTGCGCGGTGATGGGCGGCGACGCCATCTTCGAGGAGCTCAAGGACCACCTCGGGGTCGGCAACAACGAGACCACCCCCGACGGCAAGGTCACCCTCGAGCACATCGAGTGCAACGCGGCCTGCGACTACGCCCCCGTGGTGATGGTCAACTGGGAGTTCTTCGACAACCAGACCCCCGAGTCCGCCAAGGCCATGGTCGACGACCTGCTGGCGGGCCGCCCCGTCGAGCCGACCCGCGGCGCGCCGCTGTGCACGTACAAGGAGACCGCGCGGATCCTGGCGGGCTTCCCCGACGAGCGCGAAGGCGCGGTCGAGGCGAGCGGCGGCGCGGGTCCCGCCTCGCTGATCGGCCTGCGCATCGCGCGCGGCGAAGCCCCGCACACCCCGATCGTGCACCCGCGCGGCGAGGCCACCATCGAGGGAGGGGAGTGATGACCGTGTCCACCGAACTGAGCAAGAACGGAACCAGTCCGGAGAAGCTCCTCGCGCCCGTCCTGTCGGCGTTCTGGGACGAGCCGCAGTCGTGGACGCTGGAGACCTACCGGCGCCACGAGGGCTACGAGGGCCTGCGCAAGGCGCTCGCCATGACCCCCGACGACCTCATCGCCTACGTGAAGGACTCGGGCCTGCGCGGCCGCGGCGGCGCCGGCTTCCCCACCGGCATGAAGTGGCAGTTCATCCCGCAGGGCGACGGCAAGCCGCACTACCTCGTCGTGAACGCGGACGAGTCGGAGCCGGGGACCTGCAAGGACATCCCCCTCCTCTTCGCCAACCCGCACTCCCTCATCGAGGGAATGATCATCGCCTGCTACGCGATCCGCTCGGAGCACGCCTTCATCTACCTGCGCGGCGAGACCGTGCCGGTGCTGCGGCGTCTGCACGAGGCCGTGCGCGAGGCGTACGAGGCCGGTTACCTCGGGGAGAACATCCTCGGGAGCGGGCTCAAGCTCGACATCACGGTGCACGCGGGAGCGGGCGCCTACATCTGCGGCGAGGAAACGGCCCTTCTGGACTCCCTCGAAGGCCGCCGCGGCCAGCCCCGGCTGCGGCCCCCCTTCCCCGCGGTCGAGGGGCTCTACGCCTGCCCCACCGTGGTCAACAACGTGGAGTCCATCGCCTCGGTCCCCGCGATCCTGAACAAGGGCAAGGACTGGTTCAAGTCGATGGGGACCGAGAAGTCCCCCGGCTTCACCCTGTACTCGCTCTCCGGCCACGTCGTCGGCCCCGGCCAGTACGAGGCCCCGCTCGGGATCACGCTGCGCCAGCTCCTCGACATGAGCGGCGGCATGCGCCCCGGGCACCGGCTGAAGTTCTGGACCCCGGGCGGCTCCTCCACCCCCATGTTCACGGACGAGCACCTCGACGTCCCGCTGGACTACGAGGGCGTGGTGGCCGCCGGCTCCATGCTCGGCACCAAGGCCCTGCAGTGCTTCGACGAGACGACCTGCGTGGTGCGGGCGGTGACCCGCTGGACCGAGTTCTACGCCCACGAGTCCTGCGGCAAGTGCACGCCCTGCCGCGAAGGCACGTACTGGCTGGTCCAGTTGCTCCGCGACATCGAAGCGGGCAAGGGGGTCATGTCCGACCTCGAGAAGCTGAACGACATCGCCGACAACATCAACGGCAAGTCGTTCTGCGCGCTCGGCGACGGCGCCGCCAGCCCCATCTTCTCCTCGCTCAAGTACTTCCGCGCGGAGTACGAGCAGCACATCACGGGCAAGGGCTGCCCCTTCGACCCCAAGAAGTCGACCCTCTGGGCCGACACGGAGGTGACCGCATGACCGTGACCACTACGGCAGCCTCCGGCGGCGGAGAGGCGGCGGTCCCGGCGGACCACATCTCCCTGACCATCGACGGCATCGAACTGTCGGTACCCAAGGGGACCCTGGTCATCCGGGCCGCCGAACAGCTCGGCATCGAGATCCCCCGGTTCTGCGACCACCCCCTCCTCTCCCCGGCCGGCGCCTGCCGCCAGTGCATCGTCGAGGTCGAGGGCCAGCGCAAGCCGATGGCCTCCTGCACCATCACCTGCACCGACGGCATGGTCGTCAAGACGCAGCTCACCTCGGAGGTCGCCGACAAGGCCCAGCGCGGGGTGATGGAGCTGCTGCTCATCAACCACCCGCTGGACTGCCCGGTCTGCGACAAGGGCGGCGAGTGCCCGCTCCAGAACCAGGCGATGTCGCACGGCAACGCCGAATCGCGGTTCGAGGGCAAGAAGCGCACCTACGAGAAGCCCGTACCGATCTCCACGCAGGTGCTGCTGGACCGCGAGCGGTGCGTGCTGTGCGCGCGCTGCACCCGCTTCTCCAACGAGATCGCCGGCGACCCGATGATCGAACTCCTGGAGCGCGGCGCGCTCCAGCAGGTCGGCACCGGCGAGGGCGACCCCTTCGAGTCGTACTTCTCCGGCAACACCATCCAGATCTGCCCGGTCGGCGCCCTCACCTCGGCCGCCTACCGGTTCCGTTCCCGCCCCTTCGACCTGGTCTCCTCCCCGAGCGTGTGCGAGCACTGCGCGGGCGGCTGCGCCACCCGCACCGACCACCGCCGCGGCAAGGTGCTGCGCCGGATGGCCGCGGAGGACCCCGAGGTCAACGAGGAGTGGATCTGCGACAAGGGCCGCTTCGGGTTCCGCTACGCGCAGCGCCCCGACCGGCTCACCACCCCGCTGGTCCGCGGCAGCGACGGGGTCCTGGCCCCGGCCAGCTGGCCCGAGGCCCTGGAGGCCGCCGCCAACGGGCTGGCCGCCGCGCGCGGCCGGGCCGGAGTGCTGACCGGCGGACGCCTCACCGTCGAGGACGCCTACGCGTACGCCAAGTTCGCCCGGGTCGTGCTCGACACCAACGACATCGACTTCCGGGCCCGGGTGCACAGCGCGGAGGAGGCCGAGTTCCTGGCGGCCACCGTCGCCGGCACCGGCAAGGACCTCGACGGCAGCGGTGTCACCAACACCTCGCTGGAGGCGGCCCCGGCCGTGCTCCTCGTCGGCATCGAGGCCGAGGAGGAGGCCCCCGGGGTCTTCCTGCGGCTGCGCAAGGCCCACCGCAAGCACAAGCAGCGGACCTTCGCCCTCGCCCCGTTCGCCACGCGCGGTCTGGAGAAGGCGGGCGGCACCTGGCTCGCCGCCGCCCCCGGCACCGAGCCCGAGTGGCTGAACGCACTGGCCTCGCAGGCCGGCCTGGAGGACGGCGGCCAGGCCGCCGCCGACGCGCTGCGCCTGCCCGGCGCCGTCATCGTGGTCGGGGAGCGCCTCGCGGGCGTGCCCGGCGGGCTGACCGCGGCCGTCCGGGCCGCCACAGCCAGCGGCGCCACCCTGGTGTGGATCCCGCGCCGGGCCGGAGAGCGGGCCGCCGTCGAGGCGGGCGCGCTGCCGTCCCTGCTGCCGGGCGCCCGCCCGGCCACCGACCCGCGGGCCCGCGACGAGGTCGCCACCGCCTGGGGCCTGGACGAGCTGCCGCACCGCTACGGCCGCGACACCGGCCAGATCGTCGAGGCCGCCGCCACCCGGGAGCTGTCCGCCCTGCTCGTCGCGGGCGTGGAGCTCGCCGACCTGCCGGACCCGGCCCGCGCCAAGGCCGCCCTCCAGGAGGCCTTCGTGGTCTCCCTGGAACTGCGGCCCGGAGCGGTCACCGACCTCGCGGACGTGGTCTTCCCGGTCGCTGCCGTCGCCGAGAAGCCGGGCGCGTTCATCAACTGGGAGGGCAGGGTCCGGCCGTTCGAGGCCGCGCTCAAGCCCGAGCAGATGACCCGCCGGCTCGCCCCCGCCGACTCCCGCGTGCTGCACATGCTGGCCGACGCGGCCGACCGGCCGATCGCGCTGCCCGACGTACACGCCGTACGCCGGGAGCTCGACGCGCTCGGCCCGTGGGCCGGGGAGCGCGCCGCCGGGCAGTCCGGAGACCGGGCACTGCTGCCCCGGCCGGGTGCGGGAGAGGCGGTCCTCGCGGGCCACCGGCTCCTCCTCGACCAGGGGCTCCTGCAGGAGGGCGACGAGGCCCTGGCCGGCACCCGGCACGAGGCCGGCGCCCGCCTGTCGGCCGCCACGGCCGCCGAGACCGGCGTCAAGAACGGCGACGTCCTCGCGGTGACCGGCCCCGCCGGCTCCGTGGAACTCCCGCTGCGCATCACCGAGATGCCCGACCGGGTGGTCTGGCTCCCGATGAACTCCACCGGCTCCGGGGTCCTCGCCGACACCGGAGCCCGCCCGGGGGAGCTGGTCCGCATCGGTCCGGCCACCCCCGCCGACACCAGCGACTCCCCTGCGGAGGTGGGCGCGTGAACACCGTTCAGATCGCCGCCGAAGACCTCTCCCTGTTCGGCAGGGACGTCTGGTGGCTCGTCGTCGTCAAGGCGGTGTTCTGCTTCGCCTTCCTGATGGTGACCGTGCTCTTCTCCATCGTGTGGGAGCGCAAGGTCGTCGCCTGGATGCAGCTGCGCATCGGCCCCAACCGGCACGGCCCCTGGGGCATGCTCCAGTCGCTCGCCGACGGCGTGAAGCTGATGCTGAAGGAAGACCTGATCGTCAAGCGGGCCGACAAGGTCGTCTACGTCCTGGCCCCGATCATCGCGGCGATCCCGGCCTTCATGGCCATCGCGGTGATCCCCTTCGGCCCCTCGGGCAACGAGGTCTCCATCTTCGGCCAGCGCACCACGATGCAACTGACCGACCTGCCCATCGCGATGCTCTACATCCTCGCGGTGGCCTCGGTCGGCATCTACGGCATCGTCCTGGCGGGCTGGTCCTCCGGCTCCACGTACCCGCTCCTCGGCGGCCTGCGCTCCTGCGCGCAGATGATCTCCTACGAGATCGCGATGGGCGCGGCCTTCGCCTCGGTCTTCCTCTACTCCGGGTCGATGTCGACCTCGGCGATCGTCGAAGCCCAGGCGGACCGCTGGTACATCATCCTGCTGCCGGTCTCCTTCATCATCTACGTCATCACGATGGTCGGCGAGACGAACCGCGCCCCCTTCGACATGCCTGAGTCCGAGGGCGACCTGGTCGGCGGCTTCAACACCGAGTACTCCTCGATCAAGTTCGCGCTGTTCATGCTCGCCGAGTACGTCAACATGGTCACCGTCTCCGCGGTCTCCGTCACCCTGTTCCTGGGCGGCTGGCGGGCCCCGGCGCCGATCTCCACGTACTGGGAGGGCGCGAACCACGGCTGGTGGCCGATGCTCTGGTTCGTCCTCAAGGTCCAGCTGCTGCTGTTCTTCTTCATCTGGCTGCGCGGCACGCTCCCGCGCGTGCGCTACGACCAGCTGATGAAGCTCGGCTGGAAGGTGCTCATCCCGGTCTCCGTGGTGTGGCTGATGCTGGTCGCCACCGTCCGGGCGCTGCGCAACGAGAACTACGACTTCCAGGAGATCGTGCTCTACGTCGGCGGCGGGGTCATCGCGCTCCTGCTGCTGTCCTTCGTCGCGGACCTGTTCCGCGACAAGAAGGAGAAGACGGCCCTCGCGGACGCCGAACTGGCGGCCGCCGCCGAACCCTTCGACCCCCTGGCGGGCGGATTCCCCGTACCGCCCAAGCCCGGCCAGCACCTGGCACCCGTACCGCGCAGGCGGCCCCGCAGTGAGCGGGAGCTCATTGTCAGTGGCGCGGCGAATACTGACAGTGACCGAGAGGAGGGTGCTGAGAATGTCTGACAAGTCTGACGCCGAGCAGGGCGAGAAGTGGCAGAACCCGGTGGCCGGCTTCGGCGTGACCTTCAAGGCCATGTTCAAGAAGCGCCTCACCGAGCAGTACCCGGAGCAGGAAAAGACCACCGCACCCCGCTTCCACGGGCGGCACCAGCTCAACCGCCACCCGGACGGTCTGGAGAAGTGCATCGGGTGCGAGCTGTGCGCCTGGGCCTGTCCCGCCGACGCGATCTACGTCGAGGGCGCGGACAACACCGAGGAGGAGCGCTACTCCCCGGGTGAGCGGTACGGCCGGGTCTACCAGATCAACTACGCCCGCTGCATCCTGTGCGGGCTGTGCGTCGAGGCGTGCCCGACCAGGGCGCTGACCATGACGAACGAGTTCGAACTGGCCGACTCCAGCCGCGAAGCGCTCATCTACACCAAGGAGCAGCTGCTCTCCGGGCTCACCGAGGGCATGGTCGAGGCACCGCACTCGATCTTCCCGGGCACCGACGACACGGACTACTACCGCGGGCTGGTGACCGGGGCGGCTCCCGGCACGGTCCGCCAGGTGGCCGTCTCCAAGGGCGAGGTCGCACCGGAAGACGCTTCCGAGGGGGTCGGGGCATGAGCGCCATCGCCGCGGCCGCCACCCTGACCTCCACCGGTGAGGCGGCCCAGTTCTGGATCCTCGGCACGGTCGCCGTCATCGGCGCGCTGGCCACGATCCTGATGAAGAAGGCCGTGCACAGCGCGCTGAGCCTGGCCGGGACGATGATCATCCTGGCGGTCTTCTACCTCGCCAACGGGGCGTACTTCCTCGGCATCGTCCAGGTCGTCGTCTACACCGGCGCGATCATGATGCTCTTCCTCTTCGTCGTCATGCTCGTCGGCGTCACCGCCGCGGACTCGCTGACCGAGACCATCAAGGGGCAGCGCTGGCTGGCCGCCCTGTGCGGACTCGGCTTCGGCATCCTGCTGATCGCCGGCATCTCCAACGCCAAGCTCACCCACTTCAACGGACTCGGCCGGATCAACTCCGGCGGGCACGTCGAGGGCCTGGCCACGCTGATCTTCACCAAGTACGTGTTCGCCTTCGAGATCACCGGCGCCCTGCTGATCACGGCGGCCGTCGGCGCGATGGTGCTCACCCACCGCGAGCGCACCGAGCGGGCCGCCACCCAGCGCGAACTCGCCGAGCGCCGCGTACGCGAGGGCGTACAGCTCCCGCCGCTGCCCGCACCCGGCGTCTACGCCCGGCACAACGCCGTGGACGTCGCGGGCCTGCTGCCGGACGGCACCCCCTCCGAGCTCACCGTCAACCAGACGCTGCGCGCCCGCGGCCAGATCAGGGACGTCTCCGGCAAGGCCCTGGACGACCTGAAGGCCCTGGAGCAGCGGTCGTCCGAGCGGCTCGGCCGCGACGCCCTCGGCCGCGACGCACGTGAGGAGGCCTCGAAGTGAACCCGGTCAACTACCTGTACCTGTCCGCGCTGCTGTTCACCATCGGGGCGGCCGGAGTCCTGATCCGGAAGAACGCGATCGTGCTGTTCATGTGCGTCGAGCTCATGCTCAACGCCTGCAACCTCGCCTTCGTCACCTTCTCCCGGATGCACGGCAACCTCGACGGCCAGATCATCGCGTTCTTCACGATGGTCGTCGCCGCCGCCGAGGTCGTGGTGGGCCTCGCGATCATCGTGTCGCTGTTCCGTACCCGCCACTCGGCCTCGGTCGACGACGCCAGCCTGATGAAGCTGTAAGGGGCGTTCACAGTGGAGAACCTGATTGTGCTGCTGATCGCGGCGCCCCTGCTCGGAGCGGCGGTGCTGCTCTGCGGCGGCCGGCGCCTCGACAAGGTGGGGCACTGGCTCGGCACCCTGCTCGCCGCCGCCTCCTTCGGGACCGGCGTCGTCCTCTTCGCCGACATGCTCGGCCGCGGAGCCGAGGACCGCACCCTGCACCAGCGGCTGTTCACCTGGATCCCCGTCGAGGGATTCCAGGCCGACATGGCCTTCCAGCTGGACCAGCTGTCGATGACGTTCGTCCTGCTGATCTCCGGCGTGGGCACGCTCATCCACATCTACTCCATCGGCTACATGGAGCACGACGAGCGGCGCCGCCGCTTCTTCGGCTACCTCAACCTGTTCGTCGCGGCCATGCTCCTGCTGGTCCTCGCCGACAACTACCTGCTGCTGTACTTCGGCTGGGAGGGCGTGGGCCTTGCCTCGTACCTCCTGATCGGCTTCTGGCAGCACAAGCCCAGCGCGGCCACCGCGGCGAAGAAGGCCTTCCTGGTCAACCGCGTCGGCGACATCGGCCTCTCGATCGCCATCATGCTGATGTTCACCACCTTCGGGACCTTCGCCTTCGGCCCGGTCCTCGGCTCGGCGGACGACGCCTCCGAGGGCAAGCTGACGGCGATCGGCCTGATGCTGCTGCTGGCCGCCTGCGGCAAGTCGGCTCAGGTGCCGCTCCAGTCCTGGCTCGGCGACGCGATGGAGGGCCCGACCCCGGTCTCGGCCCTCATCCACGCGGCGACCATGGTCACCGCCGGCGTCTACCTGATCGTCCGCTCGGGTGCCATCTTCAACGGCGCCCCGGACGCCCAGCTGGTGGTCACCATCGTCGGCGCCGTCACGCTCCTCTTCGGTGCGATCGTCGGTTGCGCGAAGGACGACATCAAGAAGGCCCTCGCGGGCTCGACGATGTCGCAGATCGGCTACATGATCCTGGCGGCCGGCCTCGGCCCCATCGGGTACGTCTTCGCGATCATGCACCTGGTCACGCACGGCTTCTTCAAGGCGGGCCTCTTCCTCGGCGCCGGTTCCGTGATGCACGGGATGAACGACGAGGTCGACATGCGCAAGTACGGCGGCCTGCGGAAGTACATGCCGGTCACCTTCATCACCTTCGGGCTGGGGTACCTGGCGATCATCGGCTTCCCGGGCCTGTCGGGCTTCTTCTCGAAGGACATGATCATCGAGGCCGCCTTCGCCAAGGGCGGCACCCAGGGCTGGATCCTCGGCGGGGTGACCCTGCTCGGCGCGGCGATCACCGCCTTCTACATGACCCGCGTCATGCTCCTCACCTTCTTCGGCGAGAAGCGCTGGCAGCCGGATGCTGAGGGCCACGCCCCGCACCCGCACGAGTCCCCGAAGTCCATGACCATCCCGATGATCATCCTGGCCTTCGGCTCGGTCTTCGCGGGCGGGTTCTTCGGGATCGGCGACCGCTTCCTGCACTGGCTGGAGCCCGTCACCGGACACCAGCACGGACACCCGCCGATCAGCGCCACGACGGTCACCGCGGCCACCATGGTCGTCCTCGTCATCGGCGTCGCCATCGCCTGGGCGATGTACGGCAGGAAGCCCGTCCCGGTCGTCGCCCCGCGCGGCTCGCTCCTCACCCGGGCGGCCCGACGGGACCTCTACCAGGACGACTTCAACCACGTGGTCCTGGTCCGCGGCGGGGAGCACCTGACCCGCTCCCTCGTCTACGTCGACCACAGCCTGGTCGACGGCGTGGTCAACGGGACGGCCGCCGGAGTCGGCGGGCTGTCGGGCCGGCTGCGCAAGCTGCAGAACGGCTACGCCCGCAGCTACGCGGTCTCGATGTTCGGGGGCACGGCGATCCTGATCGCCGCGACCCTGCTGATGAGGGCGGTGTGAGATGAGTTTCCCGCTTCTGACGGTGACGGCCGCGGTCCCCGCGGTCGGTGCGATCCTGACGGCGGCCGTCCCGGCCGCCCGCCGGACCGCCGCCAAATGGCTCGCCCTGCTCTTCTCGCTGGCGACGCTGGCCCTGGCCGTGCTCGTCGCGGTCCGCTTCGAGCCCGGTGGCGACCGCTACCAGCTCACCGAATCGCGCTCCTGGATCGCCGACTTCGGCGTCCGCTACGAACTGGGCGTCGACGGCATCGGGGTCGTGCTGATCGCACTCACCGCGCTGCTGATCCCCTTCGTGATCGCGGCCGGCTGGCACGACGCCGACCCGCTGGAGACCGAAGCAGCCAATAGCAGCTTCGCTGCGGGCTCGCGCTGGCGCCCGACCCAGGGCTTCTTCGCCCTGATCCTGCTGGTCGAGGCGATGGTGATCATCTCCTTCGAGGCCACCGACGTCTTCCTCTTCTACATCTTCTTCGAAGCCATGCTCATCCCGATGTACTTCCTCATCGGCGGCTTCGGAGACCGGGCGCACTCCGGGTCCGATGAGAACGCGGCCGCGCAGCGCTCGTACGCGGCGGTCAAGTTCCTCCTCTACAACCTGGTCGGCGGCCTCATCATGCTGGCCGCCGTCATCGGGCTCTACGTGGTCGCCGGGAACTTCTCGCTCCAGGAGATCACCGCCGCCCGCGCCGCGGGCACGCTCGACATGGCGACCAACACCGAGCGGCTGCTGTTCCTCGGCTTCTTCTTCGCCTTCGCGGTGAAGGCCCCGCTGTGGCCGCTGCACACCTGGCTGCCGAACGCGATGGGCGAGGCCACGGCCCCGGTCGCCGTCCTGATCACCGCCGTCGTCGACAAGGTCGGCACCTTCGCGATGCTGCGCTTCTGCCTCGGGCTCTTCCCCGAGGCCAGCAAGTGGGCCACGCCGGTGATCCTGGTCCTGGCCCTGATCAGCATCGTCTACGGCGCGCTGGTCGCGGTCGGCCAGCGGGACATCAAGCGGCTGGTGGCGTACGCCTCCATCTCGCACTTCGGCTTCATCATCCTGGGCATCTTCGCGATGACCTCCCAGGGCCAGTCGGGCGCGACGCTGTACATGGTCAACCACGGGCTCTCGACGGCGGCGCTCATGCTGGTCGCCGGCTTCCTGATCTCGCGCCGCGGCTCCCGGCTCATCGCCGACTACGGCGGCGTGCAGAAGGTGGCCCCGGTCCTGGCCGGCACCTTCCTGATCGGCGGCCTCGCCACCTTGTCGCTGCCCGGTCTCGCCCCGTTCGTCAGCGAGTTCCTGGTTCTGGTCGGCACCTTCGCCCGGTACCCGGTCGTCGGCATCATCGCCACCGTCGGCATCGTGCTGGCGGCGCTCTACACGCTGGTCCTCTACCAGCGCACCATGACCGGCCCGGTCAAGGAGGAGGTCCGCACCATGCCGGACCTGCGCCTGCGGGAGGTCCTGGTGGTCGCCCCGCTGATCGCGCTGCTGATCGGTCTGGGCGTCTACCCGAAGGTCCTGACCGACATCGTCAACCCGGCGGTGAAGCACACCATGTCTGATGTGAAGCAGACGGACCCGAAGCCGGAAGTGGCTGTCGAGGCCAAGAACGGGGAGGGGGCGAAGTGAGCACCGTGACTGCTGCTGCCCAGAACCTGCTGCCGAACCTGGCGGCCGCGGCGCCGATCGACAAGATCCCGGCCCCGCACATCGAGTACGCCCAGCTCTCGCCCACGCTCATCGTGCTGGGCGCGGCGATCATCGGAGTCCTCGTCGAGGCCTTCGTGCCGCGCAAGGGCCGTTACTACACGCAGGTGTTCCTCGCCGTGGCCGCCCTGGCCTCGGCCTTCGCGGCGGTCGTCGGACTCGCCGCCGGCGGGTACGGCAGCTCCAAGGCGCACATCGCGGCCATGGGCGCCCTGGCCGTCGACGGACCGGCGCTCTTCCTGCAGGGCACCATCATCCTGGCCTCGGTCGTGGCGATCTTCACCTTCGCCGAACGGCGCCTGGACCCGGCCGCCCACGGCAACCGGGTGGACTCCTTCGCCGCGCAGGCGGCGTCCGTACCGGGCAGCGAGAGCGAGAAGGAAGCCGTCAAGGCGGGCTTCACCACCACCGAGGTCTTCCCGCTCGCGCTGTTCGCGATCGCCGGGATGCTGATCTTCCCCGCGGCCAACGACCTGCTGACGCTGTTCGTGGCCCTGGAGGTCTTCTCCCTCCCGCTGTACCTGCTCTGCGCCGTCGCCCGCCGCCAGCGGCTGATGTCGCAGGAGGCGGCCGTCAAGTACTTCCTGCTCGGCGCCTTCTCCTCCGCCTTCCTCCTCTTCGGCATCGCCCTCGTCTACGGGTACGCCGGCTCGGTCTCCTACGCGGCGATCGCGGAGGTCGTCGACGGCACCGTGGCGAACATCGACCCGGCGCTCGCCGACACCATGGGCAACGACGCGCTGCTGCTGATCGGCGGCGCGCTGATCCTGATGGGCCTGCTCTTCAAGGTCGGCGCGGTTCCCTTCCACATGTGGACCCCGGACGTCTACCAGGGCGCCCCCACCCCGGTCACCGGCTTCATGGCGGCGGCGACGAAGGTCGCTGCGTTCGGCGCGCTCCTGCGTCTCCTCTACGTCGTCCTCCCCGGCCTGCGGTGGGACTGGCGGCCGGTCATGTGGGGCGTCGCGATCGTCACGATGCTGGCGGGCGCGGTCATCGCGGTCACCCAGACCGACGTCAAGCGGCTCCTCGCCTACTCCTCGATCGCGCACGCCGGCTTCATCCTGGCCGGTGTGATCGCGACTTCGGCGGAGGGCGTCCAGTCGGTCCTCTTCTACCTGGGCGCGTACTCCTTCGTGACGATCGGCGCCTTCGCGGTGGTCACGCTGGTGCGCGACGCGGGCGGCGAGGCCACGCACCTGTCCAAGTGGGCGGGGCTGGGCCGTCGTTCGCCTCTGACGGCGGCGGTCTTCGCGGTCTTCCTGCTCGCCTTCGCGGGCATCCCGCTGACCTCCGGTTTCTCCGGCAAGTTCGCCGTGTTCAAGGCGGCGGCGGAGGGCGGCGCGGGAGCGCTGGTCGTGGTCGGTGTCATCTCGTCCGCGATCGCCGCGTTCTTCTACATCCGGGTGATCGTCCTGATGTTCTTCAGCGAGCCGAAGGCGGACGGCCCCACGGTCGCCGTCCCGTCCCCGCTGACGATGACGACCATCGCGGTGGGCGTCGCGGTCACGGTGGTGCTGGGCGTGGCCCCGCAGTACTTCCTGGACCTGGCGGGCAGCGCGAGCACGTTCGTGCGCTGACCGCACCGAGCACGGCCGAGGGCCCGGCACCCCTTCCGGGGGGGCCGGGCCCTTTGGCGTGCCGGCTACCGAGGACGTCGACGCAGGATGGGAGTGAGGTCGAGCTCCACCGGGAACGTCACCGAGGCATTCACCCGGTCCCGGAAGGTGCCGGTGCTCGTGTAGGCGCCGGTGGCCGGGTCCAGCTCCGATGCGTGGACGAGGACTTGGCCCTTCTCGTACTCGACGCGCCAGTAGTGGGGGATGCCCGCCGCGGCGTACTTGACGGTTTTGATCTCGCTATCACGCATGCGGGAATCGTCCGATGCCACCTCCACGGCGAGCACCACGTCCGCGGCGGGCAGCCTCGTCTGGTCCCAGTCTCGGATGGCGTGCTCGTGGACTACGAGGACGTCCGGTTCGGGCCGGTTGTGCCGGTCGATGTCGATCGTGAACCTGCTGAGCACATGAAGGTCGGGGGGTGCCAGTGACTCCAGCAACTCGGTGAGAAGGCTCACCGCCCGCGAATGGAACAAGGTCTGTGGAGTCGGGGAGACGAGGTCGCCATCGATCAGCTCTGTGTGAGGGGGGAGTTCCGGGAGCGTGTCCAGGTCATCGGCGATCCAGCCGCCCGGCGGCCGGTTCATCGGTGCTCTCATGCGCCGAAGTCTTGCGAGTCCGGTCGGTGGGGCGCCGGGGATCGATTAGGGACCGCCCGCAGGGGTGAACGGGACCGTTGTGCTGACGCCGGGGTCAGTGGGGGTGGGGCATGGGGGTGGTGGTCTTCGGGCAGGTCAGGGCGGTGTTCCAGTTGTGGAAGCGGCCTGCTGGGTTGTCGCGGTATGCCCACAGGTGGAGGTCGTAGTGCTTGGGCATGCCCGTCCAGTGGCCGGGCATGGGGCCGTCGAAGGGGAGGCCGAACATGGTCGGGCGGTCGTCGGTGGTCTTCATGTCCTGGTCGCGGTCCTTGGACATCCACTCCACCGCCTCCAGCTTGCGGCGGCCGTGCTCGTCCTTCTCGGTGCTGTAGAGCAGTGCGGCCGGCTTGCTGGGGTCCGTCGAGCCCCAGTAGGCCTCCTTGACGTAGTGGTAGCCCATGGCGCCCGCCCCGAACGGGTTGGTCATGCAGGCCTCGCCGTGCGGGACGTACCCGTCCTTCAGGGCCTGCTGCTCGTCCGCGTACTTGCCCGTCACGCGGATCGCCGTGGCCATGTCCCGCATGGCCTTGGCGTTCCTCGGGTCCGGCGCGGGCCCGTCGACGCCGTGGGCGGGGGCGATGGCGGCCAGGCCGATGGATATCGCGGCGGCACAGGTCAGGACGGCCTTGCGGGGGCGGAGGGACATCGTGGCTCCTGCCGTTCGGGTGGGGACGGGGCGGGGCTTTCGTCCACCATCCCGGCGAGGCGGCGAGGCTGCACGCGGCGTGCCTCCGAACGGGGGGTCGGGTGCGCACCGCCCGGACCGAGACGGCCGCTGGGGTTTTCCCTCCGTAGCCATGCGCCAGTGCGGCGAGCCTTCGGGCGCCGTGCGTCACGCGGGGAGAAACAGGCGTTTATGGTGCCGTTATCGCCGCAGGTCAGAGGAGTGGAGGAGGCTTCTGGGCCTGTTGCGTGGCGGTGACATTCCGACGACGGATTGGGGATGTGGTCTGTGTGAAGATCAGTTCATCGCAGCAGCGACCGGGGGGAAGGAAGCCGGACCGCCAGCGAGATCCACTGATCTTTGATTCCTGGGGGAGTCCACCATGTCCGCTCGTACCGCCGCCGTCCTGCGCAACGCCTCCGCCGCCTTCGTCGTCGCCGCCATCGCCGGCACCGTCCTGATGCCGCTGTCGGCCCACGCCGACGAGAGCAACCCCAAGGCACTGAAGACCACGATGAGCGCCCCGGCGCCGAGCGGCCCGCTGGCCCGGGGCGGCGCGACGGAGACCTTCGAGCTGACGGTGGCCAACACGACGGACAAGGTCTCCTCCTACCACCCGTGGATGATCCTCGAGACGCCCGGCAGCACCGTGAAGCTCCAGGAGAGCGACGTGGTCTTCAAGGTCGAGGCGGTGTCCGCCCCGGAGACCACGTCCTCCATCGGGCAGCAGGACGGCGGATGGCAGGGCCTGTTCCGCCCGGCGGCCGCCGGGAACGGCGGCGACGCGGGCTTCGAGATCCCGGCCGGCGGGAAGCTGACCTGGAAGGTCACCATGGGCCTCGGCAAGAGCTACCCGGCCAACACCGGTGACTTCACGCTGCGTTCCTCGTCCTACAAGAACGAGATCGCCGACGGCGGCGAGGCCTCCCTGACCTTCAAGACCTCCACGGCCCCGACCGCCAAGGCGCCCACCTCCACCTCCACCGCGACCGCCGCCCCGGCCCCGGCCGGCTCCGCGAGCGCCGCCCCCGCGGCCCCCTCCACGGAGAGCACCCACCCCGCGACCGGTTCCATGGCGCACACCGACTCCGACTCCGACTCGGGCTCCGACACCGGCCTGTACGTCGGCCTGGCCGCCGCCCTCGTCGCCATCGGCGGAGCGGCCGCCTGGTTCGTCGCCCGCCGCCGCAAGGCCGACCGCGGCTAGTCCTACCCGTCACACGATCGACCAGCTGTCACACGAACGGCGCGGGGGGGGGGGGGGGAGGTGGTGGGGACCGTCGCCGCGTTGTTTTTCTTGGCGAGACCCACGAAGTGGGTTTCTCATAGCCCAAA
>NZ_JBHUBS010000005.1:272249-331993 GCF_042788835.1 Streptomyces sp. NPDC056883 | reverse complement strand
TCCGCCCGCACAAAGCCCCCGGCTGCTTTCCCCCCCCTCCGACAAACGGTACACTCCGGACACCAGACGCGCCCGGCCCCCCCCCCCCCCCCCCCCCCCCCCCCCGCCGTCGTTCTTTCCGGGACGGCCCGCAGGCGGGTGGTCTACAAGCGGCCGGCGTACGCGCGGACGTCCGCATCCGGGTCGGAGACGGCCGTCGCCAGGGCTGCGGCGGCCGCCGGGTCGGGGCGGTGGGAGCGCAGGGCGAGGACCGTGGCCTTGCGGACGTCCGCGTTCGGGTCGGACAGGGCCTGGGTGAGGGCGGGTACCGCCACCCCCGGCGCCGCCGAGGACAGCCCGGCGGCGGCCCCCGCGCGTACCTGCCACGCCGGGTCGGACAGCGCGGACACCACCGCCTGCGCGTGCCCGCCCGTGGCGGCGACGGCGGTCAGGGCCGCGGCCCGGACCAGCAGGTCGGTGTCGGAGAGGAGCGGAGCGAGCGGGGCGGCGGCCCGCAGGGTCCCGAGGGCCTTGGCGACCGTGACCCGGACCTCCCGGGAGGCGTCGCCGACGGCCGAAGCCACCGGCTCCACCGCGTCCACCGAGACCAGCGCCCGGACCGCCTGGATGCGGACGTCCACGTCGGGGTCCCGCAGGGACTGCTCGTACAGGGCGGGCTCCCCGAGCCGCAGGACCCGTAGGGCTTCGAGTGCCGAGGAGCGGACCGCCGGATCCGCCACCCCGAGGCCCGTCCGCAGGGCCGTGCCGAGGGCGGAGTCGGGTTCGAGGACCTCCAGGAGTTCGCGCAGTGCGGCCGCCGCGGCTGCGCGGACCGCCGGGTCGGGGTCGGCGAGCCGCTCCCCGAGGGCGGGGCCGGCCCCCGCCGGGACGGTTTCGCCGAGCACCGCCACCGCCGTGGCGCGGACCGCCGGGTCGGGGTCGTGGAGGTAGGGGAGGAGGGCGTCCAAGGCCGGGGCCGTCTCCGAGAGGGACAGGAGCTCCAGGATGCGGGGCGAGCCGGGGCCGGATCGGCCGGTGGGAGAGGGGGCCGCCGCCCGGGCCCCACCGCCCGCCAGGGCCACGCCGACCAGTTCGACCTCGCCCAGGTGCCGGGAGGGCCCGCCCGTCGGGGTGAACTCCGCGACGGGGACGAGGTAGGGATCGACCGGGCGCGCCGTGAACTCCATGGCCCCGGAGGGGGACTTGCGCAGGTCCAGGTGGTGCAGCCAGCCCGCGTCGTCGCGCTCGGGGTGGTCGAGGCGCTCGTGGTACAGACCCCAGCGGGACTCCGTCCGGGCCAGCGAGGCCCGCGCCGCCATCTCCGCGCAGTCCCGGATGAAGGAGACCTCCGCGCAGCGCATCAGCTCGTGCGGGGTCGTGGCTCCCATCTCGCCGATCTCCCGCTCCATCCGGGTGAAGGCCTCCACGGCGAGCGACAGCTTCGCGCCCGTCTTGGGCGGGGCCACGTAGTCGTTCACGAACCGCCGCAGCTTGTACTCGACCTGCGGCTGCGGCGGGCCGTCCGGGTGGCGGAGGGGGCGGTAGATCAGTTCGTGGGCGGCGGCGAGCTGGTCCGCGGGCAAGTCCCCCTCGTACGGCTCGTACTGCGCGGCGTCAGCGCCCGCCAGGTCGCCGAAGACGAAGGCGCCGATCATGTAGTTGTGGGGGACCGAGGCCAGGTCGCCCGCCGCGTAGAGCCGGGGCACGGTGGTGCGGGCGTGGTCGTCGACGCGTACGCCGGAGGCCGAGTGGCCGCCGCACAGGCCGATCTCCGAGATGTGCATCTCGATGTCGTGCGTGCGGTAGTCGTGGCCGCGGTTCGCGTGGAAGGTGCCGCGGGTGGGGCGTTCCGTGGTGTGCAGGATCGATTCGACGGCCGAGACCGTCTCTTCGGGGAGGTGGCTGAGCTTGAGGTACACCGGGCCGCGGTCGGAGGCGAGTTCGGCGGCGAACTCGGACATCATCTGGCCCGACCAGTAGTCGGAGTCGACGAAGCGCTCGCCGTGCCGGTTGACCTGGTAGCCGCCGAAGGGGTTCGCGACGTACGCGCAGGCCGGGCCGTTGTAGTCCTTGATCAGCGGGTTGATCTGGAAGCACTCGATGCCGGTGAGCGCGGCGCCCGCGTGGTAGGCCATCGCGTAGCCGTCACCGGCGTTGGTGGGGTTCTCGTACGTCCCGTAGAGGTATCCGGAGGCCGGCAGTCCGAGCCGGCCGCACGGGCCGGTGGCCAGGATGACGGCCCCGGCGCGGACGGTCACGAAGGCGCCGGTACGGGTGTTGAAGGCGGCCGCGCCGATCGCCCGGCCGTCCTCGGGGGAGGTCAGGACGCGGACCGGCATGACCCGGTTCTCGATCCGGATCAGCTCGCGCATCTCGCGGCGGCGCAGCTGCCGGTAGAGGACCTTCTTGACGTCCTTGCCCTCCGGCATGGGCAGCACGTACGAACCGGAGCGGTGGACCTGGCGGACCGCGTACTCGCCGTGCTCGTCCTTCTCGAACTTCACCCCGTACGACTCCAGGCGCTGCACCATGCCGAACCCGCGGGTCGCCGTCTGGCGGACCGTGGACTGGTCGACGATGCCGTCGTTGGCGCGGGTGATCTCGGCGACGTAGTCGTCGGGCTCGGCGCGGCCGGGGATGACCGCGTTGTTGACCCCGTCCATGCCCATGGCGAGGGCGCCGGAGTGCCGTACGTGTGCCTTCTCCAGGAGCAGCACCCGCGCACCGGCCTCGGCGGCGGTCAGCGCCGCCATCGTGCCGGCGGTGCCGCCGCCGATGACGAGGACGTCGCAGGTCAGTTCCTCGGCGTCGGCGATCGCGGGGAGGTCCATGGGGATGTCCACGGGGGGCCTTTCAGAGGGAGTCGAGGATGCGGCGGCGCAGTGCGGAGCGGTCCGCTGTGCGGGTCCGCGTGCGCGGGTGCGGTACGTCGATCAGCTCGCCGGTGGCGAGGAGCGCGACGCGGTCGCCGAGGTGGAGGGCCTCGTCCACGTCGTGGGTGACGAAGACGACGGTGGCGCCGGTACCGGCCAGGACGGTGACCAGGAGGTCCTGCATCTCGGCGCGGGTCTGGGCGTCGAGCGCGCCGAAGGGTTCGTCCATGAGGACGGCGCGGGGCGCGGCCGCGAGGGCGCGGGCCAGCTGGACGCGCTGGCGCTGGCCGCCGCTGAGCTGGTGCGGGTGCTTGTGGGTGTGCTCGGCGAGTCCTACGCGCTCCAGCCAGTCGGTGGCGGTGCGGCGGCGCTCCGCGCGGGTGGCTCCGCGGATGGACAGGGGGAGTTCGACGTTGGCGCGGACCGTGCGCCAGGGGAGGAGGGCGTCGTCCTGGAACACGAGTGCGCGGGTGGCGTCGGGGCGGGTGATCGGGTGGCCGTCCTGCTCGACGGTGCCGGCCAGTGGGGGGAGGAGGCCGGCGAGGGTGCGGAGGAGGGTGGACTTGCCGCAGCCCGACGGGCCGACGACCGTCAGCACCTCGCCCGGGCGGATGTCGAGGTCGACGGCGTCGAGCACGGGTTTGTCGGCGGGGCGGCCCAGGGATCCCCTCAGGCGGAGGGATGCGCCGGTGGTGGGGGGTGAGGGGGGCGCTTGTAGGGGTGGCATGTCCTCTTCCTTCCTTGGCAGGTGGCTTCGGTGGCTTCGGTGGCTTCGGTGGGTCCGTGGCCCGGGTGGCTTGGGTGGCCCGGGTGGTGCGGATGGGTCGGCCCTGCGGGGCGGAGTCCCCTACCCGCCCTTCGCCCGTTCCCCGGGCTCTGCCCGGACCCGGTCCTCAAACGCCGGACGGGCTGAAGGGGGCCCCGGGCTCCGCCCGGACCCGTTGCCGGGGGCCAGCCCCCGGACCCCCACTCCTCAAACGCCGGAGGGGCTGGATGTGGCTGACGCCAGCGAAAATCCAGCCTCGCCGGCGTTTGAGGCGCGGGGTCTGGGGCGGAGCCCCAGGGGGTCCGGGCTGCGCCCGGGGCACCCCTTCCAGCCTCGCCGACGTTTGAGGCGCGGGTCCGGGCAGAGCCCGGGGAACGGGCGAAGGGCGGGTAGGGGAACTCCGCCCCGCGCAGCGGCTAGCCGGGCGGCCCGTCGGCCGGGGCCGGGGCCCGGGCGTGGGAGCCCACGGGGTGGAGCCCCGTACCGGAGGAATCCGGGCTGAGGGGCTCGGGTCGGGTGGACTCAGCGGGGCGGGAGCCGCCGGGGGAGGCCGGGTCGCGTGCCTCCTGGCCGTGGGAGACCTGGCCGTGGGGCACCGGGCCGCGGGGCACCGGCGCGCGGGGTGTCGGCGTCGTGCGGGTGGGGAGCCAGCGGGTTAGGTGGTGGCCCGTGCGTTCTACCGCTGTTGACGTGAGCCAGCCCAGGGCGCCGATCGTGGCCATGCCGACGAAGACCCCGGGGTAGTCCACGACCGTGTAGTCCTGCCAGGTGCGGTAGCCGACCCCGTACTCCCCGGAGATCATCTCGGCAGAGATCACGCAGATCCAGGACACCCCGATGCCCACCGAGAGTCCGCCGAAGATGCCCGGGAGGGCTCCGGGGAGGACCACCGAGAAGAGGATGCGGGGGCGGGTACCGCCCATGGTGAGGACGGCTTCCTCCCACACCGGGGACAGCGCGGACACCGCGTGCCGGGTGGAGACGAGGACCGGGAAGAACGCCGCCGCGCAGGTGATGAAGACGATCCCCTGCTCGTTGGAGGGAAAGAGGAGGATCGCCACCGGGACCAGCGCGATCGCCGGGATCGGCCGCAGGACTTCGAGGACCGGGCCCAGCAGGTCCGCCGCGAGCCGGGAGCGGGCGATCGCCGTGCCCGCCGCCACCCCCAGGACGGACGCCAGGACGAAGCCCGTCACGATGCGCCGCAGGCTGAAGCCGAGGTCCTGCCAGTAGGGGCCGGTCGTCGCCCGGTCGGCGAACGTCGAGGCCACCTCGCCCACGGTCGGGAACTGCTCGAAGCGGAGCCACAGGTTGACGTCGAGGGACGTCAGGAGCTGCCAGGTGACCAGGGCCGCGGCGAGCGACGTCAGCCGTAGCAGCCGGCGGCGGGCCGTCATGACGCGAGGGTTCCGGCTTCGGCGAAGCTCACGATCCGCGCTCCGGACCCCGCGTGCTGGTCGGCGTACGCCTTGGCGCCCGACGGGGTGACGAACGCCCGCAGTTCGGCGCCCTCCGCCACCCAGACGGCCTTGTCGGCGAACCAGAGGGTGCCCGTCACCGCGTCCGGGACGTACGCCGCCCGGACACCGCCGGGGCCGGCGGCCTTGAGCGCCTTCAGCAGGGCCGCCGGAGTGTCGAAGGCCTGGGTGCGGTTGCCCTCCTTCAGCCACAGCTCCGGGCGGGCCGGTGCGGCCGCCGGGTAGTCCTGGGTGCCCGCCGCGGCGCGCTTGAGCGGCGCGGGGTCCACGAAGGCGTCGACGTCGACGGAGTCCACCAGCTTGGCCGCCTGGAGGACGGGGACGTCCTCCTTCAGCGCCGCCAGCAGCTCGGGGCGCAGCGCCGGGTCGAAGGTCGCGATGCCGTTGGCCCCGTTGTAGAGGTAGACGACCTCCGCAGGCAGCCCGGTCTCCTTGGCCACCGCTTCGGCCGCCGCGACCGGCTGGGTGCGCAGGTGCTCGGTCGCCTTGCGCTGGGCCCGCAGGAAGTCCTCCAGGACCGCGGGGCGTTCGGCCGCGAACTTCTCGCGGACCGTGACCCCGTGGAAGGTCGGCAGGTTCAGCTCGGCCCCGTCGTACAGGGCCTTGGCCCGCCCCTCGAAGGCCAGCTGGCCCGGCCAGGCGACGAACTGCGACAGAGCGTCGACGCTGCCCGCCTGGAGGGCGGAAGCGCCCACGCTGGGCTGCTGGTTGAGCTTCTCGATGCCCTTCTCGGGATCGATCCCGGCGCGCTGCAGGGCCCGTACGAGCGTCCCGTCGGCCGCGGAACCGACCGAGGTGGAGACCTTCTTGCCGCGCAGGTCGGCGAGCGACTCCAGCTTCGCGTCGGGGGCGGTGACCACGGTGTTGAGGCCGCCGCGCAGGTTGTAGCCGGTGACGGAGACGAGGTGGGTGGGCTGCTTCAGCTCCTTGCCGCGCGCCGCGTTGATGAGGAGGGGGAAATCGCCCATCGAGCCGATGTCTATCTTCCCGGCGGTCATCTGGGCGGTGATCGGGGCGCCGGTGGCGTAGTCCTGCCAGTCGACCTTGTAGGTGACCCCGTCCTTCTTGCCGCGCGCCGCGAGCTCCTGTTCGAAGTATCCGAGGGAGCGCAGGAGCGTACCGGCGGTGACGGTGTTGATGGTCTTGGACTGGTAGCCGACGGTCACCGTGACCGTCTTGCCGCTGCCGCCCGTACCGGAGGACTCACCGCACGCGGTGGCCAGCGGGAGGATCAGCAGGAGGGCGGGCGCGAGGGTTCTCGTACGCATCGGGATCGGGCCTTTCACCGGAGCAGGTAGGGCATGTTGACGGTCACCGCGCCGGTGGGACAGCGGGCGGCGCACGGGCCGCAGTACCAGCACTCGTCCACGTGCATGTACGCCTTGCCGTTGTCCTCGCGGATCGCGAGCGAGTCGAGCGGACACATGTCGACGCAGAGGGTGCAGCCGTCGATGCACAGGGACTCGTCGATGGTCACGGGCACGTCGCCGCGCTGGGGGACCAGAGGCATGGCTGTCTCCAGGAAGGGAGGAAGAGAGGGCTACGAGGGCTACGGGGACTTAAGCGCCGCGGTGCAGCAGGCCGCTCATGGTGATCCGGTCTCCGCGGAAGCGGATGAACTCCAGGTCCACGGGCCGGCCGTCGCCGAGGTGGGTGAGGCGCTCCAGCATCAGGACGGCGGCCCCGCGCGGGGCCTGCAGGACGGCGGCGGAGTGCGCGTCGGCGTTGACGGCCTCGAGGGTGATCTCGGCGTGGCCGAGCGGCTGCCCGGTCAGGGACTCCAGCAGCCGGAAGACGTCGGTGTTCTCCAGGTCGCAGCCGATCAGGTCCGCGCCGATGTCCAGGGGGACGTACGTGAGGTCCAGCGAGAGCGGCAGCCCGTTCAGGCGGCGCAGCCGCTCGATGTACAGCACGTCGGAGTGCTCGGGCAGGCGCAGCCGGTCGGCGACGGGGGCCGGGGCGCGGACGGGGCCGACGGTGCGGACCTCGTTGGTGACCCGGCCGTGTTCGTGGAGGGTTTCGGCCAGGCCCTGGAGGCGGTCGAGGCCGTGCGGGTACTTGGCGCACACGATGACGGTGCCGACACCGGGGCGGCGCTCGACGAGCTGCTCGCCGCGCAGCAGGTCCAGGGCCTGGCGCACGGTGTTGCGGCCGGCGCCGTAGTCGGTGGCGAGGACGTCCTCCAGGGGGAGGACGCCGGTGGGGTAGCCGCCCGCCAGGATCTGGTGGCGCAGCAGGTCGGCGAGCTGTCGCGCCTGGTCCGCGCGCAGCCGTCGGCGGCGCGCGGCGGCGACCGGGACGGTGTGTTCGCGGGTGCGTTCGGCTGGCATGGCAGGGAACATACCGAGGGGGCCGGGTCGGTGGTGTTGCCGCAGTGTTGCGCCACTCGCGGGTGTTCGCGTACGGCCATGACCTGCGAGAACGGCGGGGCGGCGGAAAGATCCGCCACCCCGCCGTCGGTGCTCGTCCCGCGATGTGGACTAGAGAGTGCCCACGATGCGGCCGCTGACCTCGCCGAGGCCCACGCGGGTGCCGTCGGCGCCCGGTGCCCACGCGGTGAGCGTGACGGTGTCCCCGTCCTCCAGGAAGGTGCGCTTGCCGTCGGTGAGCTCGATGGCGTCGCGGCCGTTCCAGGTGAGCTCCAGCAGCGAGCCGCGCTGGCCGGTCTCCGGGCCGCTGACGGTGCCCGAGCCGTACACGTCGCCGGTGCGCAGGGAGGCGCCGTTGACGGTCATGTGGGCGAGCTGCTGGGCGGCGGTCCAGTACATCGACGCGAACGGCGGCTGCGCCACCTCCTGCCCGTTGACGGAGACGGTGATGTGCAGGTCGAAGCCGCCGGGCCGGTCGGCGCCGGAGTCGTCGAGGTAGGGCAGGAGCGGGAAGTCCCGGGCGGGCGGGGCGACCCGGGCCGCGTCCAGGGCCTCCAGCGGGGTGACCCAGGCGGAGACGGAGGTGGCGAAGGACTTGCCGAGGAAGGGGCCGAGCGGCACGTACTCCCAGGCCTGGATGTCGCGCGCGGACCAGTCGTTGAGCAGGAACAGCCCGAAGACGTGCTCCTCGAAGTCGGCGAGGGCCACGGGGCGGCCCTGCTCCGAGGGGGTGCCGACGACGAAGCCGACCTCGGCCTCGATGTCGAGCTTCACGGAGGGCCCGAAGACGGGCGCCGGGTCGGCCGGCGCCTTGCGCTGGCCCGAGGGGCGCACGACGTCGGTGCCGGACACCACGATCGTGCCGGCCCGGCCGTGGTAACCGATGGGCAGGTGCTTCCAGTTGGGGGTCAGCGCGTCCCCGTCCGGCCGGAACATCTTGCCGACGTTCGTGGCGTGGTGCTCGCTCGCGTAGAAGTCGACGTAGTCGGCGACCTCGTACGGGAGGTGCAGCACGGCGTCTTCGAGCGGCAGCAGGTGCGGTTCCACGGAGGGCCGGTGGCCGGGGTCGGTGACCCACGCGGTCAGCGCGCGGCGCACGTCCTTCCAGGCGGTGCGGCCCGCGGCGAGCAGCGGGTTGAGGGAGGGCTGCCCGAGCAGTCCGGCGTACGGGGAGCCGAGCGCGGCCGCGGCGGCCCCGGCGTCGAGCACGTACCCGCCGATGCGGACACCGATGCGGCGCCGCTCGTCCCCGGCGGTGGAGAAGACGCCGTAGGGGAGGTTGTGCGGCCCGAACGGGTCGCCCTCGGGGATGTCGAGGGGGCTCTGCTGGGGCATGGGATGCTGCCTCGCTTTCGACGCTGCCCGGGGGTGTCCCGGGGGCTGGTTGACAGGTTAGAGGGCTTGTGGGGCCCGTGGGAGGCCGGATTCGGGCGTTATTCATACGACTTGTACCAAGCGGTCCGTATCCTTGAACACGTGACTTCCGCCCTTCCCCACGTCCCCTTTGACGTCCTCCCCGGCGTCTTCCCCGACGCCCTGCCCTACGCCCTCGTCGCCACCGACCTGGACGGGACGCTGCTGCGCGCCGCAGACGCCGTCTCGGCCCGCTCCCGCGCGGCGCTCCGGGCCGCCGGGGCGGCCGGCGCCCGGCACATCATCGTGACGGGCCGCCCCGTCCCGCAGGTCCGCCACGTCCTGGACGGCCTCGGCTACACGGGGCTCGCGGTGTGCGGGCAGGGGGCGCAGGTCTACGACGCGGCGGCCGGGCTGCTGCTGCACTCCGTGGCCATGGACCGGGAACTGGCCGAGGTCGCCCTCGGGAAGATCGAGGCGGAGGTCGGGGAGGTCTTCGCGGCGGTCAACCAGGAGGGCATCGACGCGGAGATGCTGATGGAGCCGGGGTACCGGACGTGGCACGCGCACCTGCCGACGGTCCGGGTGGCCCGGCGCTCCGACCTCTGGTCCGCGCCGATCACCAAGGTGCTGCTCCAGCACCCGCGCCTCTCGGACGACGAGCTGACGGCGGTGGCCAGATCGGTCGCCGGGGACCTGGTCAACGTCACGATGGCGGGGGAACACACGGTGGAACTCCAGCCGCCGGGCATCGACAAGGCGAGCGGCCTGGCGGTGGCGGCGGAGCTCCTGGACGTCTCGGGCTCCGAGACGATCGCCTTCGGCGACATGCCGAACGACGTCCCGATGTTCGCGTGGTCGGCGCACGGCGTCGCGATGGCCGGCGCCCACCCGGAACTCCTGGCCGTGGCGGACGAGGTCACCCTCTCGAACGAGGCGGACGGCGTGGCGGTGGTCCTGGAACGGCTGTACGGGGGGCGGTGACGTGGGGGCGTCCGGGTGGCTTCCGGGAAAGGTGAGGGCCGCTGTCGATTCCGGCGCGTCCCGTTCGACATCCTGATGCGGGGCACCGCGCCGCACGAGCATCGACAGGCCCGGACAGGCCCGGACAGGACGAGGACACCCCATGAGCCAGCTACTCAGAGTCATGAACTTCAACGTCTCGCGGGACGGGGTCGCCGCCGGCGAGCCCGAGCACCAGAGCCTGGAGAACCCCTTCGGCCTTCCCGGTGCCGAGCGCCTGTTCTCCTGGGCCGGGGCCACGGCGAGCTGGCCCATGCGCACCGACGCCGGGGGCAGCCGCGGCCTCGACGACTACTTCACCCGGGACTTCGCCCGCGACATCGGCGCCGAGATCATGGGTCGCAACAAGTTCGGCCCCCAGCGCGGGCCCTGGCTCGACCACGACTGGGTCGGCTGGTGGGGCGACGAGCCCCCCTTCCGCACCCCGGTCTTCGTCATGACCCACCACGACCGGCCCTCGGTCACGCTCTCCGACACGACCTTCCACTTCGTCGGCGGCGACCCGCTCACGGTCCTCGAACGGGCGCGCGAGGCGGCGCGGGGCAAGGACGTGCGGCTCGGCGGCGGGGTCACCACCGTCCGGCAGTTCCTCGACGCGGACCTCGTCGACACCCTGCACATCGCCGTCGCGCCCGTGGAGTACGGCGAGGGCCTGCGGCTGTGGGAGTCGCCCGAGGACCTGCTCGACCGGTTCCACCTCGAGGTCGTGCCCAGCCCGAGCGGAGTCGTGCACCACCTGTTCTGGCGGAGGTGAACGGCGGACAGCGCGCCGGCTACACCGCCGCCCGCGGTAGGCGGCGCTCCCAGGTGCGGTGGAAGAGGACCTCGTTGCCCTCGCGGCAGACCACCTCGTTCGAGGTGAGGAAGCCGCCCTCGTCGCAGGTGATTTCCGAGCGGGTCACCACCGACACGTCCCAGGCCAGCTCCGGCCGGTGCAGGCGTACGGTCCAGGTGGAGTGGGTCCGGGCGGACAGGGGGTCCGCCTCCTGGATCTCGTAGATCTCCAGCGCGTCCTCGCTGAACTCCAGGCCGTCCGGGTAGACCCGGGTGCCGCCGTAGCGCGGGTCGACCTCCAGGCGCCACACCCCGCGCGCGACGTCCCGTACGACCAGGCGTTCCGGCCGGGGGGCGTCCAGGGTCGCCGGGTAGGAGACGCCCAGGGGCTCCGACTGTTCCGGGGCCTCGAAGAGGATCGGCTCCTCGTCGGCGGACGGGTCGCGGATCGGGAGTTCCACCGCGCTGCCCGCCGGGTCCAGGGTCCAGCCGTGCTCCGAGCCGGCGCGCGGCCAGATCCACGGCCAGTAGGCGGAGGACAGGGCGACGCGGATGCGGTGGCCCGGCGGGAAGGAGTGGCCGATGCCGTTCAGCTCGAAGACCACGTCCTCGTACGAGCCCACCGGCCACGGCACGGCCTTGTCCCGGCCCTGCCGGGCGGAGAGGTTGAGCGCGCCGCGGGTGACCAGGGTCGAGGAGCCGTCCGGGGCCACGTCACAGAGGCGGGCCACGACCTGCCCGTACGGGACGTCCATGCGCAGGCGCAGCCGGACCACCGGGCGGCCCAGGATCTCCACCGGGCCGGAGCCGTCACCCACCGGGAACTCGAAGCAGGCCGACTTCGCGTCCTCCTCGCGCTGGTCCGGCGGCAGGTCGGCGTCGTTGCCGAAGGGGAAGAAGCGGCCCGCGTCCAGGCCCGTGTGCTGCGGGGAGGCCACGACGACCGGCGCGCCCTGGAAGGCGTACGTGACCGGGTCGACGTTCGGCGAGGGCCAGGACGGGTCGCCGACCCACCGGCCGGGCAGGGTCGGGTAGGCGGTCGCCGGCGGGTGCGACTCGGAGATCCAGGAGCGGAGCAGGGGTTCGGACATCACGCCGGTGTCCTTGCCCTTGAGCCAGTGGTCCCACCAGCGCAGGGTCTCCTGGAGGAAGCCGATGGCGGGGCCCGGCGGCAGCCCCCGGTCGGGGTACTGGTGCGACCAGGGGCCGATCAGGCCGCGGACCCGGTCGGCGGGGAGCGCGGCGACCAGGCGGAGCACGGTGTCGCGGTACGGGTCGTGCCAGCCGCCGACGGCGAGGACGGCCGCACCGATCGCGCCGTAGTCCTCGCAGACGCTGCCGTGGCGCCAGTACGCGTCGCGGGTCTGGTGGGACAGCCAGGTGTGCACGAGGGGTTCCACCGCGCCGAGCCGCGAGAGCCACTGGTCGCGCCAGCCCTCGCCCGCGTAGAGCGGGTCCGGCGGGCGGGAGGCGAAGGCGAGCATGGTCGCCGCCCACGCGTGCATGTCGACGGCGAGCAGCGAGCCGCCCATGTAGTGCACGTCGTTGTCGAAGCGGTCGTCCGTGGAGCAGACGGTGACGACCGCCTTGAGCGGCTCCGGGGCGAGCGCCGCGATCTGCAGGCTGTTGAAGCCGCCCCAGGAGATCCCGAACATGCCCACCGACCCCGTGCACCAGGGCTGGGCCGCCAGCCACTCCACCACGGCGACCCCGTCGGCGAGTTCCTGCGCGTCGTACTCGTCGCCCGGGTCGCCGCCGCTGTTGCCGTGGCCGCGCACGTCGACCCGTACGGAGGCGTAGCCGTGGCCCGCGTACCAGGGGTGGCGCTGCCAGTCGCGCGGGGCGGTCCAGTCGGTGAGGCGGTACGGGAGGTACTCCAGCAGCGCCGGGACGGGCTCGTCGGTGACCGGCCGCCAGATGCGGGCGTACAGCTCGGTGCCGTCCCCCAGCGGGATCCGGACGTCCTCGTGGGTGGTCCCGTAGGGGAAGTCGGTACGGATGATCATCGAAGCTCCGACGGTCAGTGGACGGGGTGCATCGTGCGCTTGAGCCACGGGGCGGCCGCGATCACCGCGAGTCCCACCGCCACCGCGATGGCGCCGTTGACGCCGAAGTAGGCGGGGTTGGAGACCTGGCCGTAGACCTTGACCACCTGCGCCTGGATGCCGTTGGCCAGGGCGAGGGAGAGGAACCACAGGGCCATCGTCTGGCTGGCGAACGCCTTCGGGGCGAGCTTCGTGGTGGCCGACATGCCGGAGGTCTCCAGCAGGACGTCGCCGAGTCCGAGCAGCAGGTAGGAGCCGATGATCCACCAGGCGGCCATCTTGTAGGTGTCGCCCGAGTGCCCCGAGGTCGGGATGACCATCAGGAGGAAGGACAGGCCGCCCAGGATCACGCCGATGGCGATCTTGTTGGAGGCGTGCGGCTGCCGGTGGCCCATCCGGACCCACAGGGCGGCCACGACCGGGGCCAGGAGCACCTCGAACGCGCCGAGCGCGGAGGCGTACCAGCCGGCCGGGAAGGTGAAGCCGAGGATCTCGGTGCGGGCGTTCGTCGAGGCGAGCAGCATCATCGTCGAGTACGCCTGGAAGAGGATGAAGTTGAAGGCCACCGAGGCCAGGAAGAGCACCACGTACGGGCGCAGGCGCCCCCGCTCCTCGGCCGTGACCCGGTCGCTGCGGAACATGATCGCGAAGTACACGACCGGCGCGATCACGGAGATCAGGGTGAGCAGGTCGACGAACCGGCCCATCGTCAGCCAGCCCAGTACCGCCAAAAGGGTGGCGAGCGCGGCGAAGGCCACGATCCCGGCAATGATCTTCGTCACGGCCGAGCGCATCGCGTCGGGCGCCAGCGCGAACTCGGCGGAGTGCTTGCGCCCCGCCAGATGGCGGCGGCCGGCCACGTACTGGATCAGGCCCGCGGTCATGCCGAGCGCGGCGGCCGAGAACCCCCAGTGCCAGCCCTGGTGCTCGCCGAGCCAGGCGGTGATCAGGGGGCCGGCGAAGGCGCCGATGTTGATGCCCATGTAGTAGAGGGCGAAGCCGGCGTCGCGCCGGTCGTCGTCCGTCTTGTACAGCTTGCCGACCATGCTGGCCACGTTCGGCTTCAGCAGGCCGGTGCCGGCGCTGATCAGGCCGAGGCCCACCCAGGTCATGGCGGCGGTCGGCACGGCCATGGCGTAGTGGCCGCAGGCGATCAGGATGCCGCCCCACAGCACGGCGCGGTACGAACCGAGGATCCGGTCGGCGAGCCACCCGCCGGCGACGGAGACGAGGTAGACCATGGTCCCGTAGGCCGCCGAGACGGAGGCCGCGGTGCCCGGGTTCATCCCCAGGCCGCCGTTGGCCACCGTGTCCGCGAAGTAGAGGACGAGGATGGCCTGCATGCCCAGGAACGAGAAGCGCTCCCAGACTTCCAGTCCGGAGAGCGTGGCCAGGCCCCTGGGGTGCCCGAGGAAGGCGTGGTCGTCGCCGGGCGGCGGCTGGTCGGCCTCCGGGTCCGAAGGCTCGTCTATTTCGGTAGCAGTTCTGGACAAAACGCATTCTCCGGTTGTTTCGGCTGCTCTAGAACATACCGGGGCGCATAGGGCGCCGCCCGGCCTGTACGGTGCCCGTGGCCGGACAGGCGCCCTGGGTGATCGAAAACAGACCGGATACGCTGGCTTGAGTGATGGCAGCGACACATCGACAATCCGTGTGATCGTCAAGGTGATCGTCAGCAGACAGGAGTACCCCTCGTGACCGTCGTCGGGCCGTTCGGACTGAGCGTGCGGGACCAGGCTCTTGAGACCGATGTCCAGGCCGGACTGGCCGCCGTCGAGGCGGGTCTGCTCGAAGCCACCAAGAGCGAAGTCCCCTTCATCACCGAGGCCGCACAGCACCTGGTCCGCGCCGGCGGCAAGCGCTTCCGGCCGCTGCTGGTGATGCTCGCCTCCCGGTTCGGCGATCCCTACGCGCCCGGGATCGTCCCCTCCGCCGTGGTCGTGGAGCTCACCCACCTGGCGACGCTCTACCACGACGACGTCATGGACGAGGCGGACGTGCGCCGCGGCGTGGAGAGCTCCAACGCCCGCTGGGGCAACTCCGTGGCCGTCCTGACGGGTGACTTCCTGTTCGCCCGCGCCTCGCACATCCTGGCGGACCTCGGCCCCGAGGCCGTACGGGTCCAGGCCGAGGCGTTCGAGCGGCTGGTGACGGGCCAGATCCTGGAAACGGCGGGCCCGCGCGACGGCCGCGACCCGGTCGAGCACTACCTCGACGTCATCGCCGGCAAGACCGGCTCGCTGATCGCGGTCTCCGGCCGCTTCGGCGCGATGATGTCCGGTGCCGACGAGTCGGTCGTCGACATCCTGACCCAGTACGGCGAGCGGCTCGGCACCGCCTTCCAGCTCGCCGACGACGTCCTCGACATCGCCTCCGACTCGCACGAGTCCGGCAAGACCCCCGGCACCGACCTGCGCGAGGGCATCCCGACGCTCCCGGTCCTGCGGCTGCGGGAGATGGCGGCCCAGGGCGGCGACCCCGAGGACGTGGAGCTCGTACGGCTCCTGGACGGCGATCTGACGGACGACGCGCTGCACGCCGAGGTGCTCGCCCGGCTGCGGGTCCACCCGGCCCTGGAGCAGGCCCGCAAGGACACCGTGCGGTACGCGGAGGAGGCGCGGGCCACGCTGGCCCCGCTGCCCGACTGCTTCGCGAAGTCGGCGCTGGTGGAGCTCTGCGACGCCGTGGTCCACCGGGCGGGCTGACCTCGGGGGAAGCCGGAAGGCACCCACCGCATACAAGGGCGAGGGCCCGGCAACCCCTACGGGTGGGGGAGGCCGGGCCCTCGTCATGTCATCCCTGGGGCGTACGCACAGTTGGCTCCGGGGGCTGACGCCCCGACCCCCCCTTCTTTGGTCAGATGGAGACACATCCCCACCAGATCGGGTGAGAGTGGCGGCGCGGGGTGGACGTGGACGGGTAGGTCGCCGCCGTACACACAGAGGTAGGGCAGACAGACATGGCAACGAACGCAAAGACCCGCAAGGCTGCTCGGTACGCCGTACCGGTCGCGGTGTTCGGTGTGGTCGCCGGCACGATCGCGATGGTTCCGGCCTTCGCGAACGCCGGTGGACCGGACCTTCCGAAGGTGACGGCCCAGCAGCTCATCGAGAAGATCGCGGCCTCGGACGTGCAGCAGCTGTCCGGCAGCGCCAAGATCAGCACGGACCTGGGACTGCCGAGCCTGCCGGCCGGCCTGCTGGGCGGCGGTGGCGGCGTGACCGGCGGCTCCGCGGACCCGCAGGAGAAGCTCAGCCGGCTGGTGAGCGGCGGCACCCAGACCTTCCGGGTGGCCGCCGACGGCCCGGACCGCCAGAAGCTCACCTTCGTGGACGGCAAGGACGAGTACAGCCTCGTCCACAACGGCGACGACGTCTGGGGATACGACTCCAAGTCGAAGGAGGTCTTCCACGAGAAGGACCCCTCCAACAAGGGCGACAAGGGCGACAAGGCCGAGGGCCTCCCGGCCTCCCCGCAGGAGATCGCCCAGGAGGTCCTGAAGGCCGCCGGAACGACCACCGACGTCAGCGTCGGCGACACGGCCCAGGTGGCCGGGCGCGACGCCTACCAGCTGGTCCTGAAGCCGAAGGGGACCGGCTCGACGGTCGCCTCGGTCAAGATCGCGGTGGACGCGAAGAACGGCGTGCCGCTGCGCGTGCAGGTGCTCTCCACCGACGGCGGCAAGCCGATCGTGGACGCCGGCTTCACCAAGGTCGACTTCGCCAAGCCCGCCGCCGACACCTTCGCCTTCACCCCGCCCAAGGACGCCAAGGTGACCGAGGGCGCGGCGGGAGAGCACGGCAAGGGCGCCAAGGACGGCAAGGACGGCGCGGACAAGGGGCTGGGCGCGCTGGAGTCCATCCCGGGCCTGGGCGGCCTGATCGGCGGCACCGAGGGCGCCCAGGGCGAGCCGAAGGTCCTCGGCGAGGGCTGGACCTCGATCGCCCGGATCGAGACCGGCGCGACCAACACCCTCAAGGGCATGGACGACGCGGCCAAGGACAAGAACGCGCCCAAGGGGGCCGCGCAGTTCCTCGACTCGCTCGGGGAGAAGGTCTCCGGGAAGTTCGGCGAGGGCCGCGTCCTGAAGACCCGCGTGGTCAACGCCCTGATCACGGACGACGGCAAGGTCTACGTCGGCGCGGTCACCAAGGCCGAGCTGGTGAAGGCGGCCGACGCCAACAAGTAGTCGGGCACGGAGCCGGAGTAGAAGTCCGAGGGTGGGCGGGGACTGTGTCCCTGCCCACCCTTGGGCCGTTCCGGTCCTCTGTACAGCAGCCCCGCTGTACGGTGAAAAGCATGTCGAGACACGTCACCATCCGCCTGGAAGAAGAGTTCCACGAACGCCTGAAGGCGCGAGCGGCGGCCCTGGGCACGACGGTCACCGCGCTGATCACCGAAGTCACGGAACGCGAGCTCGACGAGGACCGGAAGAACTTCCTGTCCGGGATCGAGGAGTTCGCCGACCACTGGGGCTACTTCCAGGAGCGGTTCGGGCATTGAAGATCACCATGGAGTGGGCCTGGACCGCTCTGGCCCACCATCTCCCGTCCGATCCCGCCGTGTGGGATCCCTCCGGAGTGGCCGCCGCCGTGGCCCGGCACCAGAACGACCTCGTCCTGGTGCCCGAACAGCCCGCCCCGGACACCGCGTGGCGGGCCGCGGCGTTTCTGCACACGCTCGCGGTGTGCCCGGCGCTGGAATCCCCGATGAACGAGTTCTACGCCGCCGCCGCCACCCGCTCGTACCTGCGGGTCGCCGGGGCCAAGCAGCTGCCGTCGCCGGAGGAACTCGGCGATCTGGTGGAGGCCGCGAAGCTGGGCCACGCCGACGTCGCGGCGGTCGCGGAGGAACTGCGGGCCCGGATCCAGGAGAGCTCCGGCATGATCCGAGCGGATCACACCGGAGCTCCGAGGGACTAGACCGGCTGTCGGGCCGACGAGCTAGAAGGTGATCTTCCAGCTGTTGATGTAGCCGACGTCCTGTGCGGCCGCGTCCTTGACCCGGAGGTTCCAGACCCCGTTGGCGACCTCGGAGGAGGCGTTGACTGTGACGGACTTGACGATGTTGTCCGCGCTGCCGCCGGTGCGGTTGTGCAGGTTGTACACGGAGCCGTCCGGGGCCACCAGGTCGACCACCAGGTCACCGATGTAGGTGTGGACGATGTTCACGTCGACCTTGGTGGTGGCCGGCGCGTTGCCCGTGACGCCCGAGACCGTGATCGGCGAGTTCACCGCGGCGGCGGGGGAGTCCGGGATCGTCACGTCCGCGGTGTTCTCGAAGGACGGGCCCGGCGGGACCGGGGTGGCGAAGCCGAGGTTCCAGATCGCGTAGGCGATGGCGTCGGAGTTGCGGTCCAGGGCGGTGTCGTTGATGTTCGCCGTGGTGTCGCAGGAGGAGTGGTAGCAGCGGTCGAAGGCCTGACCGGAGGTGCCGCCCCACTTCGTCGCCTGGGCCGCCGTCTTGGTGTAGTCGGCGCCGGAGAACAGGCCGCCGACCGGGATGCCCGCGCTCTTGAACGGGGCGTGGTCGGAGCGGCCGTCGCCCTCGGTCTCGATCTCGGTGGGGATGCCGAGGCCCGCGTAGTAGTTCTTGAAGGTCTGCTCGATCGTCGGGTCGTCGTCGTAGACGAAGTAGCCCGGGTTCGGCGAGCCGATCATGTCGAAGTTCAGGTAGCCGGAGAGCTTCGCTTTCTCGGCCGCCGGCAGGTTGTTCACGTAGTACTTCGAGCCGATCAGGCCCAGCTCCTCCGCGCCCCACCAGCCGAAGCGCAGGTGCTTCGTGGGCGTGAGGCCGGACCGGGAGACGGCGAGCGCGGTCTCCAGGACGGCCGCGCTGCCGGAGCCGTTGTCGTTGATGCCCGCGCCCGAGGTCACCGAGTCGAGGTGCGAGCCGGACATCAGGACCGAGTTGGGGTCGCCGCCCGGCCAGTCGGCGATCAGGTTGTAGCCGGTGGCACCGCTGGAGGTGAAGGTCTGCAGGGTGGTCGTGAAACCGGCCGCGTCCAGCTTGGCCTTCACGTAGTCGATCGAGGCCTTGTAGCCGGTCCGGCCGTGGGCGCGGTTGCCGCCGTTGGCGGTGGCTATGGACTGCAGCTGCGTCAGGTGTGCCTTGACGTTGGCCAGCGGGATGTCGGGCGGCGTGGGCGCAGCGGCGACCGAGGTCGGCGAGGCGAGCGCGGCGGGGGCGGTGGCGGCGAACAGACCGGCGACCGCGAGGGCGGTCACGGCGGCCAGGCGCCGGGAGACGGACAGGCTCATGTGGGGGCTCCGGGATTCCGTACTGGGGATGTGTGCGGAACGTGCGGGTGGCGCGGGTGAGCGTGCCTGTGCGCCGTCGCTCCTGCGTGGGTACGGCAGTGCGTCGTGCGTCAGTGCGAGCCTGATGTTGGGCGAGAGGGTGACTGTCCGTCAAGAACGTAATCCGGTCAACCCTGTTCGAAAACCGGACGACGCCCTACTGGGGGGCGGGCCCGCCCCCGTACCGGATGGCGAGCGTGGCGGCGCGGTGGTGCAGGGAGGTGCGCAGTCCCTGCGGGGCCAGGACCTCCGCGCACGTGGAGTGCTGCCACAGGGCCCATTCGGCGTGCCGCGCGTCCTGGAACACCACGCTCATCCTCAGCCAGCCGTCCGCATGGGCCTCTTCGTCGCGGACGGCCAGCGCGGTGTCCACCACCTGGTCCCGCCGCGCCGGGTCCACCCGGACCAGCACGGTGACCTGGTCGCCCCCGGCCCGCAACTGCGCGTTGTGCTCCTGCCAGGTCCGGTCCAGGTCGACGGTGTCCGGCCGCTGCGCGGGTTCGTCGAGCGCCTTGGCGGCCAGCACCAGGGACAGCCGGTACGTGCGGTCCGCGCCGTACCGCGTGGCCAGCAGATAGCCCTGCCCGCGTACGGTGACCAGGCCGATCGGGTCCACCGTGCGCCACTTCGGGACCTGGTCCGCGGCCGCGTAACTGAGGTTCAGCTTGCGTCCGGCGAACACGGCGTGGCGGATCTCCGCCACGATGCCGTCGGGTACCTCGTCCGCGGCCACCCGGCGCGAGAGGAGGTCGGTCTCCGGTTCGATGAGCAACCGCTGCGCCGCGCCGGCAGCGGATTCCCGGAGGCCTTCGGGCAGGGCGTCGACCAGTTTGAGCATGGCCGAGGCGAGCGCCGAGCCGAGGCCGAACAGCTGTGATCCGCGCCGTGATCCGGCGACCACCAGGGCGAGCGCCTCGTCGTGGTTCAGGCCGGTGAGCGCTGTCTGGAAATCGGGCAGCAACACGAAACCGCCGTGCCGGCCGCGTTCGGCGTAGACCGGCAGGCCCGCCGCGGACAGTGCCTCCACATCGCGCAGCACCGTACGGGTGGACACGCGCAGTTCGCGTGCCAGGGCGTCCGCGGTCATCCGTCCGCGCTGGCGCAGAAGGAGCACTAACGAGACTAATCGGTCGGCGCGCATATAGAAATTTTAATCAAAATACCTGACCGAGGGTGTCGTGTTTAGTTGCAAGGCTCGATTACACGACGTCAGAGCTGGGCGGCTGCCGAGCCGATGGGCGTCCGTACATTCACGTGATCCGAATGGAGCTTGTGCGACATGGAACGAACTGCGGTCAACCCGGTGTCGTGGTCGGTCGAGATGGGGTTCAACCAGGGCGAGGTCGTCTCCGGGCACTCGCGCACCCTGTACATCTCGGGACAGACCGCGATGAGCAAGGAAGGCAAGCCCGAGCACGACGGTGACCTGGCGGCGCAGCTGGCGCTGAGCATCGACAACATCGAGGCGGTGCTCGCCGAGGCCGGCATGACCCTCGCGAACCTCGTCCGCCTCAACGTCTACACGACCGACGTCGACCTGCTCTTCCAGCACTACGGCGTGCTGGCGGGACGTCTGGGCGCCGCCCAGGTCGCGCCGACCACCACGATGCTCGGGGTCTCGCGTCTGGCGATCCCCGGCCAGCTGGTCGAGCTCGAGGGCACCGCCGTCGCGTAACGCGACCGTGCCCGTCCCCGCTGCCCGCGCCCGTCGAACCGGCACGGGCAGTGGGCTATCCCCGGTCTCCCCGGTCTCCCCGGATCACGCGGCGGAGCTTGGCGAGGCGCTCGTGCAGGAGGTGCTCCCCGCCGTGCCGCGTGGGGCGGTAGTAGTCCTTCCCCACGAGTCCGTCCGGCGGGTACTGCTGCTCCTGGACCCCGTCCGGGGCCTTGTGGGGGTACCGGTAGCCGATCGCGTTGCCCAGCTCCCGGGCGCCCTTGTAGCGGCCGTACCGCAGGTGGGCGGGGATCTCGCCGACGGCACCCGCCCGGACGTCGGACATGGCCTCGTCGATCGCGGTGATCACCGCGTTCGACTTCGGCGCCGTGGCCAGGTGCACGGTGGCCTGCGCGAGGGCGAGGCGGGCCTCGGGCATGCCGATCAGCTGGACCGTCTGGGCCGCCGCGACGGCCGCCTGCAGCGCCGTGGGATCGGCCAGCCCGACGTCCTCGCTGGCGTGCACCAGCAGCCGTCGCGCGATGAACCGCGGATCCTCCCCGGCCACGAGCATGCGGGCCAGGTAGTGCAGCGCGGCGTCGGGGTCCGAGCCGCGGATCGACTTGATGAACGCGCTGATGACGTCGTAGTGCTGGTCGCCCTGGCGGTCGTAGCGCACGGTGGTCTCGGTGACGGCCCGTTCCACGGCCGGTACGTCGATCACCGTGCCGCCGGTGTCGCTCACTCCGTCGGCGCTCGCCTCCAGTGCGGTCAGCGCGCTGCGGGCATCGCCGGCCGCGAGGCGCACCAGGGCGTCCTCGGCCTCGGGGGACAGCACGACCGAACCGCCGAGGCCGCGCTCGTCCTTCACCGCCCGCCGCAGCAGCGCGCGGAGGTCCTCCTCGTCCAGGGACTGGAGCTGGAGCACCAGCATCCGCGAGAGCAGCGGCGTCACCACTGAGAACGACGGGTTCTCCGTGGTGGCGGCGACCAGCAGGACGAGCCGGTCCTCGACGGCTCCGAGCAGGGCGTCCTGCTGGGTCTTGGAGAAGCGGTGCACCTCGTCGATGAACAGCACGGTCCGCCGGTTCTGGCGGTCCCGGCGCAGGCGCGCCCCGTCCATCACCTCGCGCAGTTCCTTGACCCCGCTGGACAGCGCCGACAGGGCCACGAAGTGGCGGGTGTCGACGGCCGCGAGCAGCCGCGCGATCGTGGTCTTCCCGCTGCCGGGGGGCCCGTAGAGCAGTACGGACGAGGCCTCGCCCCCCTCCGCCAGCCGCCGCAGCGGCGCGCCGGGACCCAGCAGGTGCGCCTGGCCGACGACCTCGGCGAGCGTCCGGGGCCGCATCCGCGCCGCCAGCGGCGCGGTGGCCCGTACGGCCTCCGTCTCCGGGGGCGGAGGGGCGGCTTCGGACAGCGGTAAATCGAACAACCCGTCACCATCGGACACGTGCGGCGGCCTTCCTCTGTGGACCGGTCACGCGAACAGCGTTCCCCGGGCGACGACCACGGCGGATCCCGCCACGTAGACCGAATCGATCCGCTCCGGCGTCCCCATGGCCCGGGCGTGCATCGTCGAAGGGCGGCCCATCTCGACCCCCTGTCGGATGCTGATCCACTCCCCGAAGGGGATCAGGCCGTGCCGGGCCAAGTGTACGGCGAGGGACCCGGCGGCCGAGCCCGTGGCCGCGTCCTCCACCACGCCGTAGGCGGGCGAGAACATCCGCAGTCTCCACTGGGTGCCCGAGCCGGCAAAGCAGTTGGCGGCCATGTCGGGCAGCCTCGCGAGGCTCCTGTGGTCCGGCTCCAGGGCGGAGAGCGCGGCCACGCCGTCCAGGCCGACGAACACGTGCCGCGGCCCGTTGTGGTAGACCTCGACCGGCAGGGTGCTGCCGGTGACCGACAGGTCGAGGGCGGCGAGCAGTTCGTCCGCGCGGTCGTAGGCCTCCCACGTCGGGACGGGCTGCCACATGCCGGCCGCGTCGGCCCGGCCGTCGTCGTCACGCTCGAGTTCGAACGCGACGGTGCCCATGGCGGTCTCCATCAGGAGCTCCTTGGAGGCGTGCGACTCGCCGAGCACGATGGCCGTGCCCAGGGTCGGATGCCCCGCGAACGGAAGCTCGTTGACGGGCGTGAAGATGCGGACCCGCACATCGCCGTCGTCCTGCGCGGGGAGCACGAAGACCGTCTCCGACAGGTGCATCTCCTGCGCGATCTGCTGCATCCGCTCGCCGGAGAGGCCGGATGAGTCCAGGAAGACGGCGGTCGGATTTCCTTCCAGTGGGACCTTGGTGAAGACGTCGGCCACCACGTACTCGTACGTATCCATGCGTTCCGTCCAGAGGTGGTGTCAGTAGGTGGTGTGAGTGGGTGGTGTCAGTAGGTGGTGTCAGTGGGTGTCGAACAGGACCTGGTACCGGGCGACCGCCCGCACCGTGGCCGCGTACTCGGCGGGAGTCGGGTGGAACGGATCCGCTGCCGGGGGCAGCGCGCCGAACTTGAGCAGCGCGGCCATGAGCAGCAGGCGCGCCTTGGTGGCCGTGAGGTTGTTGCCCGAGATGAACGCCGGATCCATCCGGTACGCCATGCCCCCGGTGTTGCCGCGACCCGTACGGACCACCGGCATGCCGGCGAAGACGGCGACGCCCAGCGCCGCGTTCTTCGCGGGGTCGGCCATCCCGAACGGTGACATGCCCTCACAGACGAATCCGGTCAGCGGTGCGCCCGCGAGGCCGGCGTCGATCCGGGCGAGGATCTCGATCTCGTCGTCGGCGAGGGACGGATGGTCGGAGCCCGCGCCCGTGGCCGCGTACCGGCTGTACTTGGTGATCGAGACGTGCGGCATGGCGGCGGGCACGAGCCCGCCGGCGTCCTTCGTCTCCACGTCGATCAGGGTCACGCCGGTGTCCAGGGCCCCGGTCACTCCGCAGACCCGGTCGGGGAGCACGGTCAGGCGCAGCTCCGAGCGGTGGGTGTGCCTGCGCGCCGGGAGGTAGGTGACCTGCGGGGGACCGTAGCCGCCCATGTCGGCGACCACTCCTCCGTGCCCGCCGGTGACCTCGTACCCCCCGGGCCGGGCGTCGACCTTGGTCACGTCGCGGGCCGAGTAGACGAGTTCGTCGACGATCACGCAGGCGCCGAGGCGGTCGACGCCGTCGTCGTCCAGGGCGACGCCCGAGGCGATGAACTTCACGCCGTCCACCACGTTGCGGTCGCCGTCGGCGCTCGCGGACTGGTGGCGGCGCTGGGCCGCGTGCCCGACGAGCGGCACCGTGGTGTCGACGAGCAGGCCGAGCCAGTACAGGGTCTCGTCGACGGTCGGGCTGCCCTCCAGCCACTGCACGCCGGTGAACCCTCCCGTGTCGAGGACGGCCTGCACCTGGTTGGTCGCCTCGGCCAGGTTCGCCAGGCCGGGCTCGCTCTGGAGGTGGTACGGGTAGTAGACGAAGAAGTCCTTGCCGGGGCGTTCGGCGTCGGGGCCCGAGGTGTACCCGCCCGACGGGGCCGCGCGGAAGAAGTCGAACTCGGCGAGCGACCCGAGCTCGACGGGGGCGCCGAGGTCGGCGAGCCCGAACCGGTCGATCTCCTCGTACAGGCGCCGGGCATCGGGGTAGAACGTCTGCCGGGCGGCCGCCGCCGGTGCGAAGGGCGCCGCCGCGGTCTCCTCCCAGGCGGAACCGTCCGCCTGCCTGGCCATGTACGGGAGGGGGTAGAGGCCGTCGGCCGGATCGAGTTCGACGACGTACACCGGGGTGGCGTCCTCGAACGGCTGCTCCTGGTGGAACGTTCCTTCTTTGTCGAGCCAGCCGTCCGGCGGGGCGTACAGGCCGGCCGACTCCCGTTCGAGCGGGTGCGCGCTGAACGCCTCGACGTACAAGGTCACGGGCGCCGCGAGCCGCTGCGAACGCAGGACGTCGAACCGGGAGGGGAGCAGCGGCAGACCGTGGCGCACCCGTGCCTTGTTCGACGTGACCAGGTCCGGTGTGTTCAGGATCGTCGCCGTCGGTCCGGCGAACACCGCGATCCGCGGTCGCCGCGCGGGGCGCGGAAGCATCTCGTCCGTCACGGCGTCCATCCCGTCGTCCATCACAGCGGCCCCAGGTGTTCGATCGATACGTGGTGCTCCTCGGCCAGGCGTCGTGCCACCAGCGAGCGGTGGCAGGCCGCCGCGTCGCGTTCGACGCAGAACAGTGCGGCGGTCCCGTCGCCCGGCAGCCGCGCCACGATCGGGTCGAGGTCGGCCGGGTCGAGGATCTCGGCGGTGTAGCGACGGGTGTACTCGGCGGCGAGCTCCTGGCGGGAGCGCTTGCCGACGCCCCGGCGGTCGTCCTCGGCGTACTGCAGGTGGCGCAGCTCGGTGGTCGGAGCGAGCTCGCGGTGGTGCTCGTAGGCGATCCCGGCCTCGGCGAGGGCCGCCTGCAGCCGCAGTGAGTTCGCCCAGGCGTAGTCCGGGCCGCGGACGCCGCGGCGCTGGCGGACGTCGAGCACCAGGCGCACACCGGCCTGTTGAAGTCGTTGCAGGTAGGAATCGGCGTCGAAGCCGTAGACGCCGATCGTTGCCAACGTGAGCACCGGGGGTCTCCTTTCCCTAGGAGTGCGAGGGGGTGCGCGGCGCGATGATCAGGGCGCTCGTCTCACTGGGCAGCTCCGCGGCACCGGCGATCTCCAGGCCGGCCCGGTTCAGCAGCCGCGTGATCCGGTCGAGGGTGCGGTGTTCGCCGCCCGTCGTCACCAGGAGGTGCAGGTCCCACAGGGCGGGCAGCACGGTGGGGTCCTCGTCCTCGACGAAACGGTCGAGGATCAGCAGCCGCGACGAGGAGTCGGCCATGGCCCGGCGCAGGCTCTCGAAGAGGCCGACGACGGCTTCGTCGTCGTGACCGGCCAGCACGCGGCAGAGGACGTAGACGTCCCCGCCCGCCGGGACGTCCTCGAACATGTTGCCGCCGACCAGCTCGACGCGGTCCAGGCCGACGGCGGCGGACAGGTGCTCGCGCGCCTTCGGCATCATGTGCTCCAGGTCGAAGAGCACGCCCCGGGCGTCCGGCACGGCGCCGAGGATCGTGGCGAGCAGGTGCCCGCCGCCGCCACCCACGTCCACGACCGTCTTGCCCCCGAAGTCGAAGACCTCGGGCACCTGGTGGAAGAACATGCTCGCGGCGTTCATGGTGTGCTGGAACCGCCGGGCGGTGGCCGCGTCCTTGCCGAGGTAGTCGTACAGCGGCCGGCCGTAGGCGACCTCGAATCCCGAGCTCTCCGTGCTGATGGCGTGGTGGGCGTGGCCCCATGCGGAGTAGAACTCCTCGCCGTACAGCAGGCACATGTCGCGCAGCGACTGCGGGCCCTCCAGCAGGGCCGCGCTCACCGGGGTACCGCGGTAGCCGGTGGACTCGCTGCCCTCGAAGACGCCCATGGCCACCAGGAGGCGCATCAGGCGGTGGATGCCCTGCTCGTTGGCCCCGGTCGCCTTCGCGAGCTCGGCGCCGGAGACGCGGCCGGCCGCTATGTGGTCGGGCAGTTCGAGTTTGACCGCGGTGTAGAGCGCCTGCGCCCTCCATCCACCGGTGATCAGGTCGACCACGTTCCGGGTGGCCTGCACGTCGACTGTCATGGTTCCCTCACCATCTGTGTGACATGACTTCGCCCCCTCGTCCGGAGGGCGAACGGTTCCCGGTGTACGGGGCGGAGCCGTCGCGCGGTCCCGCCCCGTACACCGGGGGTGCGATCAGGACCGGCCCTGGGTGATGTTGAACATCCAAGTGATCCCGAACCTGTCGACGAGCGTGCCCGCCTCGTCGCCCCAGATCTGCTGCTTGAGGGGCATCACCACGGTGCCGCCGGCGGAGAGCTTCCCGAAGTAGTCGCGCAGGCGGGGGTCGTCGCCGCCGAGGTAGAGCGCGACGTTGGTGCCCGGGTTGAAGGGGACCCGCTCCGGGACGTCCCAGGCCATCACCGTGAAACCGTCCGCGGTGCTGAGCGTGGCGTGCATGATCTTGTCGGCGTCCGGCGACTCGGGATTGCCGAAGTCTCCGAACGTCCCCAGCTCCAGCTTTCCGCCGAGGACGTCGTGGTAGAACTCCAGCGCCTGGCGGGCATCCCCGTCGAAGGCGAGGTAGGGGTTGAGCTGAGATCCCACGGGACTTCTCCTTGCTTCTCTTTGGCGGGAGCGAGCGGACGGAGTGCCGGTGCCTACGTGGGGATCCCGCCGCGGTTGACCTTCGGCACCTCGAGGCCCAGCGCTCGCAGCTGCTGGAGCGGGTTCATGAACTCGCGGTTCTGCTTGATCTTTCCGTCTTCGAGCAGGAAAGAGTGGATGAAGTGGTTCTGGTAGTGGCCGGGCGGATAGTTCGGGTAGAGGATCTGGCCCTCCCCGTCGCACTCGACCCAGAACTGGTTGGGGTCCTGCGTCTCGAATATCTGGACGTTCGACCATTCCCAGTCGGGGAACATGCGCAGCGACCACTCGCCGTGCGCCTTGAGCTTCTCGTGCCCCTGGGAGGTGATCGGCTGTCCGGTGTCGCTGGTCCACAGGCCGGCGCTGCCGTCCTCGGCGAAGAGCTGGTAGCGCGTCTTGCGGGTCTCGCCCTTGCGGCTCATGTAGTCGGCCACGACGGCGCGGTGCCGGGCCCGGAGGTCGCGGTCGGCTTCGAGCCCCTCGGACCTCTCGGACCCCTCGGGCGCCTCGGGCTGAGCGTGGTTCGTTCCCATCTCGATTTCCTCGATTTCCGTGTCAGAGGCGCAGTTCGGGGCGGTAGATGTCCAGCCAGGTGCTCAGGTCGAGCACGCGCTCCATGCCGTTGCGGACATCGAGCGGCATGTTGGACGGGTCCTGCTGGGTGATGTCCTGCAGCCAGCTGCGGTCGACCAGGCCGAAGACCGGGTCGTCGGTCGTCAGCAGTTCCTTGGACTGCTGCAGCAGCGCGCTCGTGTACTGCGGGTCCAGCGTCGCCGGGTAGGGGGCCTTCGTCCGCTCCAGCACCGACTGGGGCAGCAGGTCGGCGGTCGCGGCGCGCAGCAGGCTCTTCTCCCGGCCGTCGAAGGTCTTCATCGACCACGGGGCGTTGTAGACGTACTCCACGAGCCGGTGGTCGCAGAACGGGACCCGGACCTCCAGCCCCACCGCCATGCTGATCCGGTCCTTGCGCTCCAGGAGCATCCGGACGAAGCGGGTCAGGTGCAGGTGGCTCATGGTCCGCATGGTCATCTCGTGGTCGCTCTCGCCCTCCGCCCGCTCGACCTCTCCGACCGCGGTGGAGTACTGGTCGGCGATGTACGTCGGCAGGTCGAGGGCCGCAGTGATGCCCGGGTTGAACCGGTCGGACACCTGGGCCTTGGCACCGCTGACGAAGACCGCCATCCAGGGGAAGGTCTTCGCGGCCTGGACCTCCGGCTGGTGGAACCACCGGTACCCGCCGAAGACCTCGTCCGCGGACTCCCCGGACAGGGCGACCGTGGAGTGCTGGCGGATGGCCTGGAACAGCAGGTAGAGCGAGGTGTCCATGTCGCCGAGGCTGAGCGGACTGTCCCGCGCGGTGATGACCTTCCGCCGGATGTCCGGGTCGGCGATCGAGGCGTGGTCGAGCACGATCGACTGGTGCTGCGTCGCGGCGCGGGCGGCCACCTCCCGGGCGTAGGGGGCGTCCGTCGTGCCGCGCAGCTCGTCGGCGACGAAGTCGTCCGCCCGTCCGACGAAGTCCACGTCGAAGCTGCGCACCTTCTCGCCGGACTCGCCGAGCTTGGCGGCGGCCAGCGCGGTGATGACGCTGGAGTCCAGACCGCCGGAGAGCAGGGTGCACCGGGGTACGTCGGAGACGACCTGGCGGTTCACGATGTCCTCGAGCAGGTCCCGCACGTTGCCGATGGTGGTCTTGAGGTCATCGGTGTGCTGCCGGGTGGGCAGCGTCCAGTAGCGGCGCTCGCGCAGGCCGGCGCGGTCCACGATGACGATGCCCCCCGGCACCACCTCGCGCATTCCGCACCACAGCGAGCTTCCCGGCGTCTGGGTGAAGCTGACCAGCTCCCGCAGCCCGGCGAGGTCGACCGCGCGCTCCGCCAGCGGGTTGGCGAGGATCGCCTTCGGCTCGGAGCCGAACATCACCCCGTCCTCGGTCTCGTAGAAGTAGAGGGGCTTGACGCCCATCCGGTCGCGGATCAGGACGAGCTTCTCGACGCGGGAGTCCCAGATGGCGAAGGCGTAGATGCCGTTGAGCCGGTCGGCGAGCGCCTCGCCCCACTCGACGTAGCCGTTGAGCACCACCTCGGTGTCGCTGTCGGTCCGGAAGCGGTGGCCGCGGCGCACCAACTCGGCCCGCAGCTCCTTGAAGTTGTAGACCTCACCGCTGTAGGTGATCGACACCGGTCCGTTGTCGGTCGGCACCACCATGGGCTGGGCGCCGCCCTCGAGGTCGATGACCGACAGCCGCCGGTGCCCGAAGGCCGCGTGCCGCTCGATCCAGGCGCCACCGGCGTCCGGCCCCCGGCACGCCATGGTCTGCGTCATCGCGTCCAGTTGGGTGCGCTGCTGCTCCAGATCACGGTCGAACGAGATCCAGCCCGTAATTCCACACATCGGCTTGCCTTTCTCTCACTTGGTCCAAGGGGTTCGGAGCACGGTCAGGGTTGGAGCCGGTCCGTACGCCAGCCGGAGTCGTCGCGCTCGTAGCGCAGCCTCCGGTGCAGCCGGTCCTCCTGGTCGGCCTGCCAGAACTCGACCGAAGCCGGTTCCAGCAGGTACCCGAGCCAGCGGTCCGGGCGGGTCAGTGCGGCGCCGCCCCGGGCCAGTTCCCGGGCCCGCTCGCGCAGGGCGTCCTCGTCCGCCAGTGGTGCGCTCTGGTACGAGGCCACCGACATCGGGTGCGCGGCGGCGGGCCGGGCGGCCCACAGGGCGTCGGACTCCTCGTCGGGCAGCGGGCGGGCCGGGCCGCTCACGCTCACCTGGCGGCCGGCCTCGCGCCAGTAGAAGACGCCCGACGCCCAGCCCGTCTCGTCGAAGTCCCGGGCCTTGCGGCTGTCGGAGTGACTGGCGAACACCAGCCCCGTACCGCGTACCGCGAGCACCTGCACGATCCGGTTGGAGGCGCGGCCGCGGGCATCGGCGGTGGCCAGTGCCAGGGCGCCCGGTTCGCGTACGGCGTTCGCGACGGCGCTGTCGAACCAGGTCCGCAGCAGGTCCATCGGCCCGGCGGGCGGGGCGGTGAACTCATCGGCCACCAGGGGCCGGGCCGCGGCGCTCACGAGGCGTTCCCGGCGGTCTCGAAGGCCAGGCCGCGCTCGGACGTCTCACCCGAGTGGAGGCCCTCGACGATCGCCTCGACCTCGGTCATCATCCGGTCGGTCGGCGGGTACCCGATGAGTTCGGTGGCCCGGTTCGGGGGCATCGGCTGCGTCAGGTCGGCGTCGGAGTCCCACAGCATCACCGCGCCCCACCGGTTCTGCTGCCGGTCGGAGATCCAGAACTTCAGTCGCATGCCGAGGACCTCGGTCCACGGGTCCACTCCCTCGTCGCGCAGGTAGACGCGCAGGGAGTCGATGGTCTGGTCGGACCCGGACAGGTCCCACCAGGAGACGGCGGCCTTCATACCTTCACCACCTTCGCGGCTTCCAGCAGGGGGACGAGCAGTTCGGTCAGGACGCGCTCGGCGTCCTGGGTGAGTACGGATTCGAGGTGGAACTGCACGGATCCGAAGTGCGCCCCGCGCAGGGCGTGCACCTCTCCGGTGCGGGGGTCGAGGCTCACCTTCACCTCGCCGACGCCGGGGCACTCCAGCTGCTCGGCCCGCGACCGGGCCTCGTAGGAGTTGTAGAAGCCGACCCGCTCCCGGGAGCCGAACAGGTCGATCTCCCGCTGGGTGCCCTGGTTCGGGACGTCCCGGCGCCTCAGTTCGAGCCCGAGGTGGCGGGACAGCAGCTGGTGGCTCAGGCACACGGCCAGGAAGGGGATGCGCCGGGAGAGCAACTCCTCGATCGCCGAGGTGAGGCGGGACATCCGGTGGTCGCCGGCCTCCCGCGGGTCGCCGGGTCCCGGACCCATGACGACGAGGTCGTGGTCGTCGAAGCGGTGGACCGCGTCGAAGCTCGCGAGCTCGACGGTCAGTCCGATGGCGCTCAACTGGTGCGCCAGCATCGAGCTGAAGGTGTCCTCGGCATCGACGATCAGTACCCGGCGGCCGTCGAGCATCGGATGGGGCTGCGCCCGCGATGCGGTGTCGCTGAGCCAGAAGCGCGCGAGCGTCTCGTTGCGGCCACCCAAGGCCTTCTGGATCAAGGGGTCCTCGACGAGCCGGTTCGCGGCGCCCAGTGCCGCGAGCACGCCCGCGGCCTTGGTACGGGTCTCCGCGACCTCGGCGTCGGCATCGGAGTGCCGGACCAGGGTCGCGCCCACCCCGACCTCCACGTGGCCGCTGCCGTCGACGTCCGAGGCACGGATGTCGGCGGTGCGGATGAGGATGGCCGAGTCCAGGGTGCGCGCGCCGTCGGCGCCCCGGCCGATGAGGGCCGCGATGCCGCCGTAGTAGCCGCGACCGCGCGGCTCGTAGCGGGCTATCACCCGGCAGGCGTTCTCGAGCGGGCTGCCGGTCACGGTGGGGGCGAACATCGTTTCCCGCAGGATGTCCCGGGGGTCGAGGTCGCTGCGCCCCTCGATGACGTACTCGGTGTGCGCGAGGTGGGCCATCTCCCGCAGGAACGGTCCTCTCACCCGGCCGCCGCCCTGGCAGACCCGGGCCATCATCTTGAGTTCCTCGTCCAGGACCATGTACAGCTCGTCGGTCTCCTTGCCGTCGGTGAGGAACTCCATGACCTCCGACCGGACCGGCCCGGTGGGCGGGTAGCGGTAGGTGCCGCTGATCGGGGTCATCGCCGCGACGCCGTCCCGCAGGCTGACGTGGCGCTCCGGAGTGGCGCCCACGAAGGTCCGCGTGCCGGTGTGCACGATGAAGGTCCAGTAGGCGCCGCTCTCCCGGGTGAGGAGCCGGCGGAACAGGCTGAGCGCGCTGCGCGTCGAGTAGTCGGTGATGGTGGTGACGAACGAGCGCTTGATGACGAAGTTCGAGCCCTCGCCGGTGCCTATCTCGTTGTCGAGGACCGCGCGGACCGTGTCGGCGTAGGCCTCGTCCTCGGTGTCGAAATGCCCGCCGTCCAGGGTGATCGGCTCGTCCGGCAGGCATCTGAGCGCGTCCGGCGTGGCGATCTGGCCCTGGTCGGTCACCGACATGGCGATCAGCGGCGATCCGTCCGCGGCGGCGATGAAGCCGCGCTCGGTGATCTGCTGGTGGGGCACCAGGACCAGTGCCTCGTGCCGGGCCCCGGCGGGCTGACCGCCCCGGCCGCCCAGCGGGATGTCGGCGAGCCGGGCCGGGGTGGTGACCTCGCCCAGCAGGATCTCCACGCGGTCCGCGCCCAGCGCCTCGGGGCGGTGCAGCAGGGCGAAGGGACCCGGGTTGGGGCCCAGCACGTGTTCGAGCAGCTGCATCGAGTTCATCGGAAGACCTCCTCGGTGGTGGTGACCACCGAGCAGCGGGCGGCCGCGTAGTCGAGGGCCAGCTGGTGGTACTCGGCGGAGAAGTCACCGACGGCGTCGGCGACCAGGAACGGCTGGATGTCGTTGGTGAACGCCTCGAGGGCCGTCGCCAGCACACCGACGTGTGCGTACACCCCGCAGACGATCAGCTGATCGCGCCCCTGGGCGCGCATCCGGTCCAGCAGGTCCGAGCGGAAGAACGCGCTGTAGCGCCACTTGGTGAGCACGTGGTCCGCGGGCCGCGGCGCGAGTTCCGTGACGATCTGACGATCGACGGGGTCCACCCTCATGCCCGGACCCCAGAAGTCCTTGAGCAGGCCGCGTTCCCCGTCGGTCATGCCACCGGGTTGCGCGGTGTAGAACACCGGGACCCCGAGGGCGGCGCAGCGCTCCCGCAGGAGCGCGCAGTGGCGTACGAGCGGATCGCGGATCTCCGCCGGGAACGGCGCGAGGAAGTAGCGCTGCATATCGTGCACGAGCAGGGCCGCTCGGTCGGGGTCGGGTTTCCACGGGGCCGGGCTGGCGGGCAGTTCGGCCGCCGTCGGCAGTGGGTATGACGAGATCGGGGCTATGCCCGGCACGGTTCCCCCTCGGGTTGATTGAGTGTGGGCCGGCCGCCCATGGGGATCATCGGATCCCCATGGGCGGGTGGAATTTCCTCGCCCTGCTTGTTTTCCGGCGCGGTGAATGGAGCGCGCAATGTGCGTGAAGAATTCGCCGGCCGAATTACTGAGCAGAAAAGGCCGAGACGGCCGAGGCGGCCGAGATGCCCGGATCAGTGGTGGGAGGCCGCCGCCGGCGAGCCCCCGCCGTGGGGCGGGTACGGGTTGTCCAGGACGTACAGCCACGTGCCGTCCAGCTGCTCTTCCACGGTGTCGCAGAAGTTGCCGGTGAAGCTCACGCGGGGGCCGCCGGCCGTCCCGTCCTGCGCCAGGCTGTAGTCGCCCATGATCGACGCCGTGCGCTGGCGGACCACGCCGTCCCACCCGCGCCAGCCTCCGGTCGCCACGGTCTGGCGGGCGTTGACGGTGAGCTCCGGGTTCAGGTTGAACCAACCGACGTAGAAGTTCCTGATGGCTTGGTGGCCCCTGATGACCGTGAGGTCCCAGTCGACGATCGCCGCTTCGGGCTCGTGCAGGGCGATGATGCCGTCGATGTCCTTGGCCTTGATCCGCTCGCCCAGGAGCTGGAGCAGTTGTTCGGGGGTTCTCGCGACCGGCCGCGGGTTGAAGATGCCCGTCTGGCTCGCGGCGTCCGCCGGAGCTTCGGTGGGTGCCTGTGCCTCGGGGGCTGCCGGAGTTTCGGCTGCTGCCGGCGTCTCGGCGACGGCCGAGGTGCTCGCGGCCGCCGACTGGGTCTGGAGGTAGCTGGGCCCTGCGATGCTCGCGACCGTCAGCACGATGGCGGCGGCGGAGAGCGGAAGTGTGTGCTTGATTATGCTCATATCATCTCCCTGAATTGGAGATGGCAGTGGACTAATTCAATTCGCCTGCGGAATGGGGCCTTTTGGTTGGTCCTCATTCGCCATCCCCCCCTTCGATGACTTCATATAACCGTCACCAACTTGGGCTTGTCAACGAGCTAAAAATGCCTATGTCGCTGGTGTGCAATTCGGTCCGTCCGCAGCGGGAGCCCGGTCCGGCCCGGGCGGGAAGCGGAATAACGGCCCGGCCGTAATGGCCTGCGGCGATCGCCGATCGCGGAACTCGGCCCGCAGGATGCGGCCGAGGAGCGGGGCCGGCCGAAGAAAATAAGAGGAAACATGAATTCCGCCCGGAGGGGCGGGTGGGCGACGTGCGTCCGCGCGAGCCCGGTGGCCGGTGAGGGAGTGATGGTCCGTCAAGACCTTGATCCGGTCATACCCGTTCGGAAGGCGTACGGAGCCGCCCGTGGCGCCGGGGCGGGAGCACACTGGGGGGATGAACGTGAACGAAGAGACCCGTGCCGAGGTCGTCGAGGCCCAGTGGCTCGGCACACGGCGGGCGTGGGCGGACCGCCTGGAGCGCCTCGGTCCCAAGGTCTGGGGACTCGGCACCATCGCCGTGCTGGAGGAGGCCCACGAGGACCCGATCCTGCGGCAGCTGTACCCGTACACGAGCCATTGCCACGTGCACTTCAGCAGCACGACCCGCTTCCCCTACGAGGTGGCGGTCCCCTTCGTGATCCCGCTGCCCGACGGGCGGTTCCGCGTCATGCGGAAGGATCCCGCCGGGCAGGTCGGTGAGGTCGACACGGCCGGGGAGGCCGTGGCCCTGGTGGTGGCGCACGTGCCGCCCCGCCTGCGGCTCGCCGCGACGGGGCTGCCGATGGAGGGGTAGCCGGTGTTACGCCGTCTCGCGCGCCGGCGTCGGGGTCTGCAGGGGTGCCGACAGGGGCGCCGACAGGCCGTCCAGGCGCAGGGCGCGGGAGCGGCGGGCGGTGCGCAGGGCGTCCCAGGTGAGGATCGAGAGGGCGACCCAGACCAGGGAGAAGCCGGCCCAGCGGGCGGGCGGCATGGCCTCGTGGAAGTAGAGGACGCCGAGGCCGAACTGGAAGACCGGGGCCATGTACTGGAGCAGCCCGAGGGTGGACAGCGGGACCCGGATCGCGGCCGCGCCGAAGCAGATCAGCGGGATCGCGGTGACCAGCCCGGCCGAGGCCAGCAGGACGGCGTGCCCCGGGCCCTGTGCGGTGAAGGTGGAGTCGCCGCGCGAGCCGAGCCACAGCAGGTAGCCGAGGGCGGGCAGGAACATGATCACGGTCTCGGCGGTCAGCGACTCCAGGCCGCCCATGCCGAGCTGCTTCTTGATCAGCCCGTACAGGGCGAAGGAGAAGGCCAGGATCAGCGAGATCCACGGCGGCCTCCCGTACCCGACGGCGAGGACCAGCACGGCGGCGACGGCGATCCCGACGGCCGCCCACTGCGTGCGGCGCAGGTGCTCGCCCAGGACCAGGACGCCGAGCGCGATGGTGACCAGGGGGTTGATGAAGTAGCCGAGGCTCGCCTCGACGACCGCGCCGTTGTTGACCGCCCAGATGTACACGCCCCAGTTCACGGTCACCAGGGCGGCGGCCACCCCCGTGAGGGCGAGCTTGCGCGGCTGGCGCAGCAGCTCCGACACCCATCCCCAGCGCCGCAGAGCCAGCAGTGCCACGCCGACCACGGCCAGGGACCACACCATGCGGTGGGCGAGGATCTCGATCGCTCCGGCGGGCTGGAGGAGCGGCCAGAAGAGGGGGACGATCCCCCACATCCCGTACGAGGCGAATCCGTAGAGCAACCCCGTGCGCTGGTCGTTCTGTGCCTTCACGGGACCTCCAGAGCTACTTCAAGCCAACCTGACGACGGTAGCGCCGCCGGCGCCGAAAGTCATTAGCGTCGAGCGAGATGCTCATGACACTTGGGTGGCGGCCCGGCGGCCGGGACCCGGTCCCGGCGTGGCCGGGACACGACGAAGCCCGGACCCTCCCTGCGGGTCCGGGCTTCGAAGGGCCGAGGCGGAGGCCTCGCGCCTGACTAGCCGACGACGGTCCAGGTGTCGTTCCCGGTGAGCAGCGCGCCCAGGTCGCCCTTGCCACTGCGGTCGACGGCCGTCTCGAGCTGCTCGGCCATGAGCGTGTCGTAGACGGGCCGGCGGACGTTGCGGAACACCCCGATGGGTGTCTGGTGCAGGGTGTCCGGGTCGGCGAGCCGGGACAGTGCGAACGCGTTGGTCGGGGAGGCCGAGGAAGCGTCGTGGACCAGGATCCGGGACTCGTTCTCGGGGGTCACGGTGACGACCTCCAGGTCCCCGGTGGCCGCGTTGCGCACGACGCCCTTGGCGTTGTCGACGCCGAAGCGGATCGGCTGCCCCTGCTCCAGGCGGATCACGGCCTCCTGGGCCTGCTCGTGGTCCTTGAGGACCTCGAAGGCGCCGTCGTTGAAGATGTTGCAGTTCTGGTAGATCTCCACCAGCGCCGTGCCCTCGTGGGCGGCCGCCGCGCGCAGCACCTCGGTGAGGTGCTTGCGGTCGGAGTCGACCGTACGGGCCACGAAGGAGGCCTCCGCGCCGATCGCCAGCGAGACCGGGTTGAAGGGCGCGTCGAGCGAGCCCATCGGGGTCGACTTGGTGATCTTGCCGACCTCGGATGTGGGGGAGTACTGCCCCTTGGTCAGCCCGTAGATCCGGTTGTTGAACAGCAGGATCTTGAGGTTGACGTTCCGTCGCAGGGCGTGGATCAGGTGGTTTCCGCCGATGGAGAGCGCGTCCCCGTCACCGGTGACCACCCAGACGCTCAGATCGCGACGGGAGGAGGCCAGCCCGGTCGCGATGGCCGGGGCACGGCCGTGGATGGAGTGCATCCCGTACGTGTTCATGTAGTACGGGAAGCGCGAGGAGCAGCCGATCCCGGAGACGAAGACGATGTTCTCCTTGGCGAGCCCCAGCTCGGGCATGAAGCCCTGGACGGCGGCGAGCACGGCGTAGTCACCGCAGCCGGGGCACCAGCGGACCTCCTGGTCCGACTTGAAGTCCTTCATCGACTGCCGGCCCTCGGCCTTGGGGACCAGGGAGAGCAGGGAGGGGTGGCCGGTCGGCGCCGCCGTCTCAGTCATTGATGGCCTCCTTGAGAACCGTCGCGAGCTGCTCCGCCTTGAAGGGCATTCCGTTGACCTGGTTGTACGGCTGGGCGTCGACCAAGTACTTCGCCCGGATCAGGGTGGCCAGCTGCCCGAGGTTCATCTCAGGCACCACTACCTTGTCGTAACGCTTCAGGACCTCGCCCAGATTCCTGGGGAAGGGGTTGAGGTGGCGCAGGTGGGCCTGCGCGATGGGGAGTCCGGCGAGCCGCAGGCGCCGGACCGCGGCCGTGATCGGACCGTAGGTGGAACCCCAGCCCAGGACGAGCGTGCGGGCCCCGTCCGGGTCGTCCACGTCCAGGTCGGGGACCTGGATGCCGTCGATCTTGGCTTGGCGGGTGCGGACCATGAACTCGTGGTTGGCCGGGTCGTAGGAGATGTTGCCCGTGCCGTCCTGTTTCTCGATGCCGCCGATCCGGTGTTCCAGTCCCGGCGTGCCGGGGACCGCCCAGGGGCGGGCCAGGGTCTGCGGGTCGCGTTTGTACGGCCAGAAGACCTCGGTGCCGTCCGCGAGCTGATGGTTGGGGCCGGCAGCGAACCGCACCTTCAGGTCGGGCAGGTCCGCGACGTCCGGGATCCGCCAGGGTTCGGAGCCGTTGGCGAGGTAGCCGTCGGAGAGCAGGAAGACCGGGGTCCGGTAGGTCAGCGCGATCCGGGCCGCGTCCAGGGCGGCGTCGAAGCAGTCCGCCGGGGTGCGCGGGGCCACGATCGGTACCGGGGCCTCGCCGTTGCGCCCGTACATGGCCTGGAGCAGGTCGGCCTGTTCCGTCTTGGTCGGCAGACCGGTCGAGGGGCCGCCGCGCTGGATGTCCACGATCAGCAGCGGCAGCTCCAGGGAGACCGCCAACCCGATCGTCTCGGACTTCAGGGCCACGCCGGGGCCGGAGGTGGTGGTTACGCCGAGCGCGCCGCCGAAGGCAGCGCCGAGCGCCGCGCCGATGCCGGCGATCTCGTCCTCGGCCTGGAACGTGCGGACGCCGAAGTTCTTGTGCTTCGACAGCTCGTGCAGGATGTCGGAGGCGGGGGTGATCGGGTAGGAGCCGAGGTAGATCGGCAGATCGGCCTGCTGGCCTGCGGCGATGAGCCCGTAGGACAGGGCGAGGTTCCCGGAGATGTTGCGGTAGGTGCCGGTGGGGAAGGCGCGGGTGGCGGGGGCCACCTCGTAGGAGACGGCGAAGTCCTCGGTGGTCTCGCCGAAGTTCCAGCCGGCCCGGAACGCGGTGACGTTCGCCTCCGCGATCTGGGGCTTCTTCGCGAACTTCTGCCGCAGGAAGTTCTCGGTGCCCTCGGTGGGCCGGTGGTACATCCAGGACAGCAGCCCGAGCGCGAACATGTTCTTGCTGCGCTCGGCCTCCTTGCGGGACAGCCCGAAGTCCTTGAGGGCCTCGACGGTGAGGGTGGTCAGCGGCACCGGGTGGACGTTGTAGGCCTCCAGCGAGCCGTCCTCCAGCGGGGAGGTTTCGTAGCCGACCTTGGCCATCGGGCGCTTGGTGAACTCGTCGGTGTTGACGATGATCTCCGCGCCGCGCGGCACGTCCGCGATGTTGGCCTTCAGTGCTGCCGGGTTCATCGCCACCAGGACGTTGGGGGCGTCGCCCGGCGTCAGGATGTCGTGGTCGGCGAAGTGCAGCTGGAAGGAGGAGACGCCCGGGAGGGTGCCGGCGGGCGCCCTGATCTCGGCCGGGAAGTTCGGCAGCGTGGAGAGGTCGTTGCCGAAGGAGGCGGTTTCCGAGGTGAAGCGGTCACCGGTGAGCTGCATACCGTCACCGGAGTCACCCGCGAAACGGATGATCACCCGATCGAGTCGGCGCACTTCCTTCGTCCCGGTGTCCGGGGACGTCCGCTGCTCGCCGACGACTGCGCCTTCGGCCCCGTCGGACTGTTCGGCTGGGCTACTGACCTGGCTGGTCACTGAACTGGACCTCCTTCGAGGCGTGAGCACTGCCCAAGGTCAACCCTACGTCCGCAGGGATTCCTTTCCGGGGTGCTCATTTTCTGGACCGCCCCTTCGGCGGTCTGTCCGAATCCGGCCTTACCTGACAGAGTGTCAGTTGATCAAGATCTTAGGTAGGTGAGAACGGCCAGCACGCGCCGGTGATCCCCGTCACTGGGTGACAGACCCAGCTTCATGAAGATGTTGCTGACGTGCTTCTCCACCGCGCCGTCGCTCACCACCAGCTGCTTGGCCACCGCGGAATTGGTCCGCCCCTCGGCCATCAGCCCGAGCACCTCGCGCTCGCGCGGGGTCAGCCCCGCCAGCACGTCCTGCTTGCGGCTGCGGCCGAGCAGCTGCGCCACGACCTCCGGGTCCAGGGCGGTACCGCCCCGGGCCACGCGGACGACGGCGTCGAGGAACTCGCGCACATCGGCCACCCGGTCCTTCAGCAGGTACCCCACCCCGGTACTGGAGCCGGCCAGCAGCTCGGTGGCGTACTGCTCCTCCACGTACTGGGACAGCACGAGCACACCTATGCCGGGGTGATCGCGCCGCAGCCGCACGGCGGCCCGTACGCCCTCGTCGGTGTGCGTCGGCGGCATCCGCACATCGGCGACCACCACGTCCGGCAGCGCGTTCTCGGCCGCCAGCTCCGCCACCGTCTTGATCAGGGCTTCCGCGTCCCCGACGCCTGCGACGACGTCATGCCCCCGGTCGGTCAGCAACCTGGTCAGGCCCTCACGCAGCAGCACTGAATCCTCGGCGATGACCACCCGCACCCTGTCTTCCACGACTCCGCTGCTCCCGCGTTTGCTCGTTCCCCGTTGTCCCTGACTCAGCCAAGCATCCCAGTCTTGAGCCCGGATACAGCTGGATCTCGATCAACGCGCACCCTTGGAACGGCTGTTTTCGGCCCCGAGTGCCCCTCCGCGCCGGACACCCCCCGAAGTCAGGGCTTTGGCCCCCGCCCGCGGCGGGCCGAACGACACCCCGAAAGGGCGGCGGAGGGGAGGAAAGGGGGCGACACGCGACCGCACGGACACCCCTGCGGGGCATCCGTGCGGGAGAGCGGGTGTCTCAGACGGCCCGCCAGGGGAGTTCCGCGGTGACGGTGGTGCCGCCACCGTCGGGGGAGTCGAGGACCAGCAACCCGTCCACGGCGTCCAGCCGCTCGGCCAGCCCCGCCAGTCCCGAACCGGCCACGGTGCCGGCCCCGCCCACCCCGTCGTCGGAGACCTGGATCAGCAGCCGCTCGCCGGACTTCCACACGTCGACCCCGGCCGTACGGGCCCTCGCGTGCTTGCTCACGTTCTGCAGCAGCTCCGACACCGTGAAGTACGCGATCCCCTCGATCGCCGCCGCCGGCCGCGCGGGCAGATCCACTGCCACCCGTACGGGTACCGCGCACCGGGAGGCCACGGAGGACAGGGCCGCGTCCAGCCCCCGGTCGGTCAGTACCGCGGGGTGGATCCCGCGGGCCAGGTCCCGCAGCTCCTGGAGGGCGATCTTCACTTCCCCGTGCGCCTCGTCCACCATCCGCGCGGCGGCCCGGGGGTCCTCCGTCAGCTTCTCCTTCGCCATCCCCAGGTCCATGGCCAGTGCCACCAGCCGGGCCTGAGCACCGTCGTGCAGATCGCGCTCGATGCGCCGCAGGTCCGCCGCGGCGGTGTCGATCACGACACCCCGGTCGGATTCCAGCTCGCTCACCCGGTGCGCGAGCCGCGACGGCCCGAGCAGCCCGCCGACGAGCAGCCGGTCCACGGTGGTCAGGGCCCGGACCAGCCAGGGGGTGGCCAGCGTGAAGGCGAGCCCGATCGCGCAGGTCACCGCGATGGCGAGCGGGGAGTCCAGGTAGAGGGAGTAGTCGTCGTTCTGGAAGACCTGGAGCCCCGGCTGATCGGTGAACGCCGGGAAGACCCAGAACCAGAGCGGGTACAGCAGCATGGCCCACCCGTAGGCCCAGAACGTCAGGGCCACGCAGAAGGCGAACACCGCCCACGGGAAGTGGATCACTGAGTACAGCACGTGCCGCCAGGCGCTCCCGCTCTTGAGCAGCGCCGCCATCCCGGCGATCGCCCCGCCCTTCTTCGCCCGGATCGGAGCCGGCTCCGCGATGTCCACGCCGAGCATTCCGCGCACCCGGGCCCGCTCCACGCGCCCGAACCCGCGGCACATGGCCAGCACCCCGGCCAGCACCGGGACTCCGAGGAAGGTGACGAGCAACCCCGCGCCGAGGCTGACGCCGGTGATGGCGAGAGAGAAGTACAGGGTGCTGAGCGGCAGCCCGAGCATCAGGTACCCGAACTCCCGCCAGGTCCGCCCCTCGAAGGGAGCCCGCAGCACCCCGCCGATCCCGCTGCCCCCGTGTGCGCTGCTACCCATGTCGCCGACCCGCCCTTCCTCCACTGTGTCCCCCCACCCTCCCGCGCAGCCCCTTCACGAAACATCCGGCAGGTCGGTCTCTCCCCCGGGGGGTTAACCCCACCCCAGGGCGCGGACTCGCGCCGCGAGCCTCGGACTCGGGGGCCGAGGGCCTCCCGGGGGCGGGACACACGGAGCCCGGCCACGGCCCGGGCACCGGCGCCCCCGGACGGACGCCGAGTCCCCTCCCCGCCCTTCGCCCGTTCCCCGGGCTCTGCCCGGACCCGCTCCTCAAACGCAGACGGGGCTGGATCACCCTGCAAGGTGATCCAGCCCCAACGGTTTGCAGACGCCGACTGCAGCAGCCCAAATCCCAGCCCCAACGGCTCGCAGATGGGGGCTGCCGCAGCCAAAATCCAGCCCCTCCGGCGTTTGAGGAGCGGGGGTCCGGGGCTGGCCCCCGGGTACGGCGCCGCACCCACCCACGGCGCGCGGCCACATCCAGCCCCGGCGGGCCAAGGCGGGCGGGCTACCGGCCGGCCGGGACTCGGCCCCGCTGCGCGGAGCGTTATCGCAAGGCCCGCTCCCGCCACGGCAGCTCCGCCGTGACGACGGTGCCCTCCCCGACGGGGGACTCCACCACCAGCACGCCATCGACCGCGTCGAGCCGCTCACCCAGCCCCGCCAGCCCGGACCCGGCAGCCGCATCCGCGCCGCCCCGCCCGTCGTCCGACACCCGGATCAGCAGCCGCCCGTCGGCGGAGCCACCCGTGCGCCACACCTCGACCTCCGCGCACCGCGCCCCCGGCCCCGCGTGCTTGCTCACGTTCTGCAGCAGTTCCGAGACCACGAAGTACGCGATCCCCTCGATCGCCTCCGCCGGCCGCGCCGGCAGGTCCACCGCCACCTTCACGGGAACCAGGCACCGGGAGGCCACCGAGGACAGCGCCGCGTCCAGCCCCCGGTCGGTCAGCACCGCCGGGTGGATCCCGCGGGCCAGGTCCCGCAGCTCCTGCAGAGCGATCTTCACTTCCCCGTGCGCCTCGTCGACCATCGCCGCCGCCCCCTCGGGGTCCTCCAGCAGCTTCTCCTTCGCCAGCCCGAGCCCCATCGCCAGCGCCACCAACCTCGCCTGCGCCCCGTCGTGCAGGTCCCGCTCGATGCGCCGCAGGTCCGCCGCCGCCGTGTCGACCACGACACCCCGGTCGGACTCCAGTTCGGCGATGCGCCGCTCCAGCTCGTCGGAGGGCGACAGCAGGCCCCGTACCATCGCCCGGTCCACGTTCGCGAGCCCGCGGACCACCCACGGCAGCACCGGCCACAGCACGAACAGCCCGGTCAGCGCCACGGTGAAGGTGAGGATCGCCCACGGCAGCCGGATCAGCTCGAACAGCACGGTCCGCCACGCCACCGGGTCCTTGAGGCTCGCCCACAGCCAGGGGAAGAACCCCCCGGAGCGGCCCGGCCCGGGCATCGGCGTCGGCTCGTCGACCCGTACGCCCAAGAGGTCGCGCGCCCGCGCCCGTTCCAGCCGTCCCAATTGGCGAGACACGAACAGACCACATGCGAACAGCGGCAGACCGATCGCGGTCACGGACAGGCCGCCCGCGGTCGCCACCATCACCACCGTGTAGACGAACCCGATGAGGGCGGCGGGCAAATTGCTCAGCAGGTAAGCGATTTCCTTCCACGTCACGGCATCGAAAGGTGCGCGTACGGGAGGAGGAGCGCCGTCGTCGGGGGTGTGCTTGCTCGCGGTCATGCGCCCACCCTGCCAAGCCCGCGGGCCCGATGCCATGGGGTAGCCGGGCCGAGGTAAACGGGGGATAACCCCACCCCGCGGAGCCCAGGCCCTAGACTCCCGTCCGTACCAGATCAACCTGATCGTCGACAGTGGCCGAGGAACGAGGAACGGACGTGCCCGAACCAACGGTATCGACCGTATCCGTGCTCGCAGCGGACTACTTCCGAACGTATTCGGTCGTCGGTCTCCTGGCCGCGCTCGGTGTGCTCTTCGTGGCGGTGGCGTTCGGCGCCAACCGCCTGCTGAGCCCGTCCGTCCCGACCCGCGAGAAACTGCTGACCTACGAGTGCGGCGTGGACCCGGTGGGCGAGGGCTGGGCACACACCCAGGTCCGCTACTACGTCTACGCCTTCCTCTACGTCATCTTCGCCGTCGACTCGATCTTCCTCTTCCCGTGGGCGACGGTGTTCGCCGCCGCCGGTTACGGCGCCACGACGCTGGTGGAGATGTTCATCTTCCTCGGCTTCCTGGCCGTCGGCCTGCTCTATGCGTACAAGAAGGGCGTCCTCGAATGGCTGTGACCCCGGCCGGTACCCCGGCCACGGAGTCGGAGCCGCAGCTGCTCCCGGAGCCGAAGCGGCTGGGCGTCCTGTCCCGCCTCGCGCCCGAGCCCATGAAGGTGGTCCTCAACTGGGGCCGCCGCTACAGCCTGTGGGTCTTCAACTTCGGCCTCGCCTGCTGCGCGATCGAGTTCATCGCGGCCTCGATGGCCCGCCATGACTTCATCCGGCTCGGCGTCATCCCCTTCGCGCCCGGCCCCCGCCAGGCGGACCTGATGATCGTCTCCGGCACGGTGACGGACAAGATGGCCCCGGCCGTCAAGCGGCTGTACGAGCAGATGCCCGAGCCCAAGTACGTCATCTCCTTCGGCGCCTGCTCCAACTGCGGCGGCCCGTACTGGGACTCGTACTCGGTGACCAAGGGCGTCGACCAGATCATCCCGGTCGACGTCTACGTCCCCGGCTGCCCGCCCCGCCCCGAGGCCCTCCTCCAGGGCATCCTCAAGCTCCAGGAGAAGATCGCTCGAGAATCGCTGGCGGAGCGCTACACGACCACGCCGTCCCCGGCGCAGCTGACGAGCGGCCTGATCACCCCTCCCTCCACTCCCGCCCCCACTCCCGCTCCCGGGACGGACGCGTGAACCTCTACGACTCCCTCCCCGATGCGGCGGGAACGATCTTCGGCGCCGAAGCGGTCGGCTCCCTCTCCTACTCCGTCCTCACGGTCGACGTCCCCACCGCGAGCTGGATCCCCGCGCTGGAGATCGCCCGCGACAAGCTGGGCTGCACCTACTTCGACTGGCTGAGCGCGGTGGACGAGCCGGGCACGGGCTTCCGCATCTGCGCGCACGTCGTCTCCCTGGAGAACCACCGCGTACGCCGCCTCCTGCTGCGCACCACCGTTCCCCACTCGGCGCCCTCCCTGCCCTCGGCGGTCTCGATCTACGCCGGTGCGGAATGGCACGAGCGCGAGACCTGGGAGATGTTCGGGGTCGCCTTCACGGACCACCCGAACCTGGTTCCCCTCCTCCTCCCCGAGAACTTCGAGGGCCACCCGCTGCGCAAGGACTTCGTCCTCGCGGCGCGGGTCGCCAAGGCATGGCCGGGCGCGAAGGAGCCGGGCGAGGCACACGACCCCGACGCCCCGAAGCGCCGCCAGATGCTCCCGCCGGGCGTACCGGACCCCAACGACTGGGGCCCGATGAAGGGCCAGCTTCCGCCGGCCCCCACCCGCCCCGCCCGCACCCCCCGCGCGGCGGCGGGCGCCCCCGGCGACCGCCCGGCCCGCACCCCGCGCGTCGCCGGCGACCGCCCCGCCCGCACCCCCCGCGAAGGCACCCCGCCGACCTCGCCCGACGAAACCCCGGCCCGCCCGGTACGCCGTACCCGCTCGGTAGCGGACGGCTCGGCAAGCCAGGCGGAGCCCGCGGCCACCCCGGCGGCAGCCACCCCGGCCGAGGCCGAGGCGCCGTCACCCGAGGCGACCCCGACCTCGTCCTCGGCTGCCCCGGCCCGCCCGGTACGCCGCTCCCGCTCGGTAGCGGACGGCTCGGCGAGCCAGGCGCAGCCCCCGGCCACCCCGGCCGAGGCCGAAGCCACGCCCGAGGCGGAACCCCAGCGCCCGGTACGCGGCAGCACGGACGCCCCCTGGCACAACCCGAAGCCGGCCTTCGACACCCCGGAGCCCCCGGCGACCCCGGCCGACCGGGCAACCCCGACCACTCCGGCGGCCCCGGCGGACCAGGCAGGCCAGACCGCTCCGGCGGCCCCGGCCACCCCGGAACCCCTGGCGGCTCCGGCCGACCGGGCAACCCCGGCCACTCCGGCGGCCCCGGCGTACCAGGCAGGCCAGACCGCTCCAGCGGCCCCGGCCACCCCGGAACCCCTGGCGGCTCCGGCCGACCGGGCAACCCCGACCACTCCGGCGGCCCCGGCGGACCAGGCAGGCCAGACCGCTCCGGCGGCCCCGGCCACTCCGGCCACCCCCGAGGACCAGGCGGCCCCGGCCGCCCCCGAGGCTCCGGCCGACCAGACAACCCCGACCGCTCCGGCCGCCCCGGCCGCCCCGGCCACTCCGGAGGCCCCGGCCGACCGGGCCACTCCGGCGGCTCCGGCCGAGCCGGCAGGCCAGACCGCTCCGGAGGCCCCGGCCACCCCCGAGGACCAGGCGGCCCCGGCCGCCCCCGCGGGCTCCGCCGGATCCGAGCCGGAATCCGAGTCCGAGTCCGCCCCCAAGCCGGACCCCTCCGAGACGGACCCCACCCCCAACGACCCCACCGGAGGCGCCGCGTGAACGACGTCCTCGACGTCGCCCTGCGGCTGATCGTCGTCTTCGCCGTCTTCCTCGTGCTCCCGCTCGTCGTCGGGCAGACCGAGCACAAGGTGATGGCCCACATGCAGGGCCGCCTCGGCCCCATGTACGCCGGCGGCTTCCACGGCTGGGCCCAGCTCGTCGCCGACGGAGTCAAGTTCGCGCAGAAGGAAGACATCGTCCCGGCCAACGCCGACCGCCGTGTCTTCCAGCTCGCCCCCGCCGTCGCGCTCCTCCCGTACCTCCTGGTCCTCCTCGCCATCCCGATCGGCCCCGGCGAGGGCGCCGTCGGCCAGGTCATCGACGCGGGGCTCTTCTTCGCGCTCGCCGTCATGGGCGTGGGCGTGCTCGGCTCGCTCATGGCCGGCTGGGCCTCCGCGAACAAGTTCTCCCTCCTCGGAGGCCTCCGCACCGCCGCCCAGCTGCTCGCCTACGAGCTCCCCATGCTGCTCGCGGCGGCCTCGGTCGCCATGGCCGCCGGAACCGTCTCGCTCCCCGGCATCGTCGGCGCCTTCGAGTGGTGGTGGCTGCCCTGGCAGATCGTCGGCGGGCTCGTCTTCTTCACCGCCGGCCTCGCCGAACTCCAGCGGCCCCCCTTCGACATGCCCGTCGCCGACTCCGAGATCATCTTCGGCGCGTACACCGAGTACACCGGCCTGCGCTTCGCACTGTTCCTGCTCGCCGAGTACGCCGGCATCGTCGTCCTGTGCGCCCTGACCACCGTCCTCTTCCTGGGCGGCTGGCACGGCCCCTTCGGCGGCGACGACTTCGCCTGGGCCTGGACCCTGCTCAAGATCGCCGCGCTCTCCTTCGTGGTGATCTGGCTCCGCGTGAGCTACCCCCGGCTGCGCGAGGACCAACTGCAGAAGCTCGCCTGGACCGTACTCATCCCCCTCGCGCTCGCCCAGATCGCGCTCACCGGCATCGTGAAGGTGGCGATCCAGTAAATGCCTCCCATCCCCGGCTCCGGCCTCGCCAAGGGCCTGGCCGTCACGCTGCGCACGATGACGAAGCGCTCGCACACCGCCCAGTACCCCGAGGTGCAGCCCGAACTCCCGCCGCGCTCGCGCGGGGTCATCGGCCTGTTCGAGGAGAACTGCACGGTCTGCATGCTGTGCGCGCGCGAGTGCCCCGACTGGTGCATCTACATCGACTCCCACAAGGAGACGGTGCCGGCCGCCGCCCCCGGTGGCCGTGAGCGCAGCCGCAACGTCCTCGACCGCTTCGCCATCGACTTCTCCCTCTGCATGTACTGCGGCATCTGCATCGAGGTGTGCCCCTTCGACGCGCTGTTCTGGTCGCCGGAGTTCGAGTACGCCGAGACCGACATCCACGAGCTCACCCACGAGCGCGACAAGCTGCGCGAGTGGATGTGGACCGTCCCGGCCCCGCCCGCCCTGGACCCGGCCGCCGAGGAGCCCAAGGAGATCGCGGCCGCCCGCAAGGCCGTCGAGAAGGCGGAAACAGCAGCCGCCGCCGAGCAGTCCCCGGCCGCGCCCGCGCAGCCCGGCTACCCGGTGCAGCCCGGCAACCCCCCGAACCCGGCGGGAGGCGCCGTCTGATGCTCACCGCCCACCTCGCGGCCGCCGCACAGGCCACCGCAGCGCAGGCCGGCGCCGCCCAAGGCAACGGCTTCCTCTCTCCGACCGGCGTCGAGATCGCCTTCGTCCTCGTCGGCCTCGCCACCCTCGGCGCGGCCGCCGTCACGGTCACCACCAAGCAGCTCGTGCACGCCGCCCTGTGGCTGGTCGTCGCACTGGGCGGCATCGCGGTCGAGTACCTCCTCCTCACCGCGGAGTTCATCGCCTGGGTCCAGGTGCTGATCTACCTCGGTTCCGTGGTCGTCCTCCTCCTCTTCGGTCTGATGCTCACCAAGGCCCCCATCGGCCGCTCGCCGGACGCCGACTCGGGCAACCGCCCGGTCGCGCTCGGCGTCGCCCTCGTCGCGGCCGCCGCGCTCGTCTGGGTGGTCGTCGACGCCTTCCGCACCACCTGGATCGACCTGGACGGCCCCGCCCAGGGCTCCACCAAGGTCTCGGGAGAGATCCTCTTCCGGCACTGGGTGCTGCCGTTCGAGGCGCTCTCCGTCCTCCTCCTCGCGGCCCTGATCGGCGCCATCGTGCTGTCCCGCAAGGACGCGCCCGCCACCGACCCGAAGGGCGGGCAGCGCTGATGCACCTCGCCTACCCCGCCGTGCTGGCGGCCCTCCTCTTCTGCACGGGCCTGTACGGAGTGCTCGCCCGCCGCAACGCCATCCTGGTCCTGATGTCCGTCGAGCTGATGCTCAACGCCGTCAACCTCAACCTGGTGGCCTTCGACGTCTGGCTGCGCGACAGCCTGCACGCCGGCCAGGCCCTCACCCTCTTCACCATCGCCATCGCCGCCGCCGAGATCGGCATCGGCCTCGCGATCGTGCTGATGGTCTACCGGAACCGGGGCACCGCGGACGTGGACCGACTGCGCGACACCGCCGAGGGCCACGAGCCGGACGGCCCGAACCCGACCGGCATGAACCCGGACACCGCGAACCCTGCGACCGGAGCCGCCGCGTGAGCACCCCGACCCTCGCCGTACTGGTCCCCCTCCTGCCCTTCCTGGGCGCACTGGCGGGACTGCTCCTCGGCCGCACCGCCCCCGGCTTCGTCAAGCCGCTCGCCGTCCTGCCGACGCTGGCTGCCGCCGTCCTCGCGGTCCTGGTCGCCTTCCGCCAGGGCGGCGGCAAGGCGATCGACACGGCGACCGAGCTGACCCCGACCGGCTCGGTGCCCATCGAGCTCTCGCTCCACCTGGACGGCTTCGCCGTCATGGTGGCCGTGCTCGTCGGCCTCGTCGCGACCTGCGTGCAGATCTACTCGACGGCGTACCTGCGCGAGGACCCGCGCTACCCGTCCTACGCGGCTCTGGTCTCACTGTTCACCTCCGCCATGCTGCTCGTCGTCTACTCAGGCGACCTGATGGTGCTGCTGGTCGGCTGGGAGATCATGGGCATCTGCTCGTACTTCCTGGTCGGCCACTACTGGGAGACCGAGGCGGCCCGCTCCGCCTCCCTGAAGGCCTTCCTCGTCACCAAGCTCGGCGACGTCCCCTTCCTCATCGGTCTGTTCGCGCTCGCCACGGACGCCGGGTCCTTCCGGATCACCAAGATCCTGGGCACGGTCGCCGCGGGCGGGCTCGATCACCCGACCCTCATCGCGCTCCTCCTGCTGGCCGGAGTCGCGGGCAAGTCCGCGCAGTTCCCGCTGCACACCTGGCTTCCGGACGCCATGGCGGGCCCCACCCCGGTCTCCGCACTGATCCACGCGGCGACGATGGTCGCCGCCGGCGTCTACTTCGTCGCCCGCCTCCTCCCCGTCTTCGCGGCATCCCGGGCCGCACTGGTGGTCCTGGCCGTCATGGCGGCCGTCACGATGGTCGGCTCCGCCCTCGCCGCCCTGGCCCAGGACGACATCAAGCGGGTGCTCGCCTACTCCACGATCGGCCAGCTCGGCTACATGACCGGGGCCCTGGCCGTCGGCGACCGCGCGGCCGCCGTCTTCCACCTCCTGTCCCACGGCGCCTTCAAGGCGCTCCTGTTCCTCGGCGCCGGCGTGATCATCCACGCCGCGGGGACGAACTCCCTCGCCGCCATGTCCCGCATGGACGGCCTGGCCAAGCGCATCCCCGACGCCTTCTGGACGATGACGATCGCGCTGCTCGCGCTCGCCGCCTTCCCGCCCTTCGCCGGCTTCTTCTCCAAGGAAGCCGTCCTCGTCGCCGCCGAGCACACCGCCGGCGGCCACTCGGAGCTCGCCCCGAGCGCGGCCGGCTGGGTGGTCCTCGTCGCCGGCGTGCTGACCGCCCTGCTCACCGCCGCCTACGCCACCCGGCTGTGGCTGATGGCCTTCCGCGGCCGGGGCGCAGCCGCCCCCGACCACGGCAAGGAGCCCGTCGCCATGACCGGCGTGCTGTGGCTGCTGGCCGTCCCGTCCGTGGGCTTCGGCCTGCTGGCCGGCCCCCTCTCCGACTTCTTCGACGGCCGCGAGCTCACCCCGTCGCTGACGACCTCGGTCCTCGGCACGGGCGCCGCCGCCGTCGGTGCGGTGCTCACCTACGCCCTGTGGCAGCGCGCCCAGGCCCAGGCCGCCCTGACCGCGGCAGCCCCGGCAGCCCCGGCCGGAGCGGGCCCCGCCACCGCGGGTGCGCCCGCCACCGGCGCAGTGCCCGCGTCCGTCGTCGCCGCCGAGTCCGCCGCCGAGAGCCCCGAAGTCGCCGAGGTCACCCACGACCACCCGGTCGTTTCCACGGCCCCCGCCGCCGACCCCGGCCGCGCGCTCCTCGGCCCGCTGCACCGGCACGCCGCCGTCGGCTTCCACCTCGACGCCGTCTACGACCGCCTGTTCGTCCGCCCCGTCCGAGCCGCCGCAGCCCTCGTGCGCTTCCTCGACCGCGAGGTCGTGGACACGTACGTCCGTGGCGCGGGCCTCGGCCCCCGGCTGCTCGGCACCCTCGTGCGCCGCGCCCAGACCGGCAACGTGCAGAGCTACCTGAGCGCCCTGCTCGCCGGCGCCGTGGTCCTGGCGATCGCCACCGCCGTCCTCGCCAACGTCAACGCCGGATCGTGAGCCGTGAGTCAGCCGTGATTGATATCAGCCCGTCCGTGATGCAGTTCCTTCTGGCGTTCGTCGTGGCCGGCCCGCTCGTCGGCGCCGTCGCCGCCCTCCTGCCGGCCCCGCCCGGACTGAAGGGCAAGAGCCCCGAACAGGCCGTACTGCGCCACGGCGTGACCGTGACCGGTGCCATCCTGGCCGCGGCGATCGTCCTCGCCGTGGGCTTCGACCACGACGCTCCGTCCCGCTTCCAGGCGACGACGGACATCAGCTGGATCCAGGCCCTGAACGTCCGGATCCACCTCGGCATCGACGGCATCTCGCTCCCCCTCCTCCTGATGACCGCGCTGCTGTTCTTCCTCTGCGCGCTCTACAGCTACTTCAAGCTCCCCGCGGGCCCCTCCGCGAAGGCCTTCGTCGCCCTGCTCCTGGTCCTGGAGTCCGGCACCCTCGCCACCTTCGCCGTCCTCGACCTGCTGCTGTTCTTCCTCGCCTTCGAGATGGTCCTCATCCCGATGTACTTCCTCATCGCCCGCTGGGGCGGTGCTCAGCGGCAGGCAGCCGCTTGGAAGTTCATCCTCTACACCCTCCTCGGCTCCGTGGTGATGCTGCTCGGCCTGCTGCTGATCGGGCTGAACAGCGGCACCTTCGACATGGTGGCACTGGCCTCCGACAACGGCCGCGAACTGTCCCACACCACCCAGGTCCTGGCCGTTCTCGCCATCGGGATCGGCCTCGCCGTGAAGACCCCGATGTGGCCGCTGCACAGCTGGCTGCCGGACGCCCACACGGCCGCCCCCACCGTCGGCTCCGTCCTCCTCGCGGGCGTCCTGCTGAAGATGGGCACCTACGGGTTCGTCCGGATCCTGCTGCCCGCCACCCCCGACGGCATGGCCACCTTCGCCCCGTACCTGGGCGCCTTCGCCGCGGTCGGCATCGTCTACGGATCCCTGGCCTGTCTCGCCCTCGCCCGCAAGGGCAACAAGGGCGACCTCAAGCGCCTCATCGCGTACTCCTCCGTCGGCCACATGGGCTTCGTCCTCCTCGGCATCGCGTCCATGACCCCCACCGGCGTGAACGGCGCGCTGTTCGCCAACGTCGCGCACGGTCTGATCACCGGCCTTCTCTTCTTTCTTGTCGGCGCGCTCAAAGACCGTTACAACACGGCCGATCTCGACACCCTCGCCGGAGCCACCGGAGCGGCCCTCTACGGCCGCGCCCCCCGCTTCGGAGCCCTCCTCGCCTTCGCCGCCATCGCCTCGCTCGGCCTCCCCGGCCTGGCCGGCTTCTGGGGCGAGATGCTGGCCCTCTTCGGCGCGTTCGACCCCGCCGAGGGCCTGTCGAGGCCGGCGTTCCTCACGTACATGGCCGTCGGCGCGTTCGGCACCCTGCTCACCGCCGCCTATCTTCTGATCGTCGTACGGCGGGTGTGCATGGGCGACCCGAAGGCCGCGCGCGAAGGTGCCGCCGCCCCGGTGGTCCTCGCGGACATCCAGCGCTACGAGTACGCCGCCTGGAGCCCGCTCGTCGCCCTTACCCTCCTCGCCGGCCTGTGGCCCGCGGTCCTCCTCGGCCTCACCGACCCGGCCGTCCAGAAGCTCCTCGCGGGAGGGAACTCATGACGGTCCTTCAGCCCCTCACCAGCACCGCCATCGCCGCAGCCGACACCGGCGCGGGCGCCGACAGCCTGGTCCAGTCGGTCGACTGGCTCGCCATCGCGCCGGTCGTCATCACCGCCGCCGTCGGCCTCCTCGTACTGGTCCTCGACCTCTTCGTGCCGGAGCGCCGCAAGCCGCTGCTCGGCTGGATCTCCGTGGCCGGACTGGCCGCCGCGACCGCCACCCTGCTGCCGCTGCGCGCCGGCGACCGCAGCACCTTCTGCCTCACCGGACCCGGTACGGCCGACCCGGCCGCGTGCAGCTACGCCGCCGACCACTTCGCGCTCGTCGTGCAGTTCCTCGTCCTGGGCGGCGCCCTGGTCACCGCGCTGCTGTCGGTCACCGCCGTCCGTGAGGCGCGCATGCCGGCCGGCGAGTACTGGTTCCTGCTGCTCTCCTCCGCCGCCGGCGCGGCCCTGCTGCCCGCCTCCCGCGACCTCGCCACCCTGATCGTCGCCCTCGAAGTCGCCTCGCTGCCCGCCTTCGCCCTCGTCGGCATGCGCCGCGGCGACCGGCTCTCCTCCGAGGCCGCCCTCAAGTTCTTCCTGTCCTCCGTCACCGCCACCGCCGTGTCCCTGATGGGCGTCAGCTTCGTCTACGCCGCCACCGGCTCCCTGCACCTCACCCAGGTCGCCGACCGGCTCGGGAACGTCCCCGGACAGCTCGACAACCTCGCCATGGCCGGCGTCGCGCTCACCCTGGTCGGCTTCGCCTTCAAGACGGCCGCCGTCCCCTTCCACTTCTGGGTCCCGGACACCTACGTCGGCGCCCCGCTGCCCGTGGCCGGATACCTGTCGGTCATCGGCAAGGCCGTCGGCTTCACCGGCCTCATCCTCGTCACCGTGATCGCCTTCCCCGCCTACTCCGACGTCTGGGGCCCGGCCCTCGCCGTCCTGGCCGCGCTCACCATGACCCTCGGCAACGCGGCGGCCCTGCGCCAGTCCGCCGACCGGCCGGGCGGGGCCGTACGGCTGCTCGCCTGGTCCTCCGTCGGCCAGGCCGGCTACCTGCTGGTCCCGATCGCGGCCGCCGCCTACGCCGGCCGCGACCAGATCGGCTCCACCGTCGCCTACGCCCTCATGTACGCCGCCGTGAACCTCGGCGCCTTCGCCGTGGCCGCCCTGGTGGCCCGCACGAAGCCGCTGCACCGGCTCGCCGACTACCGGGGCCTGTACGCCGAGAGCCCGCTCGCCTCCCTCGCGATGGCCTTCTTCCTGCTCTGCCTGGCCGGTCTGCCGCCGGGCATCATCGGGCTCTTCGCGAAGGTCACCGTCTTCCGCTCGGCGGTCGACGCGGGCCTGGGCTGGCTCGCCGTGGTCATGGCCGTCAACGTCGTCGTCGCGCTGTACTACTACCTGCGCTGGACCGCCCTGCTCTTCCGCACCCCCGAGGGGGACGCGGCGCAGGAGGGCGCACAAGAGGGCGCGCAGCCCCGTACGAGGGCCCCTTGGCCGGTCACGGCGGCCATCGTGCTCACCGCCGCCACCGCACTGGTCCTCTCGGGTGCCCCGCAGCTCGTCCTGCGCTTCGCCACGGGGAGCCTCTTCCCGCTGTAGGGCCGCGCCCGTAACCCGTACGGCCTAACCTGCGCCGCGCCCGAGGCGGCCCCGAGGCGGCCCCGCCACAGCCCTGCGGGAGCCCCGCCGCAGCCCTGCCACCGCCCCGCCCCCCGGTCCACCGGGGCGGCGGGGTCCGGTGCGCCCGGGGAACCTGCCGCCCTCACCTGGCGTTGACCAGGAAGGAAGGGTCCACTGGACCGTATGGACCGCAGGCCCTCCGATCCGCAGATCCTGGACGGGTCCCCCTGCCGCACCACTTGGAGGGCGCACCGTGCACCGCCGGCACAACGGGCTGAAGACCGCCGTACTCCTCGGTGGTCTGTCGGCCCTCATCATCCTGATCGGAAGCTTCTTCGGCCGGGGCGGCCTGATCGTCGCCGTCCTCGTGGCCCTCGGCACCAACGCGTACGCGTACTGGAACAGCGACAAGCTGGCCCTGCGCGCGATGCGGGCCCGCCCCGTCAGCGAGTTCGAGGCGCCCGAGCTCTACCGCATGGTGCGCGAGCTCTCCACGTCCGCGCGCCAGCCGATGCCCCGGCTCTACATCTCCCCGACCGAGGCCCCCAACGCCTTCGCCACCGGCCGCAACCCGCGCAACGCCGCGGTCTGCTGCACCGAGGGCATCCTGCGCATACTCGACGAGCGCGAGCTGCGCGGGGTCATCGGCCACGAGCTCAGCCACGTCTACAACCGCGACATCCTCATCTCGTCCGTCGCGGGCGCCCTCGCCTCCGTGATCATGTTCCTGGTCAACTTCGCCTGGCTGATCCCCATCGGCCGCTCCAACGACGACGAGGGACCGGGCCTCTTCGGCATGCTGCTGATCATGATCCTGGGCCCGCTGGCGGCCTCCGTGATCCAGCTCGCCATCAGCCGCTCGCGCGAGTACGAGGCGGACGCCTCCGGGGCCCAGCTCACCGGGGACCCGCTCGCCCTCGCCAGCGCCCTGCGCAAGCTGGACGCCGGCACCAAGCAGCTTCCGCTGCCCGCCGAGCCGCGACTGGAGACCGCGAGCCACATGATGATCGCCAATCCCTTCCGTCCCGGCGAAGGATTGTCCAAAATGTTTTCCACACACCCTCCGATGGCCGAGCGCATCGCCCGGCTCGAACAGATGGCAGGCCGCAGTCAGTGAAGACCATCCTGAACGTCATTTGGCTCGTCCTCAGCGGAGTCTGGCTCTTCCTGGGCTACTGCCTGGCGGGTGTGATCCTCTGCATCACCATCATCGGAATCCCCTTCGGCATAGCCTCGTTCCGCATCGCCGTGTACGCCCTGTGGCCCTTCGGGTACACGGCCGTCGAGCGGCGTGACGCGGGCGCCGCGTCCTGCATCGGGAACGTGCTGTGGCTCGTCCTGGCCGGCTGGTGGCTGGCCCTCGGCCACATCGTCACCGGCATCGCGCTGTGCATCACGATCATCGGCATCCCGTTCGGCATCGCCAACTTCAAGATGGTCCCGCTCTCCCTGCTCCCGCTGGGCCGCGAGATCGTCCCCACGGACGCTCCGTTCGCCTCGCGCTGAGCCGCGCCGAGCCCGGATCCGGTTCATCCACTCGTATTAAAGTTCCGGGTTGCGGACGAGTGACGCGGACGAGCGGCACGCACAACGGGCAGGGAAGAACCGATGTCGAACGAGCCCTCTGAGCCCTCCGAGCCTTCCGAGTTCTCCGAGCCCTCCGACCCCTCCACGACCCTCTCCGTGGTCGTGCCGATGTACAACGAGGAGGACGCGCTGCCGGCCCTGGTCGGCAGACTGCGCCCGGCACTCGACGCCATGGCCGTCCGCTACGAGGTCGTCGCCGTCGACGACGGCAGCAAGGACCGCACCGCGGAGCTGCTCACCGAGTTCCAGGCCAAGTGGCCCGAACTGCGGGTCGTGCGGCTGCGCGGGAACTCCGGCCACCAGGCCGCCCTCACAGCCGGCCTGCACAGCGCCTCGGGCGCGTACGTGGCCAGCATCGACGCGGACCTCCAGGACCCGCCGGAGAAGATCCCGGAGATGCTCGACCTGGCCCGCGCGGACGGCCTCGACATCGTCTACGGCGTCCGGGCCGACCGGAGCACGGACACCGGCTTCAAGCGGCACACGGCCGGCGCCTACTACTGGCTGGTGCGCCGCCTGGTCGGCAAGCAGGTGCCCGCGCAGGCGGGCGACTTCCGGCTGCTCAGCCGCGCGGCGGTCGACGCGGTCAAGGCCATGCCCGACCAGCACCAGGTGTACCGCCTGCTCGTGCCGTGGCTCGGCTTCCCCAGCGGCCAGGTCACCTACCAGCGCGAGGAGCGGGTGGCGGGGGAGACCAAGTACCCGCTGAGCAAGATGCTCCGGCTCGGCGTCGACAGCGTCATCAACTTCTCCGCCGCCCCGCTGCGCCTGGCGACCTGGCTGGGCGTGGCCAGCTTCTTCGGCTGCCTGCTGATGGTGGGCGCCACCCTGGCGATCTACCTGAAGGGCCAGACCGTCCCCGGCTGGACCTCGCTGTTCATCGTGATGCTGTTCCTCGGCGGCGTGCAGCTGATCTGCGTCGGCCTGCTCGGCGAGTACATCGGCCGCATCTACACGGCCGTGCAGCGCCGCCCCACCTTCTTCGTCGGGTACGACTCGCACGCCCCGGCGCCGAACGCGGAGCGCCAAGCGGACTGAGGCCGCGCCCTCGTCGCTCCCTCGCCGCGGCTGAAATCGCAGGTCAGGGCGATTGTCAGTGGGGGGTGTCACTCTGTGTGCATGGATGACACCGAGCAGTTGCTGAAGCAAGTCGCCGGCCGCGCGCGCAGCTCCCACCAGGGGCGGTACGCGGCCACCGGCACCCTCGCCGCGCCCCTTCCGGCGCCCCTGCCCACCGCGGAACTGCACCGGGCCGAGGCCGCCCTGGGCTTCGCCCTGCCGCCCCTCCTCGCGGCCCTCCACACCCGCGTGGCGGACGGCGGCTTCGGCCCCGCGCACGGCCTGCTGCCCCTGGAGCACGCCGTCGCCGAATACACCGCGATGCGCGCCTCCGCCTGGCGCTGGCCCGAGGGCGTGCTGCCCATAGCCGACTTCGGCTGCGCCCTGCGCGCCTGCGTGGACTGCCGCTCGGAAACCGCCCAAGTCCTGCTGTTCGAACCGAACTCGGGTGAGCCCGACCTCGCCTGGTTCCTCGAATCGCCCACGCTCGCCGACTGGCTGCGCGGCTGGCTCGACGGCAGCTCCTGGTTCAGCGAGGAATCGGGCGCGGGGGAGGAGTGGGACCTGGAACTGACCCCCTGGGTGGGCTTCAGGGCCCGGGTGTGAGCCGTCGGCGCACCCCGTAGGCCAGCGCGCCCAGTGCCAGCACCGCGGCCCCCGTGACCGTCGACGCGGCGGGCAGCGCGCAGGCCAGCACCACGCAGCCGGACAGTCCCACCGCTGCCACGGCCCGGTCCTTGACACCTGAATCGAGAGTCCACGCGGAAGCGTTCGCGATCGCGTAATAGGCGAGCACGCCGAAGGAGGAGAAACCGATCGCGCCCCGCAGATCGGTGGTGGCCGCCAGCACCGCCACCACCGCGCCCACCGCCAGCTCGGCGTGGTGCGGCACCTGATGCCGGGGATGTACGGCGGCCAGCGCGCGCGGCAGATGGCCGTCCCGCGCCATCGCCAGGGTGGTCCGCGACACCCCGAGTACGAGCGCCAGCAGCGAGCCCAGCGCCGCCAGGGCCGCGCCCACCCGGACGACGGGAGTCAGCCCGGGCCACCCGGCCGCGCGCACGGCGTCGGCCAGCGGAGCCGCCGACCGCCCCAGACCGTCGGCACCGAGCACCGACAGCGCCGCCACCGAGACCGCGGCGTAGACGAGCAGGGCGATCCCCAGGGCGAGGGGCACCGCCCGCGGGATCGTGCGCTCCGGGTCGCGCACCTCCTCGCCCAGGGTGGTGATCCGGGCGTAGCCCGCGAAGGCGAAGAACAGCAGCCCGGCGCCCTGGAGCAGCCCGGCCGCCGCCCAGTCCGAGCCGCCGAGACGGCCGGCGTCGGCCGCGCCGGAGGACAGGCATGCCACGACGACCCCGGCCAGGACGGCCAGCACCACCGCCACGATCACCCGGGCGATCCGGGCGGACTTCTGCACGCCTCCGTAGCTCGCGGCGGTCAGGGCCACCACCGCCGCCACGGCCACCGCGTGCTGCTGCCCGGGCCACGCGTAGGCCCCGACCGTGAGGGCCATCGCCGCGCAGGAGGCCGTTTTGCCGACGACGAAGCCCCAGCCGGCCAGGTATCCCCAGAAGGGCCCGAGCCGTTCGCGCCCGTACACGTAGGTGCCGCCCGAGGACGGGGAGCGGGCGGCCAGCCGCGCCGAGGAGTGCGCGTTGCAGTACGCCACCAGGGCCGCGAGCGCGAGCGCCGCGAGGAGCGCTCCGCCGGCCGCGCGCGCCGCCGGGGCCAGGGCGGCGAAGATCCCGGCGCCGACCATCGCGCCGAGCCCGACGACGACCGCGTCGAAGACGCCCAGGGTGCGCTTCATCTCGTTGTGCGTGGGATGCACGGGGTGCGTGGCGTTCACGGGCGGAGAGTAGCCGGGCTAGGTGACGCCCTCCCGGCCGGGGACCGGCGTGCGGCTGCGCTCCCAGCCGTCCAGCGCGGTCAGGCAGGCGTGGTCGAGGTGGCGCAGCCCGCTCAGGTCGAGGCGGACGACACCGCCGCGGGGCAGCGCGTCCAGCTCGTCGAGCAGTTTGGGCAGCCGCAGGAAGCTGGCGTTCCCCAGGATCCGCACGCACAGTTCGTCGCCCTCCCACACCGGGTCGATGTGCACGTGGGAGGTCTCCCAGGCCGCCTTGGCGACGGCGAGCCCCAGCCCGGCGAGCACCCCCTCGAAGAGGTTCGTGACGACGATCGCCGAGGCCGTCGCCACCAGGACGACCGCCTCGCCCCGGTGCGACCGCCACAGGGCGGCCACCGCCCGCACCGGCAGCAGCTTCCAGCCGGCATGCAGCAGTACGCCGGCCAGCGCGGCGAGCGGGACGGACTCCAGCAGGCCGGGGACGGCCACGGCGAACAGCAGCAGCCAGCCGCCGTGCAGGATCCGGGAGGCCCGAGTGCGGGCGCCGGCCTCGACGTTGGCGGCGCTGCGGACGATGACGGCGGTCATCGGCAGGGCTCCGAGCAGCCCGCAGAGGGTGTTCCCGACGCCCTGGGCGACCAGTTCGCGGTCGTAGTCGGTCCGGTCTCCGTCGTGCATGCGGTCCACGGCCGCCGCACTGAACAGCGTCTCGGCGGAGGCGATCAGGGCGAGCGCCACCACGGTCCCGACGGCCCCGACGGAGGCGAGCACGCCGAAGTCCTCCCAGCCGGGCAGGGTCACGGCCGACAGGACGCCGGTGACCCGGACCCGCTCCACGGGCAGCCGCAGCAGCACGGCCGCGGCGGTCGCGGCGGCGACCCCGACGAGCGCTCCCGGCACGAGCCGGAGCCGGTCGGGCATCCGCCGCCAGGCCACCAGGACGGCGACCGTCCCGGCCCCGAGTGCCACGGCGGTCCAGTCGGCGCGCCCGCCGAGCTCCAGCGCCCCGGCCAGCTTCTCCAGGGTCCGCGCCGGGGCCTCCACGTCGGCCAGGGCGTACAGCTGACCGGCGATCAGCACGAGCCCGATACCGGCCAGCATCCCGTGCACGACGGCCACGGAGATCGCCCGGAACCACCGCCCGAGCCGCAGCACGCCCATGCCCAGCTGCACCAGGCCGGCGGCCAGGACGAGTACGCCGAGCGCGGGCAGCCCGTACGTCCGCACGGCCTCGTAGACGAGCACGGTGAGCCCGGCGGCCGGGCCGCTCACCTGGAGGGAGCTGCCCCGGAACCATCCGGTGACCAGCCCGCCCACCACCCCGGTGAGGATCCCGAGTTCGGCCGGCACCCCGGAGGCGACGGCGACTCCGACGCAGAGCGGTAGCGCGACCAGGGCGACCACCACGGACGCCCCGAAGTCTTCACGTAGCGTGCCGGCCCCGGGCACAGGCATGCGGGAACCCCCTGTCGAGGAGCTGACGGACACCCCTCACCCTGGTGGGCGCATCACCGCCCGCCCAAGTGCACACGGAGGACGGCACGGGCGCGTACGCCGCTCACGCCGGGCACACACCCACCGGGCGCCGGTCCCGCGACACCGCCCGCGGCACCCCGCACGATGACCGCGCCGCGCCGCGCCGCGCCGTACCGCCCGCGCCGCACGCCCGCGCCGCAACGACCGCGGGACGGGGGGGGGGGGGGGGAGGAGGGGGGGGGGGGGGGGGGGGGGGGGGGGGGGGAGAGGGGGGGGGGGGGGGGGGGGGGGGGGGAGGGGGGGGGGTGGAGGGTT
>NZ_JBHUBS010000005.1:259842-272239 GCF_042788835.1 Streptomyces sp. NPDC056883 | reverse complement strand
GCACCCTCGAACGATACCCCCCCCGCCCCCCCCCTTCCTATACCTCCCCCTCCGCACCCCCCCACCAAAACGACCGCGCCCCGGCGTTCCTCGAAGGCCCCCCGGGCCGGCGTGCGGGCTGAACCGAGGCCGAAGCCGGTGATCAGCGGTAGTTCACGAACTGGATCGCGAAGTCCAGGTCCTTGCCCTTGAGGAGGGCCTGGACTTCCTGGAGGTCGTCGCGGCTCTTGGAGCTGACGCGCAGCTCCTCGCCCTGGACCTGGGCCTTGACGCCCTTGGGGCCCTCGTCACGGATGATCTTCGCGACCTTCTTGGCGTTCTCCTGGGAGATGCCTTCCTCGATCGTGGCGAAGATCTTGTACTCCTTGCCGGACAGCTGCGGCTCACCGGCGTCGAGCGCCTTGAGGGAGATCCCGCGCTTGACCAGCTTGGTCTCGAAGACGTCCAGGACGGCCTTGACGCGCTCCTCGGAGTTCGCCTCCATCAGGATCTTCTCGCCGGACCAGGCGATCGTGGCGCCGGTGCCCTTGAAGTCGTAGCGCTGCGAGAGCTCCTTGGCGGACTGGTTGAGGGCGTTGTCGACCTCCTGCCGCTCGACCTTCGAGACGATGTCGAAACTGGAGTCGGCCATGTGCTGTGGCTCCTTGAAGTCGGTAGTGACGGCCCCGAAGGGCACGGCCGGACATCCCCGGACCGCTCCGCAAAGCCTAGCCACCGCACCCACGTGCGGTGCTGATCAATCCGGTGGCGAAGCACCCCCGGTCATCGGGTATCGTTTACGTCGTTGCCACGGAGCGCCGCCGCAAGGCGGAAAGATGGCAGCGATCATGGCGGTGTGCCCGAGTGGCCAAAGGGAGCAGACTGTAAATCTGCCGGCTCAGCCTACCCAGGTTCGAACCCTGGCGCCGCCACGCGAGTGAGACCCTCGCTCATTGCAGAAATGCAGTGGGCGGGGGTTTTCTCGTATACCCGGAGCCGGAATCGGAACGCCCCAGGGAAAACCAGTGGGCGGCCCGGCGGAACGGCGCGCATGCTGTTCGCATGATCAGCATCAGCATCTGCGGCCGAAAGGGCCATGGCGCGTAAGGCGCCCTCGCAGGTCCGGTCGGACCTGCCACGCCGGACGCCCCGAGAGGGCGACCGGGCCGTCGTTCCGGGCGTCTCCTCCCGCACCCTTGTGGAGATCGCGCGCGTCGAACGTCACCGCTACGAGCCGGGCGCCGCCTACCGCGCACTGTCCGCCTGGCGCGCGACGGTGTACGGCCGGGGACCGTCGTGGATCATCTACCCGAGCTGGGACGAGGACTACCCCTGCTGTCGGCCCGTCTGGGGCGGCGATCACCGGGAGGCCCTGGAGGTCTTCTGCCTTTCCCTGCCCCGTCGCGCCGTGCGGGAGCTGCGGGCCGTACTCGCGCCGCTCGACGCGCGGTTCCTCGCCCGGACGCTCCCCGACCCGTACGCCCCGCCGGGGGATCCGTGGTGGCGGCGTCGGCTGGAGCGGGCATGAGGGGCATGAGGGGCACGAGGGGCCGTATGGAGCGGGCGCGGGCGCGGGGTGAGCCCATCGGGCGGATCGGCCGTACCGATGTGGCGCTCCGGTCGTTCATCCGGCGTGAAATGGACTTCTGACGCGCGCGGAAAGGTCGGCGGCGGGGTGCTCCTCGCCCTGCTCGGAGCGGGGATCCCGGCTCTGGTCGGAGCGGCGCTGAACGGCAATGTGGGGGACCCCTACCAGGAGACCCGGCTCTACTTCGGCACCGAGCGGCCGGACGGCCGTCCACCGGTCGGGGAGCGGGAGTTCATGGGGTTCCTCGAACGGGAGATCACCCCCGCCTTCCCCGAGGGGCTGACCCTCCAGGACGGGCGCGGCCAGTGGCAGCGGGACGGGAAGATCATCCGCGAGATCTCGTACGAGGTGGTGCTGCTGTATCCGGAGAAGGAGGCCGACGAGCGCGGTGCGCGCATCGAGCGGATCCGGGAGGCGTACGAGCAGCGGTTCCAGCAGGATTCGGTCGGCCGCTCCGACGACCGCCTGACCGTCGATTTCTGACGGGGTCCGTCCCCGGCCGGGGTGCCGTTCGGGCCCCCGGCCGCTGGGCGGCGCCTAGTTGCCCGCCACGTCCTTGACCGCCACCGGGACCGGGGTCGAGCCCGCGATCAGTTCCAGGGTGAGGCCCGCGGTCGCGGGAGTTTCGATCAGCTCGGCGAGGACCGCCGCCACGTCGTCGCGGGTGACCGGCCCGCGGCCCGTCTGCGCCTCCAGGCGGACCAGACCCGTACCCGCGTCGTCGACCAGCGAGCCCGGGCGCAGGATCGTCCACTCCAGACCCAGACGGGTGCGGACGTGCTCGTCGGCCTCGCCCTTGGCGCGGAGGTAGTGGTCGAAGACCTCGTCGCCCTCGCGGCGCGTGTCCGCGCCCATCGAGGAGACCATCAGGAAGCGGCGTACCCGGGCCCGTTCGGCGGCGTCCGCGAACAGCACCGCCGCGCCCCGGTCCACCGTGTCCTTGCGCCCGGCCCCGCTGCCGGGACCCGCGCCCGCCGCGAACACCGCGGCGTCCGCGCCCTGCAGGATGCCCGCCACGTGCTCGACCGACGCCGATTCCAGGTCGCACAGCACCGGTTCGGCGCCCGCCTCCCTGAGGTCGTCGCCCTGTGCCGGATCGCGGATGATGCCCGCGACCTCGTACCCGCGCGCGGCGAGCAGGCGCTCCAGCCGCAGCGCGATCTGACCGTGTCCACCCGCGATGACGATGCGCATGCCACGACCGTACGACGAGCCGGGCGACCGCGCCCGGGAACATGCGGTGAACGCTCAGGGACCGGGCTCCATACGGCCCTGCCGGGGCAGGTCCAGGGCCACCGCGACGGCGGAGTCGCAGTACTCCCGTACGGCACTCGTCCGGGCTACCACCCGCCCGCGGTGGATCACGATCCGGCTGTACGCGAGGGACAGCACGCTCGCGATCCGGTCCCCGCGCACGGCGAGCAGTTCCGCCGGGAACCCGGCCTCCACCCGGACCTCCGGCAGGCCCATCGCCTCGCGGGCGGCGCCGGCGACCGAGTGGTAGGCCTCGGTGGCGCGGAGCCCGCCCTGGGAGGCCAGGAGGTACGCGGCTTCGAGCGGGTCCCCGCGCCCGACCGGGTTGCCCGCGTCGCGCAGGGCCCCGCTGCCGGCCGCGACGCGCACCCCGGCGGCGCGCAGCAGCCGTACGGGGGCGGTGCGCAGGCCCCGCCGTTCCAGGGCCGCGCAGTCGCCCTGGGGGAGGCAGGTCACCCGTACGCCGGCGGCCGCCAGCTGGTCGGAGGCCCGGGTCGCCACGTCCAGCGGGAGCCGGGACAGGCCGCCGCAGGGCCCGATGGACACGCCGGGCCGCAGTCCGCCGGCCATCGCCGCGAGCCGGGACAGGCGGGCGGGGTCGTCGCCGTCGGTGTGCAGGTCGACGGGGCAGCCGTGCTCGGAGGCGAGTTCCAGTACGGCTTCGAGGAAGCCGGTGGGGTCGGGGTCGAGGTCGGGGCAGCCGCCGATGACGGAGGCGCCCATCTTCACGGCGTCCCGCAGCATGGCGAGCCCGTCGGCCCCGGCCACCCCGGTCAGCAGGCGGGGAACGGCGACGGTGGTGAGATCGGTGAGCCCGCGCAGGGAGCGGCGGGCCTGGAGCACGGCCTCCAGGGGGCCGAGACCGTGTACGTCGCCGATGCGCACGTGGGACCGGACGGCCGTGGCGCCGTGCCCGAGCTGGAGCAGGGCCGCCTCGGTGGCGCGGCGCTGCACCTCGTCGGGGGAGTAGGAGACGGGCCCTTCGCTGTCCGCGGTCAGGGCGGTGTCCCCGTGGGAGTGGGGCTCGGCGGGCGCGGGGAGGAGCAGGTAGCCGGTGAGGTCGACGCGGGCGCCCGCGGCGGCGGGCAGGCTGCCGGCCGTACCGACGGCCTGGATCCGGCCGCCGCCGAGGCGGACGTCGACGGTGCGGCCGTCGGTGAGGCGGGCGCCGGCGAGGAGCAGGGTGGTGGACTCGGGGGCCGCCGGGCCCTGGGCTCCGGGACTTCCCTGGGTGCCCTCGGGGCCGTGCCCCTGCCCCGGGCCCTGGCCGCTGCCGGGGCGGTTGCGCGGGGAGTGGGACGGCTGCTGCGGCGGGCTGTCGGACATCGCGCTCCTGCGGTGGCTCGGGCGGTTCCTGGGGCCGTGGCCGCGGCCCGCGGCCCAAGATCACGCAGCGTGCTCAGAGCCTAGGGGGCGGGGGTGCCCGCTTCGCGGAAGAGGGCAATAGTCGTACCGGTGCGTCTGGGCGACCCCCACCCCGAGACCACCCTCCCGAACCGCCTCCGGATCCGCTCCCGGGATGCCGGGTCCCGCTCCTGCTCCCGGGTCCCGCTCCCGGGTCCTGCTCCCGGGTCCCGGATCCGCAGCCCGGCACCGGGTCCCGCCCCTGGATGCCCCCTGGGCCGTCTCTTTCGGATCTTGCCGTGCCCGCGACGCCTGGCACCACGCCTGGCCGCACTGCCAGGGCAACCGAGTACGTCCAGTACGCGGACGCCCTGACAGCACGGCCAGGCCCGGCACCAGACGCCGCGGGCACGGCCGACAAGATCCGAAAGAGACGGCCGAGGCCCCAACCCCAGCCCCGACCGCGGGCCCCGCCGCCAGCCTCGACCGTGTGTCCCGGCCCCAGTCCCTACTGCGGGCTCCGATCGAGGTCCCAGCCCCTGGGTCCCGAACCCAGGTCCCAACCCCAGTCCCGACCGCGGTCCCTGTCGCCAGTCCCGACCGCGGGTACCGACCGCGGGCCCCGGCCCGGGATCCCCCTGGGTCCCAAACCCAGACCCGACCGCGGGCCCCGCCACCAGCCCCGGCCGTGGGTCCCGGCCCCGGGGCCTGCCTCCGGAGTGGGCCCGGCGGTCGGCTGTGGTGCTTGTCCGGAGCGGCCCCCGGCCGGCCTTGCTGCGGCCTTGGCCATGCAGCTGCCGCCCTGTGACTGCCCCTGCCTGTGCGGCGCTGCGTCCGTCCCGGCCTGCGGCGCGGACTCCGCAGTCGGCTCCGTAGCCATCGTGGGCTGTCTGTGGCGCCCGCCCATGCTGCCGCAGGCCCGGTTCCCGTCCCTGGCCTGGCCCTGGCCCTGGCCCTGGCCCTGGCCCCGGCCTCCGGCCCCGGCCTCCGGCCCCGGCCTCCGGCCCCGGCCTCCGGCCCCGGCCCTGGCCTCCGCTGTCGGCTCTCGTGCCCGTCCGGCGAGGATCCCGTGCGTGGTCGCGGTCGCGGCCGCAGCCTCGACCTCCGGTCCGGTCCCGCTCCCGTCTCGTCCGGCGTTCCGGCGGTGCGCTCGTTCGCGGGGCCGAGGTGGGGCTTCGGGGTGACTCAGGGTGGGGGCGGGGGGCCGGGGGTGTGATGCCTGACACCTTTCGGGGTGAAAGGCGCTTCGAGGGGGGTCCGAGGCGGGTTTCGCGGGGATCAAGAAAGGTGGCGGTGGTGCTCCGAGGCCAGGCCCCGCAAAGGATTTGGGCGATCGGCTGGCGACCGTGTAATGTCTTCCTCGCTCGCCCCAATAGCTCAGTCGGTAGAGCGTCTCCATGGTAAGGAGAAGGTCTGCGGTTCGATTCCGCATTGGGGCTCTGGTGAGAGAGGTTCCCCACCCTCGGGTGGGGAACGGATCTCATCAAAGCGGCGTAGCTCAGTCGGTAGAGCAAGCGGCTCATAATCGCTGTGTCACCGGTTCAAGTCCGGTCGCCGCTACACACAGTAGCCGATTGCGGGGTCGGTCTCCCGATCGGCTACTCTTTTATGCGTTCATCCGTCCAATTGTCCGTCAAGGAGCACTCACGTGGCTGCCACCGACGTCCGCCCGAAGATCACGCTGGCCTGCGTGGAGTGCAAGGAGCGGAACTACATCACCAAGAAGAACCGGCGTAACAACCCGGACCGTCTTGAGATGAAGAAGCACTGCCCGCGCTGCAACTCGCACACCGCGCACCGCGAGACCCGCTAACAACTGGCGAAGTCTCGTACAACAGGCTCAGTCATACCGTCATGAGGTCGTCCCCTTCATTGGGGGCGGCCTTGTGTCGTTTCGACAGATCGTTTCAACAGGGAGGTAGAGAGTCATGGCGCTCGACCAGTCCTTCGTGGGGCGGAGCTACCCGCCCACCGATCCGTACGAGGTCGGCCGGGAGAAGATCCGCGAATTCGCGGTCGCGGTGGGTGACGCCAATCCGGTGTACACGGATCCCGAAGCAGCCAAGGCGTTCGGTCACCAAGACGTGATCGCTCCGCCGACCTTTGTGTTCGCCATCACGTTCGCGGCGGCCAGCCAGGTCGTCGACGACCCGCAGCTGGGGCTGGACTACAGCCGCGTCGTGCACGGCGACCAGAAGTTCGCGTACACCCGTCCCGTACGGGCCGGAGACCGGCTGACGGTGACCTCGACCATCGAGGCCATCAAGTCGCTCGCGGGCAACGACGTCATCGACATCCGCGGCGAGGTCCACGACGAGTCCGGCGAGCACGTGGTGACCGCCTGGACGAAGCTCGTCTCCCGGGCGCCCGAGCCCGCCGCCGCTCCCGCCGCCGCCGGTTCCGCCCCCGAGGAGGCCTGAGATGGCTGCCCAGATCCAGTACGACGACGTCGAGGTCGGCACCGAACTGCCGGCGGCGTCCTTCCCCGTCACGCGGGCGACGCTGGTGCGGTACGCGGGTGCGTCGGGTGACTTCAACCCGATCCACTGGAACGAGAAGTTCGCCACCGAGGTCGGACTGCCCGACGTGATCGCCCACGGCATGTTCACCATGGCCGAGGCGATCCGCGTGGTGACCGACTGGGTCGGCGACCCGGGTGCGGTCGTCGAGTACGGCGTGCGGTTCACGAAGCCGGTCGTCGTCCCGAACGACGGGCAGGGCGCGCTGATCGAGGTCACGGCCAAGGTCGGGGCGAAGCTGGAAGGCAACCGGGTGCGGGTCGACCTGACGGCCACCAGCGCCGGGCAGAAGGTTCTGGGGATGTCGCGCGCGGTGGTTGCTCTCGCGCCGTAGTGAGTCCCCGGGTGAGGGCTACCCGTTGGCGAAAAGGCCCTGGCCGACGAGGGAACTCGCAGGTCAGGGCCTTTTTGGTGGTCGTTTCGGGGCGAGTGTTGCCAAGTTAGTGATTGAGCACTAACTTTGAAGCATGGCAAGGATGAGTGCGGAAGAGCGGCGCGAGAGCGTCATCCTGGCGGCGATGGGCGAGTTCGCGCGGGGCGGGTACTACGGGACCTCCACCGAGGCGATCGCCAAGCGGGTCGGGGTGTCCCAGCCGTACCTCTTCCGGCTCTTTCCGAACAAGCAGGCCATCTTCCTGGCCGCCGCCGCCCGCTGCATGGAGGACATCCGGCGCGTCCTCGGGGAAGCCGCCGAAGGTCTCCAGGGCGAGGATGCGGTCCAGGGGATGAGTGTGGCGTACATGAAGCTGATCGCCGAGCAGCCCGAGAAGCTGCAGATGCAGCTCCAGACGTACGTGACCGTCGCCGCCGCCGAGGCTGCCGGGGAGCCGGAGTTCGGCGAGATGGTGCGGGCCGCCTGGATGGAGTTGTGGGACACCCTGCACGTGCCGCTCGGTGCGGACCCGCAGGAGACGAGCACCTTCCTCGCGTACGGAATGCTGATCAACGTCCTGTCCGCCATGGGGTTCCCGCCGGGGCACCGGGTCTGGGACGGCTGCTATCCGAGCGCCCGGCCCGAGTAGCGGATACGCCCCCTCGGTCCATCTCCATCTCCGTCTCCGTCTCCGTCTCCGCCTCCGTTCATCCATCCCTCCATTCGTCCGTTCGCCGGCCGTGCGTCCTGTGCCTCCTGTCGCGCCCTGCGCATCGTCCGGTGAAGGGCTCAGCCCTGTCCGTTGAAGTTAGTGATCAATAACTAGTTTTGGGGGAATCGTGCAAGACACCAAGCTTCGCGGGCCTGCGGTCTGGGCCCTCGTCATCACCGGGGCCGCCAGCTTCATGGCCGCGCTCGACAACCTCGTCGTCACCACCGCGCTCCCCTCCATCCGCGAGGACCTCGGCGGGAAGCTGGAGGACCTGGAGTGGACGGTGAACGCGTACACGCTCACCTTCGCCGTCCTGCTCATGTTCGGTGCGGCCCTCGGTGACCGGTTCGGCCGCCGCCGGCTCTTCATCGCCGGTACGGCCGTCTTCACCGTCGCCTCCGCCGCCGCGGCCCTGTCGCCCGGCATCAACGAGCTCATCGCCGCCCGAGCCGTCCAGGGTGTCGGCGCGGCGATCATGATGCCCCTCTCGCTCACGCTGCTGACCGTCGCCGTCCCCGCCGCCCGGCGCGGAATGGCCCTCGGCATCTACGGAGCCCTCACCGGCCTCGCCGTCGCGAGCGGGCCGCTCATCGGCGGCAGCCTCACCGAGCACATCTCCTGGCAGTGGATCTTCTGGCTGAACGTCCCGATCGGGCTGGCCCTCATGCCGCTCTCCCGGATGCGGCTCGGCGAGTCCACCGCCCCGCAGGCGAAGCTCGACGTCCCCGGCACCCTGCTCATCAGCGGCGGGCTCTTCGGCATCGTCTACGGCCTGGTCAACGCCAACGCGCACGGCTGGACCAGCCTTCCCGTGCTCAGCGCGCTGCTGGTGGGGGCCGCACTCGTGGGCGGGTTCATCCACCACGGCTTCCGCAACGCCAACCCGGTGCTGCCCATGCGGCTCTTCCGGGACCGGGGCTTCTTCGGCATCAACATGGCCAGCCTGCTGATGTTCGTCGGGATGTTCGGCTCGATCTTCCTGCTGAGCCAGTTCCTCCAGGGCGTCCTCGGCTACTCGCCCACCGAAGCCGGGCTGCGCATGCTCCCCTGGACCGCGATGCCCATGATCGCCGCCCCGATCTCCGGGATCCTCTCCGACCGGATCGGCAGCCGCCCGGTCGTGGTCACCGGGCTCGCGCTGCAGGCCATCGGCCTCGGCTGGTTCGCCGTGATCCTGGGCACCGAGGTCTCCTACGCCGCCCAGCTCCCCGCGATGATCATCAGTGGCATCGGGATGGGCCTGTTCTTCGCTCCCGCCTCCAACGCCCTCATGTCCACCGTGGCCCCCGCCGACCAGGGCAAGGCCGCCGGCGCCAACAGCGCGCTGCGCGAAGTCGGCGGAGCCCTCGGCGTCGCCGTCCTCGCCTCCGTCTTCTCCGCCCAGGGCGGCTACCAGTCCGGGCAGGCCTTCACCGACGGCACCGTCCCCGCCCTCTGGATCGGCGGGGCCGCCGTCGCCCTGGCGGCCGTCCTGGCCCTGCTGCTCCCCGGCCGGGCCGCGGAGAAGGCCCGGGCCGCGGCGTCCCTGCCGACGGCGGGCAGCCCGGCCGGTGACCTGCCGACGGGTGGGCTCCCGACGGGCGGGCTCCCGGCGGACGGCCAGGGCGAGGTCCCGGCCGGCGGGCGCGCCACCGAGAAGGCGGCCGTCTGAGCGGGTTCCGCTCGCCGGCCGGTGCCTGCGCGGCGGAGCGGCGGGGGAACCGCAGCCGCCGCTCCGCACGCAGTCCCGTACGACACGTCCGTCCGCGAGACGCGCTCTACCGCTTCGCGGGCAGCGAGCCGCACCGCGGGTGAAGGGGGCCGTTCCGGCCCCGTACGGCCCTGCGGTGCGCGTACGGTCCGTGGCCCCGCCTGCTCGGGGGGACGCGGACCGTACTCTTGTCCACGTGCAGGAACTCCACGACGCCCCCCTCGCCCCGCTGACCACCTTCCGGCTCGGCGGCCCCGCCGCCCGGCTGGTCACCGCGACCACCGACGCCGAGGTCGTCGCCACCGTGCGCGCCGCGGACGAGAGCGGCACCCCGCTCCTGGTCATCGGAGGCGGCAGCAACCTGGTCATCGGCGACCAGGGCTTCGACGGCACCGCCCTGCGGATCGCGACCACCGGGTTCGCGCTCGACGGGACCCGGCTGGAACTCGCGGCCGGCGAGAACTGGAGCGAGGCCGTCGCCCGCGTCGTCGACGCCGGGCTCGCGGGCATCGAATGCCTCGCCGGGATCCCCGGCTCGGCCGGCGCCACCCCGATCCAGAACGTCGGGGCGTACGGCCAGGAGGTCTGCGACACGATCACCGAGGTCGTCGCCTACGACCGCACCCGCGGGGAAACGGTCACGCTCTCGGCCGCCGACTGCGCGTTCGCGTACCGCGACAGCCTCTTCAAGCACCAGCCCGACCGGTACGTCGTCCTGCGCGTCCGCTTCGCCCTGGAAGACGCGGGCGGCCTGTCCGCGCCGGTCAAGTACCCCGAGACGGCCCGCGCCCTCGGCGTGGAGGCCGGCGACCGGGTGCCCGCGGCGCAGGCACGGGAGACCGTCCTGCGGCTGCGCGCCGGGAAGGGCATGGTCCTCGACCCCGCCGACCACGACACCTGGTCGGCCGGCTCCTTCTTCCACAACCCGATCCTCGGCGACGAGGCGTACGCCGCCTTCCTCGCCCGCGCCCAGGAGCGGCTCGGTCCCGAGACCGCCCCGCCCGCGTACCCGGCCGGCGAGGGCCGTACGAAGACCAGCGCGGCCTGGCTGATCGACAAGGCCGGCTTCACCAAGGGCTACGGCGACGGCCCCGCCCGCATCTCCACCAAGCACACCCTCGCCCTCACCAACCGGGGCGAGGCCACCACCGAAGACCTCCTCGCCCTGGCCCGCGAGGTGGTCGCGGGCGTCCACGCGGCCTTCGGCGTCACCCTGGTCAACGAGCCGGTGACGGTCGGCGTCAGCATCTGAGGAGTCCCGGCCCCCCATGCTCTGTCCCCTGCACGGGGCCGGTACGGACCCCACCCGGCTGGTGGGACGCACGATCAGAAGGGTCGTCGCGTCCTGGCACATCAGCGACGGCGAACGCTCCGAGGCGCCCCTGGACGTCTGGCTCCTCGACAGCGACGGCGAGTCCACCCGGATCACCACCGGGTCCGACGCCTGCCTCATCGTGGAATCCGAGGCGCCGCACGAGCCCTACGACATGGGGGAGTGGGGCCGCATCGAGGTCGGCGAGGACCTCGGATACCACCCCTTCCTGCGCCACCTCGGCGACACCGTGGAATCGGTCGCCGAGTTCGCCCTGCCCGCGCAGGGGCGCACCCACCTGGAGATCGGCTTCCCGGACGGCGCGCGGGTGCGCGCCGACTGCCACGAGGGCGACCTGCGGCTCACGCGCTGACCCGCCACCGGGGGCGGCGCCCTACGAGGCGATCCAGTGGTCGATCCCGGCCAGCAGCTTCTCCTGTACGCCGGCGGGCGCGGCACTGCCGCGCACCGACTGGCGGGCCAGCTCCGCGAGCTCCGCGTCCGTGAAGGCGTGGTGCTTGCGGGCGATCTCGTACTGGGCTGCGAGCCGGGACCCGAAGAGCAGCGGATCGTCCGCACCGAGGGCCATCGGGACCCCGGCCTCGAAGAGGGTGCGCAGCGGGACGTCCTCGTGGCGTTCGTAGACCCCGAGGGCGACGTTGGACGCCGGGCAGACCTCGCAGGTGATCTGGCGGTCGGCGAGCCGTTTGAGCAGGCGGGGATCCTCGGCGGCCCGTACGCCGTGCCCGATGCGGGCGGCGTGCAGATCGTCGAGGCAGTCGCGGACGGAGGACGGGCCGGTCAGCTCGCCGCCGTGCGGGGCCGCGAGGAGTCCGCCCTCGCGGGCGATGGCGAAGGCCCGGTCGAAATCGCGGGCCATGCCGCGGCGCTCGTCGTTGGACAGGCCGAAGCCGACGATGCCGCGGTCGGCGTAGCGGACGGCGAGCCGGGCCAGGGTGCGGGCGTCGAGGGGGTGCTTCATGCGGTTGGCCGCGATGACGACCCGCATGCCGAGGCCGGTCTCGCGGGAGGCGGCGTCCACGGCGTCGAGGATGATCTCGACGGCGGGGATCATCCCGCCGAGGAGGGGGGCGTAGGAGGTGGGATCCACCTGGATCTCCAGCCAGCCGCTGCCGTCGCGCACGTCCTCCTCCGCGGCCTCGCGGACCAGGCGGCGGATGTCGTCGGGCTCGCGCAGGCAGGAGCGGGCGGCGTCGTAGAGCCGCTGGAAGCGGAACCAGCCGCGTTCGTCCGTGGCGCGGAGCTTCGGTGGCTCGCCGGAGGTGAGGGCGTCCGGGAGGCGCACCCCGTACTTGTCGGCGAGCTCCAGCAGGGTCGACGGGCGCATCGAGCCGGTGAAGTGCAGGTGGAGGTGGGCTTTCGGCAGAAGCGTGAGATCGCGTACGTGCTCCATCTGGTGATCCTGCCGCACATTCACCTCGGCCTGCAGCCCGATTCCCTGAACGGGGGCTTGCCCGAACGTAAATCCTGGGGTCGGGGGTGCCGGGCTGCCGCTGCGCGGGGAGCTGTCCCCTACCCGCCCTTCCACCGTTCCCCGGGGCTCCGCCCCGGACCCCGCGCCTCAAACGCCGGCGGGGCTGGATATGCCCTGCGGGCAATCCAGCC
>NZ_JBHUBS010000005.1:183550-259832 GCF_042788835.1 Streptomyces sp. NPDC056883 | reverse complement strand
TGTGTTTTCTTGGCGGGGGGTGTTCTCCTTTCCTCGTGTTCCCCTTGTTCCTTGGGGCTCCGCCCCGGCCCCCTCGCCCAAAGGTGGGTGGTGGGGGGAGGTGCCGGGGGGGGGCCCCCCCCGGGGGGGACCCCCCGCTCAGGGCTGGGGTGCGGAACCGCCGGAGGCCTAGGCCTTCGCCTCCGCGAGGAGCTTCTGGATGCGGGAGACGCCCTCGACCAGGTCCTCGTCGCCCAGGGCGTAGGAGAGGCGGAGGTAGCCGGGGGTGCCGAAGGCCTCGCCCGGGACGACGGCGACCTCGGCCTCGTCCAGGATCAGGGCCGCGAGCTCGACGGAGGTCTGCGGGCGCTTGCCGCGGATCTCCTTGCCGAGGACGTCCTTGACCGCCGGGTAGACGTAGAAGGCACCCTCGGGGGTCGGGCAGAAGACGCCGTCGATCTCGTTCAGCATCCGCACCATCGTCTGGCGGCGGCGGTCGAAGGCGGTGCGCATCTCGTGGACGGCGTCCAGGTTGCCGGAGACGGCGGCCAGCGCCGCGACCTGGGCCACGTTGGAGACGTTGGAGGTGGCGTGCGACTGGAGGTTGGTCGCGGCCTTGACCACGTCCTTCGGGCCGATGACCCAGCCCACGCGCCAGCCCGTCATGGCGTACGTCTTGGCGACGCCGTTGACGATGATGCACTTGTCGGCGAGCTCGGGAACGATCGCCGGGAGGGAGACGAACTTCGCGTCGCCGTAGACCAGGTGCTCGTAGATCTCGTCGGTCAGGACCCACAGGCCCTTCTCGACGGCCCAGCGGCCGATCGCCTCGGCGTCGGCCTCGGAGTAGACGGCGCCGGTCGGGTTCGACGGGGAGACGAAGAGGACGACCTTCGTGCGCTCGGTGCGGGCCGCTTCGAGCTGCTCGACGGAGACCCGGTAACCGGTGGTCTCGTCGGCGACGACCTCGACCGGGACACCGCCGGCGAGACGGATCGACTCCGGGTACGTGGTCCAGTACGGCGCCGGGACGATGACCTCGTCACCCGGGTCCAGGATGGCCGCGAACGCCTCGTAGATCGCCTGCTTGCCGCCGTTGGTCACCAGGACCTGGGACGCGTCGACCTCGTAGCCGGAGTCGCGCAGCGTCTTCGCGGCGATGGCGGCCTTCAGCTCGGGCAGACCGCCGGCCGGGGTGTAGCGGTGGTACTTGGGGTTGCGGCAGGCCTCGACCGCGGCGTCGACGATGTAGTCCGGGGTGGGGAAGTCGGGCTCACCCGCTCCGAAACCGATCACCGGACGCCCGGCGGCCTTGAGGGCCTTGGCCTTGGCGTCGACGGCGAGGGTGGCGGACTCGGAGATGGCACCGATACGGGCGGATACGCGGCGCTCGGCGGAAGGCGTTTCAGAGGTCATGCGGCCAATCGTCCCAGACGCGAAACGAGCGCCGCACTCCGTTTCAGTTACCGGACGGCCGCTCTCCGGAGGATGCTGTTCGACGTCAGGGCCCGGACCACGTACACTCAACCGTCGTTGGCCCAAGTCAACCGCTGCAGAGCGTGAGCACACCGTGCACTCGTCTGGATGCGGTAGGTTGGGACACGCAAAGGGTCGTAGCTCAATTGGTAGAGCACTGGTCTCCAAAACCAGCGGTTGGGGGTTCGAGTCCCTCCGGCCCTGCTCCACACTCCTTCTCGGACGTGTGTGCGCAGGTACGTACTTAGATGCAGTGCCGTGCGGCGCAACCGGGCGCGGCTACGGCCACGACCCGGATTCAGGTGAGAGACGTGACGGACGCCCTGGGCTCCATCGACATGCCTGACGCCGAGGATGACACTCGCGAGAAGAAGGCCCGCAAGGGCGGCAAGCGCGGCAAGAAGGGCCCTCTGGGTCGTCTCGCGCTGTTCTACCGCCAGATCGTCGCGGAACTCCGCAAGGTTGTTTGGCCCACTCGCAACCAGCTGACGACGTACACCACTGTGGTGATTGTCTTCGTCGTCATCATGATCGGTCTGGTGACCGTGATTGACTATGGGTTCCAGGAAGCCATCAAGTTCGTCTTCGGCTGATCCCCGCGGAGGGCGGCGCCTTGATGGGTGCCGCCCGTTTTCGCATGTTCGACCACCTTTTGTATCCAGGAAGAAGCAGCCACCGTGTCTGACCCGAACCTGAACGTGAGCCCCGACTCCGTCGAGTCCGTCGAGGACGAGCTCGACATCGTCGAGGCTGCAGACGCTGTGGACCCCGACGAGGCCGAGCTCGCCGACGCCGAGGCGGGTGTCGCCGCCGAAGAGGCCGCGCTGCACGTCGAGGGTGAGGTCGACGCCGAAGCCGAGGACGACGCGGAGGCCGAAGAGGCCGACGACGAGGACGACGAGTCCGTCGAGGACGATGCAGAGGTCTCCGACGAGGCTTCTGACGAGGCTGCCGACGAGGCCGAGGCCGAGGACGACACGGAGGCCGTCGAGGCCGCCGACGTCGAGCCCGCCGAGCCCGTCGACCCCATCCAGGCCCTGCGCGAAGAACTGCGCCTCCTGCCCGGCGAGTGGTACGTCATCCACACCTACGCCGGCTACGAGAAGCGCGTGAAGGCCAACCTGGAGCAGCGCGCCGTCTCGCTCAACGTCGAGGACTTCATCTACCAGGCCGAGGTGCCCGAGGAAGAGATCGTCCAGATCAAGAACGGCGAGCGCAAGAACGTCCGGCAGAACAAGCTGCCCGGTTACGTTCTCGTCCGCATGGATCTGACGAACGAGTCCTGGGGCGTCGTCCGCAACACCCCGGGCGTCACCGGCTTCGTGGGCAACGCGTACGACCCGTACCCGCTGACCCTGGACGAGATCGTCAAGATGCTCGCTCCGGAGCTGCAGGAGAAGGCCGCCAAGCTGGCGGCGGAAGAGGCCGGTCTGCCGGCGCCCTCCGTCAAGCGCGCCATCGAGGTCCTGGACTTCGAGGTCGGCGACTCGGTCACCGTCACCGACGGCCCGTTCGCGACGCTGCAGGCGACCATCAACGAGATCAACCCGGACTCGAAGAAGGTCAAGGGTCTCGTCGAGATCTTCGGCCGCGAGACCCCGGTCGAGCTCAGCTTCGACCAGATCCAGAAGAACTGATCCACAGCCTTCTGGCACACGCTTCCGGACAGGTCAGATTGCCCCCTTGCGGGCGGTCTGACCTGCTCGGTTTTCAGCCCCGCGCCGATACCCGTTATCGTGGTGCGGTATGCCTCCATCCGGATGACCGGATTGGCGGCGAAAACTCTCACTAGGACCCGGAGAGAGCAATGCCTCCCAAGAAGAAGAAGATCACGGGGCTTATCAAGCTCCAGATCAAGGCCGGTGCGGCCAACCCGGCTCCGCCGGTCGGCCCCGCGCTCGGTCAGCACGGCGTCAACATCATGGAGTTCTGCAAGGCCTACAACGCCGCGACCGAGTCGCAGCGTGGCATGGTCGTGCCGGTGGAGATCACGGTCTACGACGACCGCTCCTTCACCTTCATCACCAAGACGCCGCCGGCCGCGCGCCTCATCCTGAAGAGCGCCGGCGTGGAGAAGGGCTCTGGCGAGCCGCACAAGACGAAGGTCGCGAAGCTTACGCGTGACCAGGTTCGCGAGATCGCCACGCTCAAGATGCCTGACCTGAACGCCAACGACATCGACGCGGCCGAGAAGATCATCGCCGGCACCGCGCGTTCGATGGGCATCACGGTCGAAGGCTGATTCAGCCACCCCAGCACCACAGTGGTAGGGCCAAGCGCTGGTCCGCACCACGACTCCACACCTGAAGCCACAACACAGGAGCAGAAGTGAAGCGCAGCAAGACTCTCCGCGCTGCGGACGCCAAGGTCGACCGGGAGAAGCAGTACGCCCCGCTCGAGGCCGTCCGTCTCGCCAAGGAGACCTCCACCACGAAGTTCGACGGCACCGTCGAGGTCGCCTTCCGCCTGGGTGTAGACCCGCGCAAGGCCGACCAGATGGTCCGCGGCACCGTGAACCTCCCGCACGGCACCGGCAAGACCGCCCGGGTCCTGGTCTTCGCGACCGGTGACCGTGCTGCGGCCGCGGAAGCCGCCGGCGCCGACATTGTCGGCGACGACGAGCTCATCAACGAGATCGCCAAGGGCAACCGCCTCAACGAGTTCGACGCCGTTGTCGCCACGCCGGACCTCATGGGCAAGGTCGGCCGCCTCGGCCGCGTGCTCGGTCCCCGTGGCCTGATGCCGAACCCGAAGACCGGCACCGTCACGATGGACGTCGCGAAGGCTGTCACCGAGATCAAGGGTGGCAAGATCGAGTTCCGCGTCGACAAGCACTCGAACCTGCACTTCATCATCGGCAAGGTCTCCTTCTCCGATGAGCAGCTGGTCGAGAACTACGGCGCGGCCCTGGACGAGATCCTTCGTCTGAAGCCGTCCGCCGCGAAGGGCCGCTACATCAAGAAGGCCGCCCTCAGCACCACCATGGGCCCCGGCATCCTGCTGGACCAGAACCGCACCCGGAACCTCCTCGTCGAGGAAGACCCGGCCGCGGTCTGACTGAGCAGGGCCTGACGGCTCGCTGAGTTGCCCGAACGGGCCCCTCTCCCCCTTCACGGGGGGAGAGGGGCCCGTTCTGCATGTCGCGCTGCATGTCGCGCTGCGGGTCGCGCGGAAAATGGCGCAGGGATCACCGGCCCGCCCCGTAGGGTCGGAACACATCAAACGATCACATCAGGGGTGGGGACTCTTGTTCGCGAACCGGAACAACAGCTTGACGAAGGCCGCTGGGGCCGCGCTGGCCGCCGTACTGCTCGTGGGTGGGGCCACGGCGTGCGAGAGCGGGCAGAAGGGCGACACGGGGAAGGCAGGGGCCGGCCAGGGCGCCGGGAAGGGCGCGGTGGAGGTGGTCCCGGCCGCCTACCTCGAGAAGGTCAAGGTGAAGTCGGAGGAGATCACCTCCCTGCGCTACTCGATGGCGGGCACCGCGGAGGGCGAGCAGTTCTCCGGTGACGTCTCCATGCGGATCAAGCCGTCCCTGGCGATGTCGATGAAGATGACCACCTCGGGCGAGGGCGGCCAGGCGGCCGAGATCCGCCTCGTCGACGAGGCGATGTTCATCGGCGCCGAGGGCAAGTGGATCAAGTTCGACATGAAGAGCCTGGACCCGTCCATGGCGGAGAAGCTGAACAGCGCCGGCGGCACGGCGAACAAGAGCGGCGAGAACCCCGGTGACCGGGCGGGCGAGCTGCTCAAGGCCAAGGACCTCAAGTTCGTCGGCGAGGAGACCGTCGACGGGGTGAAGACCAAGCACCTCAGTGGCACGGTCTCCCTGGACGAGCTGCGGGCCGCGGCGGCCTCCGAGGCTCCCGAGGCCAAGAAGCGCCGGGAGCAGTCGGTCACGGCCCTGGAGGCGCAGGGCGTCAAGAACCTGACCCTGGACATGTGGATCGACGAGTCGGACCACCCCAAGCAGGTCCGCACCCGCGGCGACGCGGCCAAGGGCCCGGTGGACACGACCATCAAGTTCCTGGACTACAACCAGCCGGTCGAGGTGGCCGCGCCGCCCGCCGACCAGGTCATGGACCTCGCCGAGATGATGAAGGGCGCCGGGCAGGAGCAGGGCTGACCTGGCATTTCCGGGCCGCGCGGGGCCGTCGGGTGACCGATTTGCTCTGCGCGGCACCGGTCCCGTACTCTTCCGGAGAAGCCAAAGACCGCTGGTCGTTGCCGTGCCCGCAAGGGGGCGGTGGCCGAAGGATCCGCTAACTGCGGACGTCCTGCGCAGGTGTTCAAGGAAAGTTCCCGGAACTCGTTTCCGGTTGAGCTACGCCCTGGCGCCTGCGCCGGGGCGTTTCGTGTTTATGCCCCTTCTGAGCGGTCCTCATCACCCGGAAGGAGGCCGACGCACTATGCCGACGCCCAACAAGGCTGCCGCGGTAGCCGAGCTCACGGACGCGTTCCAGAGCTCGAACGCCGCCGTGCTGACCGAGTACCGGGGTCTCACCGTTGCGCAGCTCAAGACGCTGCGTCGTTCTCTCGGTGAGAACGCCCAGTACGCCGTGGTGAAGAACACGCTGACCAAGATTGCGGCCAACCAGGCCGGGATCACCGCGCTGGACGAGCACTTCGCTGGTCCGACCGCGGTCGCCTTCATCACCGGTGACCCGGTGGAGTCGGCGAAGAGCCTGCGTGACTTCGCCAAGGAAAACCCCAACCTGATCATCAAGGCGGGTGTCCTTGATGGTAAGGCGCTCTCCGCCGATGACATCAAGAAGCTTGCGGACCTCGAGTCCCGCGAGGTTCTGCTCAGCAAGCTGGCCGGCGCGTTCAAGGGCAAGCAGTCTCAGGCTGCCTCGCTCTTCCAGGCGCTGCCGTCGAAGTTCGTCCGCACTGCGGAAGCGCTTCGCGTCAAGCTCGCCGAGCAGGGCGGTGCCGAGTAATTCGGCTCGCGCATTGATCCGCGCCGCCTAGTGCGCGGGTCGCAGCGGGCCGTTACGCCCGCCTCTCTATACATCCGGCACCTGCCGATTTAGTGGAAGGATCGCCCATCATGGCGAAGCTCACCCAGGACGAACTCCTCGCCCAGTTCGAGGAGCTCACCCTCATCGAGCTCTCCGAGTTCGTGAAGGCGTTCGAGGAGAAGTTCGACGTCACCGCCGCCGCCGCCGTTGCCGCCGCCCCGGTCGCCGGTGCCGCTGTTGCCGAGGCCGCTGAGGAGCAGGACGAGTTCGACGTCATCCTCGACGGCGCCGGTGACAAGAAGATCCAGGTCATCAAGGTCGTGCGCGAGCTCACCTCCCTGGGCCTGAAGGAGGCCAAGGACCTCGTCGACGGCGCTCCGAAGCCGATCCTCGAGAAGGTCGCCAAGGAGGCCGCTGACAAGGCTGCCGAGTCCCTCAAGGCTGCCGGCGCGTCTGTGACCGTCAAGTAATGCCTCTGGGGCCTCTCTGAGGCTCCAACCAAGGGCGATCACCCGTAAGGGTGGTCGCCCTTTGGCGTACCCGGAGTGCCTGATTTGCCCCCGTCTCGTTGGGGAGTAGGGTGATCTTCGTTGCTCTGCGGCAGGGTCCTTCGATGATCCGCTCGGAGCAGGGGGCCTTGACGAACGGGACGCGGCGCGCAATTCTCAGATCCGTCGCGAGATCGGCAGACTCGATCCGAGATCCGAGGCATGGATCGGGCCCACATCGGGCATGGATCGACTACGAAGAGGGCAGTACTGTTACGCGCTCTGTATGCGAGAGCCGAACCGTTGGACGCAGTTGAAACGACATGGGGAAGGCCTGTTGCCGGTTTCCGGAAACCTGGTCTGGACATCAGTGAGCCTAGTGGCTACACTGACCCTTTGCGCTGCCTGTTAGCTGCCCCCTGCCCGTCGCCAGGGGCATGCCCACGCATGAGCACACTTGATTGAACGGCCCTGAGCTGGTCCTTTGACCAGATGGGGGGCGCTTGTCTTCTGTGTCAGCTGGGACCGGTACGCGCGTAGTGAGTCCGAGCCCTCGGAAGGACCCCCTCTTGGCCGCCTCGCGCAACGCCTCGACCAATACGAACAACGGTGCCAGCACCGCCCCGCTGCGCATCTCCTTTGCAAAGATCAAGGAGCCCCTCGAGGTTCCGAACCTCCTGGCGCTGCAGACCGAGAGCTTTGACTGGCTGCTCGGCAACGCCGCCTGGAAGTCTCGCGTCGAGTCGGCGCTTGAGAGCGGACAGGACGTTCCCACCAAGTCCGGTCTGGAAGAGATCTTCGAGGAGATCTCGCCGATCGAGGACTTCTCCGGGTCGATGTCGCTGACGTTCCGCGACCACCGTTTCGAGCCGGCGAAGAACTCGGTCGACGAGTGCAAGGACCGCGACTTCACGTACGCGGCGCCGCTTTTCGTCACTGCCGAGTTCACGAACAACGAGACCGGAGAGATCAAGTCTCAGACGGTCTTCATGGGCGATTTCCCGCTCATGACCAACAAGGGCACCTTCGTCATCAACGGCACCGAGCGTGTCGTCGTGTCGCAGCTCGTCCGTTCCCCCGGTGTCTACTTCGACTCCTCCATCGACAAGACGTCCGACAAGGACATCTTCGCCGCCAAGATCATCCCTTCCCGGGGTGCCTGGCTCGAGATGGAGATCGACAAGCGCGACATGGTCGGTGTTCGCATCGACCGCAAGCGCAAGCAGTCCGTCACCGTCCTCCTGAAGGCTCTCGGCTGGACCACCGAGCAGATCCTCGAGGAGTTCGGCGAGTACGAGTCCATGCGCGCCACCCTGGAGAAGGACCACACCCAGGGCCAGGACGACGCGCTGCTCGACATCTACCGCAAGCTGCGTCCCGGCGAACCGCCGACCCGCGAAGCCGCTCAGACGCTGCTCGAGAACCTCTACTTCAACCCGAAGCGCTACGACCTCGCGAAGGTCGGCCGCTACAAGGTGAACAAGAAGCTCGGCGCCGACGAGCCGCTGGACGCCGGCGTGCTCACCACCGACGACGTCATCGCGACCATCAAGTACCTGGTCAAGCTGCACGCCGGTGAGACCGAGACCGTCGGTGAGTCGGGTCGTTCGATCGTCGTCGAGACCGACGACATCGACCACTTCGGCAACCGTCGTCTGCGCAACGTCGGCGAGCTCATCCAGAACCAGGTCCGTACGGGTCTGGCTCGTATGGAGCGCGTCGTCCGCGAGCGGATGACGACCCAGGACGTCGAGGCGATCACGCCGCAGACCCTGATCAACATCCGGCCGGTCGTCGCCTCCATCAAGGAGTTCTTCGGCACCAGCCAGCTGTCGCAGTTCATGGACCAGAACAACCCGCTGTCGGGTCTCACCCACAAGCGCCGTCTGTCGGCGCTTGGCCCGGGTGGTCTGTCCCGTGAGCGGGCCGGCTTCGAGGTCCGAGACGTTCACCCGTCGCACTACGGCCGCATGTGCCCGATCGAGACCCCCGAAGGCCCGAACATCGGTCTGATCGGCTCGCTCGCGTCCTACGGCCGCGTCAACGCGTTCGGTTTCGTCGAGACCCCGTACCGCAAGGTCATCGACGGTGTCGTCACCGACGAGGTCGACTACCTGACGGCCGACGAGGAAGACCGCTTCGTCATCGCCCAGGCCAACGCCGGCCTGTCCGACGAGATGCGCTTCACGGAGAACCGCGTACTGGTTCGCCGTCGTGGCGGCGAGATCGACTACATCGCCGGCGACGACGTCGACTACATGGACGTCTCCCCGCGCCAGATGGTGTCCGTCGCCACCGCGATGATCCCCTTCCTCGAGCACGACGACGCCAACCGTGCCCTCATGGGCGCGAACATGATGCGCCAGGCCGTTCCGCTCATCAAGGCGGAGGCGCCGCTCGTCGGCACCGGCATGGAGTACCGCTGTGCGGTCGACGCCGGTGACTCGATCCGTGCGGAGAAGGACGGTGTCGTCCAGGAGGTCTCGGCCGACTACATCACCGTCGCCAACGACGACGGCACGTACACCACGTACCGCGTCGCCAAGTTCTCCCGCTCGAACCAGGGCACCTCGGTCAACCAGAAGGTCATCGTCAACGAGGGTGACCGGATCATCGAGTCCCAGGTCCTCGCCGACGGTCCTGCGACCGAAGAGGGCGAAATGGCCCTCGGCAAGAACCTGCTCGTCGCGTTCATGCCCTGGGAAGGTCACAACTACGAGGACGCGATCATCCTGTCGCAGCGCCTCGTACAGGACGACGTCCTCTCCTCGATCCACATCGAGGAGCACGAGGTCGACGCCCGTGACACCAAGCTGGGCCCCGAGGAGATCACCCGGGACATCCCGAACGTCTCCGAGGAGGTCCTCGCGGACCTCGACGAGCGCGGCATCATCCGCATCGGTGCGGACGTCGTCGCCGGCGACATCCTGGTCGGCAAGGTCACGCCCAAGGGCGAGACCGAGCTGACCCCGGAAGAGCGCCTGCTCCGCGCGATCTTCGGTGAGAAGGCCCGCGAGGTGCGTGACACCTCGCTCAAGGTTCCTCACGGTGAGATCGGCAAGGTCATCGGTGTCCGCGTCTTCGACCGCGAGGAGGGCGACGAGCTTCCCCCGGGCGTGAACCAGCTGGTCCGCGTCTACGTCGCCCAGAAGCGCAAGATCACCGACGGTGACAAGCTCGCCGGCCGCCACGGCAACAAGGGTGTCATCTCCAAGATCCTTCCGATCGAGGACATGCCCTTCCTTGAGGACGGCACGCCGGTCGACATCATCCTGAACCCGCTGGGTGTCCCGTCCCGAATGAACCCGGGACAGGTCCTGGAGATCCACCTCGGCTGGCTCGCCAGCCGCGGCTGGGACGTCTCCGGCCTCGCGGAGGAGTGGGCCGAGCGACTGAAGGTCATCGGCGCCGACCGCGTCGAGCCCGGTACCAACGTCGCCACCCCGGTGTTCGACGGTGCCCGTGAGGACGAGATCTCCGGCCTCTTCGAGCACACGATCCCGAACCGCGACGGGGACCGCCTGGTCCTCCCGTCCGGCAAGGCGCGTCTGTTCGACGGCCGCTCCGGCGAGCCGTTCCCGGAGCCGGTCTCGGTCGGCTACATGTACATCCTGAAGCTCCACCACCTGGTCGACGACAAGCTCCACGCTCGGTCGACCGGTCCGTACTCGATGATCACGCAGCAGCCGCTGGGTGGTAAGGCGCAGTTCGGTGGCCAGCGCTTCGGTGAGATGGAGGTGTGGGCGCTCGAGGCTTATGGCGCCGCTTACGCCCTCCAGGAGCTCCTGACCATCAAGTCCGATGACGTGACCGGCCGCGTGAAGGTCTACGAGGCCATCGTCAAGGGCGAGAACATCCCCGAGCCGGGCATTCCCGAGTCCTTCAAGGTGCTCATCAAGGAAATGCAGTCGCTCTGCCTCAACGTGGAGGTGCTGTCCTCGGACGGCATGTCCATCGAGATGCGCGACACCGACGAGGACGTCTTCCGCGCGGCGGAGGAGCTCGGTATCGACCTGTCCCGGCGCGAGCCGAGCAGCGTCGAAGAGGTCTGACGGGCCTGACGGGGGGCTCGCTCAAGAGCCCCCCGTCATCCCCGGGACCGTTCAGACCATGATTGAGACTCGACCCCGAAAGAGGGATTGACGCACAGTGCTCGACGTCAACTTCTTCGACGAGCTGCGGATCGGCCTTGCCACCGCGGACGACATCCGAACCTGGTCCCACGGCGAGGTCAAGAAGCCGGAGACCATCAACTACCGCACCCTCAAGCCCGAGAAGGACGGACTCTTCTGCGAGAAGATCTTCGGTCCGACCCGGGACTGGGAGTGCTACTGCGGTAAGTACAAGCGTGTCCGCTTCAAGGGCATCATCTGTGAGCGTTGTGGCGTCGAAGTCACGCGCGCCAAGGTGCGTCGCGAGCGGATGGGCCACATCGAGCTTGCCGCTCCCGTCACCCACATCTGGTACTTCAAGGGCGTCCCGTCGCGCCTCGGATACCTGCTGGACCTCGCGCCGAAGGACCTCGAGAAGGTCATCTACTTCGCCGCGTACATGATCACGTTCGTGGACGACGAGCGCCGCACCCGCGACCTCCCGTCCCTGGAGGCGCACGTCTCCGTCGAGCGCCAGCAGATCGAGAACCGACGCGACTCGGACCTCGAAGGCCGTGCCAAGAAGCTCGAGACCGACCTGGCCGAGCTCGAGGCCGAGGGCGCCAAGGCCGACGTACGCCGCAAGGTGCGCGAAGGTGCCGAGCGCGAGATGAAGCAGCTCCGTGACCGCGCCCAGCGCGAGATCGACCGCCTCGACGAGGTGTGGGCCCGCTTCAAGAACCTCAAGGTCCAGGACCTCGAGGGCGACGAGCTGCTCTACCGCGAGCTGCGCGACCGCTTCGGTACGTACTTCGACGGCTGCATGGGCGCCGCGGCGCTCCAGAAGCGTCTGGAGTCCTTCGACCTCGACGAAGAGGCCGAGCGTCTCCGCGAGATCATCCGTACCGGCAAGGGCCAGAAGAAGACCCGTGCGCTCAAGCGCCTCAAGGTCGTCTCCGCGTTCCTGCAGACCAGCAACAAGCCCAAGGGCATGGTTCTGGACTGCGTGCCGGTGATCCCGCCGGACCTGCGTCCGATGGTGCAGCTGGACGGTGGCCGCTTCGCGACCTCCGACCTGAACGACCTGTACCGCCGCGTGATCAACCGCAACAACCGTCTGAAGCGCCTTCTCGACCTCGGTGCCCCCGAGATCATCGTGAACAACGAGAAGCGCATGCTTCAGGAGGCCGTCGACGCCCTCTTCGACAACGGTCGTCGTGGTCGTCCGGTCACCGGTCCCGGCAACCGTCCCCTGAAGTCCCTCAGCGACATGCTGAAGGGCAAGCAGGGTCGATTCCGTCAGAACCTCCTCGGCAAGCGCGTGGACTACTCCGCGCGTTCCGTGATCGTCGTCGGCCCGCAGCTGAAGCTGCACCAGTGTGGTCTGCCCAAGGCCATGGCGCTGGAGCTCTTCAAGCCGTTCGTGATGAAGCGCCTGGTCGACCTGAACCACGCGCAGAACATCAAGTCGGCGAAGCGCATGGTCGAGCGCGGCCGCACGGTCGTCTACGACGTGCTCGAAGAGGTCATCGCCGAGCACCCGGTTCTGCTGAACCGTGCGCCCACGCTGCACCGCCTCGGCATCCAGGCCTTCGAGCCCCAGCTGGTCGAAGGCAAGGCCATCCAGATCCACCCGCTCGTCTGCACCGCGTTCAACGCGGACTTCGACGGTGACCAGATGGCCGTGCACCTGCCGCTTTCGGCAGAGGCGCAGGCCGAGGCCCGCATCCTGATGCTGTCCTCGAACAACATCCTGAAGCCGGCAGACGGTCGTCCCGTCACCATGCCGACCCAGGACATGGTGCTGGGTCTGTTCTTCCTCACCACCGACGGCGAGCTGCGGAACACCAAGGGCGAGGGCCGCGCGTTCGGCTCCACGGCCGAGGCGACCATGGCGTTCGACGGTGGCGAGCTGGCTCTGCAGTCGGCCGTCGACATCCGCTTCCCGGTGGGCACCATCCCGCCGCGCGGCTGGGTGGCCCCGGTCGCCGAAGAGGGCGAGCAGGAGTTCCAGCCGGGCGACAGCTTCCGTCTGAAGACGACCCTGGGTCGCGCGCTCTTCAACGAGCTGCTGCCCGAGGACTACCCGTTCGTCGACTACTCGGTGGGCAAGAAGCAGCTCTCCGAGATCGTCAACGACCTGGCGGAGCGCTACCCCAAGGTGATCGTGGCGGCGACGCTCGACAACCTGAAGGCGGCCGGCTTCCACTGGGCGACCCGTTCGGGCGTCACCGTGGCCATCTCCGACGTCGTCGTGCCCGAGGCCAAGAAGGCCATCGTCAAGGGCTACGAGGAGCTGGACGAGAAGGTCCAGAAGCAGTACGAGCGCGGTCTGATCACCAAGGACGAGCGCACGCAGGAGCTCATCGCGATCTGGACCAAGGCGACCAACGAGGTTGCCGAGGCGATGAACGCGAACTTCCCCAAGACGAACCCCATCTTCATGATGGTTGACTCGGGTGCCCGAGGAAACATGATGCAGATGCGACAGATCGCCGGTATGCGTGGTCTGGTGTCGAACGCGAAGAACGAGACCATCCCGCGTCCGATCAAGGCGTCCTTCCGTGAGGGCCTCACCGTTCTGGAGTACTTCATCTCCACGCACGGTGCCCGTAAGGGTCTGGCGGACACCGCCCTGCGTACCGCCGACTCGGGTTACCTCACCCGTCGTCTGGTGGACGTCTCGCAGGACGTCATCATCCGCGAGGAGGACTGCGGCACCGAGCGCGGCCTGAAGCTGAAGATCGCCGTTCGCGGCGAGGACGGCGTGCTGCGCAAGGCCGACGACGTCGAGACCTCGATCTACGCCCGCATGCTGGCCGAGGACGTCGTCATCGACGGCAAGGTCATCGCGCCGGCCAACGTCGACCTCGGTGACGTGCTCATCGACGCCCTGGTCGCCAACGGCGTCGAGGAGGTCAAGACCCGCTCGGTCCTGACCTGTGAGTCCGCGGTCGGCACCTGTGCCTTCTGCTACGGACGCTCGCTCGCCACCGGCAAGCTGGTCGACATCGGTGAGGCGGTCGGCATCATCGCCGCCCAGTCCATCGGTGAGCCCGGTACCCAGCTGACGATGCGTACCTTCCACACCGGTGGTGTGGCCGGTGACGACATCACGCAGGGTCTGCCGCGTGTCGTCGAGCTCTTCGAGGCCCGTACCCCGAAGGGTGTCGCCCCGATCTCCGAGGCCGCCGGTCGCGTGCGGATCGAGGAGACCGAGAAGACGAAGAAGATCGTCATCACGCCCGACGACGGCAGCGAGGAGACGGCCTTCCCGATCTCCAAGCGCGCCAAGGTCATCGTCGGCGAGGGCGACCACGTCGAGGTCGGCCAGAAGCTGACCATGGGTGCCACCAACCCGCACGACGTGCTGCGCATCCTCGGTCAGCGTGCGGTCCAGGTCCACCTGGTCGGCGAAGTCCAGAAGGTCTACAACTCGCAGGGCGTGTCGATCCACGACAAGCACATCGAGATCATCATCCGGCAGATGCTCCGCCGCGTGACGATCATCGAGTCCGGCGACGCGGAGCTCCTGCCGGGCGAGCTGGTCGAGCGGTCGAAGTTCGAGACCGAGAACCGTCGCGTGGTCACCGAGGGCGGTCACCCCGCCTCCGGCCGTCCGCAGCTGATGGGTATCACCAAGGCCTCGCTCGCGACCGAGTCCTGGCTGTCGGCGGCGTCCTTCCAGGAGACGACCAGGGTTCTGACGGACGCGGCGATCAACGCCAAGTCCGACTCCCTGATCGGCCTCAAGGAGAACGTCATCATCGGTAAGCTCATCCCGGCCGGTACGGGCCTCGCCCGCTACCGCAACATCCGGGTCGAGCCGACCGAGGAAGCCAAGGCCGCGATGTACTCGGCCGTCGGCTACGACGACATCGACTACTCGCCCTTCGGCACCGGCTCCGGCCAGGCTGTCCCGCTGGAGGACTACGACTACGGCCCGTACAACGGCTGAGGTCGCTAAGCAGTAGGCAGTACGAAGAAGCCCCCCGCCGCTCCGAGAGGAGAGGCGGGGGGCTTCTTCGTGTCCGGTGGGTCAGACCCGTCGTGGATCAGGCCCGTCGGCGGCGGCGCAGGCCCGCCACGGTGACCGAGGTGAGGGCCAGGAGGGCCAGGGTGGCGCCGGCCAGGCCGGGGGTGAGGCCCTTGGGGGTGAAGGTGCAGGAGACCTTGTCCGTGCCCGGCGCGATGTCCAGGGATACCAGGCCGTGGAAGCTCTTCACCGGGGCCGAGCACTGCCAGCCGGGGACGTCGGTCATGGCGAAGACGGCGGTGCCGGAGGCCGTCTTCGGGAGGGTGGCCTCGATGGTGTGGCCGCCCGCGCGGACCTCGGTGGCGCCCGTGGCGGTGAGGCGGCCGACCGCCTGGTCGAGCGCGGCCCGGTCCAGGCAGCCGATGGGGTGCTCGCCGGCGGTGGCGTCGCGGGTCCGGGTGTCCACGGTGACGTCGACGGTGCCGGACGCGGGGACCTCGCCGAGGCTCACGACCCCGGTCATCCGGTCCTCCAGGGGCCTGGTGGCGCCGCCGGAGGTGAGGGTTCCGTACAGCTGGGGGGAGAACCAGAAGGCCTCGGAGCCGGGCTCGCACCGGGCGGCGTACGTCTGTTGCGTGGCGCTGCCGCCGCGGGTGACGGGCGGGACCCGGTAGACCGTGGAGCCGAGGACCTGCTCCTGGTGGGCGTAGACGCTGGCCGGCGGATTGGGGGAGGAATACGGGGCGCTGCGGACGGTGACCAGCGGCGGGGTGGGGAAGGTCCGGGCCGTCCAGCTGTTCTTCTGCGGCCCCGGTTCGGCGCGGGCGCCGATCGAGAAGATCGCGTCCAGGACGGGATTGGCGGCGCCGAAGAAGGTCCGGCCGTCGTTCTTGTAGCCGTAGCCGAGGGGTTCGAGGGCCTTGTAGGTGCTCTCGGGGAGGTAGCTGCTGTAGTACTGCGGGCCCTCGGCCTGGAGCGAGAGCGCGTCGTTGTACGAGGTCTGCGGGGCGCCCGAGTCGGTCCGGTACGCGGGCCAGCCGTCGACCGAGCGGACGGCGTCCAAGTGGTTCGTGATCGACTGGCTGGACGTGGCGATCGGCTTCGCCCAGCGTTCGCGGGCGCGGCGGGCGTCCGCGTTGACCGCGGCGGCGGTGGACTCGGCGAAGACGACGCCGACCATGAGGACGGCGGCCACGGGGATCAGTACCCGGCGCTTCTCGCCCAGCGCCAGCAGCACCAGGGCGAGGAGGGACACCGCGCCGCCGCCCAGGACGGCCGGCCAGGTGGTGCCGCCGAAGTCGTTGGTGTGGCGCAGCACGAAGGTCGCGGCGACCAGCAGGGCGGCGCTCAGCGCCAGGTGCAGCGGGCGCGGCCGGTTGGCCAGCGCGAGCCAGGCGAGGACCACCACCATGCCGCTGAAGACGAAGGCCTCGCGGTAGGGATTGCCGTTCGGCACCGCCAGTCCGTGCCACACGTACTGGGTGGGCGGGAACTGGAAGGAGAGGACGACGAGCAGGGTCGCCGCCGCCCACACCAGGCGGGTCCGGCGGGCGACGGCCGTGTTGAGGAGGAAGGACCCCGCCAGGATCAGGCCGAGCGAGGCCACGTACAGCCGGGGCCGGCCGCCCCACAGGTAGGTGCCGGGGAGCATGCCGGTCAGGAAGATCTCGATCCGGACGGGATCGAAGGCGGCCGCCTTGGTGGGCTGGGCGGCACCGCTGGAGAGGAACGAGGGCAGGAGCAGGGGGAGCGTGAGCAGGATGCCGGTCGCGGCGGCCGTCACGGCCCGCCACACGGCGCGCAGCCGCTGGGCTCCGGTCATGTCGAGAACGATCAGGCGGACGGCGAGCAGCACGCAGGCGGCCATCGTCGCCATCATCGCGGTGTAGAAGTTCCCGAACCAGGCGAGCGCGACCAGCAGTGCCACGCCCGGCCAGCGGCGTTCCTCCAGGCACCACTCGACGGCGATGCCCAGGAGCGGGAGCGCGACCAGGCCCCACATCCACATGGGGATGTACGAGGCGTCGCTGAGCGCCCAGCCGCACAGTCCGTAGACGGCTCCGAGCACGCCCCGCTGCCACCACGGGCCCGGCTGCAGCTTGCCGAGGTAGACGGCCATCAGGGCGGCGGCGGTGCCCATCGTGACCGGGGTGATCAGGAAGACGGCGAGGTCCACGTGCGCGCGGGGGACGAGGACGGCCAGCCAGGAGAACGGGTTGCCGAGGTAGGTGTAGTAGTCGGACAGGAACTGCTGGCCGAAGCCGCCGCGCCAGGTGAAGAGGAGGTCCCCGGCGGCCTGGCCGTGGACCAGGTCCCACAGGGCGCGGTGGAACGGCACGTACTGGTTGGCCTGGTCGTTGACGGCGCGGCCCGTGGTGCCGAAGGGGAAGGTGCCCCGGGCGGCCCAGGAGGCGCAGAAGGCGCCCGAGGTGATGAGGAAGGCGAGCAGTGGCGCGTAGAACCGGCCGGCGCGGCGGGGCGCCGGCCGGTCCTCTCCGGGGGGTGGACTGCTGTGCTTGGCGGGCTCCTCGGCCACGGTCCCCAATGCTCTGCTCCCTGCTGGTCGAGTGCTGCCGTCGGAGGTTTTGTCCGACTCGCCAGTCTAGATCGACCGAGGGGGCCCGCCGCGTGCCCCGGTCAGCGGGCGGTGATCTGCCAGGCGGTCATGGCGATCGCGGAGACCGCCGCCATGGCGGTGACGCTGGCGAGCGGCCAGCGGGCCCGCTCCAGGGAGTCCAAGCGGGATTCGTGGTCGGCGAGCTGACGGTCGGTCTGGTCGCTGCGCTGGACCAGGAGGGCCAGCGATCCGTCGACCCGGGCGAACCCGGCCTCCATGGTGCCGCGCAGGCGTTCCAGTTCGACGGCGACGGAGAGCGGGTCCGGCATGTGCGGTTCCGTCATGCGCGCTCGTCCTCCGGGTGCGGGGTTCGGGCGGCGGCGTCGGTATCGGTGTCGGTGTCGGTGTGGCCGTCGGCTTCGTCGGCGGCGCGGCCGGCATGGGCTTCGCGGGCGATGAGGGCGAGCAGGGTGCGGTCGGGGTCGTACGGCCACTCGGTACGGAGCCAGCCGGGCAGTACGGCCTGTACGCCGGGCAGCGCCATCACCCGGGTGAGCGCGCCGGCGGCGGTGAGGGCGGCCGCCACCCAGGGCAGCGCGGCGGGGATGCCGGACGCGTCGACCAGGGCGGGCAGCAGGACGGCCATCGCCAGGGCGGTCTGGACGAGGGTGCGCAGGGTGCGCTTGCCGGCTTCGGACATGGGTGGTGCCTTCTTTCGGTGGGGCGGGGGTGGGGGGACCGGTCGTCAGCCGGAGTGCGGGACCTTGAGGGCGTTCCAGGAGGTGCGGCCCGGCCAGCCGTCGGCGTCGGCGCCGGCGAAGCCGAGCTTGCGCTGCCACTTCGCGTACGAGAGGCGGTCGGCCTCCGTCCACTGGGGGCCCGGGCCCTGGGCGTAGGCGGAGCAGCCCTCGGCGACCAGGCGCTTGCCCATGGCGGTGACGATCGGGGAGCGGGGGGCGGCGGTGAAGAAGGCGGCGCCGGGGAAGGGCTCGTAGCCGCCGTCGCCGCCGGCCGGCGGGGTGGGGTGGCCGCCCGGGCCGCCCGGGGCGGAGGCGAGGCGGGCGGCGATGCGGGCGCGCAGGTCCTGCATGGTGAACCCGCGCGGGTCGACCTTGGTGTTGGTCCACTCCTTGTGGCCGATGACCGACGGGGCGCTCCAGCCGTGGGCCCGGCACAGGGCGGCCGAGGCGCGCTCGATGGCATCGAGCTGGGCGGCGGGCCACGGGTCGCGGCCGTCGCCGAGGTTGACGCACTCGAAGCCGTAGAAGTGGGCGTTGCCGTCGGTGTCGTTGCGGCGGGGGGCGGGGAGGGAGGTCTCGGCCGCGACGGCGTCCAGGACGTCGCCGTCGCCGAGGCCCGCGTGGTTGGTGCGGCCGTGGCCGATCAGGTGGACGCCGCCGTCCTTGTCGATCACGCCGTGGCAGAGGGGGCCGGGGAGTTCGGCGTAGCCGTCGCGGCAGAGGGCGACGCTGGCGGCGGTGCCGGTGCTGACGGTGTGGTGGATCACGATGCCGTTGACCGGGCCCCAGGCGCCCTTGTGATTGCGGTTGTGGGTGCGCCAGCCGGGGTGCTCTATGACGGTCACCCCCTCGGAGCGGAGGGCGGCGAGGAGGGTGTCGGCGGTGAGGGGGGTGGCCATGTCGGACTCCTTCGGACATGCGGAAGCCCCGGGCCGGGGGTGGCTCGGGGCTGGGTGGGGCGGGGCTGGGCGGGGTGAGGCTGGCCAGGGTGGGGCGGGCCGGGGTGAGGCTGGCCAGGGTGGGGCGGGGCCGGGGAGGCCGTGCGGGCCGGTGGCTCGGGGCTCCGCCCCGGACCCCGCGCCTCAAACGCCGGCGGGGCTGGATTGGCTCAGGCGTCGGCGGGGCTGGGTTGGCTCAAGCGCCGGTGGGGCTGGCTTGGCTCAGGCGTCGGCGGGGTTGGGTTGGCTCAAGCGCCCGCGGGGCTGGGTTCGGTGGGGAGCCAGGTGGTGCAGAGGGAGGCGTAGGCCGTGACGCGGGAGGCGAAGTCCGTCAGGGCCGTGGCCACTGCGGTGGGGATCGCCGACTGGTCGGGGAGGACCGGGCCTTCCGGCGGGGGGTTCAGGACGGTCTGGCCGGTGCCGCGGAGCTGGGCGCCGAACTCGCCCGTCTCGGTGAGCTGGGCGGTGACGTACACCGCCGGGTAGCCGCTGACCGGGTCCGGTTCCAGGGTGTCGCCCAGGCCGGCGTCGTGGACGCGGATCTGGAGGGTGTGGCCGGCCTCGGTGACCGTGGCGCGGCCCGCGTAGTCGAGGGCGATGCCCCAGGGCTGGGTCGGATCGATGTTCACGGGGGAGGGTCTCCTCAGCTCTGGGTGCCGTACATCATGAGCGGCTGGGCGTAGACGAGCCCGGTGCCGCTGGTGACCATCGCCTGGATCTCCACCTTGACCAGGCTGCCGAAGCGGGCGTTGAAGTCGTCGGTGACCGCGGCGGTGCGGTCGAAGACCGTGCCGGTGGTGACCGGGTCGCCCCACGGGACCCCGTCCACGAGGATCCGTACCTGCCCGGTGACGCCCGCCGCCGCGGCGGTGCTGCAGTACACCCGCAGACGGGGCTGCCACAGCGGGTTGAAGGAGCGGGCGACGGTGGTCCAGGCGGTGGCGTTGGTCTGCGGCCAGCGGGCGGTCGCGAGGTCCTGCGGGGGCAGCATGGCGAGCCAGGGCCGGGCCAGGCCGCCGGTGACCACGTCGTCCGAGAGGATCTCGTGGCCGTACGCGTCGAACACGCGGACGGCCTGGTCGTAGGTGCCGGTGACGGCGTTGCGGATGCTCAGCGCGGTCTTGCCGCTCTGCCGCTTGATCTCCAGGCCGTACTCGGTGGCGGACCAGAAGCCGACGCCCAGGATCCGGGTGCCGTTCGGCTCCTCCACGGACAGCGAGCCGCCGTCCTTGATCGTCAGCGCGCCGCCGGTGACGGTGTCGAGCGCGGGGCGGGTGTTGACGGCGGTGGACAGCTGCTGGATCCGGCGTTCCATGGCGGTCAGCCGGTCGATGATGTCCTCGGGCAGTTGGGGCATCAGGCCTCCTCCAGATAGAGCTCGGCGGTGTCCGGACGGCCCCGCTCCGGCGGGCTGACCTTGACGCCGATGATGCGGAAGCGGGCGTCCAGGCCTTGCGGATGCCATTCGTCGGTGATCCGGATGCGGACGCTCCGGCCCAGCAGGGCCGGCGGTATCTCGCTGCCCAGGCGGACCGTGATCTCGGGGATGACGACCGCTCCGCGGGCCCGGGCGAGTTCGCCGGCCGCCAGCCCTGTGAGGACGGCCTTGTCGCTGACGGTGTTGTGGTCGGACGACAGGTCGATGCGGGGCCAGCCGCCGGCGATCAGGTCACCGGCGACCAGCTCGTCCGAGTACACCGGCCGCGATTCCTCGGCCTGGTTGCTGTTGGCCGAGGCGCCGCGGGCCCGGGCGGTGGTGCCGCCGCGGGTCGCGTCGCGCGGGAAGGTGTACGAGAGGATCGCGCCGGGCCGGTCCAGGACCAGGTCGGTGGAGCCCGTGTGGATGCGCGGGCTGCCCAGGCGCAGCAGTCGGGTGCGGGCTCCGGAGACCGGGTCGCGGAAGACGGAGATCTGGTGCTCGAAGCCGTTCTCCGAGGTGGCGAGGGCTTCGACGGCCTCGGAGTACAGGGTCTCGTCCCCGTCGCGCCAGGCCCCCGTACGCAGGACGCCGGAGGTTTCGGTCCCGAAGGTGACGCCGATGTCGCCGCCCACGGTGGACTGCATCCGGCGCCACAGCTCCCGGGCCAGTTCGAGCTGGTCGGTGGGGGTGGTGGCGGCGAAGGTCTGGCGGATGCGGCGGCGGCCCGCGTAGGAGTCGAAGGTGGCCGCCTGGATGCTGAGGCTGATCACGCCCCGCCCGCTGCTCTGCAGGGTGCTCGTCCAGACGATCCCGCCCCACCACAGGTCGCCGCCGCGCTCCAGGTAGACGGCCGTACGGCCCTCCTCGATGCGGCTGACCCGGGCGGCGAGGGCGGAGTCGGGGACCGGGATGGTGCCCGACAGGGCGCCCGGCTTGCCGATGAAGTCGTCGATGGAGACGTCGCGCAGCGGGAGGATGTCGATGGTGCTGTCGGTCCGTACGTCGCAGAAGATCGCGCGGTACGGGGTGTCGGTGCTCATTTGGCCTCGTAGGTGGCTGCGCCCGCGATGGTGTGCCCGGCGGCCCAGGTCCACGGGGTGACGGAATCGGCGATGCCGGAGACGAGGACGGGGTCCCCGCTGGGCATGCCGCTGGACAGTTCCAGTTCGAAGAAGGAGGTGGAGGTCAGCCGCATCCGGGCGACGGCGCGCTCCCGGGTGGTGGACTGCAGTTCGGCGAAGCCGATGCAGCGCGAGAGCGCGGCGGATTTCACCGGCAGGGTGAAGCGCCAGTTGTCGGCGCTGTTGGGCGCGGTGCCGAAGTTGGTGCCGGCGCCGAAGGTGATGGTGAAGTTGAGGTGGACGGTGGGGCCCTGCTGGATCCACCGGCCGCTGACCTGGGCGTCCCCGAAGGCGGGCGGCGCGGCGCCGGTGGCGGTGGTCCACACCGGGGTCCAGTCCTGCCAGGCGGGCTGGGGCGGGTACGGCAGCCAGGCGGTGCCGTCCCAGCGCTGGAGGCCGTTGCCGAGGTCGCGGTACTGGCCCGGGTAGGCCCCGAGGGAGGTGTCGGTGGTGACCGGGAGGATGCCGCCGACGGCGACGGTGGCCGTGCGCAGGCCCACTAGGGCGGTGGCCCAGGCGATGCCGCCGGTGCCGGCGCTGGTCCCGGCGGGAACGGCGACCGTGTAGAGGGGGAGGGAGAGCGGCGGGGTCGCCGGGGCGGCCGGGTTGGCCGCCGGTACGCCGCGGACGATCTCGACGTTGGCCTCGGTGAGGCCGGAGGCGTCGTACTCGTCGTCCCGTACGCGCACGACGACGAGGTCGATCCGGCCGTACTGGGCGTGGCCGTCGACGAAGGTCAGGTTCACGGGCTGGGTGAGGGCGACGGGGTAGGCGCCCTGGCTGTCGGTGCCCTGGATGATGCCCCGGCCCGGGTAGACGGTGGCGCCCATGGCGGTCGTACCGGCGACGGTGAAGCCGGAGAGCCGGGTCTTGCCGTCGCTCGACCCCGGCAGGATGCCGGACCGGCTGGCGACCGGGCTGGTGGGTGTGAGGGCGCCGAGCGAGGTGACACGGGTGTCGGACCGGGTCTGGCCGACGACCGGGAGCCAGGCGGATCGCACGTTCACGGACTTCTCCTTCGGAGCGGTGCTTCGGTACTGGGTGCTTCGGTACGGGGTGCTTCGGGGTGGGGCGGGGGGAGGCCGGGGCTCAGGCGAGGTGGTCGACGCGGAGGAAGATGCTGTCGAAGTAGCTCGTCACGCCCGCCATGCTCGTGCGGTGCATGACGGTCACCGTGTACGGGGCGTCGACGGTGAGGGAGGGGAGCCGGACCATGGTCGACACCGAGGAGGCGCGGTCGCCGTGGTGCACGGCGGAGCGCTCGTCGTCCGGTTCCCAGATGACGGTGGCGCCCTGGGTCACGCGCACGCTGGTGAACCCGTAGGCGTTGTTGTTGCCGATGTTCGTGGTCCGGGCGCCGAAGGTCAGCGCGACCTGGCCCGACGGCGATGCGTTGAAGGTGGTGCTCAGCGCGGTGACGCTCGTGCCCGCCAGGGCGGCGGTGTACGTGAGGGAGGTGGTGTTGCCGGCGTCCCAGCTCTGCACGAAGCTCGGCTGGGGGACGGCCGGCAGCCAGGCGCTGCCGCTCCACCGCTGGAGCACCCGCTGCGGGGTGTCGCGGAACTGGCCGACGTAGCTCGCCGTGGACAGGGCGCCCTTGGGAGCGATGCCGCCGATCGCCGCCGGGTACGGGACCCAGGCGGTGCCGTCCCAGCGCTGCAGGGCGGTGTAGCCGTCCTGGTACTGGCCCGGGTAGGCGCCCGCGCCGGTTTCGCCGTAGGCGGGCACGATGCCGCCGATCGCGACGATCGTGGTGCGCAGGTCCTTCAGGGCCCCGTTCCAGACGATGCCTCCCTTGCCCGCGCTGGCGCCGGCCGGGACGGCGATCTCGTACAGGGGCAGGGAGAGGGTCGGGGCGGCCGGGGCGACCGGGGTGGCGGAGGGGGTGCCGCGGATGATCTCGACGGCGGCCTCGGACTTGCCGGAGGTGTCGTACGAGGCGTCGTAGACGCGCAGGACGAGCAGGTCGACGCGGGCGAACTGGGCGTCGCCGTCGGCGACGGTGAGCGCGACGCCGCCGTCGAGGGTCACCTGGTAGTAGCCCTGGGAGTGCAGGCCCTGGATGACGGCCCGGCCGTTGCTGACGTTGAGGGTCATCGCGGACGTGCCGTCGGTCCAGAACCCGGCGACCCGGTGCTCGCCGCCGTACGAGCCCGGCAGGATGCCCGAACGGGCCTGCTGCGGGTTGATCGGGGTGGTGGCGCCGATCTGGCTGACCCGGGTGTTCTCGCGGGTCTGGCCGGTCGGGGAGAGCCAGCTGGTGATGAGCGGCATGGGGAACTCCGTTCGGGGAGGAAGGAAGACGAGGAAGCAGGGGGAGGGACGGGTGCGGGAGGGCGTGGGGGAACGGGCGAACCGGGAGCCCGGCAGAGCCGGGAGAGCCGGTGCAGTCAGGGGGTTCCCGCTACCACTCCGCGTTGCGCCAGCGCACGGACATCAGGGCGCCGGGGGCGGCGGTGTCCGGGCGGAAGGACAGCTCGGCGCGGCCCGGTTCGAAGGTGAAGAGCTCCTCCGGGCTGCTGTCCGCGGTGGCCGTGTGGCGCCGCGAGGCGTTGCCGTTGAGCGTGACCGTGCCGGCGCCGGTGTCCACGACCAGCTCGTCGCCGGCGGCCAGGTCGATCGCGTACCGCAGCCGGCGGCGGCTGATCCGCTCCGTCACGGAGGGGGTGCCGCAGGGGCCGCGGAAGGTGATGACCGGGTGGGAGGGCGCGGAGCCGTCGTTGTCGGCGCTGGCGTCGCCCGTCCTGGAGGCGGTGCCCCACTTCAGGGGCCAGACCAGCGGCCAGGTCAGGCCGCTCTCCGGTTCCGGTGCGAACACGAGCGCCGACTGCTCGTCGACGAGGTACCGGCGCGGGTCGGTGGCCAGCCACTGGACGGAGGCCTTGGCCGCGCCCTGGGTGGCGTACGTCCGGTCGGCCGGGACGATCCGCTGGGCGACGCGGGCCCGTACGGCCAGGACTTCGCCGTGCAGCCGGACCGCGAGCCAGCGCTCCTGGTCGCCGAGGGTCAGTGCCTGGCGCAGGGCCCGGACGGTGGCGAGGGAGGCACCCTGCTCGGGGACCATCCACAGCGTGCCGCCGATCTTGCGGGGCTTGGCGTAGCGGGCGCCGGGCCAGGCGCCGTGGCCGGTGGGGCGTTCGGCGTCGGAACTGTCGAACTCGGGCAGGTCCTCCCAGCCGCTGAGCCCCGACTTCTCGATGGTGTAGGGGGTGCCGGGGCCGAAAAGCATCCCGGCCCACTGCATCTGCCCGTCCTGGGTGATGAGTGAGCCGGGTGCGAGATCGGCGGTGTACGGGTGCGTGGTCTCGGCCATGGCGGGCCGTCACCTCATCTCGGGTGGGGGCGGTGGGGGCGTACGGGGGCGGCCTCGCTACGAGGCGTGCGCGGGGGCGCAGGCTCCGTACCGGTCATGCGTGGGCGCCGGCGAGGAACAGCAGGTCCTCGGCGACGGCCCGGGGGCCGGCGCCCGCCTCCTCCCGGAACTCCTCGACGCGGTACGGCGCCGGGCCCGGGGCGCGCGGGTCGACGGGCGGGACGCGGCGGTGGTCGAGGTCCGACACGGGGTTGATGCGCGGGGCCTGGCCCATGGACGTCGGCCAGACGACGCCGCCCTCCGCGAGCATCGGGATCTTGTCGAGATCGACCCCGAACTTCTTGCCGAGGATCGAGAAGCTGAGGTCCTCGAGGCCGTCGATGATCCAGTTGGCGAAGGCGATCATGCCGTTGAAGGGGCCCGTGACCACGGCCAGTACGGCCTGGAGCCCGGTGGTCACCATGCGGCCGATGCCGCCGAGCGAGCCCGAGAGGGAGCCGCTCACGCGGCCGAAGGCGCCGGGGAGACCGCTGGTCAGGAAGGTGATCACGGGGCGGATCGGGGCCATGATCGCGTTGAAGGCGCCGGAGGCGATGGAGCGCAGGGCGCGGGTGGCCGAGCCGACCGAGCTGCCGACGCGGGAGAGGCCGCTCACGTCGCCGCGCAGCAGGCCGAGGACGCCGGAGACGACCGCGAGGTACCCCTGGAAGTAGGTGCCGACCACCTCTCCGATGATCTTCAGCACCGGGAGGAGGAACTTCAGCTGCTCCTCGAACACCTTCCCGACGTACGTGAAGAGCTGCTCCGTGAGCCGCTGCCCGGTCTCGGAGTTCAGCGCGAGCTCGATGAGCCAGGCCGCCACCGGGACCAGGATCCCGATGAGGAAGCCGATCGGGTTGGCGCGCATGGCCACGTTGATCCCGGTCATGACGACGGAGCCGACGGTCATGGCGATGCCGAAGGCGCCCATCAGCGTGCCGACGATCCCGCTCAGGTCGAGCAGGCGGCCGAGCAGTGCCGTGACCGGGCCGGAGCCCTTGCCGAGCTTGAGCAGAGCGGAGCGGGGCCCGGTGGCCGCGCTTCCGGTGCGCTTGACGCCGGTGGACGCCGTGGTGGCGGACCGGCTGATGGCGGCCGCGGACCGGGCCGCCGTGCCCGCCTGGGTCTTCAGCCCGGACAGCACCTTGGCCGCCTGGTCGGCCGCCGGCCCGAGCCGGGCCGTGTCGGTCGCGGCCTCGCGGGCGGCGGAGGCGACCTGTTTGAGCGAGGAGCTGACCTGGCGCGCCGCCTGCCCTGCGCGCCTCGCCTGGCCGGTGGGGCCGCCGAGCGACTTGGTGAGGCCGCCCAGGGGGTTCAGTGCGGCGGCCCCGCTCATCCGCGCGCCTTGGCCAGGTACATCAGCGCGTCGGCGGTGCGCTGCGGGTCGCTCGACTGGTGGGCGTAGTAGTTCTCGATGTGGAGCGCCGAGCCGTTGCCGGCGGCGGTGGCCGTCATCCGGGCGCGGGCGGCCGTACGGGCCAGCAGGCGGTCGAGCTTGGACAGCGGCAGGACGGCTTCGGCCTCACCGGCCTCGGCGATGATCGCCGGGACACCGCCGCTGCGCGGCATGACGACACCGCCGGCGGCGAGCATCGGGATCGTGGGCAGGCTGACGCCGAAGCTCTTGCCGCCGACGAAGGGGACCCAGCCGGGGACGCTGACCCGGATCTGGTTGATCCGGCCGATCATCGAGTTGATCAGGCCGATGACGGAGTTGATCGGGGATTTCACCGCGCCGACGATGGCGCCGAAGGCGCCGGAGGCGATGCCCTTGAGGCCGTTCCACGCGCTGGACATCCGGTCCTTGACGGCGTTGAAGGCGTTCGGGACGGCCGACTTGATCCAGTTGATCACCGGCATGATGACGGCCTTGATGCCGTTCCACACGCTGCTGATGACCGAGCGGACGGCGCTCATCACGGTGCTGATGGCCGACTTGATGCCGTTGAAGGCGGACTTCACGGCGCTGCCGATGGCCTTCAGGATCGGCATGACGGCGTTCTTGACGCTGTTCCACACCGACTTGATCAGGTTGCCGGCGCTCTTGATGATCGGGCCGATGGCCTTCATCACCGCGGAGATCACGGTGCGGATGGCGGTGAACGCCGTGCGCAGGACCGTCTGCATGGTCTTCGAGCGCATCGCCATCTCGACGATCTTCTCGATGAGCGGCATGAACAGGTCGAGCAGGCGGGCGAGGAAGTTGCCCTTCATGGACTTGTTGAGCTTGTCCTGGCCCGAGGCGGCGCGGTCGGCGCCGGTCTTGAACTTCCCCAGCTGCGTCCCGCTGCGCTGGCCGGTCTGGCCGGCCTTGGACAGGGAGCGTTCGGCCTGGTCGGCGGCGGTCTTGAGGTTCTTGAGCTGGCCGGTGGAGCCCTGGGCGGATGTCCGGAGCGTCTTGAGCTGTCCGGACGCCTTGTTCCCGGCGTCACCGACGCGCTTGACGGGGGCGGCGGCGCCGGATGCCTGCGTCTTGAGGTTCCGCAGGGAGTCCGAGGCCTTCTTCATGGAGCTGACGAGACTCATGGCTCACCTCCTTTCTGGGGGGTGGGTCAGCCGACGACGTTGGCGAGCCGGCCGGCCTCGGCGCGGAGATCGGCGAACCGGTTGGTGAGGGTGCGGGTCTCGGCGCCGAGCGTCCTGGTGGCCGACGCGGTGTCCCGCACGGTGGTGGGGGTGAAGTTGTGGAACGCCGTCTTGAGGTGCCCGATGGCGGTGGCGGTCGCTTCCACTCCTTCGTTACTCAGTCGGCCGAGTGCGGTGGCGAGCCTTCCGACGGCGGTCGCGGTCTTCCCCAGCTCCGCGTGGTCCCGGGGCATATTGGCCTGGTTGAAGTTCTTGAGGGCCGTCTTGAGGGCGCGGATGGCGGTGGCGGCGCTCGTGACCTTGGTGTCGTTCTGTCCCTGCGCGGCCTTGCTGAGCCTTTCCACGGCCTTCGCCCGGGCGGTCAGCTCCTTGGCCAGGGGGAGCTTCTTGACCTGTTCGTTGAAGGCCGCGATGGACGGGGTCGCCTCCTCCAGCGCCAGACGCAGCGCCTCCACCTGTTCCGGGGTCGGACCGTTCAGGGCGTTGCCGGCGTTCCGGTCGATCGCGGGTAGCCCGCGCACGGAGCGGTATTTGTCCTGGACCGCGTTCAAGAGCTTGGTCGTGAGGGTGCCCACCCAACCGCCCATCTTGAGCAGGAGGGCGGCGGCGACCAGGGGGACGGCGATTCCGATGACGGCCGATGCGAAGTACGCCCAGGCCAGCGGGTTGCCCTCGGTCACCTTCTTGACCGCGGCGGCGAGGGTATCCATGCGTGCTTGCTGCAGCAGTTCGACCTTCACCGGGTTGACGACTTCCTGGTGGATGTCGTCGATCTTCTTGAGGGCCGATGCCAGGAACCCCTCCGTGGCGATCCAGGAAGAGGAGGGGATCCTCTCGACGAGGTTGGTGACGGGCCCGCCCATCACGTAGTTCTTCAGTTCCAGGAGGAGGGCGGGCACCTCTGCCTGTGTGGGTTCTGCCATGGGTTTCTCCGCTTCTGACCGGTAACGACCGACACCGAAAAGCCCCTGCCGGAGAAGCGCGGCAGGGGCTGGGGCGTACGAAGGGCTAGGCGCGGCGCAACTCCGACACGGCGTCGTTCCAGCCCGCCGTGTACGCGCGCGTCTCGCGGCTGGTGATCTCGGCGTGCAGCGTGGCGAGCAGGGCCTTCTTGTCGAGCTGGCCGAGCTTGTCGACGGGAGTGGGTCTGTCCAGGAGCCGGCTGAGGAAGTCGTGGAGCGTGATCTGCGGTCGTGATCCCTCGGCCTGCTGGGTCATGGACGCCTGCCTTCCGGTTGCTGGCCCTTGCGTGTGATGGCGCCGCGAGTCAGGGCAGGGGCATCACGAGATGAAACGGTTCTCGAACGAGTGTACGAACAAGAGTTTGGAACATTCGTTCGATGTTTGTCGAGCTGGTAAGCCGGACGGCCGGATCGGGACTGTCCGCCCAGGGCGGATCCGCATCCGATCATGACCGTTTCGGACACCCGGTACGCTGGCAGACTGGTTCCCCGGGCCCCCAGAAGCGGTGCCGGCGGGGGCGATGGGGGACCCCGGGGGCGGGAAGGCAGTTGCTTACAGATGGATAGGGACGCAAACGGCCGAGGGCCGGAGCAGGGGATCGACTGGCTCGAAGTGCCTCACGACCTGCCCCATCTGTTCGCCCGGCTCTCCGAGCTCGTTCACGCGGAGGGCCATGCGCCGGAGGACCTCGTCGTGATACCCCGGTCCGAGCTCGACCGTCGAGAGACGGCCGCGTTCACGGCCGGCTGGGCCGAGGCGATGGCCGAGGACCTGCCCCGCATCCGGCGCGAGTACGAGAAGCGCGTCGTCGAGGCCTATGCCGCCGGCGGCGAGGCCGGACGCGGCGGCCCGACCGCCCGGCGGGGTACGAACACGGGCACGGGCGCGGGCGTCGGTACGGACGGGGCCGAAGTGATCCGGCTGCCCTTCGCGCTGCTCCTCGACCCGCCCGCGCTGGTCACCGAGGCCGAGGAACGCATCCGCAGGGCGCGGCAGCCCGTCGGCGTCGGCCGGCAGCCCGATGACCGGCAGGCCGGTGACCAGGACACCGGTGACCATCAGATCGGTGACCATCAGATCGGTGACCGGCAGCCCGACGCGGACCACGAGCAGGCCGCCGCGGAGGAACCCGCCGCCGAGGAACCCCGCGCGCACGAGCAGCCGGGGTCCGGCACGCTGCCCTCCGCACAGGAGGCGCGGGACAAGCGCGCCGCCCCGGCCGGCCGGAAGGTCGTACGTCGCCGGGGCCGGCCCATCGTGCCGCCGCTGAGGACGGTTCCCGTACAGCCCCGCGCGCAGGCGCCGTCCGCCGAATCCCCGGCGGACGGGCCGGAGCGGGCGGAGGCGGACGGCCGGCGGAGCCTCGCGCAGAAGGCGCGGGCCCTGGCGCAGGAGCTGGAGGCACGGGGCGGCAGCAGCCGTCCCGAGCCCGCCGGTGACGGCCGCCGCTCGGGCGAACCGTCTCCGGAGTAGCCGCCCGGCAGGGGCACGCCGTCAGCCGAAGAAGCCGACGAGCCGCTCCGGGCTGAGCCCGATGCTCCCGGACGCGGTGTCCCCCGTCCGGTTCGGCGGTCCGGGTTCCCCCGGTCCGCCGGGGCCGTCCGCCGGCTCCGGCTCCTCGTCCGGGCCGGCGTACGGCTTGCCGTCCGGCCGCGGCACCGGCTCCGGAGCATCGGGGGCGTCCCCGTCCTCCGCCGCGTTGACGCAGGCGAACATCCAGTTGGCGGCCGCCAGGTGGTCCACGGTGGCCGCCAGCAGGTGGTCAGTCACCGACCAGTCGGCGGCTTCGCCGAACAGCTCCCGGTTGACGGAGCTGTCCCGCGGCAGGTGCTTGAGCAGGACCTGGAGCCGGCGGGAGGAGAGTTCTCCCCGGTGCCAGTCCAGGAGGTCCTTGCCGTAGTAGCGGAGCAGGTCCGCTTCGAGGGCCTCGGCGTGTTCGTCGACGAACTCGACGAGGCTCAGCCTTCCCCCAGGCCGAGCCCCGTCTCCTTGCCGTAGGCCTCGAGGATCGCGGCGATGTCCTGCATGGTGATGTCGTGCTGCTCGAAGCGGGTGAACTGCCGGTCGCCCAGAAGGAGCCGGAGCAGACCGTCCACGTCGTTGTCGTCGAGCTTGCGCAGCCCCTTGGCCGCGGCCCGGCTGAGCTCGGTGGGAAGGGTGTACGTCTCGTCGTCCAGCTGGAAGGACCAGGTGCGGCCGAGGGCCTCCTGGCGCTGGGCGCGGGCCGCGTTGACGTCGAAGCCTGCCATGGTGATGGGTTCTCCTCTGGGTGAAGGGAAGTCGTGAGGGGTGGGGGCGGGGAGGCCCGGCGGCCGCCCCGCCCCCGTCAGGGCCTGCCGGCCGGTCAGACGAGCGAGTACGCGCTGTCCTTCATGACGAAGCTCGCCAGCGGCTTGTCGTCACCCGTGGTGAGGGCGGTGAAGGTGATGCCCAGCGTGGAAGCCGACTTGCGGGCCAGCTTGATGTCGTCGGAGGCGGTGACCTGGCCGCGCGGGATGTAGAAGCGGTAGGTCACGACCGAGCCGTCGGAGGCCTTGGTGTCGGTGAACTCCAGGCCGAGGGCGCGGGCGTCCGACTTCGGGGAGTCCGCGATGTCGTAGCGGTAGATGCCGTTGGACGGGGTCGCCTCGTCGGCCACCGCGCCGCCGCCCATGAAGAACGGCAGCGTCAGCTCGTTGAACTGGAGCATCGAGAACTTGATGCTCAGGTCCCGGTCGGAGTACGTGAAGTGGACCGGGCTGACGGCCTGCCACGAGTCGACCGGCTCCAGCTTGTCCTTCTTGGAGAAGGTGACGCCGTCGGCGGTGGTGAAGCCGAGGTCCTTCCAGCTGGCGCCCCAGTCGATGTCCGGCTTGCCGGTGAAGGCCGTCGGCAGCGCCGTGCCGGCAGCGGCGACGAAGAGGCGACCGTTGCCGGCTACGCGGATCTCGGACGAGTTTCCTGCCATGGTGATGCTTCTCCTTATATAGGGGGCTGCCGCTCCGGACCCCGGATCTCTCCGGGGCCGGGTACGGCGAAGGCCCCGCCGGACGGCAGGGCCTTGGTCTGTGGGGCCGGGGCGCGGGAGCGCGCCCGCCGGCGGGCGCGTCAGAAGACGCTGAGGGACACCTCGATGACGCAGACGTAGCGGTTGGCGCCCCGGTAGAGGTAGTCCGGGAGCCAGCGCGGTCCGTCGTGCTCGACGACGTCGGTGAAGGTGTTCGAGCCGTACGTCTTGCCGAGCGCGGCGAGCAGGGCCCGCCGGGCGGCGTTGGCCAGCGTGTGCGCGGCGGCCTTGGTGGGCCCGTACACCTCGAACTCGATCAGCGGCATGTCCACGTGCAGGTCGCCGGTCCAGGCGCCGCCGCGCCGGTTGACCATGACGGCCCGCTGGGTGCCGTCGAATCCGGCGGGCGGGCTGACGGCGACGACGGCGGTGGACAGGGCCGGATCAGCTTGGAGGACGTCGACGACCAGGGCCTCGACGTCGGGGAAGGCACTCGGGGGAGTGGTCACGACGATTCACCTCGGGCTGATGGGTGGAAAGGGGCTGTCGGGCGGTGCCCGGATGGGGGCGGGGGCGGACACCGCCCGACGCGGAGCGGTGGCTGTCTTCCCGGCGTTCCCGTCGGGCGCAGCTCTGCCGCTGCGCCAACTGTGACATGGTGCGTGCGCGCGCGCAACTAAACCGGGAATCCGCCTGACCTCCGTGCGGGATCCGCGCGAGATCCGTGCGGGATCGGCCCGGAAACAGGCAGGGCCGGTGATCATGTGGGCATGGACATACCGGATCAGCTGGCGAAGGCGGCGCAGGACGGCGACGCGGCCACCGTGGCACGACTCCTCGCCGGGGGCGCCGAGGCGGACGCCCGGAACACGGACCGGCGCACCCCTCTGGAGCTCGCGGTGCGCGAGGGGCGGGCGGAGGCCGTCCGGCTGCTCCTCGCCGCGGGGGCGGATCCGGGCGGAGAGGCGGGTGAGTACGAGGAGCTGACGCCGATGCTCCTGGCGGCGATGTACCCCGACGCCGAGGTGGTCGGGATCCTCCTCGACGCCGGTGCCCCCGTGGGCCCCCAGGGCCAGCACGGCCTGGTGCCGATGCCGGTGGCGGCGGCCAGCGGGGACGAGGGCTACCCGCACCTCGTGGTCCAGTTCCTCGACCGCGGCCATGACATCGACGTCCTGATGCGGGGCCGCACGGCGCTGGAGCTCGCGGTCGTGGGCGGGAAGTGGCGGATGGCGCGCTGGCTGCTGCGCCGCGGCGCGAAGCCGACGGAGTACGCGCTGAGCGCGGCGTACCGGCGCGCGAAGCAGTCGCCCGAGGACGAGGCGGTGTACAGGCCCCTCTTCAGCGTCATGCACGCCGCCCTCTACCCCGAGTGGCCCAAGGCCTGACGCACGCGAAAGCGCCGGTGCCCGGCCTCCGTGATGGAGGCCGGGCACCGGCGCGCGGGTGGAACGGGCAGGTCAGGCGGTCAGGCGGGCCGGCGGCTGGCGGCCCGCTCGGCGGCGAACACGTCCTCCAGCCGGAACAGCTGCGCCCGCCCGACCCGCCCCGCCGCCGCGAGCCGCCCGAGCTGGACCCACTTGCGGATCGTGGCCGGGGCGACTCCCGCCTCCCGGGCGGCCAGCGGACCGGGGACCAGTGCGGGGAGCAGAGGGACACGGGAAGAGGAGGGTGCAGGGGTCACGGGGCGGTACCTTCCATCGCGGCGTCGAGTTCGTCCGTACGGCACCCCGCGGCGGCGGCCAGCGGGGCCCACTCGCCCTCGGGCCACAGGTGGCGGTAAGCGGGGTCGTCGTGGCAGCCGCACTCCTCGTCGGTGCAGCGGCAGGCCGGGTTCACGCACAGCACCGCCCGCCGGTCGGGGAAGGCGCGCAAGGACACGGAGTCGCACCAAGGGCACCGGCCGGACACCCGGACCACCTGTTCGGTGTCCCCGAGGGCGCGGGCGCAGCGGCGGGCCATCCGGCGCAGCTCGTCCCGTACGTGCCGGGCCAGCACGGGGTGCGCCCCGATCTGCTCCAGCAGCGCGGCGATGCGGCGCAGCCGCACCGGTACGCCGGCGGCGCGCGGGCGGGGGACGCCCAGCCGGGCGCAGGCCGCCTCCTCCAGTTCGATCACGCCGTCGGTGATGTCCCGGATCGTGTCGGAGACGTGCAGGCGGATGGGGGCGGCGCCGTACCCGGGCACGGCCAGCCCGTGGCGCTGCTGGAGCAGGAGGGCCTCCCGCTTCTCCTCGCGCATCCGTGCCTCGGCCGCCGGCCGCGACGCCGCCGGGGGCCGCTCGCCGTACGAGCCGTACGAGCCGTACGAGCCGTACGAGGCGTGCGGGGCGAGGGGGCCGGAGCGGCCGGGCGCCAGCTCCCGGGCGAGCTCCGGGAACTGGCGGATCAGTGCGGCGATCCAGAGGGCGCTGTCATCGGCGGCGCGGGCGGTCACGAGGGGCTCCCGGAGAGCTGGGGGACGGCGGAGGGAATGCCGTTGCGCCACAGCCGGCCGCCGCAGACCCCGTCGAACCGGCTCTCGGCCGGGGCGACGGCCTCCTCGCACTCGGTGTGGACCGTACATACGGCGCAGGCACGCAGCGCGGGCGCGGCGTCCTTGGCCCGGCGGGCGAAGACCACGGCCGGGGAGAGGGCGGCGCAGGCGGCGGCGGACTGCCACGGGACTGCGTGGGGGCGGGGCGGCGGGGAGCGGAAGGGCATGGCGACTCCATGACTGAGGAGCTGGGCGGTGACGGGGCGCGGGTGCTCGGCGCCTGCCGTGACCGCGGGAGAAGACGTTGATCGGTGTGGCAGGTGGGGCCTGGCCGCCACTCTGACACGTTGCGCGCGAGCGCGCAATTAAGAATCTTGTGAGGGGATCCTGTATGCCCTGTGTAAGGTCTGATTCTGTGCGCGCAAGCACGCTAGGGTGAGTTCCCCATGGGGTGGACTGAGGAGCGACACATGAGCACTCGCGAATTGGACGCGTTCGCGGCCTGGGTGGAAGACCTGATGCGGCAGCGCGGCTACGACATCGACAGCCCGCGCGGCGGAGGCAAGTCCCGGATCGCCGACGAGGCCGGTGTGCACCGCGCGGCGGTGACCCGGCTGCTGCAGCGGCAGAGCATGCCCGACCTCGAAACGATGCGGCGCATGGCTCCGTACCTCGGGGTCTCCGTGCGGGACATGCTGATCCGCTCCGGCCGGGTCAGCCCGGAGGAGCTGCCGCTGGCGCCGCTCCCGCTGCCGGCCGGCGGGCAGCGGCCCGCCATCGAGGACTTCGCGCGCTGGCTCGGAGTGCCGGAGGAGCGCCGCGCGGTGTTCGTCAAGGTGGTGAGCCAGTTCCTGGAGCCCACCGAGGGCGAAGAGGCGCCCGCGCCCGCCGCCCCCGAACAGCCCGCCGAGGGCCGCCGCACCGCGCGGGAGTAACCACGGGCACCGCCGCGGACCGACCGCGACCGCCGGACCGACCGCGACCGCCGGACCGACCGCCGGACCGGCCGCCGCGCCGCGCGCGAACCGCCGCGGACCGACCCCGCGCCCGACCAGGAGCCGCCGTCGGCGGGGAGGTGCGGCGGCCTCCGCTTAGCACACCTGCACCACGGCCGCACGTCGGAGGGACTGCATCCCGGCCTCGGCCTTGTGGCGACTGGCCGGAGGGCCCTTCGGGCTGCCGGGACCGGGGCTTTTGTTTTGACCGGAGTGGATGCGGTGGGTACGCTCAGACCTTGTGCCTGGGGTGTGCCTGGGCTCCTGTGCGTGTCCATCAACCGCACCTGAGCCACATCAGCCACCGCGATTCATGCGTCTCCACGCTTGCGTGGAGGTCCGCCGGATCCGACACACCCGACCGCGTGGGTCGGCAAATGTTCCAGGTTAGCTTCACTACACGGCACACAGAAACCGGAGAAGTAGTGCCTACGATCCAGCAGCTGGTCCGTAAGGGCCGGCAGGACAAGGTCGAGAAGACAAAGACCCCCGCGCTTGAGGCTTCGCCCCAGCGTCGCGGCGTCTGCACGCGAGTGTTCACGACCACCCCGAAGAAGCCGAACTCGGCGCTGCGTAAGGTCGCGCGTGTGCGTCTGACCTCTGGCATCGAGGTCACCGCTTACATTCCGGGTGAGGGACACAACCTGCAGGAGCACTCCATCGTGCTCGTGCGTGGTGGCCGTGTGAAGGACCTGCCGGGTGTTCGTTACAAGATCATCCGCGGTGCGCTTGACACCCAGGCTGTCAAGAACCGCAAGCAGGCCCGCAGCCGCTACGGCGCCAAGAAGGAGAAGTAAAAAATGCCTCGTAAGGGCCCCGCCCCGAAGCGCCCGGTCATCATCGACCCGGTCTACGCATCTCCTCTGGTGACGTCGCTCATCAACAAGATCCTCCTGAACGGCAAGCGCTCCACCGCCGAGCGCATCGTTTACGGCGCCATGGAAGGCCTCCGCGAGAAGACCGGCAACGACCCGGTCATCACGCTGAAGCGCGCGCTGGAGAACGTCAAGCCGTCGCTCGAGGTCAAGTCCCGCCGTGTCGGTGGCGCCACCTACCAGGTGCCGATCGAGGTCAAGCCGGGTCGTCAGTCGACCCTCGCGCTGCGCTGGCTCGTGGGTTACTCCCGCGCCCGCCGCGAGAAGACGATGACCGAGCGCCTCATGAACGAGCTGCTCGACGCCTCCAACGGTCTTGGCGCTGCTGTCAAGAAGCGCGAAGACACGCACAAGATGGCCGAGTCCAACAAGGCCTTCGCGCACTACCGCTGGTAGTCCGAACCCACATCGAGACCGAGAGAAGACTGAGCCGATATGGCTACCACTTCGCTTGACCTGGCCAAGGTGCGCAACATCGGCATCATGGCCCACATCGACGCGGGCAAGACGACCACCACCGAGCGCATCCTGTTCTACACCGGTGTGTCTTACAAGATCGGTGAGGTCCACGACGGCGCTGCCACGATGGACTGGATGGAGCAGGAGCAGGAGCGTGGTATCACCATCACGTCTGCCGCTACCACCTGCCACTGGCCGCTCGAAGATGTTGACCACACCATCAACATCATCGACACCCCGGGTCACGTCGACTTCACCGTCGAGGTGGAGCGTTCGCTCCGCGTCCTCGACGGCGCCGTCACCGTGTTCGACGGTGTGGCCGGCGTCGAGCCGCAGTCCGAGACCGTTTGGCGTCAGGCGGACCGCTACGGCGTGCCGCGCATCTGCTTCGTCAACAAGCTCGACCGCACCGGCGCCGAGTTCCACCGCTGCGTCGACATGATCAAGGACCGCCTCGGTGCGGTTCCGATCGTCATGCAGCTCCCCATCGGCGCCGAGATGGACTTCCAGGGCGTTGTCGACCTGGTCACCATGAAGGCGTTCGTCTGGTCCGCCGAGGCGACCAAGGGCGAGATGTACGACATCGTCGACATCCCGGCCACGCACACCGAAGCCGCTGAAGAGTGGCGTGCGAAGCTCGTCGAGACGGTCGCCGAGAACGACGACCAGATCATGGAGCTGTTCCTGGAGGGCGTCGAGCCCACCGTCGAGCAGCTGCACGAGGCCGTGCGTCGCATCATCATCGGCTCCAAGGGCGACAAGGGTGCCACCGTCACCGCGGTGTTCTGTGGCACGGCGTTCAAGAACAAGGGCGTTCAGCCCCTGCTCGACGCCGTCGTCCGCTACCTCCCGTCGCCCCTGGACATCGAGGCCATCGAAGGCCACGACGTCCGGGACGCCGAGGTCGTCGTGAAGCGCAAGCCCTCGGACGACGAGCCCCTCGCGGCGCTCGCGTTCAAGATCATGCGTGACCCGCACCTCGGCAAGCTCACCTTCGTCCGGGTTTACTCGGGCCGCCTGGAGGCCGGCACCTCGGTGCTGAACTCCGTCAAGGGCAAGAAGGAGCGCATCGGCAAGATCTACCGCATGCACGCGAACAAGCGTGAAGAGATCGAAGCGGTGGGCGCCGGTGACATCGTCGCCGTCATGGGCCTGAAGCAGACCACCACCGGTGAGACGCTGTGTGACGACAAGAACCCGGTCATCCTGGAGTCCATGGACTTCCCGGCCCCGGTCATTCAGGTCGCCATCGAGCCCAAGTCCAAGGGTGACCAGGAGAAGCTGGGTGTCGCCATCCAGTCTCTCGCGGAGGAGGACCCCTCCTTCCACGTTCACTCGGACGAAGAGACCGGCCAGACCATCCTCGGTGGTATGGGCGAGCTGCACCTCGAGGTGCTGGTCGACCGTATGAAGCGCGAGTTCAAGGTCGAGGCCAACGTCGGCAAGCCGCAGGTCGCTTACCGCGAGACGATCCGCCAGACGGTGGAGCGTCACGACTACACCCACAAGAAGCAGACCGGTGGTACCGGTCAGTTCGCCAAGGTGCAGATCGCGATCGAGCCGATCCTCGAGGCCGACGGTCCGGCGTACGAGTTCGTGAACAAGGTCACCGGTGGCCGCATCCCGAGGGAGTACATCCCCTCGGTCGACGCGGGTGCGCAGGAAGCCATGAAGTTCGGCATCCTCGCCGGCTACGAGATGACCGGCGTTCGCGTCATCCTTCTCGACGGTGGCTACCACGAGGTCGACTCCTCCGAGCTCGCCTTCAAGATCGCCGGTTCGCAGGCCTTCAAGGAGGCCGCGCGCAAGGCTTCTCCCGTGCTCCTCGAGCCGATGATGGCCGTCGAGGTCACCACGCCGGAGGAGTCCATGGGTGACGTCATCGGTGACATCAACTCCCGCCGTGGCCAGATCCAGGCCATGGAGGAGCGTCACGGCGCTCGCCTCGTGAAGGGCCTCGTGCCCCTCTCGGAGATGTTCGGCTACGTCGGAGACCTCCGCAGCAAGACCTCGGGTCGCGCCAGCTACTCGATGCAGTTCGACTCCTACGCCGAGGTTCCCCGGAACGTCGCTGAGGAGATCATCGCGAAGGCCAAGGGCGAGTAACTCTTCCGAGTACACGCTTTAGGCTTGTCACCGGAGCCTCTGGGGCAACAGGAGCAACCCTCCCGTTGCCCCGGGGAACCGGCTTTCCAGCAAAGATCACCTGGCGCCAATCTGTAAGGCGTACAGAACCACTCTCCAGGAGGACCCCGTGGCGAAGGCGAAGTTCGAGCGGACTAAGCCGCACGTCAACATCGGCACCATCGGTCACATTGACCACGGTAAGACGACCCTCACGGCCGCCATTACCAAGGTGCTGCACGACGCGTACCCGGACCTGAACGAGGCCTCGGCCTTCGACCAGATCGACAAGGCTCCCGAAGAGCGCCAGCGCGGTATCACCATCTCCATCGCGCACGTCGAGTACCAGACCGAGGCGCGTCACTACGCCCACGTCGACTGCCCGGGTCACGCGGACTACATCAAGAACATGATCACCGGTGCCGCGCAGATGGACGGCGCGATCCTCGTGGTCGCCGCCACCGACGGCCCGATGCCGCAGACCAAGGAGCACGTGCTCCTGGCCCGCCAGGTCGGCGTTCCGTACATCGTCGTCGCCCTGAACAAGGCCGACATGGTGGACGACGAGGAGATCCTGGAGCTCGTCGAGCTCGAGGTTCGTGAGCTCCTCTCCGACTACGAGTTCCCGGGCGACGACCTTCCGGTCGTCCGCGTCTCGGCGCTCAAGGCGCTCGAGGGCGACAAGGAGTGGGGCGAGAAGCTTCTCGGCCTCATGTCCGCCGTCGACGAGGCCATCCCGACCCCGCCGCGTGACACCGAGCTGCCGTTCCTCATGCCCGTCGAGGACGTCTTCACGATCACCGGTCGCGGTACCGTCGTCACCGGCCGTATCGAGCGTGGTGTCCTGAAGGTCAACGAGACCGTCGACATCATCGGTATCAAGGAGACCAAGACCACCACCACGGTCACCGGTATCGAGATGTTCCGCAAGCTGCTCGACGAGGGCCAGGCGGGCGAGAACGTCGGTCTGCTCCTCCGTGGCATCAAGCGCGAGGACGTCGAGCGCGGCCAGGTCATCATCAAGCCCGGTTCGGTCACCCCGCACACCGAGTTCGAGGCCCAGGCCTACATCCTGTCGAAGGACGAGGGTGGCCGTCACACCCCCTTCTTCAACAACTACCGTCCGCAGTTCTACTTCCGTACCACCGACGTCACGGGTGTTGTCACCCTGCCGGCCGGCACGGAGATGGTCATGCCGGGCGACAACACCGAGATGACGGTCGCGCTGATCCAGCCGGTCGCCATGGAGGAGGGCCTGAAGTTCGCCATCCGTGAGGGTGGTCGTACCGTGGGCGCCGGCCAGGTCACCAAGATCACGAAGTAATTCGTGTTCTGACCTGGTAGCTCGTGCGAGCGAGCACCATGTTTGACAGGAGGGCCCCTTCCCCGTCGTTCACGCGACGGGGAAGGGGCCCTTCGTCGTACGGACCTTCCGTCGTACGGACTTTCCCGGCGTACGGGCCTGCGTGCCGCGGCCGGGCATGCGAAGAGGGCCGCACCCCCGGGGGTACGGCCCTCTTCGCGTACGCAGCTCCGTGCGCGGCGGTCACTTCACCCGCAGGGACTCCGTGAACTCCATGCAGGCGGCGTAGTCCGGCAGCAGGCCGGAGGCGGTGGCGTCGGCCAGCGAGGGGGCCGCGTCGTCACGGGCGGACAGCAGCGGGACGTCGGCCGGCCAGTCGATGCCCAGGTCGGGGTCGAGCGGGTGGACCGAGTGCTCACCCGTCGGGTTGTACGTCTCCGAGCAGAGGTAGGACAGCGTGGCGTCGTCGGTGAGCGCGCAGAAGCCGTGGCCCATGCCCTCGGGGATGTAGACGGCGCGGCGGTCCACGTCGTCCAGCCGGACGCCCTCCCACCGGCCGAAGGTCGGGGAGCCGACCCGGATGTCCACGATGACGTCCAGCACGGCGCCGCGCACGCAGGTGACGTACTTGGCCTGGCCGCGCGGGACGTCGGCGAAGTGGATGCCGCGGACCACGCCGCGCTGGGAGACCGAGAGGTTGGCCTGCGCCAGGTTCAGCGGGTGCCCGACGACCTCGGCGAGGTGGTCGAAGCGGTACCACTCCATGAACATGCCGCGCGGGTCACCGTGCTGCTGGGGTGTTATCTCGAAAACGCCCTCGATGGAGAGTTCGCGGAACTTCATCGTGCGGCCTCCTCTTCCAGCAGACCGATCAGGTAGTCGCCGTAGCCGCTCTTGACCAGCGGTTCGGCCAGCGCGCGCAGCTGCGCGGAGTCGATGAGACCCGCACGCCAGGCGGCTTCCTCGATGCAGCCGATCTTGAAGCCCTGGCGCTCCTCGATCACGCGCACGAACTCCGAGGCCTGCACCATCGAGACGAAGGTGCCGGTGTCCAGCCAGGCGGTACCGCGGTCGAGGATGGTGACATTCAGCTCACCGGCCTGGAGGTACGCGTCGTTGACGGCGGTGATCTCCAGCTCGCCGCGGGCGCTGGGCTTCAGGCCGCGGGCGATCTCCACGACGCGGTTGTCGTAGAAGTACAGGCCGGGCACGGCGTAACGGGACTTGGGCTGGGCCGGCTTCTCCTCGATGGAGATGGCCTGGCCGTTCTCGTCGAACTCGACCACGCCGTACGCCGTCGGGTCCGCCACCGGGTACGCGAAGACCCGGCCGCCCTTGGAGTCGGTGTGCTCCGCCAGGCGAGTGCCGAGGCCGCTGCCGTGGAAGATGTTGTCGCCGAGGATCAGGGCGACGGAGTCGTCGCCGATGAAGTCGGCGCCGAGCACGAAGGCCTGGGCGATGCCCTCGGGGCGCTCCTGGACGGCGTACTCCAGCCGGATGCCGAACTGCGAACCGTCGCCGAGCAGACGCTCGAACTGGTCGCGGTCCTCCGGGGTGGTGATGACGAGGATCTCGCTGATCCCGGCCATGACCAGCGTCGAGAGCGGGTAGTAGATCATCGGCTTGTCGAAGACGGGCAGCAGCTGCTTCGACACTGCCCGCGTCAGCGGCCAGAGTCGGGATCCGGTGCCGCCGGCCAAGAGAATTCCACGCATAGGCACAACCCTATGCGAGACCGGCGGAGGCGCGCCGTCCGGGCCCGGGAGGGAGCGGGCGGGCGGCCGAGGCGGAGTAGGCGAGCGGCTAGACTGTTTGTATTATGCGCATCCTTGTGACCGGCGGCGCCGGCTTCATCGGTTCAGAATTCGTCCGCCAGCAGCTCGGTTCGGACCCCACGGCCCAGATCACCGTCTTCGACAAGCTGACGTATTCCGGCGTCGAAGCCAACCTCGCACCGGTCGCCGGCCACGCCGGCTACTCGTTCGTCAAGGGTGACATCTGCGACGCCGAGGCCGTCGACCAGGTGATGCCCGGCCACGACGTCGTCGTGCACTTCGCGGCCGAGTCCCACGTGGACCGCTCGATCGCCGGCGCGGGCCCCTTCGTGATGACCAACGTGGTGGGCACCCAGGTCCTCCTGGACGCCGCCCGCAAGCACGGCGTCGGCCGCTTCGTCCACATCTCCACCGACGAGGTCTACGGCTCGATCAGCGAGGGCTCCTGGACCGAGGAGTGGCCGCTGGTGCCCAACTCCCCGTACTCCGCCTCGAAGGCCTCCTCCGACCTGCTCGCGCTGGCCTACGCCCGCACGCACGGCATGGACGTCGTGGTGACGCGCTGCTCCAACAACTACGGGCACTACCAGTTCCCGGAGAAGGTCATCCCGCTGTTCGTCTCCAACCTGATGGACGGCAAGAAGGTCCCGCTGTACGGCAACGGCGGCAACGTGCGCGACTGGCTGCACGTCTCCGACCACTGCCGCGGCATCGACCTGGCCATGCGCAAGGGGCGCGGCGGCGAGGTCTACAACATCGGCGGCGGCGTCGAGCTCACCAACAAGGAGCTCACCGGCGTCCTGCTGGAGGCCGCGGGCCTGGGCTGGGAGATGGTCGAGCGCGTCGAGGACCGCAAGGGCCACGACCTGCGCTACTCCATCGACATCAGCAAGATCGGCTCGGAGCTCGGCTACGCCCCGCAGGTCACCTTCGAGGAAGGCATCGCGTCGACCATCGCCTGGTACCGCGAGAACCGCGCCTGGTGGGAGCCCCTGAAGGCCAAGGCAGCGCTGCAGAAGTGACCGCCGCGGACGTGAGCAAGAGCAACAACGGTACTGAAGGCGCCGACGGCACCGACGGCGCCGACGGCACCGCGGGCGCCCACTGGGTCGTCACCGGCGCCGCCGGCATGCTCGGCCAGGACGTCCTGGCCGTCCTCAAGGACGCCGGCATCGCAGCGACGGGCCTGCGCCGCACCGACCTCGACATCACCGACCCGGCCGCCGTCCGGGCCGCCGTCGAGGGCGCTGCCGTGGTCGTGAACTGCGCCGCCTGGACCGACGTCGACGGTGCGGAGAGCGCCGAAGAGGCCGCCACCGCCGTCAACGGCACCGGCGTACGCGTTCTGGCCGAGGCCTGCGCCGCGGCCGGAGCCCGCCTCCTGCACGTCTCCACCGACTACGTGCTGCCCGGCGACGCCGAGCAGCCGTACGCCGAGGACTCCGCGACCGGCCCGGTCAACGCGTACGGCCGCTCCAAGCTGGTCGGCGAGCAGGCCGTGGCCGAACTGCTGCCGCAGCACGGCTACGTGGTCCGCACCGCCTGGCTGTACGGCGAGCACGGCCCGAACTTCGTCGCCACCATGCTCAAGCTCGCCGCCCAGCGGGACACCCTCGACGTGGTCGACGACCAGCACGGCCAGCCCACCTGGTCCTACGCGCTGGCCGGCCGCCTCGTCGAGCTCGGTCAGGCCGCCCTGGCGGGCCGCGCCCCCGGCGGGGTCTACCACGGCACCGCGAGCGGCCGGACCACCTGGATGGGGCTGGCCCGCGAGACCTACCGGCTGAGCGGTCTGGACCCCGAGCGGATCCGGCCCACCGACTCCTCCGCGTTCGTACGCCCCGCCGTCCGGCCGGCGTTCAGCGTGCTCGCGCACGACCGCTGGGCCGAGGCAGGCCTGCCCCCGCTCGCCGACTGGCGCGAGCAGCTGGCAGCGGCCCTGGCACTGCCCGCCTTCGCAGCGCCCGAGGGCGCGGACAGGAACGGCAGCTCGGGATGAAGAGCCTGCTGAGCAAGATCAGCGCGGCCCTGCCGCCGGGCACCGTTGCGGTGGCCGGCGGCACCGTCGTGCTCGGGGCGGCCTCGTACGTCCACCTCGGCGTGGCCGGCCACAGCCTGTCCACGGAAGCCATGGCGAACGTCTCGGTGCTGTGGACGATCGTGATGGCGATCGGGCTCGGCATCTTCTTCCCCATCGAGCAGGAGCTCACCCGGATCGTCGCCGCCCGCGCGGTCGACGGGCACGGGGCGGCTCCCGTCCTGCGCCGGGCCACCCTGCTCACCGCGGCGATCCTCGGCGCGACCCTGCTCGTCCTCACCGCCGCCGCCGACCCCCTCGCGGACCTGCTCTTCCACGGGGACCGGGCCCTGGTGGCGGCCCTCGGCGGTGCCTTCACCGGCATGGCCGTCTGCTACCTCACCCGCGGGGTCCTGGCCGGCCTCGGCCGGTTCGGCGCGTACGGCACCCAGCTCGCCATCGACGGCGGGCTGCGGATCGTGCTCGCGTTCGGCTGCGCCGTGGTCGTACCGGACTCCGCGCTCGCCTTCAGCCTCGTACTGGCACTGGCTCCGGTCATCGCCGCCCTGGTCACGCTGCCCGCGCTGCTGCGCGTCGTCGAACCCGGCGAGGAGATCGCCTGGCGCGAGCTGACCTCCGGACTGGGCCTGCTGATCTGCTCGACCCTGCTGTCCCAGGTCGTGGTCAACGCCGCCGTGATGAGCACCAAGCTGCTCGCGCCCACGGACAGCGTGCTGATCGCGGCCCTGCTGAACGCCCTGGTCCTGGCCCGGGTACCGCTCTTCGTCTTCGGCTCGCTCCAGGCCTCCCTGCTCAACGGGCTCAGCGCCGCCTTCCAGGCCGGCGACCGGGCCGCCTTCTCGGCGATGCTGCGCCGGATCGGCATGGTCGTGGGCGCGCTCGGCCTGCTCGGCGGCATCCCCGCCACCGTGCTCGGCCCCTGGCTGATCGGCGTGCTCTTCGGCGCCAAGCCGGCGCTGGGCTGCTTCGACTTCTTCCTGTTGTCCGCAGGGACCGTGGCGTACATGTTCGCGATGGTGCTCGGTCAGGCGCTGATGGTATTCAAGCGACACAACCTGCAACTGCTCTGCTGGGCCATCGGTACCGCCGTGCTGGTCGGCGTCACCTTCGCCCCCGGTGACGTGGCTCTGCGGGTGATCCTGGCCTATGCTCTCGGCTCCGTCGCCACCGTCGTCGCTATGCTGACAGCGCTGAGACTGAAGTTCCCGGAAGCCGTTCCGGGAGCCGGCGACGCTCCCGGGCGGACGGACGTCGCGAGCCCGCTGGGCGCCGGCGCAGCGGGGAAGTGACCGTGCCCGCCACCGAAGTCCCACAGATCCCCGAGCACTCGTATGTGCCACATTCCGCTGGAGCTACCGTGTCCCAATACGACGATGTCTGGCTGGTCATACCGGCCTATAACGAGGGCCAGGTGATCGCCGGTGTCGTCGAGGGAGCGCGCAAGACCTTTCCGAACATAGTCGTCGTCGACGACGGCAGCTCGGACGACTCCGCGCAGCACATCGCCTCCACCGGTGCCCACCTGGTGCAGCACCCGGTCAACCTCGGCCAGGGCGCAGCCCTGCAGACCGGCCTGAAGTACGCCCTCTCCCAGCCGGGAGCCCGCTACTTCGCCACGTTCGACGCGGACGGCCAGCACCAGACCCACGACGTCGAGAAGATGGTCGCCGTCCTGCGCTCCGACGAGGCCGACGTGGTGCTCGGCTCCCGGTTCATCGAGCAGAACGGCCAGGTGCCGTGGATCAAGCGGGTCGTGCTGCGCACGGCCGCGGCCGTCAGCCCGACCGCCCGCAAGCTCAACCTCACCGACGCGCACAACGGTCTGCGCGTCCTGGGCCGCGCGGCGGCGGAGAAGCTGCAGATCACGCACAACGGCATGGCCCACGCCTCCGAGATCGTCGGCTACCTGGCCGGCTCCGGACTGCGCGTCGTCGAGGTCCCCGTGGACATCCTCTACACCGAGTACTCGCGCGCCAAGGGTCAGTCCCTGATCAACGGCGTCAACATCCTCTTCGACATCACCCTGCGGGAGCGTGGCCGCCGATGAAGTACTTCTGGATCCAGCTGGTGCTCATCGTGGGCTCCGTGTCGCTGGCCCTCATGTTCATACGCAACTGGGACCAGGCGAAGACCCGTGCCTGGAAGCGCATCGCGTTCTCGGTGTTCGTCCTCGTCAACGTGTACGCCGTCCTGCGGCCCACCGACGTGACCTGGCTGGCCCACCAGCTCGGCGTCGGCCGCGGCACCGACCTGGTGCTGTACGTGATGGTCCTGGCCATGGGCTTCCTCACGCTCAACACCTTCCTGCGCTTCCGCTCGCTCGAGAAGAAGATCACCGACCTGGCCCGGACGGTGGCCCTCAGCGAGGGCGCGCGCCACAACGACGAGCGCCTCGGCCCGGACGCCGTCCGCCAGACCGCCGCTCCCGTCGAGCCCGAGGCGCCGGCCACCGAACCCGCAGACTCCGTCAAGGCCTGAGGAATCACCGTGGTGACCTTCGACTTCATGCTCCCCTACTACGGGGACGTCCGGCTGATGCAGGACGCGGTCCGCAGCATCCTGGCGCAGACGGATCCGGACTTCCGGCTCGTCGTGATCGACGACGGCAAGGAGCCGGACGTACCCGGCTGGTTCGCGGAGCTCGGCGACGAGCGGGTCCAGTACACCCGCAACGAGCAGAACCTCGGCATCAACGAGAACTTCAAGAAGTGCGTGCGCCTCTCCGAGGCCGACTACGTCGTCATCATGGGCTGCGACGACGTGCTGCACCCGGACTACCTGAAGACCGTACGGGGCCTGGCCGAGGCCCAGCCGGGCATCGGCATGATCCAGCCCGGCGTCGAGGTCATCGACGGCGAGGGCCGGGTCACCGCCGGTCTCGCCGACAACGTCAAGCGCAAGCTCTACGCCCCGCAGGTCAAGGGCAACCGCACGATGGCGGGCGAGGAGCTCGCCGTCAGCGTGCTGCGCGGGAACTGGCTGTACTTCCCGTCCATCGCCTGGCGCGGTGACGCCCTGCGCAAGGTGAACTTCCAGTCCGAGTACTCCGTGGTCCAGGACCTCGCGCTCGTGGTCGACCTGCTCGAACTCGGCGAGGCGATGGTGATCGACGCCTCGGCCACCGTCTTCCAGTACCGCCGGCACGCCGTCAGCGAGTCCTCGGTCCAGGCCTTCACCGGCACCCGCTTCACGGAGCAGGCGCGCTACTTCGAGGCGGTCGCCGCCCGGATGGACGCCCGCGGCTGGCCCAAGGCCGCCCGCGCCGCCCGCATCCACAGTGCCTCCCGCCTCCACGCGATCACGATGCTCCCGGGCGCACTGCGCAGCGGGAACCGTGAGGGCGCCAAGAACCTGGCCCGGCACGCCTTCACCTCCGGGCAGAGCTGAGCCTGCCCGGCAGTCCAACCAGAACAGGAAGTGCCAGGGGTGCAGTCGGGAACCGAAACGATGGACGCGGCCGGAGCGAGGGACGCGTCCGCCCCTGACCGGAGCGGCAAGCCCGCCGGGACCGAGCGGCTGCTCGCCCTGCGGGACTCCGCTCTGCGCCGGCGGTGGTTCTGGCCCGCGGCCCTGGTCACCGGATACCTGACGCAGGTGCTGTTCCGGCTCTCCCTGGTGTGGGGCAACAGCTACCCCTCGGTCCACGCGGACGAGCCCTCGTACCTCGTCCTGGCCCGGGTGCTCGCCGGCAGGCCGACGACCGAGATGCCGGTCGGCTCCGTCATCCCCGGCGGCTACCCGCTGCTGCTCTCCCCGGCCCTGCGCATCGCCAACGACCCGGTCACCGCGTACCAGCTGGTCATGGGCATCAACACGGTGCTCAACGCGCTGGTCTTCCCCCTGGCCTACGTGGCCCTGCGCAGGCTCGACCTGCCCAGGGGGCTCTCGTTCCTGATCGCCACGGCGGCCGCGCTGATGCCGCCCGTGGTCTTCTACTCCGAGTTCGCGATGTCCGACACCGTGCTCCCGGTGGTCCTCCTCGGCTGGCTGATCACCCTGCACGGCTGGCTCAGCGAGGGCGACTCGCGCCGCCGCACCTGGTACGGAGCGGGGGCCGGACTGCTGGCCGGCTACTCCATGGCGGTGCACGACCGCGGCGGCGTGGTCGTGGCCATCACCGCGCTGGTGTTCCTGGGCGCACTGGTCTTCAAGTGGGCGCCGCTGCGCTCCACGCTCGCCGCCTGGGGCGGCCTCGCCGTCTCCGTCCTGGGCGCCAAGCTCCTCGCCACCTGGCTGGAGGCGCAGTTCAAGGACACCCCGCCGAGCTCGGTCGGCACGCAGGTGATGGACAACCTCGTCGAGCCCGAACTGCTGCGCCGCACGGTGACCCGTACGATCGGCCAGCTCTGGTACTTCTCGGTCTCCTCCTGGGGCTTCGGTGCGATCGCCCTCGCCCTGTGCGTGTTCGCGGTGTTCAGCTCCCGCTTCACCCGGGCCTCGCGGGTGGTCTCCTTCGCCATGGTCGCCCTGCTGTTCGGGATCGCGCTCGCGGCGGCCGCCGGACTGCCCGGGGACAAGCGGATCGACAACTGGGTCTACGCCCGGTACCTGGCCGTGCTCGTGCCGGCGTTCTTCGTGGTCGGCGTCGCCGCGCTGTGGCGCGCACGGACCGGAGCCCTGCTGCGGCTGGTGCTGAGCGCGGTGGTGTTCACCGCGGTCACCGCCGAGTTCGTGATCATGGTGGTCGGCAAGGGCCTCTACGCGCGCTGGATCATCCCGTGGGCCATGCCGGACGCGCTGTTCCTGGCCTCGGAGTGGACGAAGCTGCACATGTGGCGGACCATCGCCGGTGCCCTGCTGGTGCTCGCCGCCTGCGTGATGTTCCGGGTGGCCGGCGGACGCCGGGTGGTGTGGGCCGTCGCGGTGTCGCTGGCCCTGTTCGCCGCGTACGCGACGACCACGGTCACCTCGAACGTGGCCGAGCCGCACCGCAAGATCCGCAAGTACCTGGCCACCGGCTTCACCCAGTCCGCGGAGCTCAAGCCGGGGGAGAACCTGGTGATGGACGAGGACGTCGACTGGGGCCTGCGGATGGCCCAGGCGTACGAGGTGTACGACGGCCGGGTCTGGACGAGGAAGCTGGAGCAAGGCGACCAGCCGCCGGCCGCGGCGGACGCGGCCGTACTGCGCCTGACCTCGAAGGACGCCAAGCCGGAGGACTCCTGGCCGAACGCCCCCAAGGGCTGGTACGTGGCCAAGGTGAACACGCTGCACGAATGGGTGCTCTGGCGTCACCGCTGAGGCCCCCGCCCGCCTCGTCCCGTACTCCTGCCAGTAGCATCCGGGCGGTCGGATGGGTCATCCGAGGTGTTCGGAACAGGGGTCGGGGACAAGTTGAGACTGGGTCGTGTGCGCGGTACGGCGCTGGCCGCCGCGTTCGGTGTGGCGGCGGTGCTCGGGTTCCAGGGAGTGGCGGGCGGATCCGGACCGGCCCTCCCCGAGGGGAAGGCGCCGGGTGAGGCGGGCGGGGCGAAGGCCTACAGCGCCGCGGCCGGTCAGCCGGGCCGGGCGAAGACCGGGGTCGACCGGCTCGCCCTGAAGTCCAAGGGCTCCGGCGAGGCCGTGCTCGCCCAGCAGGACACGGACCTCTTCGGCCTCCTCGGCGTGTCCTGGACGGACCCCGAGGCCAGGGTGAACGGCGCCATCGAGGCCCGTTCCCGCAGCTCGGAGACCGGGAAGTGGTCCCGGTGGATCACCCTGGACCCGGTGCAGCCCGGCCTCGACGGCAAGCGCCCCGGCGCGCCCGGCGCCACCGAGCCGGTGTGGGTCGGCCCGTCGAACGGCGCCGAGGTGCGCGTGAAGGGCGGCGCGGCCCTTCCGGCGGGCCTGACCCTGAACCTGGTGGACCCCGCCGCAGCCGGCGCCGCCACGAAGAAGGGCGAGCTGCCCGCCGAACCGGCCGCCTTCGCCACGGAGGCGCTGCCGCCCGGACCGGCCTCCACCGCCCCGCAGCCCGCGGTGGTCACCCGGGCCGAATGGCAGGCCGACGAGAGCCTGAACGACGAAGCCCCCGGCTACCTCCCCGGAGGCAGCGTCAAGGCCGCCTTCGTCCACCACACCGCGAGCGCGCAACCGTACGACTGCTCGCAGTCCGCGGCCATCGTGCGCGGCATCCACGAGTACCACGTGAAGGTCGAGCAGTGGCGCGACCTCGGCTACAACTTCCTGATCGACAAGTGCGGCACGATCTTCGAGGGCCGCAAGGGCGGCATCGACCAGCCCGTCCAGGGTGCGCACACCCTCGGCTGGAACGCCGAGTCGATGGGCATCGCCGTCCTGGGCGACCACCAGACCGCAGGAGCCTCGGCCGCCGCACTGGATTCGATCTCCCGGATCGCGGCCTACAAGCTCGGCCAGTACGACGGCGACCTGAACGGCACGACCACGCTGGTGGCCGGCAGCAGCCAGAAGAACTACCTGGGCACCTCGTTCACCGGGGGCCAGCCGTACGCGTTCAAGACCCTCTCGGGCCACCGGGACGGCTTCAACACCATCTGCCCGGGCGGTGGGCTCTACGACCAGCTCGCCGCGATCCGCACCAGCGGTCCGGCGCAGCAGCTGAAGATCGCCAGGGTGAACGGCACGGTCCCCGGGCCGGACACGACCCTCAGGTCCACCGGCCCCCTGAAGGTCGACTGGACCACCAGCACGGCCGACGCCCTGCTGGGCTCGTTCGAGGTCCTGGTGGACGGCGCACCGGCCGCGACGGCCGCGGGCACGGCCCGTACGGCGAACGCGGTGCTGACCACCGGCACCCACACGGTCCAGGTCAAGGCCACCGCGCTGAACGGCAAGGTCTCCACGAGCCTGCCGGTCACCGTCGTCGCCGACGTCCCCGTGCCGAAGTCCGCCACGTTCGTTCCGGTCCCGCCGAAGCGGCTGATGGACACGCGCTCGGGCCTGGGCGTGCCGAAGGCGAAGGTGGGCGCGCAGGGTGTGGTGACGCTCCCGGTGGCGGGTACGGCGGGGATCCCGGCCGAGGGTGTCACCGCGGTCGTCCTGAACGTGACGGCGACGAACCCGACGGCGGCGAGCTACGTCTCGGTGTACCCGGGCGGGACGGTGCGCTCCAGCGCCTCGAACCTGAACGTGACGCCGGGGCAGACGATCCCCAACCTGGTGGTCGTCCCGGTGGTGGACGGCAAGGTCAGCTTCTACAACAACGACGGCACGGTCGATCTCATCGCGGACGTCACCGGCTACTTCGCCAAGGCGGACGGGGGATCGGCGCACGTCAGCATCGGTCCGAAGCGGCTGATGGACACGCGCGCGGGCCTGGGCGTGCCGAAGGCGAAGGTCGGCGCTCAGGGCGTGGCGACCCTGCCGGTGGCGGGCACGGCGGGGATCCCGGCGACGGGCGTCACCGCGGTCGTCCTCAACGTGACGGCCACGAACCCGACGGCCGCGAGCTACGTCTCGGTGTACCCGAGCGGCACGACCCGCTCCAGCGCCTCGAACCTGAACGTGACGCCGGGACTGACGATCCCGAACCTGGTGATCGTCCCCGTGGTCGACGGCAAGGTCAGCTTCTACAACAACGACGGCAGCGTCGACCTGATCGCGGACGTCACCGGCTACTTCACCTCGGCCGGCGGCGGATCGGCGCACGTCAACACCGGTCCGAAGCGGCTGATGGACACGCGCGCGGGGCTCGGCGTGCCGAAGGCGAAGGTCGGTGCTCAGGGCGTGGTGACGCTCCCGGTGGCGGGTACCGCGGGGATCCCCGCGACGGGTGTCACCGCGGTCGTCCTGAACGTGACGGCGACGAACCCGACGGCGGCGAGCTACGTCTCGGTGTACCCGAGCGGGACGGTGCGCTCCAGCGCTTCGAACCTGAACTTCACCCCCGGCCGGACGATCCCGAACCTGGTGGTCGTCCCCGTGGTCGACGGGAAGATCAGCTTCTACAACAACGACGGCACGGTCGATCTGATCGCGGACATCACCGGCTACTTCGCCGAGTGATACGGGGTTCCGCAGGCGGGGTGGGGGACATGGGGAAGAACGACGAGGGCATACCGGCCGTCTCCGACGAGGAGTGGGCGCGGTTCCTGGCACAGGCCGAGGCGGGCGCGGGGGAGGCCCCCAAGGAGCCGTCCGCGCGGGCGCGCATGGTGGCCGCCCGGCTGCGCGAGGAGGACGCCCGGCGCGGCTCCGCCGAGCCGCCCGCCTGGCGGGCCGGTGTCGCCCGGCGCGAGCGGGGGAGGGGCGGGCGCCGGATCAAGGCGGCGCTGGCCATCGCCTTCGTCGCCGCGCTCGCGCTGATCGCCGTACGGCCGGAGCTGGTCATCGACAAGCTCACCGGTAAGGCCGAGCAGGACGCGAAGGCCCGGGTTCCGCTGGCCCCCGAGACCGCCCGGCCGAGTGCGGCACCCTCCGCCGTGGACCCGGATCGGCCGACGCTGAGCGAACCCTTCAAGGGGTCGCCCGCCGTGCAGTGGGCGGACGGGGCCTCGGGCATCGAGCTGCCGGAAGCGGCCGCGCTGAACGGACTGTCCAAGGAGCAGGTGGCCGCCGGGCTGGAACTGAGCAAGCGGTTCCTCGTGGCGGCCAACCTGGACCCGGCCACCATCCGGGGCGACCGCCCCCAGGCGGCGCTGGACCTGATCGACCCGGCACAGGGGGAGCTGCTCAAGCGGCTGGAGCAGGCGCTGGCCAAGCCCGCCAAGGGAAACGATCCGCTCCAGATGTTCGTACGGGCCGGCCGCGAGACCAAGCTCGCCGGTGACGTGGTGAAGGTGCGCGGCCGGCTCCAGGTCCAGCCCGGCGACGCGCACGGTCAGGTGGACGTCCTCGCGGACTACACGTTCGTCTACCCGCTGATGCAGACGAACCCCGGTGCGGACGAAGTCAGCCGGTCGATCGTCCGGCGGCAGATGAAGTTCACGGTCGCCAACCCCCGGGAGTGGCGGGTCAAGCCCGGCACGGTCCAGCTCGGCGCGTACCTCTACGACGTCGGCAACAGCGCCTGCTTCGTCTACGACGGGGCCCTGCACCCGGGCTTCTCCGAGGATCGGCCGGATTCCGGCCCGACCCCCTCCGGCACGCCCCAGGACCCGTACGACCGGAGCAAGGGCCTCGACCAGCGGCCCGCCGAGGAGGGCTGCGGGACCCTGTCCCGCTCCTGACCGGATGCCGCACGGGACTCCGCCGCGTGGTGCAGTTTGACCACTCAGCGTGGCGGGGTATTCTCTTCCGCCCGATTGGCGCCATACGTGTCTCGTATGGCAGACTACTCAAGTTGCTCGGCCGTGTGCCGATGCTGCGCGCCTCCCGCCGGGAGGACCGGAAGCAAGTCCCACAGTACTCGTCGCTCTACCTGCCTCTCGGGGCAGCAATGGGGCGGACGTACGGGAATCTTTCGGGAAGCGTCAGCACGGTGCCTGCCAGGTACTCGGTGGGTGTTCGCCCCCGATCTGCGGTCTTGGGACCGCGCCCCCTTGGACGAGGGAATTTCCGTATGGGAATTTTCTGTAGAGGGAGCGCGACACGCCCGACCGCGTGGGTCGGAGGAGAGCGGCGGAGCGATCCGCAGCCGGCCGGGAACCAGAGCGTTTCCACAACAGACAGGACTACGGAGTAGCCATGGCGGGACAGAAGATCCGCATCCGGCTCAAGGCCTACGACCACGAGGTCATCGATTCGTCGGCGAAGAAGATCGTCGAGACGGTGACGCGCACTGGTGCGTCGGTCGCGGGCCCGGTGCCGCTGCCCACTGAGAAGAACGTGTACTGCGTCATCAAGTCGCCGCACAAGTACAAGGACTCGCGCGAGCACTTCGAGATGCGCACTCACAAGCGCCTGATCGACATCCTCGACCCGACGCCCAAGACCGTTGACTCGCTGATGCGCCTGGACCTTCCGGCCGGCGTTGACATCGAGATCAAGCTCTGAGAGGCACGGAGAAGATGGCAAAGCAGATCAAGGGCGTCCTGGGCGAGAAGCTCGGCATGACCCAGGTCTGGGACGAGAACAACCGTGTCGTCCCGGTGACCGTGGTCAAGGCCGGGCCCTGCGTTGTTACCCAGGTCCGTACGAACGACGTCGACGGCTACGAGTCGGTCCAGATCGCCTTCGGCGAGATCGACCCGCGCAAGGTGAACAAGCCCCTCAAGGGTCACTTCGCCAAGGCTGACGTCACCCCCCGCCGCCACCTGGTGGAGCTCCGTACCTCCGACGCCAGCGAGTACACGCTCGGCCAGGAGATCACGGCTGCCGTGTTCGAGTCCGGCGTCAAGGTTGACGTCACGGGCAACAGCAAGGGCAAGGGCTTCGCCGGTGTCATGAAGCGTCACAACTTCAAGGGCCTCGGCGCCGGCCACGGCGTCCAGCGCAAGCACCGCTCCCCCGGTTCGATCGGTGGCTGCGCCACCCCTGGGCGTGTCTTCAAGGGCATGCGCATGGCCGGTCGTATGGGCAACGAGCGCGTCACCACCCAGAACCTGACCATCCACGCGGTTGACGCGGAGAAGGGTCTGCTCCTCATCAAGGGCGCAGTTCCCGGTCCGAACGGCGGCCTCGTCCTGGTCCGTACCGCGGTTAAGGGGGCTTGAGTTAATGAGCACCATTGACATCCTTTCGCCGGCAGGCGACAAGGCCGGTACCGTCGAGCTCCCCGCGGAGATCTTCGACGCGAAGACCAGCGTTCCGCTGATCCACCAGGTCGTCGTCGCTCAGCTGGCTGCTGCCCGTCAGGGCACGCACAAGACCAAGCGTCGTGGCGAAGTCCGTGGTGGTGGCCGCAAGCCGTACCGCCAGAAGGGCACCGGCCGCGCTCGCCAGGGTTCCACCCGCGCTCCGCAGTTCGTCGGCGGTGGCGTCGTCCACGGCCCGCAGCCGCGTGACTACTCGCAGCGGACCCCGAAGAAGATGAAGGCCGCCGCCCTCCGCGGTGCCCTCTCGGACCGTGCGCGTCACTCCCGCATCCACGTCGTCACCGGCGTGGTCGAGGGTGCCGCCTCCACGAAGGCCGCCAAGACGCTGTTCGGCAAGATCTCGGAGCGCAAGAACCTGCTCCTGGTCGTCGACCGCTCCGAAGAGGCCGCGTGGCTGTCCGCCCGCAACCTGCCCCAGGTTCACATCCTGGAGCCGGGCCAGCTGAACACGTACGACGTGATCGTCTCTGACGACGTGGTCTTCACCCAGACCGCTTTCGAGTCCTTCGTGTCTGGCCCCAAGGCCGACGAGACCGAAGGGAGCGACGCCTGATGTCTGAGGCGACCGTTACCAGCAAGACCTTCACTGACCCGCGCGACCTGCTGATCAAGCCGGTTGTCTCGGAGAAGAGCTACGCGCTGCTGGACGAGAACAAGTACACGTTCATCGTCGCGCCCGGCTCCAACAAGACCCAGATCAAGCAGGCCGTCGAGGCGGTCTTCGGGGTCAAGGTCACCGGGGTCAACACGATCAACCGTCAGGGTAAGCGCAAGCGCACCAAGACCGGTTTTGGCAAGCGCGCTGACACCAAGCGCGCCATCGTGACCCTCGCTGAGGGCGACCGAATCGACATCTTCGGCGGCCAGGCCTCCTAACGGAGGTCTAGTCGTCCGGAATCGGACGAGGACTGAGAAATGGGTATCCGCAAGTACAAGCCGACGACCCCGGGCCGTCGTGGCTCCAGCGTCGCCGACTTTGTCGAGATCACGCGGTCCACGCCGGAGAAGTCGCTGGTCCGCCCCCTGCACAGCAAGGGCGGCCGTAACAACACCGGTCGGATCACGGTTCGACACCAGGGTGGCGGCCACAAGCGCGCCTACCGTGTGATCGACTTCCGTCGTCACGACAAGGACGGCGTGCCGGCCAAGGTCGCGCACATCGAGTACGACCCCAACCGCACGGCGCGCATCGCGCTCCTGCACTACGCCGACGGTGAGAAGCGCTACATCATTGCGCCGAAGAACCTGAAGCAGGGTGACCGGATTGAGAACGGCCCCACGGCCGACATCAAGCCCGGTAACAACCTGGCGCTCCGCAACATCCCGGTCGGTACCACGATCCACGCGATCGAGCTCCGTCCCGGTGGCGGCGCCAAGTTCGCCCGCTCCGCTGGTGCCTCTGTGCAGCTGCTCGCGAAGGAGGGCGTCATGGCCCACCTCCGCATGCCGTCCGGCGAGATCCGTCTCGTCGACGCCCGCTGCCGCGCCACCGTCGGTGAGGTCGGCAACGCCGAGCAGTCGAACATCAACTGGGGCAAGGCCGGCCGCATGCGCTGGAAGGGCGTTCGCCCCTCCGTCCGCGGTGTCGCGATGAACCCGGTCGACCACCCGCACGGTGGTGGTGAGGGTAAGACCTCCGGTGGTCGTCACCCGGTCTCCCCGTGGGGTCAGAAGGAGGGTCGTACTCGCTCGCCGAAGAAGGCTTCGAGCAAGTACATCGTCCGCCGCCGCAAGACGAACAAGAAGCGCTAGGAGCGGGTTTAGATGCCGCGCAGTCTCAAGAAGGGACCCTTCGTCGACGGACACCTCATCAAGAAGGTGGACGTACAGAACGAAGCCGGTACCAAGAACGTCATCAAGACCTGGTCCCGTCGCTCGATGATCATCCCGGCGATGCTGGGTCACACCATCGCGGTGCACAACGGCAAGATCCACGTCCCGGTGTTCGTCACCGAGTCGATGGTCGGCCACAAGCTCGGCGAGTTCTCGCCGACTCGCACCTTCCGCGGCCACGTCAAGGACGACCGGAAGTCGAAGCGCCGCTAAAGGCGGGGTGGAAACGACTATGACTTACACCGAAGGGACAACCATGGAAGCCAGGGCCCAGGCGCGGTACATCCGCGTCACGCCCATGAAGGCCCGCCGAGTGGTGGACCTTATCCGTGGCATGGATGCCACGGAGGCTCAGGCGGTCCTGCGTTTCGCCCCGCAGGCCGCGAGCGTGCCGGTCGGCAAGGTGCTGGACAGCGCCATTGCCAACGCCGCACACAACTACAACCACCCCGACGCCTCCACGCTGGTCATCAGCGAGGCGTACGTGGACGAGGGCCCGACCCTGAAGCGGTTCCGTCCGCGTGCCCAGGGCCGTGCCTACCGGATCCGCAAGCGGACCAGCCACATCACCGTGGTCGTCAGCAGCAAGGAAGGTTCCCGGTAATGGGCCAGAAGGTAAACCCGCACGGGTTCCGGCTCGGCATCACCACCGACTTCAAGTCGCGTTGGTACGCCGACAAGCTGTACAAGGACTACGTCAAGGAAGACGTCGCCATCCGCAGGATGATGACGTCCGGCATGGAGCGCGCCGGCATCTCGAAGGTTGAGATCGAGCGCACCCGTGACCGCGTGCGTGTGGACATCCACACCGCTCGTCCGGGCATCGTCATCGGCCGCCGTGGCGCCGAGGCCGACCGCATTCGCGGTGACCTCGAGAAGCTCACGGGCAAGCAGGTCCAGCTGAACATCCTCGAGGTCAAGAACCCCGAGGTCGACGCTCAGCTCGTCGCGCAGGCCGTTGCCGAGCAGCTCTCCTCCCGCGTCTCCTTCCGTCGCGCCATGCGTAAGAGCATGCAGGGCACGATGAAGGCCGGCGCCAAGGGCATCAAGATCCAGTGTGGCGGTCGCCTCGGCGGCGCCGAGATGTCCCGCTCCGAGTTCTACCGCGAAGGCCGTGTGCCGCTGCACACCCTCCGCGCGAACGTGGACTACGGCTTCTTCGAGGCCAAGACCACCTTCGGCCGTATCGGTGTGAAGGTCTGGATCTACAAGGGCGACGTCAAGAACATCGCCGAGGTTCGCGCCGAGAACGCTGCGGCCCGTGCGGGTAACCGCCCGGCCCGTGGTGCCGCCGGCGCTGGCGACCGTCCCGCCGGCCGTGGTGGCCGTGGTGGCGAGCGCGGCGGCCGTGGTGGCCGCAAGCCGCAGCAGGCTGCTGGTGTGGAGGCCCCCAAGGCCGACGCTCCCGCCGCCGCTCCGGCTGAGAGCACCGGAACGGAGGCCTGACCGACATGCTGATCCCTCGTAGGGTCAAGCACCGCAAGCAGCACCACCCGAAGCGCCGCGGTATGGCCAAGGGCGGTACTGAGGTCTCGTTCGGCGAGTACGGCATCCAGGCGCTTACCCCCGCCTACGTGACGAACCGCCAGATCGAGGCGGCTCGTATCGCGATGACCCGCCACATCAAGCGTGGCGGCAAGGTCTGGATCAACATCTACCCGGACCGTCCCCTGACGAAGAAGCCTGCCGAGACCCGCATGGGTTCCGGTAAGGGTTCTCCCGAGTGGTGGATCGCGAACGTGCACCCGGGCCGGGTCATGTTCGAGCTGTCCTACCCGAACGAGAAGATTGCTCGTGAGGCGCTCACCCGCGCTGCTCACAAGCTTCCGATGAAGTGCCGGATTGTTCGGCGCGAGGCAGGTGAGTCGTGATGGCGACGGGAACCAAGGCGTCCGAGCTGCGTGAGCTCGGTAACGAGGAGCTCGTTGGCAAGCTGCGCGAGGCCAAGGAAGAGCTGTTCAAGCTGCGCTTCCAGGCGGCCACGGGTCAGCTGGAGAACAACGGCCGGCTCAAGTCCGTCCGTAAGGACATCGCTCGCATCTACACCCTGATGCACGAGCGTGAGCTCGGTATCGAGACGGTGGAGAGCGCCTGATGAGCGAGAAGAACGTGACTGAGACGACTGACCGCGGCTTCCGCAAGACCCGTGAGGGTCTTGTCGTCAGCGACAAGATGGACAAGACCGTCGTCGTCGCTGTCGAGGACCGCGTGAAGCACGCTCTGTACGGCAAGGTCATCCGCCGTACGAACAAGCTCAAGGCGCACGACGAGCAGAACGCTGCCGGCGTCGGCGACCGCGTCCTCATCATGGAGACGCGTCCGCTGTCGGCGAGCAAGCGCTGGCGCATCGTCGAGATCCTCGAGAAGGCCAAGTAATTATCTGAGGCCCTGGGCAGCAAGCCCAGGGGCCCCTCAGGTTCGTTCCGCCAGGCTCGGTGGGGGCGGTAGCTCTTCGGAGTGATGCCCCCGCCGGGAACCGGCAGACAAACAGGAGATAGACGTGATCCAGCAGGAGTCGCGACTGCGTGTCGCCGACAACACTGGTGCCAAGGAGATCCTTTGCATCCGTGTTCTCGGTGGTTCCGGTCGCCGCTACGCGGGCATCGGTGACGTCATCGTTGCCACCGTCAAGGACGCGATCCCCGGTGGCAACGTGAAGAAGGGTGACGTCGTCAAGGCGGTCATCGTTCGCACCGTGAAGGAACGCCGCCGCCAGGACGGCTCGTACATCCGCTTCGACGAGAACGCCGCCGTCATTCTGAAGAACGACGGCGACCCTCGCGGCACCCGTATCTTCGGCCCGGTGGGCCGTGAGCTGCGCGAGAAGAAGTTCATGAAGATCATCTCGCTCGCGCCGGAGGTGCTGTAAGCATGAAGATCAAGAAGGGCGACCTGGTTCAGGTCATCACCGGTAAGGACAAGGGCAAGCAGGGCAAGGTCATTCTGGCCATCCCTACTGAGAACCGCGTCCTGGTCGAGGGTGTCAACCGGGTCAAGAAGCACACCAAGGCCGGCCAGACCGCTGGTGGCTCGCAGACCGGTGGCATCGTGATCACCGAGGCGCCGATCCACGTCAGCAACGTTCAGCTGGTTGTGGAGAAGGACGGCCAGAAGGTCGTTACCCGCGTCGGTTTCCGCTTCGACGACGAGGGCAACAAGATCCGCGTTGCCAAGCGGACGGGTGAGGACATCTGATGGCTACCACTCCGCGTCTCAAGACGAAGTACCGCGAGGACATCGCGGGCAAGCTGCGTGAAGAGTTCTCCTACGAGAACGTCATGCAGATCCCCGGCCTCGTGAAGATCGTGGTCAACATGGGTGTGGGCGACGCCGCCCGCGACTCCAAGCTGATCGACGGCGCCATCAAGGACCTGACGACGATCACCGGTCAGAAGCCGGCCGTCACGAAGGCCCGCAAGTCCATCGCGCAGTTCAAGCTGCGCGAGGGTCAGCCGATCGGCTGCCACGTCACCCTCCGTGGTGACCGCATGTGGGAGTTCCTGGACCGTACGCTGTCGCTCGCGCTGCCGCGTATCCGTGACTTCCGTGGTCTGTCGCCGAAGCAGTTCGACGGCCGTGGCAACTACACCTTCGGTCTCACGGAGCAGGTCATGTTCCACGAGATCGACCAGGACAAGATCGACCGTACCCGGGGTATGGACATCACCGTGGTCACCACGGCGACCAACGACGCTGAGGGCCGCGCGCTCCTTCGTCACCTCGGCTTCCCCTTCAAGGAGGCGTAAGCGAGATGGCGAAGAAGGCTCTCATCGCGAAGGCTGCCCGCAAGCCCAAGTTCGGTGTGCGTGCGTACACCCGCTGCCAGCGCTGCGGTCGCCCCCACTCCGTGTACCGCAAGTTCGGCCTGTGCCGCGTCTGCCTTCGTGAGATGGCTCACCGTGGCGAGCTGCCGGGCGTGACCAAGAGCTCCTGGTAATTCCCTCTCGTCCGCAAGGACTTGGGGAGAACCAGAGACTCTCGGTAAGCATCTGGTCGGCGGATGCCCGGCCGCGCATGCCTTAGGCTTGTGTGGTTGGGCGTCCGCCGCCCATAACGACTTACTACGCCGTAGGTCCCCGCACCGCACCCGTCCCGCCACTGAGTGGGGAGAGGGATGGCGCATACAGGAAACCCCGGCGAGAGAGGCCGAAGGCCACTTCATGACCATGACTGACCCGATCGCAGACATGCTCACGCGTCTGCGTAACGCTAACTCGGCGTACCACGACTCTGTCGTGATGCCGCACAGCAAGATCAAGTCGCACATCGCAGAAATCCTCAAGCAGGAGGGTTTCATCACCGGCTGGAAGGTCGAGGACGCCGAGGTCGGCAAGAACCTCGTCCTCGAGCTGAAGTTCGGCCCGAACCGCGAGCGCTCCATTGCGGGCATCAAGCGGATCTCGAAGCCCGGTCTGCGTGTGTACGCAAAGTCCACCAACCTGCCGAAGGTGCTCGGCGGCCTGGGCGTGGCGATCATCTCCACGTCCCACGGTCTGCTCACCGGCCAGCAGGCAGGCAAGAAGGGCGTAGGTGGGGAAGTCCTCGCCTACGTCTGGTAGTCGGGAACGGAGGAAAAGCAATGTCGCGAATCGGCAAGCTCCCCATCCAGGTTCCCGCCGGTGTGGACGTCACCATCGACGGCCAGGCTGTGTCCGTGAAGGGCCCCAAGGGTTCCCTCGCGCTCACCGTCAAGGCGCCGATCGAGATCGTCAAGGGTGAGGACGGCGTTCTGAACGTCACCCGCCCCAACGACGAGCGTCAGAACAAGGCCCTGCACGGCCTGTCCCGCACGCTGGTGGCGAACATGATCACCGGCGTGACCACGGGTTACGTCAAGGCTCTTGAGATCAGCGGTGTCGGTTACCGCGTCGCCGCGAAGGGCTCCAACCTGGAGTTCCAGCTTGGCTACAGCCACCCGATCCTGATCGAGGCGCCCGAGGGCATCTCCTTCAAGGTCGAGTCGCCCACCAAGTTCTCGGTCGAGGGCATCGACAAGCAGAAGGTCGGCGAGGTCGCCGCCAACATCCGCAAGCTGCGGAAGCCCGACCCGTACAAGGCCAAGGGTGTCAAGTACGCCGGCGAAGTCATCCGCCGCAAGGTCGGAAAGGCTGGTAAGTAGCCATGGCATACGGTGTAAAGATCGCCAAGGGCGACGCGTACAAGCGTGCCGCCAAGGCCCGCCGCCACATCCGCATCCGCAAGAACGTCTCGGGTACGGCGGAGCGTCCGCGCCTCGTCGTGACGCGTTCCAACCGCAACATCGTTGCTCAGGTCATCGACGACCTCCAGGGTCACACCCTGGCGTCCGCGTCGACCCTGGACGCTTCGATCCGTGGTGGCGAAGGCGACAAGAGCTCGCAGGCCCAGGCCGTCGGCGCACTCGTCGCCGAGCGTGCCAAGGCTGCGGGTGTCGAGACCGTCGTGTTCGACCGCGGTGGCAACCGATACGCCGGGCGCATTGCCGCTCTGGCTGACGCCGCCCGCGAAGCCGGGCTGAAGTTCTAAGCCCCGGTTCCGGGACTCACGGACGTAACAGAGAGAGGTAATCCAATGGCTGGACCCCAGCGCCGCGGAAGCGGTGCCGGTGGCGGCGAGCGGCGGGACCGGAAGGGTCGCGACGGTGGCCCTGCCGCCGAGAAGACCGCTTACGTTGAGCGCGTTGTCGCGATCAACCGCGTCGCCAAGGTTGTCAAGGGTGGTCGCCGCTTCAGCTTCACCGCGCTGGTCGTGGTGGGCGACGGTGACGGCACTGTAGGTGTCGGTTACGGCAAGGCCAAGGAAGTTCCCGCGGCCATTGCCAAGGGTGTCGAGGAAGCCAAGAAGTCCTTCTTCAAGGTTCCGCGCATCCAGGGCACCATTCCTCACCCGATCACGGGTGAGCGTGCCGCGGGCGTCGTGCTGCTGAAGCCGGCCGCCCCCGGTACCGGTGTTATCGCCGGTGGCCCGGTGCGCGCCGTTCTGGAGTGCGCCGGCGTTCACGACATCCTGTCGAAGTCGCTCGGCTCTTCCAACGCGATCAACATCGTGCACGCGACCGTGGCGGCCCTCAAGGGCCTGCAGCGTCCCGAGGAGATCGCGGCTCGCCGTGGTCTGCCCCTCGAGGACGTCGCCCCCGCGGCTCTGCTCCGTGCGCGTGCTGGGGCGGGTGCGTAATGGCTCGTCTCAAGGTCACGCAGGTCAAGTCGTACATCGGCAGCAAGCAGAACCACCGCGACACGCTGCGTTCGCTCGGGCTCAAGCGCCTGAACGACGTCGTCGTCAAGGAGGACCGCCCCGAGTTCCGCGGAATGGTTCACACCGTCCGCCACCTCGTGACGGTTGAGGAGGTTGACTAACATGGCTGAGAGCAGCCCGCTGAAGGCCCACAACCTCCGTCCCGCCCCCGGCGCCAAGACCGCGAAGACCCGTGTCGGTCGTGGTGAGGCGTCGAAGGGTAAGACGGCCGGTCGTGGTACGAAGGGCCAGAAGGCCCGCTACCAGATCCCGCAGCGCTTCGAGGGTGGGCAGATGCCCCTCCACATGCGTCTGCCGAAGCTCAAGGGCTTCAAGAACCCGTTCCGCACCGAGTTCCAGGTCGTGAACCTGGACAAGCTCGGCGCTCTCTACCCCGAGGGTGGAGAAGTCACGGTGGCCGACCTGGTCGCCAAGGGCGCGGTTCGCAAGAACAGCCTCGTCAAGGTCCTGGGCCAGGGCGAGATCTCCGTGGCGCTGCAGGTTTCGGTTGACGCCGTTTCCGGCTCCGCCAAGGAGAAGATTGCCGCCGCTGGTGGCTCTGTGACCGAGCTCGTCTAAGACGAACTCAGTGACAAATAGCTAGAAACCCGACCGGGGATGCCTCACATATGGGGCATCCCCGGTTGGTCGTTCCGTGGGAGGTGCAGACGCCGGTAAGGTGGCCTGCACCTTTGCTTGTACACATTCGTCGATCCCTCAGACCGTCACCTCTGACGCAGTAGCGCGGGGGTCGCAGGAGGCACCGTGCTCACCGCGTTCGCCCGGGCGTTCAAGACGCCCGACCTGCGCAAGAAGCTGCTTTTCACGCTCGCCATCATCGTGCTGTACCGACTCGGTTCCCACGTGCCGGTACCCGGCGTGAGCTACAAGAACGTTCAGATCTGTGTGGACCAGATGGGGGCGGGCAACAACAGCCTCTTCGGTCTCGTCAACATGTTCAGCGGTGGCGCGCTGCTCCAGATCACGATCTTCGCGCTCGGCATCATGCCGTACATCACGGCGAGCATCATCCTGCAGCTGCTGACCGTGGTCATCCCGAAGCTGGAGAACCTCAAAAAAGAGGGTCAGTCCGGCACGTCGAAGATCACTCAGTACACGCGCTATTTGACGGTCGCGCTCGCGATCCTGCAGGGCACCGGCCTCGTGGCCACCGCCCGCAGTGGAGCCCTCTTCGGGACGTGCTCCGTCAAAGACCAGATCGTTCCCGACCGGTCGATCTTCACCACCGTCGTCATGGTGCTCACCATGACCGCCGGTACCTGCCTCGTCATGTGGCTCGGTGAGCTCATCACCGACCGGGGCATCGGCAACGGTATGTCGATCCTGATGTTCATCTCGATCGCCGCGGGCTTCGTCGGTTCCCTGTGGGCCATCAAGGAGCAGGGCAAGATCGCGGACGGCTGGGTCGAGTTCGGCGTGGTCATCCTGGTCGGCCTCGCGATGGTGGCCCTGGTGGTCTTCGTCGAGCAGGCGCAGCGGCGGATCCCGGTCCAGTACGCGAAGCGCATGATCGGCCGGCGCGCGTACGGCGGCACCTCGACGTACATCCCCCTCAAGGTGAACCAGGCCGGTGTCATCCCGGTCATCTTCGCCTCGTCGCTGCTGTACATCCCGGCGTTGATCGTCCAGTTCAGCGGTTCCACCGCCGGCTGGGCCAACTGGATCAGCAAGCACTTCGTCAAGGGCGACCACCCGTACTACATCGCCACCTACTTCCTCCTGATCGTTTTCTTCGCGTTCTTCTACGTGGCGATCTCGTTCAACCCCGAGGAAGTTGCAGACAACATGAAGAAGTATGGTGGGTTCATTCCGGGCATCCGCGCCGGTCGGCCTACCGCCGAGTACCTCAGCTACGTACTCAACCGGATCACCTGGCCGGGGTCGCTGTACCTGGGTCTGATCGCTCTTGTGCCGACGATGGCGTTGGCCGGCTTCGGAGCGAACCAGAACTTCCCGTTCGGCGGGACGAGCATCCTGATCATCGTGGGTGTGGGTCTGGAAACCGTGAAGCAGATCGAGAGCCAGCTCCAGCAGCGTAATTACGAAGGGTTCCTCCGCTGATGCGAATCGTCCTCGTCGGCCCGCCGGGCGCGGGCAAGGGAACGCAGGCGACTGTGCTTGCCGAAACCTTGTCGATCCCGCACATCTCCACGGGCGACTTGTTCCGGGCCAACATCAGCCAGAAGACGGAGCTGGGCCAGCGCGCCCAGTCCTACATGTCGAAGGGTGACCTCGTCCCCGACCAGGTCACGATCGACATGGCCAAGGACCGCATGGAGCAGCCGGACGCCGCGAACGGCTTCCTGCTCGACGGCTTCCCGCGCAACGTCTCCCAGGCCGAAGCGCTGGACGAGATCCTCAAGGCGCAGGGCATCAAGCTCGACGCCGTCCTCGACCTGGAGGTCGAGGAGGACGAGGTCGTGAAGCGGATCGCCGGGCGGCGCACCTGCCGCAAGGACAACAAGCACATCTTCCACGTGGACTACGCCGCGCCGAAGACCGAAGGCGTGTGCGACACGTGCGGTGGCGAGCTCTACCAGCGTGAGGACGACTCCGAGGCCACGGTGCGCAACCGCCTCGACGTCTACCACACGCAGACGGAGCCGATCATCGACTTCTACAAGGCCCAGGGCCTGCTCGTGACGATCCCCGCCCTCGGCGAGGTCAAGGACGTCACGCAGCGCGCGATGGACGCCCTGAAGAAGTAGCAAGAAGCAGTTCACCTGTAGTGCAGCCCCGGCCGCGGTGTCCCCAGGACGCCGCGGCCGTACTGTTGAAAGACCCGAATCCGAAGGTGGCAGGTACGTCATGGTCCAGATCAAGACCCCCGAGCAGATCGCGAAGATGCGTGAGGCGGGGCTGGTCGTCGCGGCGATCCACGCGGCGACCCGTGAGGCGGCCTTGCCGGGCGCCACGACGCGGGATCTGGACATGGTGGCCCGCAAGGTCATCGCGGACGCCGGCGCCAAGTCGAACTTCCTCGGCTACGGCGGGTTCCCCGCGACCATCTGCACCTCGGTCAACGAGGTCGTGGTCCACGGCATCCCCGACGACAAGACGGTCCTCAAGGACGGCGACATCATCTCGATCGACGCCGGCGCGATCGTCGACGGCTGGCACGGCGACGCCGCGTACACCGCCTTCGTGGGCTCTGGACACGCCCCTGAGCTCGTGGAGCTCTCCCGGGTGACCGAGGAGTCCATGTGGGCCGGTATCGCCGCCATGAAGCTCGGCAACCGCCTCGTGGACATCTCGAAGGCGATCGAGACCTACATCAAGCGGCAGCCGCGCCCGACCACGGGCGAGCACAGCCTCGGCAAGTTCGGGATCATCGAGGACTACGGCGGCCACGGCATCGGTTCCGAGATGCACATGGACCCGCACCTGCTGAACTACGTCTCGCGCAAGCGGGGCAAGGGCATCAAGCTCGTCCCCGGCCTGTGCCTGGCGATCGAGCCGATGGTCTCGCTGGGCACCGCCCAGACGGAGGTCCTGGCGGACGACTGGACGGTCATCACCACGGACGGCACCTGGTCCTCGCACTGGGAGCACTCCATCGCCCTGACCGAGGAGGGACCGATCGTCCTGACCTCCCCGGACTGCGGCAAGGCGAAGCTGGCGGAGTACGGCGTGACCACCGCGCCGGACCCGCTGGGCTGAGCCGCGGCCGGCCGGGCCGGGCCCGTCGGGCCCGCCGGGCCGACCGGTATGGGCAGGATTGATGATCTATCCTGTAGGGCACACTTTCCGGATTCGTCTTTCAGTGGGCCCTGACGTAGACTGACTCGTCGGCTCCTTTGCACCCGCATGTCCTCATGCGAAGGCGGGGAGCTGATCAAGGTAGCCGATTCGAAAGGCGAAGCGTGGCCAAGAAGCAAGGTGCCATCGAAATCGAGGGCACCGTGATCGAGTCCCTCCCGAACGCGATGTTCAAGGTGGAACTCCAGAACGGTCACAAGGTCCTCGCGCACATCAGCGGCAAGATGCGCATGCACTACATCCGCATCCTCCCTGATGACCGGGTTGTCGTGGAGCTTTCTCCCTACGACCTGACGCGTGGCCGGATCGTCTACCGATACAAGTAGATCTTGTCTTCACTCCCGTCCGGACATCCTGTCCTGACGCGCGGGTGGTGGCACTGACCCGGAGAACCTCACCAACATGAAGGTCAAGCCGAGCGTCAAGAAGATCTGCGACAAGTGCAAGGTGATCCGCCGTCACGGTCGGGTCATGGTCATCTGCGACAACCTGCGCCACAAGCAGCGCCAGGGCTGACGCACGCCGACCGACCTGCACTACGCAGTTCTTCGCGCGACGTAAGAAAAAGTACATACGCAGAACCCGCCTAGCCCCGACCAGGGCCGGCGGCACCTCCGGCGGGGGCCGGGGACCCGGACGTACCACCACCCATCAGGTGTGGTCGGCGGTCGGGGTTCGGTTCTGCTGAAGACCCCCGAACACACAGGAGCCATTGAATGGCACGCGTTTCCGGTGTTGACATCCCGCGCGAAAAGCGTGTGGAGATCGCACTTACCTACGTCTTCGGTGTCGGTCGCACCCGGTCCAAGGAAATCCTTGCGGCCACCGGTGTGAACCCGAACACCCGCGTTCGTGACCTGGCCGAAGAGGACCTGGTCAAGATCCGCGAGTACGTGGACGCCAACCTCCGCACCGAGGGTGACCTCCGCCGCGAGATCCAGGCCGACATCCGCCGCAAGGTCGAGATCCAGTGCTACCAGGGTGTTCGTCACCGTCGCGGCCTGCCCGTGCACGGTCAGCGCACCAGCACGAACGCCCGTACCCGCAAGGGTCCGCGTCGCGCGATCGCCGGTAAGAAGAAGCCGGGCAAGAAGTAGTCCTGTTCAGCGGTCTTGCGCTGTAGGACCGACCACCTCCCGTAGGAGATTTAGATGCCCCCCAAGGGTCGTCAGGGCGCTGCCAAGAAGGTGCGCCGCAAGGAAAAGAAGAACGTCGCTCACGGGCACGCCCACATCAAGAGCACGTTCAACAACACCATCGTCTCGATCACGGACCCCTCGGGCAACGTGATCTCCTGGGCCTCCGCCGGCCACGTCGGCTTCAAGGGCTCGCGCAAGTCCACCCCCTTCGCCGCGCAGATGGCCGCCGAGTCGGCCGCCCGTCGCGCGCAGGAGCACGGCATGCGCAAGGTCGACGTCTTCGTCAAGGGTCCCGGCTCCGGCCGTGAGACCGCGATCCGCTCCCTCCAGGCCACCGGCCTCGAGGTCGGCTCGATCCAGGACGTCACCCCCACCCCGCACAACGGCTGCCGTCCGCCCAAGCGTCGCCGCGTCTGATTCGGCGACGCCGGGCTTCGCGCCTGTGCGTCTTTGAGTGTCCGGGCGGTACGAACCCCTCGCGGGGGACGTACCGCCCGTACCCTTGTAGTCCGTGGCCCCTGGGCCACGATCCGTCGGGCGTCAAATAGTGGGCGTCCACGAATGAAGGAATCCACATGCTTATCGCTCAGCGCCCCTCGCTGACCGAAGAGGTCGTAGACGAGTACCGCTCGCGGTTCGTGATCGAGCCGCTGGAGCCGGGCTTCGGCTACACCCTCGGCAACTCGCTCCGCCGCACGCTCCTGTCCTCGATCCCGGGTGCCGCTGTCACCAGCATCCGCGTGGACGGCGTCCTGCACGAGTTCACCACCGTGCCGGGTGTCAAGGAAGACGTCACCGACATCATCCTCAACATCAAGCAGCTGGTCGTCTCCTCGGAGCACGACGAGCCGGTCGTGATGTACCTGCGCAAGCAGGGTCCCGGCCTGGTCACCGCTGCCGACATCGCGCCCCCGGCCGGTGTCGAGGTGCACAACCCGGACCTGGTCCTCGCCACGCTCAACGGCAAGGGCAAGCTGGAGATGGAGCTGACCGTCGAGCGCGGTCGCGGCTACGTCTCCGCCGTCCAGAACAAGCAGCTGGGCCAGGAGATCGGTCGCATCCCGATCGACTCCATCTACAGCCCGGTCCTCAAGGTCACCTACAAGGTCGAGGCGACCCGAGTCGAGCAGCGCACCGACTTCGACAAGCTCATCGTCGACGTCGAGACCAAGCAGGCCATGCGCCCGCGCGACGCCATGGCGTCCGCCGGCAAGACCCTGGTCGAGCTGTTCGGTCTGGCCCGCGAGCTCAACATCGACGCCGAGGGCATCGACATGGGCCCCTCGCCGACGGACGCGGCCCTGGCCGCCGACCTGGCGCTGCCGATCGAGGAGCTCGAGCTCACCGTTCGGTCGTACAACTGCCTCAAGCGCGAGGGCATCCACTCCGTGGGTGAGCTCGTCGCCCGCTCCGAGGCCGACCTGCTCGACATCCGCAACTTCGGTGCGAAGTCGATCGACGAGGTCAAGGCGAAGCTGGCCGGCATGGGCCTGGCCCTCAAGGACAGCCCGCCCGGATTCGACCCGACCGCCGCTGCCGACGCCTTCGGCGCCGACGACGACGCGGACGCCGGTTTCGTCGAGACCGAGCAGTACTAAGCACCACCAGAAACTTTCCCGCGGCATCCGCCTCGGGGGAACTGTCACCGGTACCTGACACGGCCGGTGCAGATATGAAGGAGTAAGACCATGCCGCGTCCCGCAAAGGGTGCCCGTCTGGGCGGCAGCGCCGCGCACGAGAAGCACCTCCTCGCGAACCTCGCGAAGTCGCTCTTCGAGCACGGCCGCATCACCACCACCGAGGCCAAGGCCCGCCGCCTGCGTCCCTACGCCGAGCGTCTGGTGACCAAGGCCAAGAAGGGCGACATCCACAACCGTCGCCTGGTGCTGCAGACGATCACGGACAAGAGCATCGTGCACACGCTGTTCACCGAGATCGCCCCGCGCTACGAGAACCGCCCCGGTGGTTACACGCGCATCACCAAGATCGGCAACCGTCGTGGCGACAACGCCCCGATGGCCGTGATCGAGCTGGTCGAGGCCCTTACGGTCGCCCAGCAGGCCACTGGTGAGGCCGAGGCCGCCACCAAGCGCGCCGTGAAGGAGGCGGAGGCCGCTGAGGCTCCCGCCGCCGAGGAGACCAAGGAGGCCTGATCCCTTCCGGGATCACGCTGAATGGCTCTGAACGGGCCCGCCCCCTTCCGGGGCGGGCCCGTTCTGCATTTCGTGCGAAAGACGCAGCTGAGAGGATCTGTCACGTGAGTGACGAGGTGGAGCCCGGGCACGTCCGGGTCAGGCTGGACCTGAGTTACGACGGCAAGGACTTCTCCGGCTGGGCGAAGCAGCGCGTGCTGCGGACCGTCCAGGGGGAGCTGGAGTCGGCCCTGCAGACCGTGATGCGGCTGCCCGACCCGGTGGAGCTGACCGTCGCCGGCCGGACCGACGCGGGCGTGCACGCGCGCGGACAGGTCGCGCAGTTCGACGTACGGGACGAGGTGTGGGCCGAGCACCAGGACAAGCTGCTGCGCCGCCTCGCCGGACGGCTGCCGCACGACGTACGGGTGTGGAAGGCCGCCGAGGCCCCCGCCGGGTTCAACGCGCGGTTCTCCGCGATCTGGCGCCGCTACGCCTACCGCGTGGGCGACCACCAGGCCGGCGTGGACCCGCTGCGCCGCGGGCACGTGCTCTGGTACCAGTGGCCGCTCGACGTGGACGCCATGAACGAGGCTGCCGCCGCGCTGGTCGGGGAGCACGACTTCGCCGCGTACTGCAAGAAGCGCGAGGGGGCCACGACCATCCGCACCCTCCAGCAGCTCAGCTGGGAGCGGGACGCGGAGGGGATCATCACCGCGACCGTCCGCGCCGACGCCTTCTGCCACAACATGGTCCGCTCGCTGGTCGGGGCCCTGCTGCACGTCGGCGACGGCCACCGGACGACCGACTGGCCCGGGAAGGTGCTGGCCGCGGCCGTACGGGACTCCTCGGTGCACGTGGTCAAGCCGCACGGGCTGACCCTGGAGGAGGTCGGTTACCCGGCCGACGAGCTGCTGGCCGCGCGGAGCAAGGAAGCGCGGAACCTGCGGACCCTGCCCGGAGCCGGCTGCTGCTAGGACGGGTACCGGGCTAACTCGTTTGGGCGGATCGGGGCCGGACCTGGACAATGCCCCGCATGGGACATCTCGAAGCCAGCCACCTGGAGTACTACCTTCCCGACGGGCGGGTTCTGCTCCCCGACGTCTCCTTCCGGGTGGGGGAGGGGTCGGTCGTCGCCCTGGTCGGGGCGAACGGGGCCGGCAAGACCACACTGCTGAAGATGATCTCCGGCGAGCTCCAGCCGCACGGCGGCGGAGTGACCGTCAGCGGCGGGCTCGGTGTGATGTCGCAGTTCGTGGGCTCGGTCCGCGACGAGACGACCGTACGGGACCTGCTGGTCTCGGTGGCCCAGCCGCGGATCCGGGAGGCCGCCAAGGCGGTGGACCGGGCCGAGCAGCTGATCCTGACGGTGGACGACGAGGCCGCCCAGATGCAGTACGCCCAGGCGCTCAGCGACTGGGCCGACGTGCAGGGGTACGAGGCGGAGACGCTGTGGGACGTCTGCACGATGGCCGCGCTGGCGATCCCGTACGACACGGCGCAGTTCCGCGAGGTGCGCACGCTCTCGGGCGGTGAGCAGAAGCGGCTCGTGCTGGAGGCGCTGCTGCGCGGGCCGGACGAGGTGCTGCTGCTCGACGAGCCGGACAACTACCTCGACGTCCCGGGCAAGCGGTGGCTTGAGGAGCAGCTGGCGGCCACCCGCAAGACGGTGCTCTTCGTCAGCCACGACCGGGAGCTGCTGACCCAGGCCGCCGAGAAGATCATCAGCCTGGAGGCGAGCCCGAACGGCTCCGACGTCTGGGTGCACGGCGAAGGCTTCGGCACGTTCCACGCCGCCCGCAAGGAGCGCTTCGCGCGCTTCGAGGAACTCAAGCGGCGCTGGGACGAGGAGCACGCCCGGCTGAAGGCCCTGGTGCTGCGCCTGCGCGGCCAGGCCGCGAGCAGCCCGGACATGGCCTCCCGGTACCACGCGATGCAGACCCGCTTCAAGCGGTTCGAGGATGCCGGCCCGCCGCCGGAGCCGCCGCGCGAGCAGGAGATCAAGATGCGGCTCAAGGGCGGCCGTACCGGCGTGCGCGCGCTCACGGTGGAGAACCTGGAGCTCACCGGGCTGATGAAGGCCTTCTCCCTGGAGGTCTTCTACGGGGAGCGGGTCGCGGTCCTGGGCTCGAACGGCTCCGGGAAGTCCCACTTCCTGCGCCTGATGGCGGGGGAGGACGTCAAGCACACGGGTACGTGGAAGCTCGGCGCCCGCGTGGTCCCCGGCCACTTCGCGCAGACCCACGCCCACCCCGAGCTGTTCGGCCGCACGCTCGTCGACATCCTGTGGACGGAGGCGGCGAAGCCGCTGGGCCAGGCGATGGGCGCCCTGCGCCGCTACGAGCTGGAGCGCCAGGGCGAGCAGCCCTTCGAGAGGCTCTCGGGCGGTCAGCAGGCGCGCTTCCAGATCCTGCTGCTGGAGCTCGCCGGTACGACGGCGCTGCTGCTCGACGAGCCGACGGACAACCTCGACCTGGAATCGGCGGAAGCGCTGCAGGACGGGCTGGAGGCGTACGACGGCACTGTGTTGTGCGTCACGCACGACCGGTGGTTCGCCCGGACTTTTGACCGTTACCTGGTCTTCGGTTCAGACGGTGTTGTACGGGAGACTACGGAGCCCGTCTGGGACGAACGTAGGGTCGAGCGGAAGCGCTAGGGGGAGACCGCCCCCGGCTTGGGTCGAGGGGACTTCGTTGTGGGGCTGCGGCCGAGTGTCTGGGTCATGAAGTGGGACAGCCCGTCCTCGTGGGACCGGGGGGTGGCCTGGCTGCTGCGGCCGGCTCCCCGGTCCTGGCGCTTCGTGGGTCTGGTGATCCTGCTGTCGGTGGCGGTCTCGGCGAGCCTGCGGGAGAACTGGGGCTCGGACAACGCCTTCGTGGTCAAGGCGGCCGACGCCCTGCTCGCCGGGGTTTCCCCGTACGAGGACAAGCGGTTCCTCTACCTGCCCAGCGCCGTGATCATGGCGATTCCCGAGGCCCTGCTGCCGGCGCCGCTGCTGCGCTGCGTGCTGCCGCTGGGGATGACCGGGCTCGTCGGCCTCGGCTGGTGGGCCTCGCTGCGACTGTTCTCGGTCCCGGTGCGCTCGCGGTTCGCGGTCGGCGGTTTCGCGCTGTTCGCGCTGGCCTACAAGCCGTACATCAACCTCGTGCTGATCGCGAACTGGACGGCCATCTCCGCCGCCGCCCTGCCGGTGGCGCTGCTGCTGGCGCACCGCAAGCACTGGGCCGCGGCCGGCCTGGTGGTGGGCCTGGCCATCGCGTGCAAGCCGATGCTGGTGCCGATCGGGCTGCTCTTCCTCCTGGCCCGGCAGTGGCGGGGGCTGGCCCTGGCGGTGGGGGTGCCGGTGGGGCTCTCGCTGGCGGGGGCGCTGATGATGCCGCACCCGATGCTGTTCTTCACCAAGACCCTGCCGTTCCTGCTGCAGGGCCAGGATTCCTACGCACTGCCCTGGGACGCCTCGCCGATCGCGGCGCTGCCCCGGCTGGGGGTGCCCGCTCCGCTGGCGGTGGTGCTGGCCTTCGCGGGGGCCGGGTGCGGGCTGTGGGCGACCTGGCGGCGCTGGCGGCGGCCGGTCGAGGCGGACGGCGACGCGGGTGAGCTGCGGCTGGTGGAGACGGCCTGCATGGTGATGCTCGCCGCGTTCCTGGTGTCGCGGCCCTCCTTCGACCACTACCTGATCGTGGTGCTCCCGCTGCTGCTGGCGTCGGGGGTGCGGGCGGGCTCGATGCCGCGCTCGCCCTGGTTCTGGCTGGCCCTGGTGCCGCAGACCGCGGGCATTCCGTGGCCCTCGGAGTTCGAGGCCAAAAGGCGGGCATTCAGGGACATGGTGACCCTGTGCGCGCTCGCCGGACTGCTGGCGCGTCGAGCACTGCGTCCGATCCGGGTTACTCTGGAACCCGTAACAACTGCGGGGTCCCCACCCAGGACCGAACCGGAGTGCGCCGCGACGCCAGCTCAAACGGCTTCGCGGACCGCGTTTTGACCCGTACGGGTCCTTCTGGGTACTCTGCTTGTTTGTTATGCGTATTGGCTTTCTCATTCTCACGTGAAAGGGCCTTGCGCCGGTCCACCGGACCGATGACAAGCAGTTCAAGCAGTTCGCACGGGCTTCGTCCCTGTTGCGAACGAGGGCTGTCGTGATCGTCCGTGGTGACCCTGTCAGGACCCGTCCCGCGGGGCTTAGCGCCCTATGGGATGACCCACCACTGAAGAAGCGAAGGCATACGCGTGCGTACGTTCAGCCCCAAGCCCGGCGACATCTCGCGCCAGTGGCACGTCATTGACGCCCAGGACGTTGTCCTCGGCCGTCTGGCGACCCAGGCCGCTACCCTCCTGCGGGGTAAGCACAAGCCGACCTACGCCCCCCACATGGACATGGGCGACTTCGTCATCATCATCAACGCCGACAAGGTTCACCTGTCCGGCAACAAGGCGACCCAGAAGATGGCGTACCGCCACTCCGGCTTCCCGGGCGGTCTGCGTTCGGTCCGCTACGACGACCTCCTGGCGAACAACCCGGAGAAGGCCGTCGAGAAGGCCATCAAGGGCATGATCCCCAAGAACACCCTGGGCCGTCAGATGCTCTCGAAGCTGAAGGTCTACTCGGGCGATGTGCACCCCCACGCTGCTCAGCAGCCGGTGCCGTTCGAGATCACCCAGGTCGCGCAGTAGTTCCGGCCACCACACCCCCTAAGACAAGAAACTTCTGAGGAGCATCGTGGCCGAGACCACCGCCGAGACTGTCGTCGAAGAGTTCGAGGGCAACGTCGAGGAATACACCACCGAGACCGCGGACGTAGTCGAGGGTGACTACACGTCCGAGTCCCTTGCCGGCCGCTTCGGCGACCCCCAGCCGGCCGCCGGCCTGGGCCGTCGCAAGAACGCCATCGCCCGCGTCCGGATCGTTCCGGGCACCGGCAAGTGGAAGATCAACGGTCGCACCCTTGAGGACTACTTCCCCAACAAGGTGCACCAGCAGGAAGTCAACGAGCCGTTCAAGCTGCTCGAGCTCGACAACCGCTACGACGTCATCGCCCGCATCTCGGGTGGCGGCGTGTCCGGCCAGGCCGGCGCCCTGCGCCTCGGTGTGGCCCGTGCGCTGAACGAGGCGGACGTGGACAACAACCGCCCGGCGCTGAAGAAGGCCGGCTTCCTCTCCCGCGACGACCGTGCGGTCGAGCGCAAGAAGGCCGGTCTCAAGAAGGCCCGTAAGGCCCCGCAGTACAGCAAGCGTTAATCTCGCCTGCTGTTCAGCACGATTCCGCCCCGGCAGCACTCTGTGTGCTGCCGGGGCGGTTCGTTTACCGCCAAAAGCGGCAAATAATTGGCACAACTGCTCATAGCGAAGTGTGAACTCGGGAGGACAACAGTGGGACGACTCTTCGGGACGGACGGTGTACGGGGCGTCGCCAACGCGGATCTGACGGCCGAGCTCGCGCTCGGCCTCTCCGTGGCGGCCGCGCACGTACTGGCCGAGGCGGGCACCTTCGCTGGTCACAGGGCCACCGCGGTGGTCGGCCGGGACCCCCGCGCCTCGGGCGAGTTCCTGGAGGCCGCAGTCGTCGCCGGCCTCGCGAGCGCGGGCGTGGACGTCCTGCGCGTCGGTGTGCTGCCCACCCCGGCGGTGGCGTATCTCACCGGTGCGCTGGGCGCCGACCTCGGTGTCATGCTCTCGGCCAGCCACAACGCCATGCCCGACAACGGCATCAAGTTCTTCGCGCGCGGCGGCCACAAGCTCGCCGACGAGCTGGAGGACCGGATCGAGACGGTCTACGAGGACCACCGCACGGGCGCTCCCTGGGACCGCCCGACGGGCGGCGGCGTCGGCCGCGTCTCCGACTACACCGAGGGCTTCGACAAGTACGTCGCCCACCTCATGGGTGTGCTGCCCAACCGCCTCGACGGCCTCAAGGTCGTCCTGGACGAGGCGCACGGCGCGGCCGCCTACGTCTCGCCCGAGGCCTTCACCCGGGCCGGCGCGGAGATCGTCACCATCGGTGCCGAGCCCGACGGCCTGAACATCAACGACGGCTGCGGCTCCACCCACCTCGGTCTGCTGAAGCAGGCCGTCGTCGAGCACGGGGCCGACCTCGGCATCGCGCACGACGGGGACGCCGACCGCTGCCTCGCCGTGGACGCGAACGGCGAAGAGGTCGACGGGGACCAGATCCTCGCGGTGCTCGCGCTGGCGATGCGCGAGGCCGGGCACCTGCGCGAGGACACCGTCGTCGCGACCGTGATGTCGAACCTGGGCTTCAAGCTGGCCATGGAGTCCGAGGGCATCAACGTCGTGCAGACCGGCGTCGGCGACCGGTACGTCCTGGAGTCGATGAAGGAGCACGGGTACGCGCTGGGCGGCGAGCAGTCCGGCCACGTGATCATCCTCGACCACGCCACCACCGGCGACGGCACCCTGACCGGCCTGATGCTGGCGGCCCGGATCGCGGCCACCGGCAAGTCCATGGCCGAGCTGACCGGCGTCATGACGCGGCTGCCGCAGGTGCTGGTCAACGTCCCCGACGTGGACAAGTCGCGGGTCACCACCTCGGGCGAGCTGGCCGCGGCCGTCGCCGAGGCGGAGCGGGAGCTCGGCACGACCGGGCGCGTGCTGCTGCGTTCGTCGGGCACTGAGCCCCTCGTGCGCGTGATGGTGGAGGCCGCCGACATCGAGCAGGCCCGCTCGGTCGCGGGGCGCCTCGCGGACGTGGTGAAGTCGGCGCTCGGCTAGAGCCCGCCCGACGGTCATGGCACAGGGACAACAGGGAGGAGAGGCCGCGGGGGGGGGGGTGGTGCTTGGGGGGGGGGGGGGGGCGGAGCTTGGGGGGGTTTCTCTCCCCAGTGCTCGCCTTGTGT
>NZ_JBHUBS010000005.1:115477-183540 GCF_042788835.1 Streptomyces sp. NPDC056883 | reverse complement strand
TGTGGGGGGGGGGGGGGAGGGGGGTGATTGGGGAGAGCCCCCGGGAGGGAGAGGAGAAAGGCTCCCGAGGGGAGGGTTCGCGGGCCTTGGGGCTCTTTCCCATGACGGGGTGCGGGGCTCAGACCTTGGGCGCCGTGCGCCGCCAGTGGCCGCGCTGGGTGCGCCACAGGAGCTTCTGGCCGAGCAGGGTCAGGACGCCGGCCAGCACGATCCCGAAGAGGTTCAGCAGCAGCTGCTCCATGGAGCCCCACATCTGGCCGAACTCGCCGTAGCCGAGCGCCACGGCCGCGTTGGCGGCCGCCGGGACCGTGGTCACCGAGATCGCGACGCCGACCAGTGCGCCGGACTTCGCCGAGGTCAGGGAGAGCACCCCGGCCACGCCGGCGAGCAGCGCCACGACGAAGGAGAACAGGTCCGGCTGCCAGATGAAGCTGGTGTTGGGGCGGGGCTTGTCGAGCATGCCGTGGTGGAACAGGCCGAGCGCGTCCATGACCAGGGTGAAGACGGTGGTCGCGACCATCGCGGCGGCGAAGCCCACCAGCAGGGCGACCAGCGAGCGGGCGGCGAGCTTGGGGGCGCGCTGCACCAGGCCGGTGCAGATTCCGGCGAGCGGGCCGAACTCAGGGCCGACCGCCATCGCGCCCACGATGAGGATGGCGTTGTCGAGGACCACGCCGCAGGCCGCGATCATCGTCGCGACGATCATGAAGGCGCTGTAGGTGATGGTGAGGGTGGACTCCTCGTGGGTCGCCTCGCTCAGCTGCTCCCACAGGACGGCGTCGGCCGCCTCGCCCGGAGCCTCCTCCTCGGCCCGGTCGGCGCGGTCCGAGAGGGAGAGGTCGATGTTCTCGACCGCGATCGACCCGTCCTTGTCGATGCCGAGCTCCCGGAGCTCGTGCAGGAGCTCGTCACCCGCCTCGCGCGCGACGTCGCACAGCACGATGTCGCCCTCGGGGATGCGGGCGGCGCCGGGCAGCACGGCCAGATGGGTGGTGCCGACCGTCCCTTCGACGATGCGGACCACGGCGTCCGTCCGGTCCGACGGAATGATCATCCGTAGATGCAGCATGGCCGCACCCTAGCTTCCGGGGCCCGGGCCGCCCGCGCGGCGCTCAGAGCTTGCGCAGACTCAGCTTCTGCACCTTGTGGTCCGGGCCCTTGCGGACGACGAGGGTGGCGCGGCCGCGGGTCGGGGCCACGTTCTCCAGCAGGTTGGGCTTGTTGATGGTCCGCCACATGGTCTGCGCGTACTCCAGGGCCTCCTCCTCCGAGACCTGGGTGTACTTGCGGAAGTAGGAGAAGGGGTTCTGGAACGCCGTCTCGCGCAGCTTGCGGAACCGGTTGAGGTACCAGCGCTCGATGTCCTCGGGGCGGGCGTCCACGTACACGCTGAAGTCGAAGTAGTCGGCGAGGCCGACCCGGGTGCGGCCGTCCTTGCCCGGCATGGCGGGCTGCAGGACGTTGAGCCCCTCGACGATCAGGATGTCGGGACGCCGGACGACGAGCCGCTCGTCGGGGACGATGTCGTAGATCAGGTGCGAGTAGACCGGGGCCGTGACCTCGTCCTTGCCCGCCTTGATGTCGGCGACGAAGCGGGTCAGCGCGCGGCGGTCGTAGGACTCGGGGAAGCCCTTGCGGGCGGTCAGACCGCGCCGCTCCAGCTCCTTCATCGGGTAGAGGAAGCCGTCGGTGGTGACCAGCTCCACGCGCGGGTGCTCCGGCCAGCGGGCCAGCAGGGCCTGGAGGAGACGGGCGACGGTGGACTTGCCCACGGCGACCGAGCCGGCGACCCCTATGACGAAGGGCGTCCCCTGCTGGGCGCCGTGGCCGTTGCCGGCATCGCCGAGGAAGGTGTTGAGCGTGCCGCGCAGGTTGCTGGTGGCGCCGACGTACAGGTTCAGCAGGCGGGAGAGCGGCAGGTAGACGTCGCGGACCTCGTCGAGGTCGATGACGTCGCCCAGCCCGCGCAGCCGCTCGACCTCGTCGGCCGTCAGCGGGAGCGGGGTGCGCTCGCGCAGGGCGCTCCACTCGGCACGGGTGAGGTCCACGTAGGGGGAGGCCTCGTGGCCCCGGCGGCGCGTGGGGTGCGCGGCGTGCGCGGGGTGCGCGGCGTGCTCGGGGGGCTGGGGCGGCTCGGGCTGCGTCGGCTGGTCCGATCCGTCGGGGCGCTCCGTTGCGCGGTCCGGCGTGCTTCGTGGCGGCGAAGAGATCACACGGCCATTGTCAGGGGTGACGGCCCGCCGTGGGTGGTGTGGTGGGTCACGTGGAGCGGGGTCTTATGGCCCGGGGTGGGTGGGTTGTACGGGGGGTGATCTCGATCGGGAGCCCTTGGAGTACCAGCAGGGTCACGATGCGCGGCGCGGGCAGGCAACTCCGGAGCGGTGTCAGTGGGGCCCCGTACGGTGTGGATCACCGCAGCTCATGACGCCGCCCCGGTCCGGGACGGTCGGGCGTGCTGCCTTTTCCGTAGACCTTTCCTGTGGGGGGAACACCACCATGCGCACCGCATTCGTCCGCCGTACCGTCCTGTCCGCTTCGGCCGTGTCCCTGGCGCTGCTCGTGTCCGCGTGCGGCGGGTCCTCGGACTCCGGCACGAAGTCCGACGCGAAGGCGTCGGCCCCGGCCTCCGCGTCGTCCGCCCCGGCCTCCGCGTCGTCCGCCCCGGCGGCGAAGGGGAAGACGGACGCGGAGCTGACCCCCCTGCTGGTCACCGCGGCGGACGCGCCCGGCTTCGTGGTGGCGCCCGACGCGGAGGCCAAGCTCGCGGCGGGCGACTCGGACGAGATCACCACCGACAAGCCCGAGTGCAAGGTCCTGGTCCAGAGCCAGGCCCTGCAGAAGATCGGTACGCCGACTGGCACGGCCCGTACGGGCGTGACCGCCAAGGCCGAGGAAGCCCCGAACGCCACGGCGGAGCAGAAGGCCCAGAACGCGCTCGGCGTCACGGCGACGATGGTCGGCCTGAGCTCGTACGACGGCACGGGCGCGCACGACCTCATCGCCTCCATCGAGGCGGCGGGCAAGGCGTGCGCCGGCGGCTTCACCGCCACCGCCGAGGGGGACAGCACGAAGTACGAGAGCGTGACCGCCGGCACGGGCGCGCCCGTCACCTATGGCGACGACGACACCGCCAGCCTCGTCCTCACGCTGGACCTGGAGGACGGCGACAAGGCCGTCACCTACCTGACGGCGGTGCGCACGGGCTCCACCGTGGCCACCTTCAGCTCCATCAGCCTGACGGGGAAGCCGGAGTCCCCGGTGACGCTGGTGGCCGCACAGTCGAAGAAGCTCGGCTGACGCCTCGTCCGCCACGCGCACGCACGCGCCTCACCTCCGCCCCGGCGTCCGCGCCGGGGCGGTTTTTTCGTCCGGTTCAGGTACCGGGCGCGGAGCCAACTACGGCGTACCCTGCGGCTTATGTGCGGAATCGTGGGTTACGTGGGAGCGCAGTCGGCGCTCGATGTGGTCATTGCCGGACTCAAGCGGCTCGAGTACCGCGGCTACGACTCGGCGGGTGTCGCCGTGCTCGCCGACGGGGAACTCGCCGCCGTCAAGAAGGCCGGCAAGCTGGTCAATCTGGAGAAGGAGCTGGTCGGGCACCCGCTGCCGGCCGGTTCCACGGGGCTCGGACACACCCGGTGGGCCACCCATGGGGGGCCCACCGACGTCAACGCCCACCCGCACCTCGACAATTCGGGGCGCGTGGCCGTCGTGCACAACGGGATCATCGAGAACTTCGCCGCGCTGCGGGCCGAGCTCGCCGAGCGCGGGCACCGGCTGGAGTCCGAGACGGACACCGAGGTCGTGGCGCACCTGCTGGCCGAGCGGTTCGAGGGCGCCGGCGGGGACCTCACGGAGGCCATGCGGCAGGTGTGCCGTCAGCTCGACGGGGCCTTCACGCTGGTCGCCGTGCACGCCGACCAGCCGGACGTGGTGGTCGGAGCGCGCCGCAACTCGCCGCTCGTGGTGGGCGTCGGAGAGGGCGAGAACTTCCTCGCCTCCGACGTGGCCGCCTTCATCGCCCACACCCGCTCCGCGATCGAGCTGGGGCAGGACCAGGTCGTCGAGCTCCGCCGCGACGGCGTCACGGTGACCAACTTCGACGGGTCGGCAGCGAACGTGCGGGCGTACCACGTGGACTGGGACGCCTCGGCGGCCGAGAAGGGGGGCTACGACTACTTCATGCTCAAGGAGATCGCCGAGCAGCCCAAGGCCGTCGCCGACACCCTCCTCGGCAGGATCGACGCGAACGGCCTGCTGACCCTCGACGAGGTGCGCATTCCCGACTCGGTGCTGCGCGAGGTCGACAAGGTCGTGATCGTGGCGTGCGGCACGGCGTACCACGCGGCCATGATCGCGAAGCTGGCCATCGAGCACTGGACGCGCATCCCCTGCGAGACGGAGCTGGCCAGCGAGTTCCGCTACCGCGACCCGATCCTGGACCAGCGCACGCTGGTGATCGCGATCTCGCAGTCCGGCGAGACGATGGACACCCTGATGGCGCTGCGCCACGCCCGCGAGCAGGGTGCCAAGGTGCTGGCCGTCTGCAATACGAACGGCTCGACGATCCCGCGCGAGTCGGACGCCGTGCTGTACACGCACGCCGGACCCGAGGTGGCCGTCGCCTCGACGAAGGCGTTCCTGACGCAGCTCGTGGCCTGCTACCTGGTCGCCCTCTACCTCGGGCAGGTCCGGGGCACGAAGTGGGGCGACGAGATCCGGTCCGTGATCCGGGAGCTGTCGGACATCGCCGCGGCGGTGGACACCGTACTGGAGACCATGGAGCCGGTACGGGAGCTGGCGCGGTCGCTCGCCGACAAGAACACCGTGCTGTTCCTGGGGCGGCACGTCGGCTACCCGGTGGCGCTGGAGGGCGCGCTCAAGCTCAAGGAGCTCGCGTACATGCACGCCGAGGGCTTCGCGGCGGGCGAGCTCAAGCACGGGCCGATCGCACTCATCGAGAAGGACCTGCCGGTGGTGGTCGTCGTACCGTCGCCGCGCGGGCGCTCGGTGCTGCACGACAAGATCGTGTCCAACATCCAGGAGATCCGGGCGCGCGGGGCCCGGACCATCGTGATCGCCGAGGAGGGGGACGAGGCGGTGGTCCCGTACGCCGACCACCTCATCCGCATCCCGGCCACCCCGACGCTGCTCCAGCCGCTCGTGGCCACCGTGCCGCTCCAGGTGTTCGCGTGCGAGCTGGCGACGGCGCGCGGCAACGAGGTGGACCAGCCGCGTAACCTCGCGAAGTCGGTGACCGTGGAGTGAGCGAAGCGAGTTTGTGGTTGTGATTATCGGTGTGGGGATCGACGTTGCCGAGATCGAGCGGTTCGGTGCCGCGCTGGAGCGCACGCCGGGCCTGGCCGGGCGGCTGTTCCTCGACTCGGAGCTGACCCTGCCGGGCGGCGAGCGGCGCGGAACCGCCTCGCTCGCCGCCCGGTTCGCCGCCAAGGAGGCGCTGGCCAAGGCGCTCGGCGCGCCCGCCGGGCTGCTGTGGACCGACGCCGAGGTGTACGTGGAGGCCAGCGGGCAGCCGCGGCTGCGGGTGTCGGGGACGGTCGAAGCGCGTGCGCTCGCGCTGGGCGTGAAGTCCTGGCACATCTCGCTCAGCCACGACGCGGGCGTCGCCTCCGCGGTGGTGATCGCCGAGGGATAGCTGCCTTCTCGGGCTCCTTCGGGCTCCTTCGGGCAGGCTGGTGCCATGCGTACTGCTTACAGCGTGGAGACCGTACGGGCCGCCGAGCGCGAGCTGATGGCCCGGCTGCCCGAAGGCACCCTGATGCAGCGGGCGGCGGCCGGACTGGCCGCCGTCTGCGTCCGGTTGCTGCCCCGCGTGTACGGGTCCCGCGTGGTACTGCTGGTCGGCCCGGGGGACAACGGCGGAGACACCCTCTACGCGGGCGCGAAGCTGGCCCGGCGCGGGGCCGGGGTGACGGCCGTCGCGATGGATCCGGAGCGGGTGCACGCGGGCGGACTGGCCGCGCTGCGGGCCGCCGGCGGGCGCCTCGACGCGGCCGTGCCCGAGCGGGCCGACCTGGTGCTCGACGGGCTGGTCGGCATCGGCGGCCGGGGCGCGCTGCGGCCGGCCGCGGCCGCGCTGGTGGAGCGGATCCCGGCGGGCGCGGTGGTGGTCGCGGTGGACCTGCCGAGCGGGGTGGACGCGGACACCGGGGAGGTGGCCGGAGCGGCCGTCACGGCGGACGTGACGGTGACCTTCGGGGCGTACAAGCCGGGGCTGCTGATCGACCCGGGGGCCTCCCGGGCGGGTGCGCTGCACCTGGTGGACATCGGGCTGGCTTTCGGGACCCCGGAGCTGGAGGCCCTGCACCACGCAGACGTGGCCGGACTGCTCCCCGAGCCGACGGCGTCGAGCGACAAGTACCGGCGCGGCGTGCTCGGGGTCGTCGCCGGGTCCGCGCGCTACCCGGGCGCGGCGGTGCTCGCGGTGGCGGGGGCGCTGCGGGGCGGCGCGGGCGCGGTGCGCTACGTGGGCCCGCCGGCGGTGACCGACGCCGTACTGGCCCGCTACCCGGAGACGCTGATCGGGACCGGCCGGGTCCAGGCCTGGGTGGTCGGGCCGGGGCTGGGCGACGAGGGCGGCCCGGAGGTGCGGGAGGCGCTGGCGCAGCCGGTACCGGTGCTGGTGGACGCGGACGGGCTGCGCGGGCTGGACCCCGGGGAGCTGCGGGCCCGGGCGGCCCCGACCCTGCTGACCCCGCACGCGGGGGAGGCGGCGGCGCTGCTGGGGGTCGCCCGGGAGACGGTCGAGGCGGGGCGGCTGGCGGCCGTGCGGGGGCTCGCGGAGCGGTACGGGGCGGTGACGCTGCTGAAGGGGTCGACGACCCTGATCGCCCCGGCCGGGCCGGGCCCCGTCCGGGTGAACCCGACCGGGACACCGTGGCTGGCCACCGCGGGGAGCGGGGACGTGCTGTCCGGGCTGGCGGGGTCCCTGCTGGCGGCCGGGCTGCCGGCCGTGGACGCCGGGTCGGTGGCGGCGTACCTCCACGGCCTGGCGGCCCGCCTCACCGGAGGCCCCCTCCTGGCCCACCAGGTGGCGGAAGCCCTGCCGTCGGCGTGGCGCGAGGTCGCTCGCCGCTAGGCCGCCTGCCCAGGGTGCGGCGCCGTTGCCGGGGACCAGTCCCCGGACCCCTGCGCCTCAAACGCCGGCGGGGCTGGGGTTGGCCTGGTGTCGGGTGGGCTGCGCGGGGTGGGTCGGGGCCGGGGTGGGGTGTCGGCCTGGACTGCATGATTTAGGCGCCCCCCGCTCTACTCCGACAGGGCGCGGCGTGCTCCAGCGCCACAAATCACGCTCTACGTCCAGGCCAGCACCCCACCCCGTCCCCGACCCGGGCGCAGCCCTCCGCCCCGGGTCTTTTCAGCCGTCCGGCGTTTGAGGACCGGGGTCCGGGGCGGAGCCCCAGGGGTCCGGGTGCGGCCGTGCGGCCCGGTGTGGCGCGGGGCGGCCCGCCGGGGGCCCGCCTGTTCGGCCTGGCCGGTGGGGCTCTGAGAGACTGGGGGGGATGAACGAGACAGCCGCGCGCGTGTACGCCGAGATCGATCTTGACGCCGTCCGGGCGAACGTACGGGCCCTGCGCGAGCGGGCGCCCCGTTCCGCACTCATGGCCGTCGTCAAGGCGGACGCCTACGGGCACGGGGCCGTGGCCTGCGCCAAGGCCGCCCAGGAGGCCGGTGCGAGCTGGCTCGGGACCGCCACGCCCGAGGAGGCCCTCGCGCTGCGTGCCGCCGGGCTCGAAGGACCCGTCCTGTGCTGGCTGTGGACCCCCGGCGGCCCCTGGCGGGAGGCCGTCGAGGCCGGTATCGACGTGTCCGTCAGCGCGCTGTGGGCCCTCGACGAGGTACGGGAGGCCGCCCGCGCCGCCGGAATGACGGCCAGGATCCAGCTCAAGGCCGACACGGGCCTGGGCCGCAACGGCTGCCAGCCCGCCGACTGGGAGGCCCTGGTGACCGCGGCCGTCGCCGCCCAGTCCGAGGGGACCGTCCGCGTCACCGGAGTCTGGTCGCACTTCGCCTGCGCCGACGAACCGGGACACCCGTCCATCCCGCTCCAGCTGACCGCCTTCCGCGACATGCTCGCGTACGCGGAGAAGGAGGGCGTCGAGCCCGAGGTCCGGCACATCGCCAACTCGCCGGCCACGCTCACCCTCCCCGAGTCCCACTTCGACCTGGTCCGCTGCGGCATCGCCGTCTACGGGGTCTCGCCCGCGCCCGAGCTCGGCACCCCCGCGCAGCTCGGACTGCGGCCCGCGATGGCGCTCAAGGCCTCCGTCGCGCTGGTCAAGAGCGTGCCGCCCGGGCACGGGGTCAGCTACGGGCACCACTACGTCACCGAGCGGGAGACCAGCCTCGCGCTGATCCCGGCGGGCTACGCCGACGGCGTCCCGCGCCATGCGTCCGGGCGCGGCCCGGTGCTCGTCGGCGGCCGCATCCGCACCGTCGCCGGACGCGTCGCCATGGACCAGTTCGTGGTCGACCTGGACGGGGACGAGGCCCGCGTCGGCGACGAGGCCGTCCTCTTCGGGGACGCGGAGCGCGGCGAACCCACCGCCGAGGACTGGGCTCAAGCGGCGCATACGATCGCCTATGAGATCGTCACCCGTATCGGGGGCCGGGTCCCCCGCGTGTACCTCAACGGCTGAGTGGGTGAGTGAGGGGTGGCGGCGTGAGTGAGAACTGGCGCAAGGCGGGCTGGGCCGGCGCCGCCATCGGCGTGATAGCCGCCGGAGCGGCGGCCGGGGTCGCGGTCGAACGGATCACCGTCGGCCGGGGCATGCGCATGAAGGCGCGCCTCGCGCTCGACTCGACCGCGGACTACGGATCCCTGCGCGGAGCCCCCGGCACCGCGCGGGCCGAGGACGGCACCGCGCTGTACTACGAGGTCGACGAGCTGCCCGAGGAGGGCAAGCGGCGCCGGCTGCGCCGCAGGGCTCCGATCCGCCCGACCGTGGTGTTCTGCCACGGCTACTGTCTTTCGCAGGACTCCTGGCACTTCCAGCGCGCCGCCCTGCGCGGCCTGGTCCGGGCCGTCTACTGGGACCAGCGCAGCCACGGCCGCAGCGCGCGCGGCCTGGCACAGGCCGACGGCGAGCCGGTCACCTTCGAACAGCTCGGCCGCGACCTGAAGTCCGTCATCGACGCCGCCGCCCCCGAGGGCCCGCTGATCCTGGTCGGCCATTCCATGGGCGGGATGACCATCATGGGGCTGGCCCAGGAGTTCCCCGACCTGATCCGGGACCGGGTGGCCGGGGTGGCGCTGGTCGGCACCTCCAGCGGCCGGCTGGACGAGGTCACGTACGGGCTGCCCTCGCTGGGCTTCTCGACGGTACGGAGGCTGCTGCCCGGGGTGCTCAAGGCGCTCGGCTCCCAGGTGGAGCTGGTGGAGAAGGGCCGACGGGCCACCGCCGACCTGTTCGCCGGCATGGTGAGGATGTACTCCTTCGCCTCGCGCGACGTCGATTCGTCCGTCGCCCGCTTCGCCGAGCGGCTCATCGAGGCCACGCCCATCGACGTGGTCGCGGAGTTCTACCCGGCCTTCCAGGCGCACGACAAGACCGCCGCGCTCCAGCGGTTCGCGGACATCCCGGTCACGATCATCGCGGGGGACGGCGACATGGTCACCCCTCCCGGTCACAGCCAGGCCATCAAGGACGCGCTGCCCTCCGCGGAGCTGGTGGTCCTGGAGTCCGCCGGGCACCTGATGATGATGGAGCGTCCGGAGACCGTGACCCGGCTGCTCACGGAGCTGCTGGCACGCACCGGGACGGTGTCCGCAGCCGCTAACGTTGGCGGGCATGGAAGAAGTACCTGACACGGAAACGCACGTCACCGTCGGCTCGCCCGACGCCATGCAGGACCTCGGGCGCCGGATCGCCGGGCTGCTGCGCCCCGGCGACCTCGTCCTGCTGACCGGGGAGCTCGGCGCCGGGAAGACCACCCTGACCCGCGGCCTCGGCGAGGGCCTGGGCGTGCGCGGGGCCGTGACCTCGCCGACCTTCGTGATCGCCCGGGTCCACCCCTCGCTGACCGGCGGTCCGGCGCTGGTGCACGTGGACGCGTACCGCCTCGGCGGCGGGCTGGACGAGATGGAGGACCTGGACCTCGACGTCTCGCTGCCCGAGTCCGTCGTCGTCGTGGAGTGGGGCGACGGCAAGGTCGAGGAGCTGTCGGACGACCGGCTGCACGTGGTGATCCGCCGGGCGGTGGGCCACGAGGAGGTTCTGGACGACGTGCGCGAGGTCGTGGTCCGCGGGATCGGTACCCGCTGGTCGGCCGGGGCGGGTCTGGAGAGCCTCGCGGGCGTGCTGGCGCCGGAGCAGGCGTAGCGCGGCGCGGCGGGAAACGTTCCGACAAGTCGTCGGGAAGATATTGCGCGGGCGGCGGGGCGCGTGGTCACATGGTACGGAGGGCTGGTTAGGCGTACCTAAGTGCGGGCTGGCCCCGGCCAGGAGGCAGCCATGTCGGCAACAGGAGCAGCGGGCGTACCCCGTCCGTCCGCCGTGTCCATGGGGGCGCTGCTCGCCGCGGGCGTCGCCGCCAGCGCCGTGTCCACCCCGCCCGCGCGCGAGCAGGCCGCGGACCCCGATCCCGTACGGGACGGGGCGCAGGGCGCGGAGGACGAAGAACGGGCCGCCCCGGAGTCCGAAGCGGCCTGAAGCAGTCTTGGAGCGGCCTGGAGGGGCCTGAAGCGGGTGACCGTCCCGACGGCGGAGTCCCCGTACGAGTGAATTCGGCGTGTCGCGGCCGGGCCTGCCAGGGCCCGCCCGCCGGTCGGTTGGGTCAGGGAACGACGACGACCTTCGAGCCGATCGTCGCGAAGGCCCACATCGCGTCCGCGTCGGCGCGCAGCATGCGGACACCGCCGGTCTTCTTGGCCGGGTCCGGCGCCGGCAGGGTGTTGTCCACGCGGGCGCTGAAGCCGACCGTGACCCCCTGGGGGCTCGCGAACCGGACGACGTGCTCGATCGGCACCCCGTCCGAGCCGGTCACCGCGCCCGTGCGGCCGCCCACCGTGTAACTGCCGGGCGCCGGGTGCACCGTGCTGGGCACGACCGCGAAGGACTTCGGCTCCCCGGAGGCTCCCACCAGCCACACGCGCTTGGCGCCCAGCGAGTACACGACACGCACCCCGGCACCGGATCCGGCCGGGAGGGCCACCGGCTTGGCCGGGTCCGTCTTGGCGGGCCCGGAGTCGCTCGGAGCGGGCGCCGGGGTCTGCGCGGCGGCCTTCGGCGGGAGCGCGGGAGCGGAGGCGGAGGCCTGGTAGCCGAGGAAACCGACGACGGCGAGCGCCGCGACGGTGAGCCCGGCCACGATTCCCGAGCTGCTGCGTGCCACCTTGCTCCACCTCTCCGCATGGTCAGTCGATGCCTTCGGACGCCGGGCGGACGATCACCACCCGACACCTGGTCCGAAGGTAGCAGCAGGGGTGCCCGCAGACCGGCCGCAAGGGCCGGGGGCCCCGGAGTCGTAGGCTGTTCGCGTGCTCTTGCTCGCTGTAGATACCGCCACGCCCGCCGTCACCGTCGCCCTGCACGACGGCGAGACCGTCCTCGCCGAGTCGAACCAGGTCGACGCCCGCCGCCACGGGGAGCTCCTGCTGCCCTCCGTGGACAAGGTCCTCGCCGAGGCGGGGGTGAAGCTCGAAGCCGTCACCGGCATCGTCGTCGGGGTCGGCCCCGGCCCCTACACCGGACTGCGCGTCGGGCTCGTGACCGCGTCCACCTTCGCCTCCGTCCTCGGCGTGCCCGTCCACGGCCTGTGCACCCTCGACGGCCTGGCCTACGCGGCCGGCGCGGCCGGGATCGAGGGCCCCTTCGTCGTGGCCACCGACGCCCGCCGCAAGGAGGTCTACTGGGCGCGCTACGAGGACCCCCGCACCCGGGTCGGCGAGCCCGCGGTGGACCGGCCGGCCGACATCGCCGAGCGCGTCGCCGGCCTGCCCGCCGTCGGGCAGGGGGCGCAGCTGTACCCGGAGGTGTTCACCGACGCCCGGGCCCCCGAGCACCAGAGCGCCGGCGCACTGGCCGCCCTGGCCGCGCACCGGCTGGCGGCGGGCGAGCCGTTCGAGAACGCCGACGGCCGGCCGCCGGTCCCGCTCTACCTGCGCCGGCCCGATGCCGAGGTGCCCAAGAACTACAAGGTGGTCACCCCGAAGTGACGGCCACCTCAGCAGTCGTCCTGCGCGAGATGCGCTGGTGGGACATCGAGCCCGTGCTGGAGCTGGAGCACGAGCTGTTCCCCGAGGACGCCTGGTCCGCCGGAATGTTCTGGTCCGAGCTCGCCCACGCCCGCGGCCCCGGCGCCACGCGCCGGTACCTCGTGGCGGAGGAGGCGGGCCGGCTGGTCGGCTACGCCGGGCTGGCCGCGGCCGGGGACCTGGCCGACGTACAGACCATCGCCGCGGCCCGCGACCAGTGGGGCACCGGGCTCGGCGCCCGGCTGCTGACCGAGCTGCTGCGCGCCGCCACCGCGTTCGAGTGCGCCGAGGTGCTGCTGGAGGTGCGGGTCGACAACGTCCGGGCCCAGAAGCTCTACGCGCGCTTCGGCTTCGAGCCCATCGGCTTCAGACGCGGCTACTACCAGCCCGGCAACGTGGACGCCCTCGTGATGCGCCGCGTCTCCGATCCGGCGGCCCCCGCGGACCCGGTGGACCCGGCAGACCCGGTGGACCCCGATCCCGCACTCCCCGACTCCGCACACTCCGTACCCCTGCAAGGTGAGACGACCCATGGCTGACGAACCGCTCGTCCTCGGCATCGAGACCTCCTGCGACGAGACCGGCGTCGGCGTCGTCCGCGGCACCACGCTGCTCGCGGACGCCATCGCGTCGAGCGTCGACGAGCACGCCCGCTTCGGCGGGGTCGTGCCCGAGGTGGCCTCCCGCGCGCACCTGGAGGCGATGGTCCCCACCATCGAGCGCGCCCTGAAGGAGGCCGGGGTCAGCGCCCGCGACCTCGACGGCATCGCCGTCACCGCCGGCCCCGGCCTCGCGGGGGCGCTGCTGGTGGGCGTCTCCGCCGCGAAGGCCTACGCGTACGCACTGGGCAAGCCGCTGTACGGGGTGAACCACCTGGCCTCGCACATCTGCGTCGACCAGCTGGAGCACGGGCCGCTGCCCGAGCCGACGATGGCGCTGCTGGTCTCCGGCGGGCACTCCTCGCTGCTGCTGGCCCCCGACATCACCTCGGACGTACGGCCGCTGGGCGCGACCATCGACGACGCGGCGGGCGAGGCCTTCGACAAGATCGCGCGCGTCCTGCAGCTGGGCTTCCCCGGCGGTCCGGTCATCGACCGGCTCGCACGCGAGGGGGACCCGAAGGCGATCGCCTTCCCGCGCGGCCTGACGGGTCCGCGCGACGCCCCGTACGACTTCTCCTTCTCCGGGCTCAAGACCTCGGTCGCCCGCTGGATCGAGGCGAAGCGCAAGGCGGGCGAGGACGTGCCGGTGCGCGACGTGGCGGCCTCCTTCCAGGAGGCCGTGGTGGACGTGCTGACGCGCAAGGCGATCCGCGCGTGCAAGGACGAGGGCGTCGACCACCTGATGATCGGCGGCGGGGTCGCGGCCAACTCCAGGCTGCGCTCGCTCGCCCAGGAGCGCTGCGACGACGCGGGGATCATCCTGCGGGTGCCGCGGCCGAAGCTGTGCACGGACAACGGCGCGATGGTCGCGGCGCTGGGCGCGGAGATGGTCAAGCGGAACAGGGCCCCTTCGGACTGGGACCTGTCGGCGGACTCCTCGCTCCCGGTGACCGACCCGCACGTTCCCGGCCATTCCCACGGCCATTCTCACGGCGACGGGGAAGGCGACGGCGGCGGGCACGGCCACGGACACGGCCACGGTCATGCGCACGATCACGACCACGTGCACGAGCTGAGCAAGGACAACCTGTACTCGTGAGCACCGTCGCGCTGATGTGGGAGGCCCGGGCCGTGCCCGGGCGCTCCAACGAGCTGCTGGAGTGGGCTCGTTCGCAGATCCTGGCCCAAGAGCCGGTGCGGCGCGAACTGTTCAGCGCCCCGCAGGACCGGGTGCTCGTCATCACCTGGTGGGAGACCTCCGAGGGGATCGGCGCCGAACTTCCCGAACTGCCGGAACCCGCAGCCGATTTGATCACGCGGGCGGTCCACCGCTGGCGCTTCGCATCGGTGGAGGTCGGGGAGCCGGACGGAAGCTGACTCTCCGCCAGGCCGCCCGCCGGTCGCCGTGGCGTGCGGATATGGTCATGCGCATGCCCCGTCGTGACCTGCCGCCGCCGCCCCCGCCCGCGCACCTGCGCGCCTGGCTCGACGCGAATGCCGTACGGGCCGACCGCGCACGGTTCCTGGGGGAGCTCGGGCGGCGCAGTCTGGGCTTCGGCCGGCTCCTGCTCCTCTGGGCGGTCTCGGGGGTCTTCGCCCTGGGCTGGTCCTTCGTCGGAATGGCCCTGATGGCCATCGAGACGCACGACCCCTTCGCGTACCTCTTCGGCCTGATCTTCGCCGTGCTCGGCGTGGGCGTGCTGATACCGGCCGGGTTCTGGTTCGCCTGGGGCGCCAAGCGGGACCGGCAGGTGCGCAGGCTGCTGTGCGCCTGGGCCGAGCTGGACCGGGACCCGCCCGTGGACGCCGCCGTACGGGCCCCCGGGCGCAGCCTGATCTGGCTGCTGGCCTCCTTCGCCCTGGGCGGGTTCGGACTCTGGGTGACCTTCGGATCGGCGGCTTCGGCCCGGCCCGGAGCCGACACCTACGGGGAGGTCGCCTACACGATGGGCCTCGGCATGATCCTGTGGATCACCGCCCTGCTGGGCCTCGGCAAGGCGGGCGCGCACTACCGGTGGGCGCTGCGGGTCTTCGGGGGCGGGAGCGCGGGTGCGGGCGGGGCCCCGGGGGGCGGCGGACCGTCAGGGCCGGCCGGTCGGTGAGCCGATCAGCATCGAGGGGGCCCCGGCGACCCGGGTCAGGAACACCGTGGCGGAGTTCGGCCCCTGCGGCTTGACCTTCTTGCGCAGCTCCTCCGGCTCGATCGCGGAGCCGCGCTTCTTCACCGTGAGGATGCCGACCCCGCGCTCGCGCAGCAGCGCCTTGAGCTTCTTCAGCCCGAACGGCAGCACGTCGGTGATCTCGTACGAGGTCGCGTACGGGGTCTCGTGCAGCTCGTCGGCGGTGATGTACGCGATGGTCGGGTCGATCAGCCGGCCGCCCAGCTGCTCGGCGACCTCGGCGACGAGGTGGGCCCGGATCACGGCGCCGTCGGGCTCGTAGAGGTAGCGGCCGACGGGGCCGGCCTCGGGATCGGGCAGCGGATCGGCGGTCGCCAGCGCGCGCGGACCGGGCAGCAGGGTGGCGCGGATCTCGCCCGGCGCCGTCCCGAACCACAGCACGGCCTCCTTCACGTCCCCCTGGTCGGAGATCCACTCGGCCTGCGCCTCGGGGGGCACCGCCTCGTGCGGGATCCCGGGGGCGATCTTGATGGCGGCGACCTTCGCGGAGCGGGCGGTGGCGATCGCCCAGGACAGCGGCGGCGAATAGGACTCCGGGTCGAAGATCCGGCCGCGCCCGCCCCGCCGGGCCGGGTCGATGAAGACGGCGTCGTAGCCCGCGGTGTCGACCTCCGTCACATCGGCCTCCCGGACCTCGATCATGTCCGCCAGCCCGAGCGCCTCGGCATTGGCGCGGGCCACGGCGGCGGTCAGCGGATCGTGGTCCACCGCCAGGACGCGGATGTCGAGCCGGGCCAGGGCGAGGGCGTCGCCGCCGATCCCGCAGCAGAGGTCCGCGAGGCTCCGTACGCCCAGGGCGGCGAGCCGCTCGGCGCGGTACGCGGCCACCGAGGCGCGGGTGGCCATCTCCCCGCCGCCGGGGGTGAAGTACATCCGGTGGGCGTCCTCGGCCCCGAACTTCGCGACCGCACGCTGGCGCAGCCGGGCCTGTCCGAGGGCTGCGGAGACCAGCGCGGCGGGGTGTTCGCGGCGCAGCCGGGTGGCGACGGCGATCTCCTGGGCGGGGTCGTAGTCCCGGAGCGAGTCGAGGAGGGCGTGGCCCTCGGGGGTGAGGAGCGCGGCGAAGTCTTCGGGGGTCACGGGTCCATTGTCGGCCACGGTGGGCCACTCGGAGGAAGGTCGGATTCCCCTCGCGGTGTCGCCCGCGACGCGTGCGTGAAGGGTGTAAAGATCCCCGACTATGCAGCTAGTCCGACAAACGGAACATAAGACGCAACACGGTCACCGGATCGCGGCAGTCGCGCGCGGCCGGTTGGGTACGGCCGCGATGGCCGCACTGCTCGTCGCCGCACTCGGCACGGGCTGCGGGGCCGGCGGATCCGAGACGCCGGACAAGGCGGCCAAGGCGAAGGCCGCCGCGGGCGCCGCGGGCGAGCAGGCCGGAGCGGCCGGCGCCCTCGGCACCTACGCCGAGAAGCTGAAGGCCCTCCAGCAGGCGAGGATCGTCGCCGCGAAGAAGTGGGGACTGGCCAAGCCGCCGCTCGTCGCTCCGCAGGCGCCCAAGCAGAAGCCGGAGATCACCACCCGCGACGGCTTCGAGGTCGAGGGCCAGGACGAGCTGCCCCCGGTCTTCACGACCGTCCCCACGGAGGAGAAGGTCGTCTTCCTGACGATCGACGACGGGGCCGAGAAGGACCCCGAGCTCCTGAAGATGATGCAGGAGCTGAAGCTCCCGTACACCGCCTTCCTGAGCGACTACCTGGTCCGGGACAACTACCCGTACTTCAAGGAGATGCAGGCGGCGGGCGTCACCCTGAACAACCACACGCTCAACCACCGCTACATGCCGGCGCTCTCGTACGAGAAGCAGCGCCAGGAGATCTGCGGACAGCAGGACACGATCGAGAAGACGTTCGGCAAGCGTCCGACGCTCTTCCGGCCGCCGTACGGGAACTACAACGAGGACACCCTGCGCGCGGCCAAGTCCTGCGGGATCAAGGCCGTTCCGCTGTGGAACGAAGAGGCCTTCCCGAACCGGATGGACTGGCGGGAGTGGGACAAGGACCTGCACCCCGGCGACATCATCCTCACCCACTTCCGGGGCAAGGAAGACTGGAAGGGCAGCATGACTGACATGATCCGTCACGTCATGAAGACCGTCACGGACAAGGGGTACGCCGTGGCTCGCTTGGAGGATTACTTGTGAAGCACGCGCGCCGGTTGGTAGCCGGAACGCTGACGGCCGGCGCGCTCGCGCTGTCCCTGACGGGGTGCGGGGACAGCGTGGATCCCATCGAACGGATGGGACGCAAGGCCACGGAGACGAGGGCGACTCCGGCGCCCTCGGGGGCGGCCTCCCCGTCCGCTGCGGGCAACGGATCGGTGGCCGCGGCGGACGAGGCCTACAAGAAGTGGGGCCTCAGCGGCCCCCTCCAGTACGCGCCCAAGCCGGCCGTGAAACCCCAGATCCCGCCGGCCAAGGCGGGGCGGGCCCAGGTCGTCGACCGAATACCCGTCCCGGCGGACGACAAGGTCGTCTTCCTGACGTTCGACGACGGTGCGGAGAAGAACCCCGAGTTCCTGAAGATGGCCGCCGATCTGAAGCTGCCGATCAGCATGTTCCTGACGGACAACATCGCCTCGTCGGACTACGGCCACTTCGAAAAGCTCCGCGACAACGGCTCCGACAGCACGATAAACAACCACACCCTGACGCACCCGAATCTCAAGACCCTGTCCTTCGAGGCACAGAAGAAGGAGATATGCGGGCAGCAGGAACGCCTGGAGAAGCGCTTCGGCAAACGGCCGACGCTCTTCCGCCCGCCGTACGGCAATCACAACGACGACACCCTCAGGGCCGCGCACGAGTGCGGGATATCCCAGATCCTCCTGTGGCGCGTGTCGATGCAGATCAACAACTTCCAGTACGCCGAGGGCTCCGCCCTGAAACCGGGTGACATCATCCTGGCCCACTTCCGCGGCCCCGCCGAGCTGAAGGGCACGACGGAGACCGAGATGACGACCCGGATGCTCCGGCGGATACAGGAGCAGGGCTACCGGATCGGCCGCGTGGAGGACTACCTCTAGACGACCCGGGGGCCCGCCGCTGCGATCACCGGGGTGATCGTCGTCTCCGCCGGGCCCCGGGCGTCCGCCTCGCGTTGTCGTTCGGTGCTGTCGGAGATGCGCAGCAGCAGGGCGATCATGATCCAGTTGGCCAGCAGGGACGAGCCGCCCGCGGCCAGGAACGGCAGGGCCTTGCCCGTCAGGGGGATCAGCCCCGTGACGCCGCCCGCCACGATGAAGACCTGGAGGGCCAGGGCGGACGACAGGCCCACCGCCAGCAGCTTGCCGAACGGGTCGCGCGCGCCCAGCGCCATCCGCAGGCCGCGCTGCACGAGGAGCGCGTAGAGGATCAGGACGGCCATGACCCCGGCCAGGCCGAGCTCCTCGCCCACCGTCGTCAGGATGAAGTCGCTGCGGCCCGCGAACTTGATCAGCTCGGGATGGCCCATGCCGAGGCCCGTCCCCGAGATGCCGCCCGTGCCGAAGCTGAACAGCGCCTGCGCCGACTGGTCCGAGATGACGCCCGGCGGCCGGTCCTTCCAGTAGTACGACAGCGGGTTCAGCCAGGCCGCCACACGCGCCTTGACGTGCGGTTCCGTCGTGCCCACGACGAAGGCGCCCGCCGAGGCGAGGACCAGGCCGCAGACGATCCAGCTCGTGCGCTCGGTGGCCACGTAGAGCATGACCACGAAGACGCCGAAGAAGAGCAGCGAGGTGCCGAGGTCGCGCTCGAAGACCAGCACGAGCAGCGAGATGATCCACACCGTGATGAGCGGGCCGAGCTGGCGCATCGGCGGCAGCCGCATGCCCAGGAACTTGCGTCCCGACAGGGCCAGCGCATCGCGGTGGATCACCAGGTAGCCCGCGAAGAAGACCGCGATCATGATCTTCACGAACTCGCCGGGCTGTACCGACAGTCCGCCGAGCTTGATCCAGCGCTTCGCCCCGTAGGTGTCCGCGCCGAAGAAGGCGGGCGCGATCAGGGCCACCAGCGCGACGACCATCGTGATGTAGATGAACCGCTGGAGCAGCCGGTGGTCGCGCAGGAGTGCCAGCACCGCGATGCAGGCCGCTACGCCGATCACCGTCCACATCAACTGGCTGGGTGCGGTCAGGGCGGTCTTGGGCCCGTACCGCTCCAGGTACCCCTGGTCGAGGCGGTGCAGCAGCACCAGCCCCAGCCCGGTCAGCAGCAGGGCCAGCGGGAAGACCAGCGGATCCGCGTACGCCGCGAACCTGCGGATCGCCAGGTGCCCCACCAGCGCGAGCAGCGTCATGCTGATCACGAAGCCGGTGAGGTTGGGCGGCAGCTCGTCGTTCATCGCCAGGCCCGCGCAGACGTGGCCGGAAATGGTCACGGCGAGGACGAGGACGAGGAGCAGCGCTTCCGTGCGGCGGCGCGCGCCCGCCGAAGTCAGGGGTTTCAGTCCACGCACGGGACGCCGCCGCCATCGATGGCGGGGGTTCCGCTGCTGCTCTGGGACGGTGCGGGCGCGGGGGCCGGGGCGGAGCTCCGGGACGGGCCCGGGGCGGAACCCTGTGGGGCCGGCGTGCCCGGTGAGGAGGGAGCGGCGCCAGGCGCGCTCGGGCTCGCAGAGGCCCCGGGCCCGATCCGCTCGGCTATGAACCGCTTTATCTTCATATCGTCTACGACGTTTATCTCCGCGCCATGGTTCCTGTCGAAGCCCTCGATGGGAAGGGTCACAAACTCCACGTTGCCCCCGGACAGGTTCTTCGCCTGCTTCACGAACGACAGCAGGTCCCACCCCCGATCGGTGACGACGTCCTGCTTCGCCGAGTCGATCAGCTTCATCAGCTTCACCGGATCGGTGAACGTCCCGGCCTGGTTCAGCTTGTAGGTCGCCCCCGCCAGGAACGCCTGCTGCCGCTTCGTCCGGTCCAGGTCGCCCATGGTCAGGCCGTGCCGCTGCCGTACGAAGGCCAGCGACTGCTGACCGTCGAGCGTCTGCCGCCCGGCCGGGAAGTCGGCCCCGGAGTAGCCGTCCTTCACCGGCTTCTTGAGGCACACCGGTACGCCGCCCAGCGCGTCCGCCAGGTGGTAGAAGCCGGCCAGGTTCAGCTCGGCGAAGTGGTCGATCGGCACCCCCAGGAAGGTGCGCACCGTCTCGATCTCCGCCTTGCGCCCCGCCTCGCGCCCCTCGTGCTCCAGCTGCCGCCGGTCCGTGACCCCCTTGGCGGCGAGCTGCTCCTCGACCGTGGCCTTCGCCCGCCCGTACGCCTCCTTGATCTTGGCCTTGCCGGTGAACCCGGGCACCCCGTGCAGGTCGACGAAGTCGTCGCGCGGCACCGAGAAGGCCTTCGCCTTGCCCCCGTCGCCGGGGACGTGCAGCAGGATCAGCGTGTTGGTGTTGTACCCGCCGACCTCGGAGCTCGCGCCCGCGTGCAGCTTTTCGAGGATGGCCGGCGGGAGGTCCTCGCCGTTCTGGTCCCGGCGGCTGTCCAGACCCATCAGCAGGATGTTCGTATCGCCGAACTTCGATTTCTCGGCGCCCTCCAGGGCCTTGGAGCTGCCGATGCTGGAGGCGAGGTCTTCGTACAGGTACCAGGCGGTCGCCCCCGCGAGCACCACCAGGGCGCAGCCGGACGCCAGCAGGGTGCGGGTGAGCCTGCGGCGGCGGGACGCGGGGACCGGGGGCTTCGGGGCACGGGTCTTCCTGCGGTGGGCGCTCATGCATCCCGATGCTGGGGGAGCGGTGCTGAAGGAAACCTGAGGGTCCTGAGGATGCCTTCAGGGGCGGGAGCGGCGCGTGGCCGAGCCGGGCAGGCGCAGCACCAGGCGGGCGCCGCCGGCGGGTGCGGGGAGCGCGCTGACCTCGCCGCCGTGCGCCCGGGCGATCTCCCGGGCGATGGCCAGCCCCAGGCCGGTGCCGCCGCCGGCCCGGCTCCGGTCCGCGTCCAGCCGCACGAACCGCTCGAAGACCCGGTCCCGGTCGGCCTCCGGGATGCCCGGCCCGTCGTCCGTGACCTCCAGCAGCGCCCAGCCGTCCTCGGTCGAGGCCCGGACCACGACCCCGGTACGGGCGTACCGCAGGGCGTTGTCCACCAGATTGGCCAGCGCCCGCTCCAGCCGCGCCGGATCCCCGGCGGCCGGTACGGGAGCCCGCGCGTCCAGCCGTAGCCGGGCCCGGGGCTCCGGGCGCCGCGCCGCGTCCTCGGCGGCCAGCAGCGCGAGGTCCACCGGCTCGGTGCGCGGCGCGGGCCCGCCGTCCAGCCGGGCCAGCAGGAGCAGATCGGCCGCGATGCCCTGCAGCCGCTCGGTATCGGCCAGCGCGGCGGCCACCGACTCCCGGTCGGGGTCCCGCAGCGCCACCTCCAGCCGGGACCGGACGGCCGCGAGGGGGTTGCGCAGCTCGTGCGAGGCATCGGCGGTGAACTGCCGCTGGCGGGCGTCGCTGCGCTCCAGCCGGTCGAGCGTCTCGTTGACCGTCCGGGCCAGCCGCGCGATCTCGTCGGCGCCGCCCGGGTCCGGGACCCGCCGGTCCAGCTCGCTCCCGGTGACCGCCGCCAGCCCGGTGCGGATCGCGGTGACCGGGCGCAGCGCATGGCCCGTCACCCACCAGGCCAGGGCCGCCGCGAAGACGATCAGCGGAGGCGCACCGGCCAGCAACCCGACCGCGACGGCCCGGTTGGCGTCGTCCACGTCGCCGAGCACGGTCGCGGCGTAGACGGTGTGCGCGTCGTGCGCCCCCGGCGGGCCGGGCGCGTCCACGGCGACCACCACGCGCCGCTGCGCGCCGGGGCGCGCGGGCGGCAGGACGCCCGACCGCATGTCCTCGCCGGGCGCGGGGCGCAACTCCGTGACCTCGGGAGTGTCCTTCAGGTCCCCGCTGGTGGCCACGACCGTCCCGGCGGCGTTCCGTACGAGGACCAGGTCGACCCCGTCCTCGGGCGCGGGCAGCCGGCCGGCGGCCGGGAGGCTCCCGGTGTCGTACTGGGCGGCCACCTTGCGGGCGGCGAGCTCGGTGCGGCCGGTGGTGTTCTCGATGAGGTTGGCGCGCAACAGGGTGTAGAGCCACAGCCCGCCGGCGGCCAGGACGGCGGCCATCGCGAGGGCGGCGGCCGCGGCGGCGCGTGCGCGGAGGCTCCCGAGGCGGCGGGGCCGACGCGGCCCCCGTCCCGGCTCAGCCACCGTCCGGGGCCATCCGGTAGCCGGTGCCGTGCACGGTGAGGATCGAGCGGCGGCCGAAGGGGGCGTCGATCTTCCGGCGGAGCGAGGAGACGTAGACCTCGACGATGTTCGGGTCGATGCCGTGCGGGCCGTCCCAGACCTCGTCGAGGATGTCCTGCTTGGCGACGGCCCGGCCGGGCTGCTCCATCAGGCAGCCCAGGACGCCGAGCTCGCGGGCGGTCAGCTCGATCTCGTGCGTGCCCCGGCGGCAGCGGCGGCCCTGGGCGTCGAGCACGAGGTCGCCGGCCTGGAGGACGGCGGGGCGGGCGGCGGCGGTGGCCGTGCGGCGGGTGAGTGCGCGGAGGCGGGCGGCGAGGACGACGAAGGAGAACGGTTTCGTCAGGTAGTCGTCCGCGCCCGAGTCCAGCCCCTCGGCCTCGTCGTACTCGCCGTCCTTGGCGGTCAGCATCAGCACGGGGGTGGCGACGCCGTGGGACCGCATCCGGGTGCAGATCTCGTAGCCCGAGAGGCCCGGGAGCATCAGGTCGAGGAGCACCACGTCGTACGGGCCTCCGGTGAGGGCCAGGTCCAGGCCGCGGTGGCCGTCGTGGGCGAGATCGACCCAGTGGCCGTCGGCGGAGAGGCCGCGCCGCAGTGAATCGGCGAGGCTGACTTCGTCTTCGACGACCAGGATCCGCATCCCCCAAGCCTCACATACCGGGCGCCGCACCTTCTTGACGCGCCACTCGCGCGGCTCGCCCCTGGCGGGCCTCCCCGGCTTCGCGCCGCTGCGCCGCCCTCCGTCCGACGGTGGCCGAGCGGGGCTGCCGCCCCGGGCCCGGTGGGCGGGTGCGGCCGGCTGGGCCCTGCGGGGCGAAGTCCCCTACCCGCCCTTCCACCGTTCCCCGGGCGCTGCTCGGACCCGCGCCTCAAACGCCGGCGGGGCTGGGGATGCCCCCGGCCGGGAGGGCTACCGGGCTGCGCCCGGCCCCCCCCTGGGGCTCCGCCCCAGACCCCGCGCCTCAAACGCCGGCGAGGCTGGATTTTCCGACCCCGGTCCTCAAACACCGGCGAGGCTGGATTTTCCGACCCCGGTCCTCAAACGCCGGACGGCTGAAATGGCTGCGCCGGATCGTCGCCCGGCCGGGGTCGGAGGGCTGCGGCGAGGGTCGGGGACGGGGACGGGGTGGGGTGTTGGCCTGGACGTAGAGCGTGATTTGTGGCGCGAGAACATGCCGCGCCCTGTCGGAGTAGAGCAGGGGGCGCCTAAATCATGCAGTCCAGGCCAACACCCCACCCCGGCCCCGGCACCGACCCACCCGCCGCAGCCCACCCGACACCAGGCCAACCCCAGCCCCGCCGGCGTTTGAGGCGCAACGGCGCCGCGCGCGAGGCGCCCCCGGCCGCGAAACCAGCGGCGCGTATTGGCACTCCGCTTGACCGAGTGCTAATCCCCGGAATAGTCTCGCGTCTGGCACTCGCCCCCGGTGAGTGCCAACCCTGCGACAGTGGATCCGGCACCCGCGACGACGGATCGACAAGGTCGCCACCCAGACAGTTAACTCCGGATCTCCGAAGCGGAAGGTCAGATCGTGACGACCACCAGCTCCAAGGTTGCCATCAAGCCGCTCGAGGACCGCATTGTGGTCCAGCCGCTCGACGCCGAGCAGACCACGGCCTCTGGCCTGGTCATCCCGGACACCGCGAAGGAGAAGCCCCAGGAGGGCGTCGTCCTCGCGGTGGGCCCGGGTCGCTTCGAGGACGGCCAGCGTCTCCCGCTGGACGTCACCGTCGGCGACGTCGTCCTGTACTCGAAGTACGGCGGCACCGAGGTGAAGTACAACGGCGAGGAGTACCTCGTCCTCTCGGCCCGCGACGTGCTCGCGATCGTCGAGAAGTAATCACTTCTCCAGTTTTGCTTTGAGCTACGCCCCTGGTCACCCCTGCTGATGCCGGGCGGCGAGGGGCGTAGTTCGTGTCTGACAGGCGGTCGCGGTGAGCGGCCGGGGATAGCAACGAGAGGGCTGAACCGCTCCCATGCCGAAGATTCTCAAGTTTGACGAGGACGCCCGTCGCGCCCTTGAGCGTGGCGTCAACAAGCTTGCCGACACCGTGAAGGTGACGATCGGTCCCAAGGGCCGCAACGTCGTCATCGACAAGAAGTTCGGCGCTCCCACCATCACGAACGACGGTGTCACCATCGCGCGTGAGGTCGAGCTCGACGACCCGTACGAGAACCTTGGCGCGCAGCTCGTCAAGGAGGTCGCGACCAAGACCAACGACGTCGCGGGTGACGGCACCACCACCGCCACCGTCCTGGCGCAGGCGCTGGTCCGCGAGGGTCTGCGCAACGTTGCCGCGGGTGCTTCCCCGGCCGCCCTGAAGAAGGGCATCGACGCCGCGGTCAAGGCCGTCTCCGACGAGCTCCTCGCGACCGCCCGTCCGATCGAGGACAAGTCCGACATCGCCGCCGTGGCCGCGCTCTCCGCGCAGGACCAGCAGGTCGGTGACCTCATCGCCGAGGCGATGGACAAGGTCGGCAAGGACGGTGTCATCACCGTCGAGGAGTCCAACGCCTTCGGCCTGGAGCTCGAGTTCACCGAGGGCATGGCCTTCGACAAGGGCTACCTGTCCCCGTACATGGTCTCCGACCAGGAGCGTATGGAGGCCATCCTCGATGACCCGTACATCCTGATCAACCAGGGCAAGATCTCCTCCATCCAGGACCTCCTGCCGCTGCTCGAGAAGGTCATCCAGGCCGGCGCCTCCAAGCCGCTCCTGATCATCGCCGAGGACGTCGAGGGCGAGGCGCTCTCCACCCTCGTCGTCAACAAGATCCGTGGCACCTTCAACGCCGTCGCCGTCAAGGCGCCCGGCTTCGGTGACCGCCGCAAGGCGATGCTCCAGGACATGGCCACCCTCACCGGTGCCACCGTCATCGCCGAGGAGGTCGGCCTCAAGCTCGACCAGGCCGGTCTGGACGTACTGGGCTCCGCCCGCCGCGTCACGATCTCCAAGGACAGCACCACCATCGTCGACGGTGGCGGCTCTTCCGACGAGGTCCTCGGCCGCGTCAACCAGATCAAGGCCGAGATCGAGTCCACCGACTCGGACTGGGACCGCGAGAAGCTGCAGGAGCGCCTGGCGAAGCTCGCCGGCGGCGTCTGCGTCATCAAGGTCGGCGCCGCCACCGAGGTGGAGCTCAAGGAGAAGAAGCACCGTCTCGAGGACGCCATCTCGGCGACCCGCGCCGCGGTCGAGGAGGGCATCGTCTCCGGCGGTGGCTCCGCTCTCGTCCACGCCGTGAAGGTGCTCGAGGGCAACCTCGGCCTGTCGGGCGACGAGGCCACCGGTGTCGCGGTCGTGCGCCGCGCCGCCGTCGAGCCGCTGCGCTGGATCGCCGAGAACGCCGGCCTCGAGGGCTACGTCATCACCTCGAAGGTCGCCGAGCTCGAGAAGGGCCAGGGCTTCAACGCCGCCACCGGCGAGTACGGCGACCTGGTCAAGGCCGGCGTCATCGACCCGGTCAAGGTCACCCGCTCCGCGCTGGAGAACGCCGCTTCCATCGCGTCCCTGCTGCTCACGACCGAGACCCTGGTCGTCGAGAAGCCGGCCGACGACGAGGGCGACGCCGGTCACGGCCACGGTGGCCACGGCCACAGCCACTGACCTCGTCAGTAAGCAGTAAGCAGTAAGCACAGGAAAGCCCCGGTCACCGCTGCCAAGCGGTGGTGACCGGGGCTTTCCCGTGTGCCGCCGACTCCGGGTGGAGCGTCAGCCGGGCATCATGCCCATCTGGCGCATCAGGCCCGGGGCGTCGTAGTACCACCAGTCCTCGGCGATCTGGCCGTCCTCGATCCGGCAGGTCGTACAGCCCGACATGGTGAATTCCTTGCCGGTCGGCGCGACCCCCATGAACTCGCCCTTGTGGGTGCCCTTCCAGTCCCACAGGGTGGTGACGCAGTCGCCTTCGGCCATCTGGCGCGTCATGTCGAAGGTCATGTCGAAGGCGCCCCGCCACATGCCGACGGTCTTGCGGATGCCCTCGCGGCCGTTGCCCTGGCCGGCGCTCTCCATGATGTCGTGGGTGACGTAGTCGGCCGCGATGCAGTCTTCGACGGCGTCGAAGTTGCCCTTGCCCACGACCTCCTCGAGGAAGCGGTTCACGACGAGCTTGTTGAGGTACTCGTCGCGGACCACGTCGAGGTTCATGAACTTCGGCATTCCGTCGCAGAGCGCCACCATCTCCTGGAACATCCGGTCGGTTTCCGGGAGCTGAGAGTTCTTCATGGCCTCTTCGTACGAGGGGAATTCGACCAGGTCCACGTAGTGGGTCTTGGAGTCGCGGTCCCTGCCGATGAGGGTGTGGGTGACCGTGCGCTTGCCGGCGGTCTGCTCGGCATAGCGGTCGATGAGACTGTTCATCTCGTCGAAGCGCTTGGTCTCGTAGTCGATCACTTGTACGAATGTCATCGCGTCGCCTCCCGCGCTGGATGGGACACATCCAGTCTAGGGAGATTTCACCCATATGCCGCGTTTACCCACAGGCCGCCAGGCCACCAGGCCACCAGGTCGCCACCGGCGGTCCGGCTACTGGGGCCCGTACTTGCGCCCGGTGCGCGAGGACACTCCGCCGAGCAGCCCCCGCGGGGCCACCTTCACCAGGCCCATCAGCGCCTTGTACCGCGGGTCCGGGATCGACACCGTCTTGCCCCGCGCCAGATCGGCCAGCGCCGCCCCCACCAGCTTGTCGGCGTCGAGCCACATCCAGCCGGGGATGTTGTCCGTGCCCATGCCGGCCCGCTCGTGGAACTCGGTGCGCACGAAGCCCGGGCACAGCGCCATCAGCCGTACGCCCGAGCCGGACAGGTCCTTGGCCGCGCCCTGGGTGAACTGCACGACCCAGGCCTTGCTCGCCCCGTAGGTGCCGCGCGGCAGGAAGGCGGCCACCGAGGCCACGTTGATCACGCCGCCGCGCCCGCGCGAGCGCATCGGCTCCACGGCCGCCGAGGTCAGCCGCAGCACCGCCTCGATGTGGACCTTCAGCATGGTCAGCTCGTCGGCCATGGAGACTTCGAGGTAGCGGCCCTTGTTGCCGAAGCCCGCGTTGTTCACCAGCAGGTCCACCGGGTGCTTGCGGTCGGCGAGGCGTTCCTCGACGGCCGCGATGCCGTCCTCGGTGGAGAGGTCGGCGGCCAGCACCTCTGCCTCGATCCCGTGCCGGTCGTGCAGCTCGGTGGCCTGCTCGCCGAGCCGCTTGGTGTCCCGGGCCACCAGGACGAGGTTGTGGCCCTCGGCGGCGAGCCGCCGGGCGAAGGCGGCGCCGATGCCCGCCGTGGATCCCGTAATCAACGCAGTCGTCATAGGCGCAACCTAGTCGCCCTGCTTCCCGTACTTCTCCACGTGGGCCAGCGCCTTGTCCCGAGCCTCCGGCTCCAGGGCGTCGCCCGCCGCCAGCGTGCGCGGCAGCAGCTCCCGCTCGGTGGTGAAGGCGCGGAACCAGAACTCCACCGTCACCTCGTGGTCCGGGCGGTGCACGACCTCGATGGTGTCGCCGGGGGAGACCGAGCCCTCCTGGAGGACCCGCAGGTAGGCGCCCGGCCGGGCTTCCTGCGTGAACCGCTTCACCCAGGCCTTCTCGCCGAGCATCCCCTGGAAGGTCCGGCACGGGATGCGGGCCGAGGCCACCTCCAGGAGCAGGTCGGGGCCGACCCGCCAGCGCTCGCCGAGCAGTGCGCCGTTCACGTCGAGGCCGGAGGTGGTGAAGTTCTCGCCGAAGATCCCGCCGGGCAGCTCGCGGCCGAGCTCGCGCTCCCACCACTCCAGGTCCTCGCGGGCGTACGCGTACACGGCCTGGTGGTCCCCGCCGTGATGGCGCAGGTGGCAGACGTCGTCCCCTTCGACCCCGCTCGCACCGATGCCCTTGGGGCCCGGCGCGAAGACCCGTACGGGGCCCGGCGCGGGGATCTTGCCGTGACCGGTCAGCCCGTCCGGGGCGTCGGTGTAGTCGACGGCCGTCGCGCGGCCGAGGTTCACGGAGATCAGATGCATGGCCCCACGCTAGCGGAATCACCTCAAAGGCGGCCGGGGATTATGCGCGCCCATGTCAAAGCACCCCTTATGCTCGAAGGGTGATCGAGGCACGCCATCTCCGAGTTCTGCGCGCTGTCGCCGGAACCGGGTCCTTCTCCGCCGCCGCCCGCGAGCTCGGCTGCACCCAGCCGGCCGTCTCCCAGCAGATGAAGGCGCTGGAGCAGTCTGCCGGCACCCCGCTGCTGATCCGCACCGGGCGCGAAATGCGCCTCACCCAGGCCGGTGAGGCGCTGGTCCGGCATGCCGCCGGGATCCTCGCCGGGCTGACGGCCGCCGAGGAGGAGGTCGCGGCCATCGCGGGGCTGCGCGCCGGCCGGGTCCGGCTGGTCTCCTTCCCCAGCGGCAGTTCCACGCTGGTGCCGACCGCGCTCGCGGCGATGCGCGCGGAGCATCCCGGGACCCGGATCTCGCTGGTCGAGGCGGAGCCGCCGCGTTCGGTGGAGATGCTGCGCGAGGGGGACTGCGATCTCGCGCTGGCCTTCCGCTACGGCGGCGCTTCCGGGTCGGCGGCCGAGTGGGAGGACCTCGTGGTCCGGCCGCTGCTGACCGACCGGCTCGTCGGACTGGTTCCCGAGGGGCACCGGCTGGCGGGGGCGGAGCGGGTGGGCATGGCGGAGCTGGCCGACGAGCCCTGGATCGCGGGCTGTCCGCGCTGCCGCCGCCATCTGGTGGAGGTGTGCGAGGCCGCCGGTTTCACCCCGCGCATCGACTTCGCCACCGACGACTACCCGGCCGTGGTCGGCCTGGTCGGGGCCGGGCTCGGGGTCGCGGTGCTGCCGGAGCTCGCGGTGGAGTCCGTACGGGCCAAGGGCGTGAGCACCCTCGCCGTGGAACCGGCCGTCGAGCGGGAGGTCGTCGCGCTGACCCTGCCCGACCTGGCGCGGGTCCCGGCGGTGGCCGCGACCCTGACCCAGCTGGAGCGGGCCGCCCGGCGCTGACGGCCCGGTCTGGCACCGGAGCATCCGCACCGGACGGACGCCACCCGAAGGACCGTACGGCGGTACGGCCGGTCGGGTGGCAGCCGGTCCGGGCAATCGAGGAAACGTTCCTTCGGTCGTTTCGTGGGAAGCCCGCTCAGTGCGGAGCGATCGGCGTGCTCGGTCCGATCGCGGTCGTTGCCGGGATCAGGCGATGGCGTGCGCGGCCCATCAGTTCTTCGCGTTCGTCCTCGGTGAGGCCGCCCCACACCCCGTAGGGCTCGCGGACGGCGAGTGCGTGCGCGGCGCATTCAGAACGCACCGGGCATCGCATGCAGACCTCTTTAGCCGAGGTCTCGCGCGCACTCCTGGCCGCGCCCCGCTCACCTTCCGGGTGGAAGAAGAGGGAGCTGTCGACTCCGCGGCAGGCAGCCAGCAGCTGCCAGTCCCAGAGGTCGGCGTTCGGTCCGGGGAGGCGGGAGAAATCTGCCATTGGTAGTCCTCTTGGTGCCGGTACTGAGGCGGATACGGTCCATGTCTCCACACCTACTGTCGTAGTAGATGTAAATATGACTCATTGGGAATCTAGCCTCAGACATGCGCCAAACGGAAGGAAAGCCGCCAAATAGGGCATACCGTCATCTGGAGGACACGCGGCGAGTGGCTCCTGCCTTGTGTTCGCTTCCTCACGTAGAGTGCCGAAGGTGTCCGTCCGACCCGTAACTCTTTCGAGTGACCATCGTTGAGAGTGCGAAGGCGGTTGAACCAAGAAGTTCTCGGACATGTGTCCGGGAGCATCGACCGCACAGGTGACGATACGTACCAGCCTGGAGGCTCAAGGTGACGCGCATCAGCAGCTGCGGAGGGCGGTCATGACATCCGTCCTCGTCTGCGACGACTCCCCGCTTGCCCGAGAGGCGCTCCGTCGCGCGGTTGCCACCGTGCCCGGCGTCGAGCGAGTGACGACGGCTGCCAACGGCGAGGAAGTCCTCCGCCGCTGGGGTGCCGACCGCTCCGACCTGATTCTGATGGATGTCCGGATGCCCGGGCTCGGCGGTGTGGAGACGGTTCGCCGGCTGCTCTCGGCCGACCCCGGCGCCCGCATCATCATGCTGACGGTCGCCGAGGACCTGGACGGCGTGGCCCTCGCGGTCGCCGCCGGCGCCCGGGGCTACCTGCACAAGGACGCCTCGCGCGCCGAACTGCGGGCCACGGTCACCCAGGCCCTCGCCGACCCGACCTGGAGGCTGGCCCCGCGCCGGCTCCGCTCGGCCGAGATGGGCGCCGCGCCCACGCTCACCGCGCGCGAGATCCAGGTGCTGGAGGGCATGAGTCACGGCCGGTCCAATGCGGAGATCGGGCGCGAGCTCTTCCTCTCCGAGGACACGGTCAAGACGCACGCCCGCCGGCTGTTCAAGAAGCTGGGTGCGTCCGACCGGGCGCACGCCGTGGCGCTCGGGTTCCGCTGGGGCCTGGTCCGCTGACCGCGCGACCGCCGGCCCTCACCGGCCGGCGGTGCCGCGGGCGGGCCGGCCCGCCCGGTTCCCGCGGTCCCGGCAGCCCTCCGGAATCTCCCGCTGTCCGATCCGCCGCACCCTGGTGCGCACCGGGGATTGACGGTGCACAATCCGGGGGACGTGTCGCTTCGGGCGCGATGCCGCATGCTTGAGGGTGTGGCGCATCCTGGAGATGTCGCCGCGGGGACGATTCGGCCGAGCGGGAGGGGAGGGGCCAGAGCATGAGTTCCGGTGCACCCACCCCGCACAACCCGTCGACGCATAACGCTTCGACGCACAACACGGGCCGCAGTGCCGCGAATACTCCGGCGCCAAGGCACCATGGATTGATGCGTGAAGACCGCGAAGGCCCAGCCCCGGGGTCACCCGCGACCACAGGCGGCAGCGGCGCCTCCCGAAACAGCGGCGACAGTACCGTCAGCGCGCTCGTACGCCGTGCGGTGGAAGGCGACGAGCAGGCCACCCACGATCTGCTCGCCTTCGTGCACCCCCTCGCCATCCGCTACTGCCGCTCCCGCCTGTCGCGACTTCCGGGTGACGCTCGCCACTTCGTGGAGGACCTGGCGCAGGAGGTCTGCGTCGCCGTCCTGATGGCCCTGCCGCGCTACCGCGACACCGGGCGCCCCTTCGAGGCCTTCGTCTTCGCCATCGCCGCGCACAAGGTCGCCGATCTCCAGCGTGCCGCCATGCGCCATCCGGGCAGTACGGCCGTGCCCTCGGACGAGATGCCGGAACGGCCCGACGACTCCCTGGGTCCGGAGGAGCGCGCACTGCTGAGCAGTGACGCCGCCTGGGCCAAGAAGCTGCTCGCCAACCTTCCGGAGAACCAGCGCGAGCTCCTCGTCCTGCGCGTGGCCGTCGGGCTGACCGCCGAAGAGACCGGGCAGATGCTCGGAATGTCCCCCGGGGCGGTGCGCGTCGCCCAGCACCGGGCGCTGAGCCGGCTCCGTGCGCTCGCCGAGCAGTAGGCCGTACGGGGTTTTTCCCGTAGGAAGATACGAACCTTGGCATCGATCTTCGTCGTGGAATGAGACGCGTCGGGATCCCGTTAGCATGGACATCCGCGCTGAGCAAGACCATCTTGGAAGGTGTCATGACTGTGAACGCCGACGGAGTGCCCGACAAATTCGCCACACTCGGCCTCACGTATGACGATGTGCTGCTGCTTCCGGGGTCGTCGGACATGTCCCCGGACGCGATCGACACGTCCTCGCTCATCTCCCGCAACGTCCGGGTGAACGTCCCGCTGCTCTCCGCCGCCATGGACAAGGTCACCGAGTCCCGGATGGCCATCGCGATGGCCCGCCAGGGCGGCGTCGGCGTCCTGCACCGCAACCTCTCCATCGCCGACCAGGCCAACCAGGTCGACCTCGTCAAGCGCTCCGAGTCCGGCATGGTCACCGACCCGATCACGGTGCACCCCGACGCGACCCTGCGCGAGGCCGACGAGCTCTGCGCCAAGTTCCGCATCTCCGGCGTCCCGGTCACCGACCCGGCGGGCAAGCTGCTCGGCATCGTCACCAACCGCGACATGGCCTTCGAGTCGGACCGCAGCCGCCAGGTGCGCGAGGTCATGACCCCGATGCCGCTGGTCACGGGCAAGGTGGGCATCTCCGGCGTCGACGCCATGGAGCTGCTGCGCCGCCACAAGATCGAGAAGCTGCCGCTCGTCGACGAGGCCGGTCTCCTCAAGGGCCTCATCACGGTCAAGGACTTCGTCAAGGCCGAGAAGTACCCGAACGCCGCCAAGGACAAGGACGGCCGGCTGCTCGTCGGCGCCGCCGTCGGTGTCGCGGGCGACGCGTACGAGCGGGCCCAGGCCCTGATCGAGGCGGGCGCCGACTTCATCGTCGTCGACACCGCCCACGGCCACTCCCGTCTCGTCGGCGACATGGTCTCCAAGATCAAGTCGAACTCGACGGTCGACGTCATCGGCGGCAACATCGCCACCCGCGACGGCGCCCAGGCCCTCATCGACGCCGGCTGCGACGGCATCAAGGTCGGCGTCGGCCCCGGCTCCATCTGCACCACCCGTGTGGTCGCCGGCATCGGCGTCCCGCAGGTCACCGCGATCTACGAGGCCTCGCTCGCCGCCAAGGCGGCCGGTGTGCCGGTCATCGGCGACGGCGGCCTGCAGTACTCCGGCGACATCGCGAAGGCCCTGGTCGCGGGCGCCGACACGGTGATGCTCGGCTCGCTGCTCGCGGGCTGCGAGGAGTCCCCGGGCGAGCTGCTCTTCATCAACGGCAAGCAGTTCAAGTCGTACCGCGGCATGGGCTCGCTCGGCGCGATGCAGTCCCGCGGCGACCGCAAGTCCTTCTCCAAGGACCGCTACTTCCAGGAGGGCGTGGGCGGCGACGACAAGCTCATCCCCGAGGGCATCGAGGGCCAGGTCCCGTACCGCGGCCCGCTCTCCGCGGTCGTGCACCAGCTCGTCGGCGGTCTGCGCCAGTCGATGTTCTACGTCGGCGGCCGCACGGTGCCGGAGCTCCAGGACCGGGGCCGGTTCGTCCGGATCACCTCGGCCGGCCTCAAGGAGAGCCACCCGCACGACATCCAGATGACGGTCGAGGCGCCGAACTACAGCCGCAAGGGCTGATCGGGGCGGTTGCTCAGCAGCACCGGAGGGGCGGGCCCGCACGGGTCCGCCCCTCCGGCGTGCCCGGTGCGTGCGTCCGTACAGCGGTCACCGGAACGCGGCGCGCCGGGGTTCGGGGATACTGGACGGGCAGACCCACAGGAAAGGCCACCACACGTGACTGAGATCGAGATCGGGCGCGGCAAGCGCGGCCGCCGGGCGTACGCGTTCGATGACATCGCCATCGTCCCCAGCCGCCGTACCCGGGACCCGAAGGAGGTCTCGATCGCCTGGCAGATCGACGCCTACCGCTTCGAGCTCCCGTTCCTGGCCGCCCCCATGGACTCGGTCGTCTCCCCGCAGACCGCCATCCGCATCGGCGAGCTCGGCGGCCTCGGCGTGCTGAACCTCGAAGGCCTGTGGACCCGGTACGAGGACCCGCAGCCGCTGCTCGACGAGATCGCGGAGCTGGACGAGGAGTCCGCCACCCGTCGTCTCCAGGAGATCTACTCCGCTCCGATCCAGGCGGACCTGATCCGGCAGCGGATCAAGGAGGTGCGCGACTCGGGCGTCGTCACCGCCGCCGCGCTCTCCCCGCAGCGCACGGCCGAGTTCTCCAAGGCCGTCGTCGACGCGGGCGTGGACATCTTCGTGATCCGCGGCACCACCGTGTCGGCGGAGCACGTCTCCGGCGCCGCCGAGCCGCTGAACCTCAAGCAGTTCATCTACGAGCTCGACGTCCCGGTCATCGTGGGCGGCTGCGCCACCTACACCGCGGCCCTGCACCTGATGCGCACCGGCGCTGCCGGTGTCCTGGTCGGCTTTGGCGGCGGCGCCGCGCACACCACGCGCAACGTGCTGGGCATCCAGGTCCCGATGGCCACCGCCGTCGCCGACGTGGCCGCGGCCCGCCGCGACTACATGGACGAGTCCGGCGGCCGCTACGTGCACGTCATCGCCGACGGCGGCGTGGGCTGGTCCGGCGACATCCCCAAGGCCGTCGCCTGCGGCGCCGACGCCGTGATGATGGGCTCCCCGCTGGCCCGTGCCACCGACGCGCCCGGCAAGGGCAACCACTGGGGCATGGAGGCCGTCCACGAGGACGTGCCGCGCGGCAAGAAGGTCGACCTCGGCACGGTCGGCACCACCGAGGAGATCCTCACCGGTCCGTCGCACTCCCCGGACGGCTCGATGAACATCTTCGGCGCGCTGCGCCGCTCGATGGCCACCACCGGCTACAGCGAGCTCAAGGAGTTCCAGCGGGTCGAGGTCACCATCGCGGACTCCCAGCACAGCCGCTGAGGCCCGTCACCGCACCTTCCGAGGCCCGGCTCCCCTTCGGGGGAGCCGGGCCTCGGGCGTTCGGTGAGTGGGGTGGGACACCGGTCAGTTCTTGCCCTTGGTCCGGCGGTTCACACAGATGGACCACGGGACGAGGAAAGCCGCGGCGACGAGCAGCCAGGGCACCAGGGAGTACGCGTCGTCCCGGGAGAGCTGGCCGTGCCGGTCGCCCAGGGCCGTGCCGACCAGGACCACCCCCACGAGGGTGAGCATCCCGGGGAGGCCGAGCACCCACAGCAGGACGGTGAACCAGGCGGCGGGCTCGCGGTCCGGGGGGTGCGAGGCGGTGGGGAGGTCCGGGGTGTTCGGGAGGTTCGGGGACACGCGCGGATCATAGGGCCGGGGGCCTTGCGGAAGACAGGTTTCCGGCTGCGGGTGATCATGGGCCCGCCTGCTCGGAGCCGCGGCGGCCGGGTCCGCTCCCGGGGACGGGGACGGCCCCGGAGTCCTGTGCGGAGTCCGGGGCCGGGCCGTGTGGAACGAGGGGTCGGGCGGGGTCAGGCGGCCTTGCGGGCCGACTGGAAGGCGGTGTAGCCGCCGAGGCCGAGGAACAGGTACGTCATCGGGCCCGACGTCTCCGTCCAGACGTCGACGAGCAGGGAGGTCCCGAGGTTGAGCACGTCGAGGGTGCTCACGCCGTGCTCGTCCGCACCGATCATGGCGATGCCGAAGATCTGGCCCGCGAAGACGGCGGCCAGCGAGAGCAGCGCGCTGAGCACCGGCAGGAGGGGGTTGGACCCGCCGAGCTTGCCGGCGGCGAAACCGACGGCGGCGCCGACGCCGACGGCCGCGAAGCCGACCTGGTACCCGGTCAGGCCGATGATCGCGCCGTAGACGGCGGCGGTGACCAGGGCGACGCCCACGGCCGCGCCGATCCCGAGGCCCACGTTGGCGGGGCGCGCCGGGGCCGGGGCCTGGGCCTGGAGGAAGTCGGCGCCGGACGGGCCCGGGTAGGGGGCCGGGGTGGCGGCGGCTTCGGGTGCGGGCGTGCCGGCTTCGGGCGCGGGCGGCTGGAACTGCTGGCTCATGGAGAAATCCCCCCCAGGGATTTGGGCACACGGGGCCCGCACGGCTGACGTGGGGGTGTATGCGCGAGATAAGTCGCCGCAGGCTAGCAGCAGCCTGTGACATCCGTGGAGGGGTTTCGGGTGGGCAGGGTTTGCGTGCGGGGTGTGGGCTAGAGGCGGTGTGCGGCGCCCGCCGGGCTGGCGCCGCGGGTGTCCAGGAGCAACTGGGCCTTCACTGCCAGGCCTTGTAGGTCGTAGGTGCGGTGGTGCTGGAGCAGGATCGTCAGATCGGCGTTGGCGGCGGCCTCGTACAACGATTCGGCACGGGGGACGGGCTGGTCCCTGACGCGCCAACCGGCGATGTACGGGTCGTGGTAGCTGATCAGCGCACCGAGGTCGAGGAGCCGGCTGGCGATCTCGCGCGCCGGGGAGCCCTCCTGGTCGGCGAGGTCCGGCTTGTAGGTGACGCCCAGGAGCAGGACGCGGGCGCCGCGCGCGGACTTGCCGTGCTCGTTGAGCAGGGTGGCGCTGCGCTGGATGACGTACTGCGGCATCCGGTCGTTGATCTCCTGCGCCAGGCCGACCATGCGGAGAGGGTGACCCGGGGTGCGGGTGGTGTGGGGGAGGTAGTTGGGGTCCAGGGGGACGCCGTGGCCGCCGACTCCCGGGCCGGGGCGGAAGGCCTGGAACCCGTACGGCTTGGTCTCGGCGCACCGGATGACGTCCCACAGGTCCACGCCGAGGTCGTGGCAGAGCACGGCCATCTCGTTCATGAGGGCGATGTTGACGTGCCGGTAGTTGGTTTCCAGCAGCTGGACCGTCTCGGCCTCGCGCAGGCCGCGGGCGCGGACCACCTTCTCGGTGAGGCGGGCGTAGAAGGCGTGCGCGGACTCGGTGCAGGCGGGGGTGAGGCCGCCGATGACCTTGGGGGTGTTGGAGATGCCGTGCGTGCGGTTGCCCGGGTCGAGGCGGCTGGGGGAGTAGGCCAGGTGGAAGTCCCGGCCGGCGCGCAGGCGGGAGCCCGATTCGAGGATCGGGCGCAGGTAGTCCTCGGTGACGCCGGGATGGGCCGCCGATTCGAGGATGACGGTGGTGTGCGGGCGCAGCCGGGCGGCGAGCGTGCGGCCCGCCTCGCCGACCGCGGAGAGGTCGAGCGCGCGGTCGGCGCCGAGCTGGGTGGGGGCGCAGATGACGGCCGTGCGGACCCGGCCGAGTTCGACGGGGTTGGTGGTGACCCGGAAGCCGGCCGCCGACATGCGGCGGATCTCTGCGGCGGTGAGGGTGGAGTCCGTAGCCGGACCGCTGTCGTAGCCGACCGTCTCGATCCCGGCGGCCACGGCTGCCTGGGCGAGCGGGAGGCCGAGATGGCCGAGTCCGATGACGGCGAGATCTGCGGGCATGGGGGTGCCGTCCCTTCCCTTCCCTGACATGCATGAGGGGGCGGAGCGCGCAAGTCCTGTGGAGGAGGAAAGCTGGCGCAATGTCAGACTAGGCGTATATATGACAGATATGTCGTATTCAGAGGTCTTGATCGCCGCCGTGTTATCCACAGCCGGTGGCTGATGTGGGTGCGGCCGGTGAGAATCATGAACGGGCGATGTGAGCGGGATCACCCACAACGGGTGGGATGACCGCACAGGGCGGACGGGGCGACCCGCGTCAACGGGAGGCAGGCAGCCGTGAGGACTGGGACAGGGACGGGCGCAGCGGCAGGTACGGGGTCGGGAACGGGCACCGGCATGGGCATGGGTGCGGGGATGGGGGGAGGCGGTGGGCGGGCCTCGCTGGGGCCCGTGCAGCGGGCCGAGGCGCTCGCCGGAATGGCCGAGCGGGAGCTGGACGTGCTGGTGGTCGGGGCCGGTGTGGTGGGCGCCGGTACCGCCCTCGACGCCGTGACCAGGGGCCTGGCGACCGGGCTGGTGGAGGCGAGGGACTGGGCTTCGGGCACGTCCAGCCGTTCCAGCAAGCTCATCCACGGCGGGCTCAGATACCTGGAGATGCTCGACTTCGCCCTCGTGCGGGAGGCGCTCAAGGAGCGCGGCCTGCTGCTGGGGCGGCTCGCCCCGCACCTGGTGAAGCCGGTGCCGTTCCTCTACCCGTTGCAGCACAAGGGGTGGGAGCGGTGGTACGCCGGTTCGGGCGTCGCGCTGTACGACGCCATGTCGCTCTCCAGCGGCCACGGACGCGGGCTGCCTACGCACCGCCACCTCTCGCGCAAGCGCGCCCTGCGGATCGCACCGGCGCTGCGCAAGGACGCGCTGGTGGGCGCCCTGCAGTACTACGACGCCCAGATGGACGATGCGCGGTACGTGGCGACCCTGGTCCGGACGGCCGCCGCCTACGGAGCGCAGTGCGCCAACCGGGCGAGGGTCATCGGCTTCCTGCGGGAGGGCGAGCGGGTGGTCGGCGCGCGGGTTCAGGACGTGGAGGGCGGCGGCGAGTACGAGATCCGGGCGAAGCAGATCGTGAACGCCACGGGGGTGTGGACGGACGACACCCAGGCGCTGATCGGAGAGCGCGGCCAGTTCCACGTACGGGCCTCGAAGGGCATCCACCTCGTCGTTCCCAAGGACCGGATCCACTCCTCGACCGGGCTGATCCTGCGGACCGAGAAGTCGGTGCTCTTCGTCATCCCGTGGGGCCGGCACTGGATCGTGGGCACCACGGACACCGACTGGGACCTGGACAAGGCGCACCCGGCGGCGTCGAGCGCGGACATCGACTACCTGCTGGAGCACGTGAACTCGGTGCTGGCGGTCCCGCTCACCCGGGACGACGTCCAGGGGGTCTACGCCGGCCTGCGGCCGCTGCTGGCCGGGGAGTCGGACGCGACGAGCAAGCTCTCGCGCGAGCACACGGTGGCGCACCCGGTGCCGGGGCTGGTCGTGGTCGCCGGCGGCAAGTACACGACGTACCGGGTGATGGCCAAGGACGCGGTGGACGAGGCGGTGCACGGCCTCGACCAGCGGGTCGCGCCGTGCGTGACGGAGGACGTGCCGCTGGTCGGGGCCGAGGGGTACCGGGCCCTGTGGAACGCCCGGGCGCGGATCGCCGCGCGGACGGGGCTCCATGTGGTGCGGGTGGAGCACCTCTTGAACCGGTACGGCTCGCTGACGGAGGAACTGCTGACGCTGATCGAGGAAGACCCCTCGCTCGGGGATCCGCTGACGGGCGCCGACGACTACCTCCGCGCCGAGGTGGTCTACGCGGCCTCGCACGAGGGAGCGCGGCACCTGGACGACGTGCTGACCCGGCGGACGCGGATCTCGATCGAAACCTTCGACCGGGGGACGCGATCGGCGCGCGAGTGTGCGGAGTTGATGGCTCCGGTCCTGGGCTGGGACGAGCAGCAGATCGAGAAGGAAGTGGAACACTACGAGAAGAGGGTGCAGGCGGAGCGGGAGTCGCAGCGTCAGCCGGACGATCAGACGGCGGATGCGGCGAGGCTGGGGGCGCCGGACATCGTCCCGTTGTAACTCCGTCACTTCGCGGGCGGAACCGCGGACCCGGGGCTCCCGTCCGTTGCGGAGTAAGGGACAATGAGGGTTCTGCCGGGGTGGGTTACCGGGCACCCCGGCCGCTGCCAGGGCAACCGGAGCAGGCGGCACGAACGCAGAGGGGACGCATGTCGAAGCCGGAGCACACCGAGTCGTCGGATCCGTCTGTCGGGACGGGATCGCCGGTGCCTCCGGCTGCACCCCCGACGGAGCCGAAGTCTCCCGCGGAGCCGCCCGCGGCGGGAGCCGCGAAGCGCGCTGCGGCGGCGAAGCCGGGCGCGAAGCCGGCCGCGAAGACCGCCACCACGGGGGCCGCGAAGGCCGCTGCGGCCGCCGTGCCCCCGGCCGCCCCCGAAGCCACCGGGGCGGCCGAACCGGAGGACGCGAAGCCCGGCGCTGCCGCGGCGGAGCTGCGGAAGCCGGCTGCGGCGAAGGCTGCCCGTGGTGCTGAGCCCGCGGACGCGAAGCCTGTTGGCGCGAAGTCCGAGCCGGAGGACGCGAAGCCGGCCGAGGCCGTGGACACGAAGCCTGCGGGTGCGGGCGTCGAGCCCGAGGATGCGAAGCCTGGCGCGGCCGTGGGTGCGAAGCCTGCGGTGTCGGGTGTCGAGCCTGAGGACGCGAAGCCGGCTGCGGCCGTGCGTGCGAAGCCCGTCCTGCGGAAGGCCGAGCCCGCGGGTGCGAAGCCGGTTGAGCCCGAGGACGCGAAGCCGGTTCTGCGGAAGGCCGAGGCCGCGGGTGCGAAGCCGGTTGAGCCCGAGGACGCGAAGCCGGTTCTGCGGAAGGCCGAGGCCGCGGGTACGAAGCCTGTCGAGCCCGAGGATGCGAAGCCTGTTCGGGGGACGGCCGCGGCCGAGGGTGTGAAGGCTGCCGAGGCTGCGGACGCCAAGCCCGTTGCGGTGAGCAAGGCCGACGAGGTGGCCGCCGCCGTCAAGGCCGCCGCGGCCAAGGCGGGAGAGGGTGCCCACGACGAGGGCCGGCTGCTCGCGGGCCGGTACCGGCTCGGGGACGTGCTCGGCAAGGGCGGCATGGGCACCGTCTGGCGCGCCGAGGACGAGACCCTCGGCCGCACCGTCGCCGTCAAGGAACTCCGCTTCGGCAGCGGCGTCGACGAGGACGAGAAGCGCCGCCTGATCACCCGCACCCTGCGCGAGGCGAAGGCCATCGCCCGGATCCGCAGCGGCGGCGCGGTGACCGTCTACGACGTCGTCGACGAAGACGGCCGGCCGTGGATCGTCATGGAGCTCATCGAGGGCCCCTCGCTCGCGGAGTTCATCCGCGAGAGCGGCCCGCTGACCCCCCGCCGCGCCGCGGAAGTCGGCCTCGCCGTGCTCGACGTGCTCCGTGCCGCCCACCGCCAGGGCATCCTGCACCGGGACGTGAAGCCCTCCAACGTGCTCCTCGCCGACCGGGGCAACGGCCGCGTGGTCCTCACCGACTTCGGTATCGCCCAGGTCGAGGGCGACCCCTCCGTCACCTCCACCGGCATGCTCGTCGGCGCGCCCTCGTACATCTCGCCCGAGCGGGCCCGCGGCCAGCGCCCCGGCCCCCCGGCGGACATGTGGTCGCTCGGCGGCCTGCTGTACGCCGCCGTCGAAGGGGTCCCCCCGTACGACAAGGGGTCCGCCCTCGCGACGCTCACCGCGGTGATGACCGAGCCCGTCGAACCGCCCAAGAACGCCGGCCCGCTGACCGAGGTCATCTACGGCCTCCTCGTCAAGGACCCCGCCCACCGGCTCGACGACGACCGCGCGCGGGCGCTGCTCACCGCCGTGATCGACGCCCCCGAGCCGCCGGCCCCCGTAGCGGTCCCGGAAGCCGAGGAGACCCGGCAGATATCGCTCACCGAGGCCCGGGAGGCCGCCGAGAAGGCGGCCGCCGACAAGGCGGCCAAGGTCGCGGAGAAGGCGGAGAAGAAGGAACGTGAGCGCCGTGAGCGCGAGCAGCGCGAGCGCGCCCGCGCGGCGCTGAAGTCGGCCCGCAAGGCGGCGGCCGCCAGCGCCGCCGCGGCCGCCGCCACGGCAACGGCCGTGACCGCGGCCGAGTCCCCGTCGCCGCGCCCGGCGCCCGTCGCCGCCCCGCTCACCGATGTCGTGCCGCGCCGCACCATCGCGCTCGCGATCGCCGGTGTGGTCATGGCGCTCGCCGTCATCGGCTCGATCGTCGCGTACGCCTTCAGCGGCGACGACGAGAAGGGCGGTGCCCCGAAGGACGGCAAGGGCGGCAGCAAGGCCAGCGCCGCGTCGAGCCCCTCGACCGGTTCCTCGACCCCGCCCCCGGCCTCGCCCTCGCCCTCCCCCTCGCCGAAGACCGGCGGGGTGCCCGGCGGAGGGGCCGCGTCTCCGGACCCGGGCCAGTCGCGAGGTTCGGGCACCAACCCCGGCCAGGGCCAGGGCGCCACGCCCGGCGGCGCCCTGCCCGGGCTCCCGCCCGGGCTCCCGCCCGGGTACGGCCAGGTCAACGACCCCGGGTTCCACTTCGCGATGGGCCTGCCCGACGGCTTCAAGCAGACCGGCGTGATAGGCAAGAACAACGGCGTCATATACAGCCGCGACGGCGGTTTCCCGCGCGTCCAGATCGACTTCAACGATTCGCCGAAGGACGACGCCCGAGCCGCCTGGGCGGAACTGGCGCCGAGCGTGGCGGGCAGCAGCAGCAACTACAAGCTGCTGCGCCTCGAGAAGGTCGAGTACCGCGGGTACCCCACCGTCGCGGACTGGGAGTTCGAGCGGGACCAGAAGGGTTCGCGGGTCCGGGTGCTCGACCGCGGGTTCAGGATGGACGCGAAGCACGGCTACGCCATCATGATCACCTGCCTCGCCGACCAGTGGGACGCGCAGGAGTGCACGCAGCTGCGCACCACGGCGTTCGACACGTTCCAGCCGCTGGGCTGACACGGGTTCCGCGCGAGCTCGGGTCAGCCTCGCCAGGGCCGGGACGCGGGCGCCCTGGGCGTCGTATCGTGTCAGCGGGGCCTGGGGGACGGGTCCGCAGCTCTCGGGGGAGGCGATGTGGAGGACTACGCGGGCCGGATCCTGGCCGAGCGCTACCGTCTGCCGTTGCCGCCGTCCGACGCCTACGAACTGATCGAGACCCGGGCCTTCGACACGCGCAGCGGCCAGGAAGTCCTCGTACGGCAGGTTCCGTTGCCGGAGGTCGTCGACGCGGAGCTGCTGGACGGCACGCGGGGCGGTCCGCCGGCCGCCGGGGGCCGGCGGCTCCCGCACGGTGAACTGCCCGCCGTGCGCAGGGCGATCGAGGCCGCGCAGGCGGCGGCGTCCGTACCGGACCATCCACGGCTGGACCAGGTCTTCGACGTGTTCGCGGAGGGCGGGTCGCTCTGGATAGTGAGCGAACTCGTCCCGGCCAGGCCGCTGGCGGCGCTGATCGCCGACGAACCGCTGAGCCCGTACCGGGCGGCGGAGGTGGCGGCGGACGTGCTGACCGCTCTGCGGGTGCTGCACGCGCACGGGTGGACGCACCGGAACATCACCATGCGGACGGTACTGATCTGCGAGGACGGGCGGGTCGTCCTGACGGGGCTGGCGGCGGGAGCCGCGGAGGACGCCCTGTGCGGGTACGACCCGGTTCCCCCGCGGGACGGTACGGACCGCTCCGCGGATCCCTGGCCGGGCGGTGGCCCGGGGATCGTGGCGGCTCGGCCGGAGAGCGGCGGCGGGTCCTGGGGCGGGCCGGCGGCGGCTGCCGGGTACGGGCAGGGGGCCGGGCCCGGCGCGGGGCCGGCCGGCGGGCAGCAGGGCGGGCCCGCGGAGCGGTCCGGGCGAGACGGCGGGCCCGGCGCGGGTACGGCCGTCCCGGGGAGCGGGAACACGGCGCAGTACGCGCCGCTCGTGGCCCCGGGGTACGACACCGGGCCGCGCTACCGGGACCACATAAGCCCCGGGACCGCGAACGGTCCTGATGCATCCGGTGCTCCTGGTGCCCCTGCCCTTTCCGGTACTCCCGGTACTCCCGGTACTCCCGGTACCCCTGGTGCCCTCGGTGCACCTGGTGCGTCCGGCCCCCCTGCTCCTTCCCGTACTCCTGGTGCGGCCGGCGCCCCCGCCGCCGGGTCCCCGGGCGGTGCCGGGGAGCGGCCCGATCTGAAGGCCGCTGCGCGGGCCGGGGCCATCGCGGCGTACCGGGCCGGGGCCCAGGCGGCCGCGCGGATCACCGAGCAGCGCAGGGCCGGTTCGGAGCCCGCGCCGGAGCCGGAAGCGGAGCCGAGGCCCGAGGGATCGAAGCTGCCGCAGGGGTACTCGTACCCGTACGGCGGCCCGGACAGCGGCGCGACCTGGCACGGCGCCACTCCGCGCCGCCAGGCCCTGCCCCCGGCCGAAGCGGAGCCTCCGGCCCGTGCCGAGCTGCCGGCGCAACTCGCCCTTCCCCAGGGCTACCAGCAGGCGGACACCCCCGGCGGCCGGGCCGACGGCGACGGCCGGATCCCCGGGCAGCCTTCGCCGGGACCGGGCCACCCGGAGCAGGATCAGGCGGGCTTCGGCCGGCCGATTGCGCGGGACGGCACCGGATACGGCGGACAGCCCCAGCTCGGACCGGGCCGCCCGGATCCGGCGGGCACCGGGCAGACCGGACCGCAGAGCGCCGCCGGTTACGGCCATTCCGGCCAGACCGGTGCCGGGTATCCCGCGGCCCCCGGGGTCGACGCTTACGGCCAGGCCGCCCCGCAGGGCGATCCGCAGGGTGCCGCCAGGTACCCGGCAGCCGCCGGGTGGGGGAGCGGGCCGCGGAGCGGGCTGGATGCGGAGCGGGCCCGGCAGACGCGGATGGCCGTGGTCGGGGCCGTCACCGAGCGGTGGGCTCCCGAGCAGGCGCAGGCCGTGCACGGGCCGTGGCAGTTGGCCGCGCCGGTCGGGCCGGCCACCGACCTGTGGGGGCTCGGTGCGCTCCTGTACCGCGCCGTACAGGGGCATGCCCCGTACCCCGAGGACAGCGTCGCCGAGCTCGTGGAGATGGTCTGCGCCGAGCCCCCCGCCTTCGCCGAGGAGTGCGGCCCGCTGCGCCCGGTCGTGGAGTCCCTGCTGCGCCAGGACCCGACGGAGCGCCCCGACTTCGAGGAGCTCCGCGGCTGGCTGCGCTCCCTCGTGCGGTCCGCTCCGGAGCCCGACGGCGGCTTCGCGATGCTGCCGCCGGTGGTGGAGGATCCGGCCAGGCTGCCCGTCGTACGGCGGCGAGCCGACCTGCACGGCCGGCACCGCAGCGCCGAACACCCCCGCAAGCCGCGCTCGCTGGGGCGTTCCCTGTTACTCGGGATCCTCGTCCTGCTCTCGGGAGCCGTGGCCTACGCCCTGTTCTTCATGCCCCGCTCCGCCGATCCGCAGGGCGGGCAGAAGGCCGCCGGCATGAAGCAGCCCACCGCGTCCCAGCCGCAGAGCCCCAAGCCGAGCGCGAAGCCCAGCGCGAAGCCGAGCGGGTCCGGCCAGGCTCCGAGCCCCTCCGCGAACCCGCCCGAGTCCAAGCCCGCTCCGCAGACCAACGCTCCCGCTCCGTCCGGTTACACGGCCCAGCAGGACGCCGAGCACTTCTCGATCAACGTTCCGAACGGCTGGGAGCGCCGCGGAATGAACGAGTCCGGTCAGGTCCGCTACACGGAGGGGGACTTCGTGCTGACCGTCGTCCCCGGCCGGGACAAGGTCGAGGGCAACCCCGACCCGGCCACCTACCAGAAGGACAAGGAGCCCGAGCTGGCTCCGTACCGCTCCTCCACCTGGTCGAGCGTCAGCGACATCAAGTCCACCAAGGTCGGCAACCAGCTCCGCGTCACCGGCCGGTACACCTGGATCGACGGCAACGGCAGATCCGTCGTGGCCCGCAACTTCGTCGTCGCGCTCGGAGGTACCTACCACGTGGTCATGGTCACCGGCCCGCAGGACCAGGAGGGCAAGGTCACCGAAACCTTCGAGCAGGCGACGGCCAGCTACAAGACCGGCGGCTGACGCGGTATCAGTACGGCGATTGCGTCACAGTGCGGCCCAACCGCGGCCGAGTGGTTCCGCCGTCGCCCGGGATCTCCGTAGTCTGACCGGAAGTGCACAGAGCGGCGGCGGGGATTCGTGGAACAGCAGACAGGTGCAGGTGCGGTGCTCGCGGGCCGGTACCGGCTCGTGGAGCCCATCGGCAGGGGCGGCATGGGCAAGGTGTGGCGCGCACACGATGAGCTGCTGCACAGGACGGTCGCCGTCAAGGAACTGACGGCGGGCCTGTACGTCGCCCAGGCCGACCGGGACGTCCTGCACGCCCGGACGCAGAAGGAGGCCCGGGCCGCGGCCCGGATCCAGCATCCGGCGGTCGTCACGGTCCACGACGTACTGGAACACGACGACCGGCCCTGGATCGTCATGGAGTACATCGACGGTCCCTCCCTCGCGGACGCGGCGAAGACGGCCGGCCGCATCGAACCCCGAGAGGCGGCCCGGATCGGGCTGCACGTGCTCGGTGCGCTGCGCGCCGCGCACGCGGTCGGCGTCCTGCACCGGGACGTGAAGCCGGGCAACGTGATGCTCGCCAAGGACGGGCGGGTGATGCTCGCCGACTTCGGCATCGCCGCGATCGAGGGCGACTCCTCCATCACGCGCACCGGCGAACTGATCGGCTCCATCGACTACCTGGCCCCCGAACGGGTCACCGGCGGGTCCCCCGACCCGGCCTCCGACCTGTGGTCGCTCGGCGCGACGCTGTACACGGCCGTCGAGGCCCGCTCGCCCTTCCGCCGCACCTCGCCCATCTCCAGCCTCCAGGCCGTGGTGAACGAGGAGCCGCCCGCCCCGGCCCACGCGGGCGCGCTGGCCCCGGTCATCACGGCGCTGCTGCGCAAGGATCCGGCGCAGCGGCCGTCGGCCGACGAGGCCGAGCAGATGTTCCTCCAGGCGATGGAGGGACGCGAGCCGAAGGCGGCGCAGGCGTACGTCCCCACGCGCGCGATGGGCTCCGAGGAGCTGGGCGCCGCCCGGAACGATCCGGCGGACACGGCCGAGCTGCCCGGTGAAGCGGAGCAGGGCCGGGGCCAGGGCCACGTACCGGAGCAGGGCCGGGCCCTGGAGACGGAGCCGGTGCTCGCCGCCCGCTCCGAGGCCGGACCGGGCGGTCCGGGCCGCGGGGACACCGGGGCCCCCGGCCGGATCCGGCGCGCTGCGGTCGTCGCCGTGGTGGCGGCGCTGCTCGGCGGCGGCGGTGTGTTCGGGATCCTGAAGTACACGAGCGACTCGCCCACGGACGGCGCGATCCCGGGCCGGACGGCCGGCTCGCCGGACGCGTCGGCCGGTGCCTCGGCCGCCGCCGGGGACGCCAAGGGGCAGGCGGTGAAGGCTCCGCCGGCGGGCTGGAGCAAGGTGGTCGACAAGGAGGGCTTCACCCTCTTCGTCCCGGACGGCTGGAAGCGCCGGGAGGACGGGTCGCAGATCGACTACACCGGGGACGGCGGCAAGCACTTCATCCGGATCGCGATGGACCCCAAGCCGACCTTCAAGGATCCGTACGCGCACCTTCTGGACCTGGAGAAGCAGGTCCAGAAGCGCTCCGACTACAGGCAGCTGACCCTGCACCCGAACACCTTCCGCGGGCAGGCCAAGGCCGCCCTGTGGGAGTTCGAGTGGACGGAGAAGACCGGGGCCTTCACCGGGCCCCGGAAGGCCATCGAGCAGATGTACTACGCACCGGACGGCACCGAGTACGCGGTGTACATGTCGGGTCCGGTCGCGGACTGGGACACGACCCGGGATCAGTTCGACGTGGTGCTCAGCGGCTGGGCGCCGGCCCCGCCCCGCTGATCCCGGCGTACAGCGGGTGCACCGGGTGCCCGGATTCCGCCATCCTGCCAGCGATCACTGGCAGAAAAGGCAAAATCCGGTTACCGGCGGGTACCCAAAGCACCCCCCGGCGCAATACGCTCACGGCCATGACGGACACGCAGGCCCCGGCCCCCCTCCGCAGCGCCCCGCAGCCCACCAACCCGGTCGCCCCCGCCCCGGCGGGCGCCCGGAGCGCCGCCGACGTGGTGACCCCCGAACTGGTCACCCGGCTGACCCGCGGAGTGGCCGGCTCCGGCCGCACCGCCAACCACAGCCCCTTCACCGGGGACCGGCTCGCGGAGCTCCCCGAAGCCACCCCCGAGGACGTGGCGGAGGCCTTCGCCGCAGCCCGCGCCGCGCAGCCCGCCTGGGCCGCGGTGCCCGTCCGCGCGCGGGCCGCCGTGCTGCTGCGCTTCCACGATCTGGTCCTCTCCCGGCAGGCCGAGGTGCTCGACCTGATCCAGCTGGAGACCGGCAAGGCCCGCCTGCACGCCCACGAGGAGGTCCAGGCCGTCTCCATCGCGGCCCGGCACTACGGCCGCAAGGCGCCCTCGTACCTGCGCCCCAAGGGCCACACGGGCGCCATGCCCACCCTCACCAAGGTCACCGAGCTGCGCCAGCCGCGCGGGGTCATCGGCCAGATCGCCCCCTGGAACTACCCCCTCGAGCTCTCCATCGGCGACGCCCTGCCCGCCTTCGTCGCGGGCAACGCCGTCGTGATGAAGCCCGACACGGAGACCGCGCTCACCGCCCTGTGGGCCCGCGACCTGATGATCGAGGCGGGCCTGCCGGCCGAGGTGTTCCAGATCGTCCTCGGCGAGGGCCCGGTCGTCGGCCCCGAGGTGGTCCGGCACGCCGACTACGTTTCGTTCACCGGCTCCACGCGTACCGGCCGCGAGGTCGCCCAGGGCGCGGCCGCCCGCCTGGTCGGCGCCTCCCTCGAGCTGGGCGGCAAGAACGCCATGCTCGTGCTGCGCGACGCCGACGTGGAGAAGGCCGCCGCCGGCGCCGTCCGCGCCTGCTTCTCCTCCGCGGGCCAGCTCTGCATCTCCATCGAGCGGCTGTACGTGCACGCCTCGATCGCCGACGAGTTCGTCGCCCGGTTCGCCGCCCGGACCAAGGCCATGCGCCTCGGCTCCTCCCTCGCCTACGGCGCGGACATGGGCTCCCTGGCCGGCGAACGCCAGCTGGCCGCCGTACAGCGGCACGTGGACGACGCCGTGGCCAAGGGCGCCACCCTCGTCACCGGCGGCGTCGCCCGCCCCGACATCGGCCCGCTCTTCTACGAGCCGACCATCCTCGACGGCGTCGAGACCGCCATGGCGGTGTGCGGGGAGGAGACCTTCGGCCCGGTCGTCTCCATCTACCGCTTCACCGACGAGGACCAGGTCATCGAAGAGGCCAACGGCACCTCCTACGGCCTGAACTCCAGCGTGTGGACGAAGGACGCCCGCCGCGGCCACGCCGTCTCGGCCCGCCTGCGCACCGGCACCGTCAACATCAACGAGGGCTACGCCCCGGCCTACGGCTCCGCCCAGGCGCCCATGGGCGGCATGAAGGAATCCGGCCTCGGCCGCCGCCACGGCTCCGAGGGCATCCTCAAGTACACCGAGGCCCAGACCGTCGCCCACCAGCGGCTGCTGCCGATGGCGCCCTCGTTCGGGATGGACGACGAGAAGTACGCGGCGTTCATGACCCGCAGCCTCCAGGTCATGAAGGCGTTCCGGCTCCGCTAGTCCGTTCCGTTTGGGAGGCACCGCAGTGTCGTACGACTACGACGTCATCGTCATCGGATCGGGTTTCGGAGGGTCGGTCTCGGCGCTGCGGCTCTCCGAGAAGGGGTACCGGGTCGGCGTCCTCGAGGCAGGACGCCGGTTCACCCGCGAGAGCCTGCCGAAGAACAGCTGGGACCTGCGCAACTACCTGTGGGCCCCGGCCCTCGGCCTGTACGGGATCCAGCGCATCCACCTCCTCGGCAACGTGATGGTCCTCGCGGGCGCCGGGGTGGGCGGCGGTTCCCTCAACTACGCCAACACCCTCTACGTGCCCCCCACCGCCTTCTTCGAGGACCGGCAGTGGGCGTCCATCACGGACTGGCAGGACGAGCTCGCCCCCTACTACGACCAGGCCAAGCGGATGCTGGGGGTCCGGCTCAACCCGACGACGACCCCCTCCGACGTCCACCTCAAGGCGGCCGCCGCCAAGATGGGCGTCGCGGACTCCTTCCACATGGCCCCGGTCGGCGTCTTCTTCGGGGACGGCGACGACGCCGAGGGGCAGGGCAAGGTCCGCCCCGGCGAGGAGGTCGCCGACCCGTACTTCGGCGGCGCCGGGCCCGCCCGCAAGGCCTGCACCGAGTGCGGGGAGTGCATGACCGGCTGCCGGCACGGCGCGAAGAACACCCTGGGCGAGAACTACCTGCACCTCGCGGAGCGGGCCGGCGCCGTCATCCACCCCATGACCACGGTCACCGCCCTCTCCGAGCACCCCGACGGCGGCTACCGCGTCCGTACGGTCCCCACCGACCAGCGACGCAGGAGCGCCAAGGGCACGGCGAAGGTGCTGCGCGCCCGCTACGTGGTCGTCGCGGCGGGCACGTACGGCACCCAGACCCTCCTGCACACCATGAAGGACCTCGGCGAGCTGCCCCGCCTCTCGGACCGGCTCGGCGATCTGACCCGGACCAACTCCGAAGGCCTCGTAGGGGCGCAGACCGATGACCGCCGCTACCGCAAGCGGCACGGCAAGGACAAGCGTGCGGACTTCACGCGGGGCGTGGCCATCACCTCCTCGGTGCACCCCAACGCCGACACGCACATCGAGCCGGTGCGCTACGGCAAGGGCTCCAACGCGATGGGGTTCATGACGATCCTCCAGGTGCCCTACTCCACCCACCGGGTCCGCGCCTGGTTCGGGCGCACCGCCCGGCACCCGGTGCAGCTGCTGCGCTCGCTGTCCAACCGGCGCTGGTCGGAGCGGACCATCATCGGCCTGGTCATGCAGTCCCTGGACAACTCCCTGACCACCTACCGCAAGCCCGGCGGCCTGGGGAAGGGCCTGCTCACGGCCCGGCAGGGCCACGGGGCGCCCAACCCCGTACAGATCGCCGAGGCCACGCAGGCGGCGACGCTGCTGGCCGAGGAGATCAACGGGTTCCCGGGCAGCAACATCGGCGAGCTGATGGGCACCCCGCTGACGGCGCACTTCCTCGGCGGCTGCCCGATCGGAGCCTCGCCCGAGGAGGGCGTGGTCGACCCGTACCACCGGCTCTACGGGCACCCGGGCATCTCGGTGGTGGACGGTTCGGCGGTCTCCGCGAACCTCGGGGTCAACCCGTCGCTGACGATCACCGCGCAGGCGGAACGGGCGATGTCCTACTGGCCGAACAACGGCGAGCGCGACCCGCGCCCGGAGCAGGGGGCGGCCTACACCCGCCTGACGGCCGTGGAACCGGTCCTCCCGGTGGTGCCGAAGGAGGCCTTCGGGGCGCTGCGCCTGCCGTTCCTGGCGGTGCCGGAGGTTCCGCCGCGCTCGGCGGCACCCACCGAATGAACGACTGCGGCGGGCACCGCACTCCCCCTCCGAGTGCGGTGCCCGCCGAACGATATGGATGACAGCCGTCGGGCCCGGATGGTTGTAGCGGAATCCGGCAACGGAGGTGTGGCCTCCGTCACAGGGTGAAGGAGGCAACCGTGGAGGGCCTTCGCTGGTCAACACCTTCATGAGAAAGCGCATCTCCCTGCTGGCGGCAGCCGGCCTGGTGGCCGTCGGGTTGGCCGCCACCCCCGCGAACGCCGCGGACCCGGTGTTCACGCTCACCAGCCCGTCGGAGATCGGCCTGTTCCCGCACCCGGGGCAGGAGGGCAAGCCGCAGAAGTCCACGGTCGACTTCCGGGTGGAGAACGGGACCGTGGACGAGTTCCGGCGTCCGTCCACCTACACGGTCGACCTGGGCCCGCTCAAGGGCGTCGCGGACGTTGCGCTCACCGAGGGGCAGTCCAGCCGCTGCACCCTCACGGCGACGGCGGTCACCTGCACCAACCACTGGGGCATCTCGGACGGCCAGGACTGGGTGGGGGCCCTGGACCTCACCGCCGCCAAGGGCAGCAAGCCCGGTGCGGTCGTCGACCTGACGATGACCGGATCGGCGGAGGGCGCCACCTTCAAGTCCACCACCACGAAGGTCAGGATCGGCGGCCCCGACCTGGTGATGGAGAAGTCCAAGCTCAAGGCCAAGGTGACCCCGGGCGAGACGCAGCCGCTGCCGATCGCCTTCGGCAACACGGGCACCGAGCCGGCCAAGGGCGTGGCGCTGGAGCTGAAGACCACGCACGGGATGGACCTGGTCGAGGAGTACGACAACTGCGCGTACAGCCAGGACGACACCGAGGGCCGGCCCTGGAACACGGGCTGGGGCACCACGGTCTGCACCTTCGAGAACGTGGTCCAGCCGGGCGAGTTCTACGAGATCTCCGGTCCGCTGACCCTCAAGGCCGCGCCGCACGCCTTCCTCGAGAGCCTGATCTATTCGGTGCACGAGGCCGGCGACCAGCCGAAGACCGAGCGGAAGCAGGTCAAGCCGAGCACGGGCAAGAAGCTGGAGTTCACGAAGCGTGCGGCCAAGGGCGCGCCCCGCTCGGCGGACCTGGACCCGTGGAACAACTGGCACGACTTCGACTTCTCGGCGAAGAACACCGCCGACCTGGTCGCGGCCGGTACCGCGGCCAAGGGCAAGGCGGGCGAGACCGTCAAGGTCGACCTCGGCTTCCGGAACGACGGCCCGGCGTGGATCGCCTACTTCCGCTCGGGTGAGGACGTCGCCCTGGCGGACATCGTGATCCCGGCCGGGGCCAAGGTCACCAAGGTGCCGGAGCGCTGCAGGGCCGCCGCGGCGGACGGTGGCCAGCGGGAGGAGCAGCTGGGCGCCCCGCGCTACTTCTGCACGACCTCGCACGTCATCGGGGAGAAGCAGGTGTTCGGCTTCCCGTTCGAGCTGAAGATCGAGAAGGTCGTGGCCGACGCCACCGGTTCCGTCTCGGTCGGGCAGTGGTCCGCCGAGGGCACCACCCCGCAGGCCTGGGACCCGAACCACGCCAACAACAAGGCCGCCTTCGTGATCAACGGCAAGCAGATCACGCCCACGCCGGCTCCGACCACCCCCGGCCCGACGCCGACGGCTTCCACGAGCCCGTCGGCCACGCCGGGTGCGAGTGCCACCCCGAGCCCCAGTGCCAGTACCGGCAACGGCAAGACGCCCAACGGCGGCCTCGCCGAGACCGGCGCCGCGACCGGGCCGGTGCTGATCGCCGGCATGGCGCTCGTCGCCGCCGGTGGCGCGGTGTTCCTGGCGTTCCGCCGGCGGGTCACCGGCCGGGGGTAACGGGGGGAAACGGGGGAAGCGGGGGGACACGCGCGTCACGGGGGAAGCGGAGGGCGCGCGTCACGGGGGAAACAGAAGAACGGCCGGTCCGGGGCGTCCCCCGGGCCGGCCGTCCTTTGTGTGGTGACCGGGCTGCTGTCCCCTGCCGTCCGGTCACATGAAGGAGCGAGGTCCCACGACGCACGCCCGGCAGGGGGTGCGTCTCATCGCTCCGGAGGAGCCACGCGTGGTGCTGCGGTCCCGCACCTGGCTGGCACGGTCATCCGCATCAACGAAGGGCCGTGGGGGCGGTCACGGTCCGGACGGGTGACGAACAGCGACGCGGGCCCCGCCACGGGCCCGGCCGCGGGCACCGTCACGGGCCCCGCCACGGGTCTCAGACCCGGCCGCGGCACAGCTCCAGCAAGGTCATCGCGAGCGTGGTGCCCGGCTTGCCGAGGGCGTCGCTCCAGTGGCTCAGGACCTCCATCTCCCGCGACAGGTGCACCCGGCGCCCGCCCGAGCCGATCCGGGCCTCCTGGATGACGGTCGAGACGGCCATCCGCTCCTGGATCAGGCCGATGATCCGGTCGTCGATGGCGTCGATCCGCTCGCGGGAGCCGGCGATGAGCTGCTCGGGGGTGGTGACGGACATGGGGTTCTCCTGTCGGTGGGGGTCCGACCGGAGCGGGAAACGCCAGAGCGCCCCGGTCCTGTCGGACCGGGGCGCTCTGGGAAGTCAGCGGCTCAAGCGAGCATCACGATGACCCATGGCGACCGGACCGGCCGGTGCCATAGGTAAAGAGGAAGCTCAGCTGCTTGCGCATGGAGGGATTATGACCCTCTGTCCCGCTCCGTGCCAAGCCGGTTCGGACGGTGAGACGAAGAGGGGTATCCGTCCCCCGTTAGAATCGACAAAACAACCCCCTCTTCCGCCGGAAGGCCTGCCCCGTGCCAGAAGCCACCTTCGCCACCCACGACAGCGCCCCGGACACGGTTCTCGTCGTCGACTTCGGCGCCCAGTACGCGCAGCTGATCGCCCGCCGCGTCCGCGAGGCACGGGTCTACTCCGAGGTCGTGCCCAGCACGATGCCCGTGGCCGAGATGCTCGCCAAGAACCCCAAGGCGATCATCCTGTCCGGCGGCCCGTCCTCCGTGTACGAGGAGGGCGCCCCCCAGCTCGACGGTGCGATCTTCGAGGCCGGCGTCCCCGTCTTCGGCATGTGCTACGGCTTCCAGCTCATGGCGGTCACCCTCGGCGGCACCGTCGACAACACCGGCTCGCGCGAGTACGGCCGCACCCCGCTGGCCGTCTCCAAGGCCGGATCCACCCTCTTCGAGGGCACCCCCGAGAACCAGTCGGTATGGATGTCCCACGGCGACGCCTGCTCCGCCGCTCCCGAGGGCTTCACCGTCACCGCGTCGACCGACGTCGTCCCGGTCGCGGCCTTCGAGAACGACGAGAAGAAGCTCTACGGCGTGCAGTACCACCCCGAGGTGATGCACTCCACGCACGGCCAGCAGATCCTGGAGCACTTCCTCTACCGCGGCGCAGGCCTCCAGCCCACCTGGACCCCCGGCAACATCGTCGAGGAGCAGGTCGCCCTCATCCGCGAGCAGGTCGGCGACAAGCGCGCCATCTGCGGCCTGTCCGGCGGCGTGGACTCCGCGGTCGCCGCGGCCCTCGTGCAGAAGGCCATCGGCTCGCAGCTCACCTGCGTGTACGTGGACCACGGTCTGATGCGCAAGGGCGAGACCGAGCAGGTCGAGAAGGACTTCGTCGCCGCCACCGGCGCGCGGCTGAAGGTCGTCGACGCGCAGGAGCGCTTCCTGAACGCGCTGGCCGGCGTCTCCGACCCGGAGACCAAGCGCAAGATCATCGGCCGCGAGTTCATCCGCGTCTTCGAGCAGGCCCAGCTGGAGATCCTCCAGGAGGACGGCCCGGCCGTGGCCTTCCTGGTCCAGGGCACCCTGTACCCGGACGTCGTCGAGTCCGGCGGCGGCACCGGCACCGCCAACATCAAGTCCCACCACAACGTGGGCGGGCTCCCCGACGACATCGAGTTCGAGCTCGTCGAGCCGCTGCGCCAGCTGTTCAAGGACGAGGTCCGGATGGTCGGCCAGGAGCTCGGCCTGCCCGCCGAGATCGTCCAGCGCCAGCCGTTCCCCGGCCCCGGCCTCGGCATCCGCATCGTCGGCGAGGTCACCAAGGAGCGCCTGGACCTGCTCCGCGAGGCCGACGCCATCGCCCGCCACGAGCTCACGGCGGCCGGCCTGGACAAGGAGATCTGGCAGTGCCCGGTCGTCCTGCTCGCCGATGTCCGCAGCGTCGGCGTCCAGGGTGACGGCCGTACGTACGGCCACCCGATCGTGCTGCGCCCCGTCTCCTCCGAGGACGCGATGACGGCGGACTGGACGCGCATGCCGTACGAGGTGCTCGCGCGGATCTCCACCCGCATCACCAACGAGGTGCCGGACGTCAACCGCGTCGTCCTGGACTGCACGAGCAAGCCCCCGGGCACCATCGAGTGGGAGTAAGCCTCCTGCCCGCCCCGCTGTGAACGCCGAGGCCGCCGCTCCCTCCCCGGGAGCGGCGGCCTCGCCGCGTGTATGGCCTCTTCGGCCGGTCGCCGGTACTTTGCGCCGCGACCTTGAAGGAGGGGCCATGACCGAGCGACTCGTACCCGCATCCGCACCCGCACCCGTGCCCGTGGAGCGGCTGGGCTTCGAGATGCCGCCGGTGTTCGCCACCCCCGGGGAGGAGCGCGCGCACCGCAAGGAGCGGCTCGCCGCGGTGCTGCGGCTGCTGGGGAGGCTCGGGTACGAGGACGGGGTGGGCGGGCACGTCAGCGCCCGGGACCCGGAGTTCGAGGACTGCTACTGGGTGAACCCCTTCGGCCGGGCCTTCGGCGCGATCGGCCCCGACGACCTGCTGCTGGTCGACGGGGAGGGGCGGGTCCGCCAGGGGGAGCGCAGGGTCAACCAGCTGGCCTTCGCCGTGCACGCGGCCGTCCACCGGGCCCGGCCCGCCGTGGTGGCCGTCGTCCGCACGCAGGCCCCGTACGGCAGGGCGCTTGCCGCGCTCGGCGAACTGCTCGCCCCCGTCACCCAGGAGGCCTGCGCCTTCTACGAGGACCACGCGCTGCTCGACGAGTTTCTGGGCGGCGGGGCCCTGGGCGGCGGGGGCGCGGGCACCGGGGACGCCGAGCGGATCGCGGGTGCGCTCGGCCCCTACAAGGCGCTGGTGCTGCGCAACCTCGGGCTGCTGACGGTCGGCGACTCGGTGGAGGCCGCCGCGTGGTGGTTCATCGCGGCGGAGCGGGCCGCGCAGGTGCAGCTGATCGCGCGGGCGGCCGGGAAAGCGGTGCTCATCAGCCACCACAGTGCGCTCGCGACCCGGGAGCGGTTCGGGTCGGATCTGGCCGCCTGGGCCAACTGCCAGCCGCTGCTGGAGACCTCCGGAGCGGGTCCGTCAACATCATGAACGGTTAATCACCTGCTCTGACATCGTGCGCAATCCGGAACACTGCCGCAGTGGTGCACAATTCGCTGGCATTGCACCGTAGTTCAGAGAGGCGGCACGTTCGTGGCTGTCCAAGAGATGTCCAGAAGCACCCATACCGCGGCCTGTGCCTGCGAGGACTGCACACGAGAGGGGCACCGCCGAGCGGTCGCAGCGTTCCTGGCGAAGCGCGACGAGTTCGCCTCCGGGCAGGGGGTTCCGGCCGCCGTGGCCCACTCCCTCGGAGCCTCCCGGCAGTGGGTCTCCGACGAGCTGACCCTGTCGGCCCGGACGGTCGCCGACCGGGGCCGGGAGGCGGGCAGTTCCTGGCTCTACCTGTTCTCCCGGCGGGCCGTCCTCGCCGTGTGGATCGCCGCGGGGGTGCTGCTGCTGGTCCAGGTCGGCACCGCACTCGGCACCGGCTGGTCCACGGCGCGCACCGCCGGGCTGCTGGCCGCGCTCGTGCTGGCCGCCCTGCTGACGGTGGCGGCCCGCGCGCAGACGCTCCGGGGCGGCCTGCTGGCCCCGCTGGTCGGTGAGGACAACCGGCTGTCCACCTCGAAGGCGGTACCGAGCGCCTGGCTGGTGCTCACCGCCTTCGCGACGCTGCTGCCCGCGCTGCGGCTGGCGGCCTCCTCGCCGGGACCCGAGCGCCAGGCGCTGTACGAGGGCTTCGCGCTCGACCGGGCGCTGCCGCTGCTGGCGGTGCTCGGGCTGACCTCGGGGGTCGCGGTGCTGGTGCGCCGGGTGGTCTCCGTACGGATCATGGGGCAGCGGTTGCAGAAGCTGCCGGCGGACCGGCCGTCCGGGGCGGACCTGCTGACGGACGACGCGGGCCGGGGCTCCTTCCCGGACGCCCAGTACGTGCTGGTCTCCACGGTGGTGCTGGGCTTCGCGGGGGTCTCGCTGGCCCGGTTCCCGGACCGGCTGCCGGCACTGCCGTGGGCGCTCGCGCTGCTGGTGGCGCTGTCGGCGGCCGTGTACCTGGCGGCGAAGTACGCCGAGGGCAGCCGTCCGCTGGTCCTGTCGGTGGTGCGCAGACGCGAGCCCGGGGACCTGGACGCGGCGATCCGCCCCGGGGACGACATCGAGATCCGCGGAGTGGGCTTCGTCCCGCCGGGGGCGCAGACGCCGGAGATGCTGGCCCGGCTGGTGGTCCGCGTGGGCGCGGTCCACGTGCACGTACCGCTGGTCCCGGTGGCGGGCGGCTTCACCAACCCGTCCGATGCCGTGCTGACCGTGCCGGTCCCGGCGGAAGTGGAGCCGGGGCGGATCGAGATCCAGGTCGTCACTGCCGCGGGGGTGGAATCCAACCGGTGCACCATCGACGTGGCGGAGTGAAGCGGGTACACATAGCGCGTGACCCGAACTGACGTCCCCTCCGGCGCCCCTGACGCTCCCACCGGACAGAGCGGCTTGCACGGCCTGCGCGAGCTCGCCGCCCGCCACGCGCTCCTGCCCCTGCGGATCTTCCTCGGCGTGACCTTCGTCTACGCAGGCCTGGACAAGCTGACCGACTCCGCCTTCCTCTCCGCCACCGGCAGCGGCTCCATCGGCGAGCTGATGAACGGGGTGCGCGACACCTCGGCGATCCCGGCCATGGTGGACCTGGCCCTGAAGGCGCCCGTCGGCTTCGCCGTGGCCCTGGCCATCGGGGAACTCCTGGTCGGCCTGGGGGTCCTGGCCGGACTGCTGACCCGGATCGCGTCCGTCGGCGGAGCCCTGATCTCGCTCAGTCTGTGGCTCACCGTGTCCTGGGCGGTGACCCCCTACTACTACGGCAACGACCTGATCTACCTGATGGCCTGGACCCCATTGGTCCTCGCCGGGGCGCCCTACCTCTCGCTGGACTCGCTGATCCGCTCCCGCCGGTCACGGCGCACGGCGTAGGTCACCAGCCCGGCGACGGCGGCGAACGCGAGACCGCCCGCGGTCATCATGAGGACGAAGAACCAGGGTGGATCGGCCTCGCCCGACGCGCCGAGGAGATAGAGCACCCCGGCCGCCATCAGGACCAGTCCCGCGATCAGCCGTCCCGGCTGGAACTCATGACGCCGCACGGGCCACCTCCACCTGTCCCACACCCGCGCTCAGGTGCAACTCGATCGTGCCGCCGGCCTCGGTGCCGGGGGAGGGCTGCAGGGTCACCCGCCGCACCTCGTCGCGGCTCTGGATGCGTATGTGTTCGCCCGTATCGCCGGGCATCTGGATGTCGCCCAGCTTGATGGCCGCCTCGGTCTCCGCGGTGACCTCCCGCGGGAGGATCACCCGCAGCCGGCCGGCGTCGATGGAGGCGCGGACGGGCACGGTCGCGCCCTTGGGCACGTCCAGGCGGCTGAGGTCCAAGGTGGCGAGCCCGGTGCCCGCCTCGTAGGACGGCGCCACGTCGGCCACCGCGGCCGGCCGCCAGACGACGTCCTTCCACGCGGTGCCGATCTCCTTGGGCAGGGCCACCGCCCCGGCCAGCAGCACGGCGGTGATCACCGAGAGCAGGACGGTGCCGAAGCCGGTGCGGCCCTTGACCGAGCTCACCGCGAGCCCGAGGCCGAAGACGGCGAGGGCGGAGGCGAAGCCGACCTGCAGGGCACGGCTCAGGGTGCTGCCCTCCCAGACCGAGGCGGTGCCGACGGCCCAGGCGAGCAGGGCCAGCACGAACACCCGGCCGCCGATACCGCCCCGCGGCTCCCTGCGGACCTGCTGCGCGCCCTCCGGCGCCGCGGGCGCGGCCGGATCGCCGCCGGCGCCGGCGGGCACCGAGTCCTCGGGACCCCACAGGTAGCCCGTCGAGCCGACCGGCCCCGTGGTGCCGTCCTTGACCAGCGGATCCCGCCACCAGGACGGACCGCCGGGCACGGGCGGCGCCTGGGTCTCCGGCGGCGCCGGACTGTGCACGGTGCGGTGCCCGGTGCGGGTCGCCGCCGGGTACACGAACTCCACGCCCGCAGGGGCCCGCTCCTCCTCTCCCGGCTGGAGCCGCCCGCCGGACCCGCTCCGCCGGCGCTGCGACCAGTACGCCGCGCCGCCCAGCGCCAGCACGGCCAGGACGGAGAAGACCGCCAGCCCGCCGTTGTCCAGCATCGACAGGAACAGGGCGCAGCCCACCAGCGCGGCGAACACCGCCGCCAGCGTCGATCCCTCGATCCGGCCGGTCAGCAGCTTCTTCACCTCGCTGTCCTCCTCGCCCTCCTGGGGCAGGAGCATCCACGCGAAGCCGTAGAAGATCAGACCGACGCCGCCGGTGACGGCGAGGACGCCGAGTACGATCCGGAATATCACCGGGTCGAGATCGAAGTACCGGCCCAGGCCGCTGCACACGCCCGCGAGCACCTTGTCGCGCTTGCCGCGGCGCAGGGGAGGGCGCTCGGCGAGCGGCGAAGCGGAGCCGGCGCCCGCGCCGGCCCTGCTCGTGCCGGCTCCTGCGTCCGGCGGCGGGGAATCGTGTACTTCGGTCATGCGTACATGGTGACGGTCCGCCGACGCCGCAGGCATCCGGATCTACCCTGGCGCAACCCTGATATCCCCCCGAGAGAACTGGGGGGCTGCCCTGATGCCACGGCCGCCGCGAGCGTGTGACCATCGGTGACATGCCCGTAGCAGCCGCCCCCCGCACGCCGTACGCACCGGACTCCGACGAGACGCCGCAGCGCAAGCTCTACCGCAGCGCCGACGGCCGGATGCTCGGCGGAGTCGCGCGCGGCCTCGCCGGGCACCTGGGCCTGCCCGTCGTCTGGGTCCGGCTCGCCTTCCTCGGCCTGTTCATGTGGGGCGACGGCCTCGGCGTGCTGCTCTATGCCGCGTTCTGGGTCTTCGTACCGCTCGGCGTCGGCGGCCGCAGCGGCCACCGCTCCTACTTCGACACCCTCCCCGACGGCACCCGGCGGCTGCGCAAGCCCGAGCGCGGCCAGATCATCGCGCTGATCGCCCTGTGCGTCGGCGCGGGCATCTTCATCTCCCAGGTCCAGGTCGGCGGCAGCTCCGGACGGTACGTGTGGCCGACCCTGCTCGTCGGAGCCGGCGTGGTCCTCGTCTGGCGCCAGGCCGACAACGCCCGCCGCGCCCACTGGAACGCCGCCGCCGGCCGGCACGCCCGGCTGCTGCAGGCCGCCCGCGCGCTCGCCGGCGTCGCCCTGGTCGGGGTGGGCCTGACCGTCTTCATCGTGGTCCGCGGCTCCGCCGCCCAGCTCGGCAACGTACTGACCGCCACCCTCGCCGTCCTCGTCGGCGTCGCCCTCCTGGCGGGACCCTGGCTGATCCGCATGACCCAGGACCTTTCCGAGGAGCGCCTGATGCGCATCCGCGCCCAGGAGCGCGCCGAGGTGGCCGCCCACGTCCACGACTCCGTGCTGCACACCCTCACCCTGATCCAGCGCAACGCCGAGGACGTCGGGGAGGTGCGCCGCCTCGCCCGGGCCCAGGAGCGGGAGCTGCGCAACTGGCTGTACAAGCCCGAGGGCACCGGCAAGGACGAGGGCGAGGAGCCGACGACCCTGGCCGAGGCCGTGAAGAAGACCGCCGCCGAGGTGGAGGACCACCACGGGGTCCAGATCGAGGTGGTCGTCGTCGGCGACTGCCCCCTCGACGAGAAGCTGGCCGCACAGATGCAGGCCGCGCGCGAGGCGATGGTCAATGCCGCCAAGTACGGTGGCGACGGCGGACCCGTCCAGGTGTACGCGGAGGTGGAGGGCCAGACGGTGTTCGTGTCCGTACGGGACCGCGGACCCGGCTTCGACATGGACGCGGTACCGGACGACCGCATGGGCGTACGAGAATCGATCATCGGCCGGATGCAGCGCAACGGCGGGACCGCGCGACTGCGGTCCGCGCCGGACGGCGGCACGGAAGTCGAGCTGGAGATGGAGAGGGCGGCGAAGGCAGCATGACCGAGGACAGCGCGAGCACCGGCGGCGTGACCAGGAGGGTCCGGGTGGTGCTCGTCGACGACCACCGGATGTTCCGCACCGGGGTGCAAGCCGAGATCGGCGAGACCGAGCGGACCGGGGTCGAGGTCGTCGGCGAGGCCGCCGACGTGGACCAGGCCGTCACCGTCATCACCGCCACCCGCCCCGAGGTGGTGCTCCTCGACGTGCACCTGCCCGGTGGCGGCGGCGTCGAGGTACTGCGCCGCTGCGCCCCGCTGATGGGCGCCGTCGAGGACCCGGTGCGGTTCCTGGCCCTGTCGGTGTCGGACGCCGCCGAGGACGTCATCGGGGTCATCCGGGGCGGCGCCCGCGGCTACGTCACCAAGACGATCACCGGCACCGACCTCGTGGACTCGGTCTTCCGCGTCCAGGACGGGGACGCGGTGTTCTCGCCGCGGCTGGCGGGCTTCGTGCTCGACGCCTTCGCCTCGACGGACGCCCCGCCGGTCGACGAGGACCTGGACCGCCTCACCCAGCGCGAGCGCGAGGTGCTGCGGCTGATCGCGCGCGGGTACGCGTACAAGGAGATCGCCAAGCAGCTGTTCATCTCGGTCAAGACCGTGGAATCCCACGTCTCGGCGGTGCTGCGCAAGCTCCAGCTCTCCAACCGCCACGAGCTGACCCGCTGGGCGACGGCCCGCCGGCTGATCTGAGCCTCAGTGGTCCGGGCCCCGGTCAGGCGGGCCGCGAGGCTCCGGCCCAGGGCATCGAGTCCACCGGCGCGACGCGGACCGTGGAGCCGGGGCGCGGGGCGTGGATCATCTGGCCGTTGCCGACGTACATGCCGACGTGCGTGACGCCGGAGTAGAAGAACACCAGGTCACCGGGGGCCAGCGCGTCGCGGGAGACCCGCCGGCCCGCGTTGATCTGGGTGTAGGTGGTCCGCGGCAGCGCGACCCCGGCCGCGCGCCAGGCCGCCTGGGTCAGACCGGAACAGTCGAACGATCCCGGGCCCGTCGCGCCCCACACGTACGGCTTGCCGATCGCCCCGTACGCGAACGCCACCGCGCGCGCCGCGCGCGAGCCGTCGGAGGGCGGCGGAGCCTGGGTGGCGGGGCCGGCCGGTGCGGGGCCGGCCGAGCGGGCCTCGTAGGCCGCCCGCTCCTCGGCCGTCAGCTTGGCCAGCAGCCGCTGCGCAGCGGTCAGCTTCTCCTCGATCGCGGCCTTGTGGCCCGCGAGTTCGCCCTGCCGGGCCCGCAGGTCGGCGAGGCGTCCGGCGGCCTGGTCCTTGAGCTTCCCGACCTCGTCGAGCCCCCGCCGCACGGCCGAGATCTCGGCCGCGTTGCGGTTCCCGGCGCGGGTGATGAGGGCGGCCCGGTCCAGGTACTCCTGCGGATCGTCGGACATCGCCAGCTGGACGGCGGCGCCCAGCGTGCCGCTGCGGTACTGCGTCGCGGCCAGCGAACCGAGCGTGCTGCGGGCCGTGTTGAGCTGGTCGGTCTTGCGGGCGGTCTCGTCCCGCAGCCCGTCGAGCGCGCGCTGCGCCTCGTCGGCCTTCTCCTTCGCCCCGTTGTACTGGTCCGTCGCCGCCTCGGCCTCCTCGTAGAGCCGGTCCATCTCCGCCTTGACCTGCGAGGGCGTCGGCTGCGGATCGGCGTGGGAGGTGCCTTCGAAGGCGGTGGCGGTGGCAGCGCCCGCGAGGGCGAGGGTGGCGGCGGTGGTGCGTACGGTGCTCCGTGCCGTGCCGCTGGTGAGCGGGCGCTGCCTGGGCTTTCGATGACTGGCCACGAGGGCCTCACGTCCTTCCTCCGTCGGTGCCTGGTCGGTGCTTGGGGGAGGACGCTAGACCCGAAGGTAACGGGCAGATGACGAGATGATCGAAAGTGGCGGTACGTAACCGGACCTGGCGGGCGGGTGCCCGTCGATGGCCTTCCGCTATCCGCGGATGTCCGTCAGGCGGGCGAAGACGACCACGTTGCCGTCGTAGCCCCCCTTCTTGGAGAAACCGCCGCCGCAGGTGATCACGCGGAGCTCCGGAGCGCCCTTGGGGCCGTAGACCCGCGCCGCCGGAAAGTCCTTCTTGCCGACGACCTCGATGCCGTACACGGTGAACACGGCGGTACGGCCGTCCTGTCGGTCCACCTCGACGTGCTGGCCCTGCTTGAGCGAGCCGAGCGCGTAGAAGACGGCCGGACCCTGCTCGTTGTCCACGTGACCGTCGATTACCGTCGTGCCCCGGGTGCCCGGGGCGGGGGAGCCCTCGTACCAGCCGGCCAGGTTCCGGTCCTGCGGCGGCGGGGCGTCCACCCAGCCCTCGGCGTCGAGTCCGACCCGGGTGACCGGGGCGTCGACCTGTACGGCGGGAATCCGGATCCGGGTCGGCGGGGAGGGCTTCAGCGGCTGCGGGGCCGGCGGGAGGCGGCGGGCGGCCTCGTCGTGGGCCGGGTCGCTGACCAGGGAGGCGGCCTGCGCGGGCTGCGGCGGACCGCCGTTCAGGTCGAGCCCGTTGGAGAGGAGGAACGTGCCGCTGAGGGCGACCACGGCAACGACGCCCCAGCCGCCGCGGGGCTTCGTACGTTCCTGGGGGCGGGGCATGATGCGCGCTCCTTCCGTGGTGCCGGGGGTTCCGGGGCCGGAGGCCGGACCGGGTACTGGACCGGGGACCGGGTACTGGACCGGGGACCGGGTACTGGACCGGGCCCGTCCGGTCGCCAGGGGCGGGTCGGACGGGCCCGGCTGTCAGGGGGACAGCGGTCAGGCCTGGTCGCCCGCCCGGCGACGCATCAGGAACACGCCACCACCGAGCGCACCGGCCAGCAGCGCGGAACCGGCCGCGATCTCGGTGCCGTTCAGGCCTCCGGCGCCGCCGCCGAGACCGGCCTTGACGCCCTTGGAGGGAGTGGAGGGAGTGGAGGGAGTGGTCGTTCCGGTCTCCGTGCCGGTGCCGGTGCCGGACGAGTGGCCCGCGACCGTGAGGGTGGTCGTGCCCTTCTCGCCCTTGCAGTCGAAGGTGACCTCGTACTGGGCACCCGGCTTGGCGTCCGCGTCCACCTTGGCGGTGGCGGGCTTGCCCTCGTTGAGCTCGACCGCGTCGAAGATGCCGGAGGAGGCCTTGACCAGCGGTTCCTGGCAACCGGTGGCGTTCAGCGTGACGGTGCCGCCCGCGGCGACGGTGGTGGGGGAGACGGTGAAGCCGAAGGACGTGACGTTGGGCGTGGTCCCGCCGTCGTTGGCCGAGGCGATCGGCGCGGCGAGCGCGAAGGCGGCCGTGGACAGCAGGGCTACGGACGCGACACGTATGGAATGCATGGTGAATCCTCCGGGTCCCCGAGGCGCAGCCGCGAACTATTTGTCCGCAAAGGGGGGTAAATGCTCCTCGATGTGCTAGACGCTAGGCCCGGTTGGCGGAACCTGCGAATCGAACGGCACGAACGGACCAACGGAGAGGGTGAGTTGGCGGGCGCCCCGCCAACTCCTCTGATACGGACGGTGAGCGCCACGCCGGAGCACCCGCCGCACCGTGGCGCTGAGTGACGGACACGCCGACGGAAAGGCCGACGGAGAAGCGGGCGCCGCCGCGTTCACCCCGGCCGGACGCTCCCGTAGATCGGTTGGTAGTAGACCGAGTCCTCGCGGACGGACGTCCCCGGGCGCGGGGCGTGGATCATGCGGCCGCCGCCGATGTAGATCCCGACGTGGCTGATGTCCGCGTAGAAGAAGACCAGGTCCCCCGGGCGCAGCGCGCTCGTCGCGATCCGCGGGGCCGCCTTCACCTGGTCCCAGGTGGTGCGCGGCAGCGTGACCCCCGCCGCCCGCCAGGCGGCCTGGGTCAGCCCGGAACAGTCGTACGAGCGCGGGCCGGTCGCGCCCCAGACGTACGGTTTTCCCAGCTGGGCCCGGGCGAAGGCCACCGCCCTGGCGCCGGCCGCCGACGCGGCACCGTCCGCGGGCAGCGGCCCCGGAGCGGCCGGGGACCGGGGGGCCAGGGCCCGCGCCCGCTCCGGCGCGGTGAGCTGCGCGAGCAGGGCGTTCGCCTCCGCGAGCCGGGCCTGCACGTCCTGCTTGCGCCCGCGCAGCTCCTCCTGCGCCCGCTCCAGATCCGTGACCACCACGGCCGCCTCCCGGCGCTTGGCGGCCGTCTCCGCCCTGGCCCGGGTGTACTGGGTGAGCAGGGCGTCCTCGCGGCCGCCGAGCCGGTTCAGCAGGTGCGTCTGCGCGAAGAAGGCCTGCGGATCGTCGCTGAGCAGCAGGGTCGCGGTCCCGCCGAGGCCGCCGGCGCCGCGGTACCGGTCGGCGGCGTAGCTGCCGAGCAGCCGCCGGGCCTCGTTCAGCTTCTGGGTGGTGCCGGCCACCTGGTCCATGAGCGCGGACAGCAGGGCCCGCTGTTCCTCGGTCCGCCCGGCCGCGGCGTCGTAGGCCTGGGTGGCCGTGCCCGCCTGCCGGTGCAGCTCGTCCACGCGGGTCCGTACCTCCTCCACCGAGGGGCGGGGCGCCGGCGCCGCCGCGGCCTGGTGGGGGAGGAGCAGGCCCAAGGAGGACAGGGCCGCGGTCGTGACGACCGCGGTGGGGGCGTTCGGATGTCTTCGGGTGCGCGGCTTGCGGTGGTGGGGGGAGGGGTGGGACGAGGGGAATCCGTACGCGTACACGGGCCGGCACCTCCTTCCGGTTGGCGGAGCACGCTAGCGCCGGAGGGGGCGCCTCGGAAGGGGGCGGGAAGGGTTCTCAGGGCATATGCCGCCGAATTTTCCGAGGGCGGGACCGGCTGTCGGTCCCGCCCTCTAAACTCGGAAGGCGATGAGCAGCCTCTTTGACGACAGCTTCCTGGCCGACCTCTCCCCCTCCGAAGAGGTCCCCCCGCCGCCCGAAGACCACGCCGCCCCCGAGGCGGGCGCGGACGATCTCTTCGGGGGGCGCTTCGACACGCCCATGCACGGGGACGCGTACTACCGGGACGGCGCCCCCAGGCCCGTCATCGACCCGGCGGCGCTCCTGGAAGGACTGAATCCGGAGCAGTGTGCCGCCGTGGTGCACGCGGGCTCCCCGCTGCTCATCGTGGCCGGCGCCGGATCGGGCAAGACGCGCGTGCTGACGCACCGCATCGGCCACCTGCTGGGCGCGCGCGGGGTCCACCCCGGCCAGATCCTGGCGATCACCTTCACCAACAAGGCCGCCGGCGAGATGAAGGAGCGCGTCGAGGGCCTGGTCGGCCCCCGCGCGAACGCGATGTGGGTCTCCACCTTCCACAGTGCGTGCGTGCGCATCCTGCGCCGCGAGTCCAAGCGGCTCGGTTTCACCTCCTCCTTCTCGATCTACGACGCGGCCGACTCGAAGCGCCTGATGGCGCTCGTCTGCCGCGACCTGGACCTGGACCCGAAGAAGTTCCCGCCGAAGGCGTTCAGCGCCAAGATCTCGAACCTCAAGAACGAGCTCATCGACGAGGACGCCTTCGCCGGGCAGGCCGCCGACGGGTTCGAGAAGACCCTCGCCCAGGCGTACGCGATGTACCAGGGGCGGCTGCGCGAGGCCAACGCCCTCGACTTCGACGACATCATCATGACCACGGTCCACCTGCTCCAGGCCTTCCCGGAGGTCGCGGAGCACTACCGGCGCCGCTTCCGGCACGTGCTGGTCGACGAGTACCAGGACACCAACCACGCCCAGTACACGCTCGTGCGCGAGCTGGTCGGCACCGGCTACCCGGACCTGCCGCCCGCCGAGCTGTGCGTGGTGGGTGACGCCGACCAGTCGATCTACGCCTTCCGCGGCGCGACCATCCGCAACATCCTCCAGTTCGAAGAGGACTACGCGGACGCGACCACGATCCTGCTGGAGCAGAACTACCGCTCCACCCAGACGATCCTGTCCGCCGCCAACGCGGTCATCGAGCGCAACGAGAACCGCCGCGCGAAGAACCTGTGGACCGAGGCCGGCAGCGGCGCCGTCATCACCGGCTACGTCGCGGACACCGAGCACGACGAGGCGCAGTTCATCGCCGACGAGATCGACCGGCTGACGGACGCGGGCGACGCGAAGGCCGGCGACGTCGCGATCTTCTACCGGACGAACGCGCAGTCGCGCGTGTTCGAGGAGATCTTCATCCGGGTCGGACTGCCCTACAAGGTCGTCGGCGGCGTCCGGTTCTACGAGCGCAAGGAGGTCCGCGACGTCCTCGCGTACCTGCGCGTCCTGTCGAATCCCGAGGACAACGTCCCGCTCCGCCGGATCCTGAACGTCCCCAAGCGCGGCATCGGCGAGCGCGCCGAGGCGATGATCGACGCGCTCGCGATGCGCGAGAAGATCACCTTCCCGCAGGCGCTGCGCCGGGTCGAGGAGGCCTTCGGCATGGCCGCCCGCTCGACCAATGCCGTCAAGCGCTTCAACGTGCTGATGGAGGAGCTCCGCACCATCGTCGACTCGGGCGCCGGCCCGGCGGTGGTCCTGGAAGCGGTCCTGGAGCGTACGGGCTACCTCGCCGAGCTCCAGGCCTCGACCGACCCGCAGGACGAGACGCGCATCGAGAACCTTCAGGAACTGGCGGCCGTGGCGCTCGAATTCGAGCAGGCACGGGAAGCCGCGGCGGCCGAGGCCGCCGAGAACGGCGCCCCGCCGGTCGGCCCCGGCACCCTCTCCGAGTTCCTGGAGCAGGTCGCGCTGGTCGCCGACTCCGACCAGATCCCGGACGAGGACACCGACGGCAACGGCGTCATCACCCTCATGACCCTGCACACCGCCAAGGGCCTCGAGTTCCCGGTGGTCTTCCTGACCGGCATGGAGGACGGGGTCTTCCCGCACATGCGCGCGCTGGGCCAGACCAAGGAGCTCGAGGAGGAGCGCCGCCTCGCCTACGTCGGCATCACGCGGGCGCGCGAGCGGCTGTACCTGACGCGCTCGAGCATGCGCAGCGCCTGGGGCACGCCCTCCTACAACCCGCCGTCGCGGTTCCTGGAGGAGATCCCGGCCGAGTACCTGCAGTGGAAGCGGACGGGCGCGGCGCAGAAGCCGGCGGGCCCGATGCGCGGCTCCGGCTCGGGGTACGGGTCCTCCGGCTCGGGCGGCGGCTCGAAGGCCTCCTTCGGCACCTCGCCGGAGTCCTTCCTGTCCTCGTCGCGTACGAAGTCGGGCCCGTCGGGGTTCGCGACGCGGCGGGCCGCCGACAAGCCGGTCATCGCGCTGGTGGTCGGGGACCGGGTCACGCACGACCAGTTCGGGCTGGGCACGGTCATGGAGGTCAGGGGGGCGGGCGCGGACGCGCAGGCCACCATCGACTTCGGGGACGAGAAGCCGAAGCGGCTCCTGCTGCGGTACGCGCCGGTGCAGAAGCTCTAGCGGCGGGCGGGACGCGGGACGGCCCGCGGACGACGACGTGGAAGACGCGGAAGGGGGCGCCCCCCCGGGGGGGGGGGCCTCCCCCCTTTTTTTTTTGTTTTTTTCTTGTTGGTTTCCCCTCTGGTTTCCGTCCC
>NZ_JBHUBS010000005.1:0-115467 GCF_042788835.1 Streptomyces sp. NPDC056883 | reverse complement strand
GGAGTTGTTTCTTGTTTTGGTCCGTGCGGGTGAAGAGTCTCGAGGGGGGGGGGGGATGTGGGGCGCCCGGCGGACGACGGTGGGGAAGACGGGGAGGGCCCCCCCCTTGGGGGGGCGGCCCCTTCCGCGTTCGTTCGTGGGTGCGTGCCGGGTCGGTCCTAGTTCGGGTTCAGGCCCTTGGCGCGCAGCCATGCCTGCGGGTCGACCGGGGAGCCGCCGCCCGGCCTCACCTCGAAGTGGAGGTGCGGGCCGGTGGAGTTGCCGGTGTCGCCGGAGTACGCGATCACGTCGCCGGCCTTGACCTTGCCGGACCGGATCTTGGCGCTGCTGAGGTGGCAGTACCAGGTCTCGGTACCGTCGGGCGCGGTGAGTATCACCATGTTGCCGTAGGCGCTGTTGAACTGGCTGCGCACGGTGCCGTCGGTGGCGGCCATGACCGAAGTCCCGTAGCCCACCGGGAAGTCGATGCCGGTGTGCACGGACATCCAGTTGACGCCCGCCTGCCCGAAGCCGGCGCTGAGGCCGTGCCGTGCGACGGGAAGCGCGAACTTGGGGCGGGCCGCTTCCTTGGCCGCCTCCTCCTCCGCCTTCTTCTTCTTTTCCTCGTCCTGGCGCAGGCGCAGGTCGATGCGCTCCTGGGTGCGGCTCGCCCGGTCCGCGAAGTCGCCGGCGTCGGCGCTGAGGGCGGTGAGCTGCGTGTCGAGCTTGCTGTTCGCGGCGACCGGCTTGATGGAGGCCGGGTCGGGCGCGGCCAGGGTGGTGGTCTCCTCGGACGGCTTGTCCGCACCGGTGAGCCCGCCCACGGAGGCGGCGGCGACACCCGCGACACCCATCACGCAGGCCGAGGGAACGGCCACGGTCAGCAGCGCGGAACGCTTGGCCGGGGTACGACGGCGGTTGTTGGCACCGGTCTTGGCGGAACCCGCCTTGGCGACGGGCTTCGAGCCGGGCTTGGAGCCGGCGCGGCGCGAGGGGCGCGGCTCGGCGGGCCCGGCCGGGGTGACCGGCATGGCCTGGGTGGGGAGATCGTGCACCCGGGTGTCCGTGTCCGTGTCCGCGTGGAAGTCGACGTCGACGTCGACGTCCGTGTCCTCGGCATCCGCACCGGTGGGGAGGTACGAGAAGACCGCGGTCTCGGTGTAGGCCGGCTCGCCCTCGGGCGAGGTCGCGGCGTAGGGCTCGTAGCCGTAGTCGTAGGCGTACTGCTGCGCGTGCTGTTGCTCGTGGGCCTGTTCCTGCACCGGCTCGGGGACGTGCTGCGGCTGCTGCTGTTCGTAGCCGGTGTACCCGTAGGTCTGCTCGGAGGCCGTGTTCCAGGCGGTGGCGTCGTAGGCGCCGGTCTCGGTCCCGTAGCCGGGGACCGACCAGTGGCCGGTCTGCTCGGCGGAGGTCTCGTAGCCGAAGGCGGTGGACTGGTAGTCCATGGAGACGCCGCCCTGGGTGGGGACGGTCGAGAGGTAGCCGTCGTAGCCGGCGTATCCCTCGACGGACGGCTGCGCGTAGCCGTTCTGGGGGGCGGTCCACGCCGTGGTGTCGTACGAGCCGGTGTCGTAGGAACCGTAGGCAGCGCCGTAGTTGTAGCCCTGTCCCTGTGTTTCATAGGACGTAAACGCTGAATCGCCAGCGAAAGTGGTGGTGGAAAGGCCGTCGTACCCAAAATCGGGGTACTGGCCCGACGAGGGGCGGTCGTTCACCAACTTCTCTTTCGCCTCGGCAGCGGGGGGCCTGGGTGGCCGAGGAACGTGGGGTTCCCCGGAGGAGAGCAGTGGCGTGACTGTACCCGGCGGTTACACGCAACGACAATCTTCGGAGGGTTTTGTGCTCGGCGGAACCGGGCATTCGGCCGCCTTTCGGTCGGCTGAAGACCCACCCTTGGCCTTGAGTTCGAAAACCGTTCGACTCGAGGTCGCTTTTCGCTCCCGCGGTCGAGGCGAGCTCGGTCGGGCCCGCTCAGGCGACGGAAGCGGCCCCGGGCTGCGGGACGGCGATCGGCCTGGGGCCGTCGAGCGCGCGCCGGACCGCCGCGATGACGGTGGGGTGCGCGGGCAGGGCGAGATGCCCGATGCCGGTGACCTGCACGTTTTCCGCGAGCAGGTCCGGGTGTTCGATACGGGCCGTCTCGGTCGGGTCCATCAGCTCGTCGAACTCGCTCCAGAACGCCACGCACCGGGTCCGGCAGCCGGGGGCGGGTGCGCGCAGTTCGGCGAGCACCTCGGAATCCGGGCGCATCTGCCGGACCAGGGGGTGCGCGTCCATGAAGGGCGCCACGCGGGTGCCGGAATGCGGGGTGCCGAGCGTGACGAGCGTGCGGACGCGCGCGTCGCCGCCGAGGCGCTGGACGTAGTACCGCCCGACCAGCCCGCCGAGACTGTGCCCGACCAGGTCCACCCGGTCCTGCCCGGTGTGCGCGCACAGCTCCTCGACGCGGCGGGCCAGGTGCCGGGCGGTGACGCGCAGGTCGCGGGTGAAGGGGGAGTAGTTGTACGCCTCCACCTGCCGCCGGCCGCCGGCCCCGAGGGAGCGGCGCAGCAGGACGAACACGGAGCGGTTGTCGGTGAACCCGTGGAGCAGCAGCACCGGCGGGCGCTCGTGGGTGGCGGTGGCGGGTCGCTCGGGCAGAACTCCGGTGGGATACAGCAGGATGTGCCCGCCGAGCACGATCGCTTCGAGTACGCCGGCCCGCAGCGCGGCCCCGGACATGGTCAGCCCCATCGACGGCCCCCCCGTAGGTCCTGGCGATTCGGGACCGGGGCGTCCGACCGCCCCGTGCCGTGCGGCTGTCGGCGCGGAGCGGTGGTACGCCATCCCACGTGTGATTTCCCCCTCGTGGTTGACCGCGAAACGGGGGTGTGCGCAATGCTGTACTTAACGTTCGTTCACTCGGGAGGCAGTGCGATGGGTGTGACCGGTCCGATCCGTGTGGTGGTGGCCAAGCCGGGCCTCGACGGCCACGACCGAGGCGCCAAGGTGATCGCGCGGGCCCTGCGGGACGCGGGCATGGAGGTCATCTACACGGGCCTCCACCAGACCCCCGAACAGATCGTCGACACGGCGATCCAGGAGGACGCCGACGCGATCGGTCTGTCGATCCTGTCGGGCGCGCACAACACGCTGTTCGCGCGCGTGCTGGAACTCCTCGCGGAGCGCGACGCGGAGGACATCAAGGTGTTCGGTGGCGGGATCATCCCGGAGGACGACATCGCTCCGCTGAAGGAGAAGGGCGTGGCCGAGATCTTCACTCCGGGCGCGACGACCACGGCCATCGTCGAGTGGGTCCGCGCCCACGTCCGCCAGCCGGCATAGCGAGGCGCCCCCGCCCGCCGGACCGCCCCCCGGCGCCTCAAGCGCCGGCGGGGCCGACTGTTGGGCGGCGGGCAGACGCGCCCGCGCGGCGCCGTTGCCGGGGGCCAGCCCCCGGACCCCCGCTCCTCAAAAGCCGGAGGGGCTGGATTTCGGCCGGCATAGGCCTGCATGTGCACGCCTTGGCGGGCTGGGTGGCATTCCCAGCCCCGCCGGCGTTTGAGGCGCGGGTCCGGGCAGCGCCCGGGGAACGGTGGAAGGGCGGGTAGGGGACTTTGCCCCGCAGGGCTCCTCCCCGCACCCCGCCGACGGCGACACCCCCGGGCGGGGGAGGCGCCCCGGCCGGGGGTGGCGGTCAGCTTGGCGGGGCCAGTTCCGCGTGCAGCGCGGCCCGTAGCCGCAGGGTGGCGACCAGTCGCTGGAAGGCCTCCGACCAGTAGGCCGCCGCACCCCCCTCCTCCACCGGCTCCGCCGCCAGCGCATCGAGCCGCCCCGCCTCCGCAGGATCAAGGCACCGCTCCGCCAGCCCCATCACCCCGCTGAAGCTCCACGGGTAGCCCCCCGCCTCCCGCGCGGAGTCCAGCGCCTCGATCACCGCCCTCCCCAGCGCCCCCGCCCACGGCACCACGCACACCCCGAGCAGCTGGAACGCCTCCGACAGTCCGTGCGCACGTATGAACTCCGCGACCCACGCCGCCCGTTCCTCATCCCCGAGGGTCGACAGGAGCTTCGCCCGCTCCGCCAGCGACGCCGTCGCCGGGCCCGCCGCGGGCGGTGCTGAGGCCGAGCCGAGCAGGGCCTGCGACCACGCGGGGTCGCCCTGCCGCACCGCGGCCCGGCACCAGGCCGCGTGCAGTTCCTCCGCCCAGCCCTCGGCCACCGGCAGCGCCACGATCTCCGCCGGGCCGAGCCCCCCGAACCGCTCCCGCCAGCACGACAGCGGCGCGGACTCCACCAACTGCCCCAGCCACCAGGCCCGCTCCCCGCGACCGGCCGGCGGCCGCTTGACCACGCCGTCGCGCAGCATCCCCGCATCGCATGCGGCGGGCGGCGTCACCCCCTCCGGGCCGACGCAGGCCAGCGCCCGCTCCGCCATCCGCCCGGCCAGCGCCGAGGTCGGCAGCGCGGACAGCAGCTCGGCCGCGGTCGCCCGGACATTGCGGCTGCGGTCGCCCAGCGCCGCCTCCAGGAAGGGCTCGTCGTCCGCCGACAGCCCCACCCGCAAGGAGTCGAGGAACATCAGCCGGTCCTCGGCCCGCTCGGTGCTCCACGTGGTCTCCAGCAGCCGCGGCCCGGCGGCCGCCTCGTGGGCCCGTACGAGGCCGAGCAGTGCGACCCGCTCCGCGAACAGCCCCTCCTGCCACAGCCGCTCCACCCCCGCCGAGTCCTCCGCGTCGGGCAGTTCGCCGGCGCCTCCGTATCCCCCGCGCAGCGCGAACCGCCAGTCCGGATTGAGCCGGGCCAGCCACAGCCCGCGCGTCCCGGCCAGGGCCAGGGCCGGCGGCCTGAGGTCGCTACGGGCCCGGGCGACGTCCAGCAGCGCGGGCACGAGCGAAGCCGGAGCCCGGTACCCGTGCTGTCCGGCGGCGGCCAGCCACTGCGGCAGCAGCTCCGTCAGGTCCGGGGCGGCCCCCCGCCGCCCGCTGCCGCTGCCCGCACCGGCGCGGCCCGCCAACAGCTGCGCGAGCCGCCGCCGGGCCGGCTCCGGAGGCTCGGGACGCGGGTCGTGCGGCGCGGGCTCGGGCCGGGGGCCCGCCTCGGCGGGTCTCAGCCCGGCCCGGCGCCGTACCGTCTGCACGGCCGCGGCCCCGAGCAGTGCCCCGGGACTGCCCCGGCGCCGCTCGGTGCCCAGCAGCGCGGCGGCCACCAGCTCGTCCCAGCCCGCGTCCCCGTAGGCCGGGTCCGTCGATCCGCCCGTCGTTCTGCCCGTGGTCGCGTCCGTCGTCGCGTCCGTCGTCGCGTTCGTGGTCGTGTCCGTGGTCGTGTTCACCGGATCCCCTCCCTCTTTCCTTCGCGTGCCGTGCCGTGTGCAGGCGGCTGCTCCGGTCCCGCCCCCTCCGCGGGACCGGAGCAGCTCGATCTCCCTGTGGCACACACGGCCGCACCTACGGCATCAACTGGCGTGGTTGTCGTCCACGAAAGCCCCCCGGCTCACTCGTCTCGATTGCGTCGGCGCCCCCGCGCCGCCGCCTTCCCCTGCCGCCCGCTCAGCCCAGCACCACCGGCTCCGAGGAGCCCGGCTGCCAGGCCGTCAGCGGGGTGAATCCGCGGTGTCCGCATTCGCCGAACACCGTCAACGGGCCGCCCCCCGAGAGCGCGGCCAGCTGCCACAACCCGGTCCCGGGCCGGCTCCCGGCCCCGGTCAGGGGCACGGGCAGGGCGGACGTCCCCTCCGCGTCCGCCAATTGCCAGGACACTGCGCCCTGTTGCGGGCCCTGGCCTTCCCCCTGCGCTCCTTCCTGTCGTCCCCCCGGTCCCCCTTGTCCTCCTTGTTGTCCTTGTCGTCCTCCCGGTATCGGCACCACCGGGCCGAGCACCACCGGCCAGGACTCCAGCCAGAGGTCCTCGCGCAGGGCCGCGCCGTAGGCCTCCAGTGCCGCGCCCGTGCTCACGCCGGTCGGCGCGGTCCGGCACGGTTCGGCCGGCGCGAACCTCTCCCCGAGGTCCGCCCGCAGTCCTGCGGAGCCGGGCCGGAAGCGGGCTTCCGCCTCCAGCACCAAGCCGACGGGCAGTGCCAGCCCCGGCGGTCGCCCGGGCGGGCCGAAGTCCAGGACCAGGGCCGGCCGCCCGCTCGCCAGCCCGCGCAGCCATATCCGGCGGGTGGTGAGACGGCCGTCCGGTGACGCCGTGTCGTACTGGGCCAGCACGAGCCAGTGGTCCCGTACGGCCTCGCCCTCCGTCCGGGGCTGCAGTCCCAGACGGCTGCGGACCGTCGCGGCCAGCGGCTCCGGCAGTCCCGAAACCCCCAGCCAGGCCCGGTCCAGCAGGTGCAGCAGCGCCGCCTCCTCCAGCATCCGGGCGGGCCAGCCGGCGCCGCAACTGGGTATCGTCCCCAACTCCCGCACCCGTGCCGCAAGTCCGGGTGCCTGGGCGTCGACCATCCGGGCGGCGGTCTCCTCCCAGGCCGCATATCCCGCCCGCTCCTGACCGGCGAGGCCGCCGCGCACCAGGTCGGCGAGCCGCTGTTCCAGCTCGGTGACGCCGGCGCCGATCCGGGCCGCCCGCCGCTCGGCCCGCTTGCGCGCTCCTTCCTCGTCCGCCGGCCCGGCCCGGCCGGAGCCGTCGGCCGCGGGTCGCGCGGCCTTCGCCGCCCGCTCCACGAGCCATGCGTCCGCCCAGTCCGGAGCCTCGGATGGGGTGCCGAGTCCCTCCGCGGCCCAGAGCAGCAACAGGCCCAGCGCGTGCTTGCACGGGAACTTCCGGCTCGGGCAGGAGCACTTGTACGCCGGCCCGGACAGGTCGACGACCGTCCGGTACGGCGTGCTGCCGCTGCCCTTGCACAACCCCCACACCGCACCGGAAGCGGAACCTCCGGTCTGTGACCACGGCCCCGCCGCGCCGAGCTTGGCCCCCGCCTTGCGTGAGGCGTCGTCAGGAGCCAGAGCCAGTACCTGTTCCGCTGTCCAGCGGACCCCCTGCTCAGTCATGTGTTCCACCGTAGAGACCCCCACTGACAATCGCTCTGACCTGCAACAACGCATCTCCCGTGGGGCGTTGTCAGTGGTCGGGTGCATCGTGGTTGCAGCAGTCGGAAGCGGCTGCGGAGCATTGGAGGGGGACCATGGCCACGACCGGGAACGAGACCACCGCAGAGGCGCTGCGACCGCACGCCGAAGACGCCTTCGCGCACGAACTGAAAGCCCTGGCCGCCGTCGACGACCGGCCCCGCCCGGCCCGCTGGAAGCTCTCCCCGTGGGCCGTGGCCACGTACCTGCAGGGCGGCACGCTCGAAGACGGCACCGTCATCACACCCAAGTACGTCGGCCCGCGCCGGATCGTCGAAGTCGCCGTCACCACCCTCGCCACCGACCGCGCGCTGCTGCTCCTCGGAGTGCCCGGCACCGCCAAGACCTGGGTGTCCGAGCACCTCGCCGCCGCCGTCAGCGGAGACTCCACCCTCCTCGTCCAGGGCACCGCGGGCACCCCGGAGGAGGCCATCCGCTACGGCTGGAACTACGCCCGCCTCCTCGCCCACGGCCCGAGCCGCGAAGCGCTCGTACCCAGCCCGGTCATGCGGGCCATGGCCGAGGGCATGACCGCCCGCGTCGAGGAGCTCACCCGCATCCCCGCCGACGTGCAGGACACCCTCATCACCGTCCTGTCCGAGAAGACGCTCCCGATACCGGAACTGGGCCAGGAGGTGCAGGCCGTGCGCGGCTTCAACCTCATCGCCACCGCCAACGACCGCGACCGCGGGGTCAACGAGCTCTCCAGCGCACTGCGCCGGCGCTTCAACACCGTCGTCCTGCCGCTGCCCGCCACCGCCGATGCAGAGGTCGACATCGTCGCCCGTCGCGTCGACCAGATGGGCCGCGCCCTGGACCTGCCCGCCGCCCCGGAGGGCCTGGAGGAGATCCGCCGCGTGGTCACCGTCTTCCGCGAGCTGCGCGGCGGAGTCACCGACGACGGGCGCACGAAGGTCAAGTCGCCCAGCGGCACCCTGTCCACCGCCGAGGCCATCTCGGTGGTCACGGGCGGCCTCGCCCTGGCCGCGCACTTCGGGGACGGCGTCCTGCGCCCCTCCGACGTGGCGGCGGGGATCCTCGGGGCCGTCGTCCGGGACCCGGCCGCCGACCAGGTCGTCTGGCAGGAGTACCTGGAGGCCGTGGTCCGCGAGCGCGACGGCTGGAAGGACTTCTACCGGGCCTGCCGGGAGGTGACGGCATGAGCCCGGGGAAGGCCGGCCAGGACGCCACCGGCCCGCTGCTGCTGGGCGTACGGCACCACGGGCCCGGCTCGGCCCGTGCGGTGCGGGCCGCCCTGGACGCGGCCATGCCCGTGGCGGTGCTGATCGAAGGACCGCCCGAGGGGGACGCCCTGCTCCCGCTGGCCGCGGACCCGGGGATGCGGCCGCCCGTCGCCCTGCTCGCCCACGCGGCCGACGACCCCGGCCGGGCCGCGTTCTGGCCGCTGGCCGACTTCTCCCCGGAATGGACCGCCATCCGGTGGGCGCAGGAGCGGGACCTGCCGGTCCGGTTCATCGACCTCCCGGCGGCGCACTCGCTGGCCGTACCGGACAGCGGGGAGGACGGCGGGGAGGACAGCGGGGAGGGGGACGGAGCGCCGGCGCCCGGGTCCGTACGGCTGGACCCGCTGGCCGTACTGGCCGAGACCGCCGGGTACGAGGACCCCGAGCGGTGGTGGGAGGACGTGGTCGAGCACCGCGGAGGGTCCGGACCGGCGGCCGACGCCGACCCGCTGGCCGTGTTCGAGGCGCTCGGAGAGGCCATGGGGGCCCTCCGCGAGGCCTACGGGGCGGGCGGCCACCACCGGGACCTGGTGCGCGAGGCCCACATGCGGCAGCGGATGCGGGCCGCGCGCCGGGAGTTCGGCGACGCCTACGCCGTCGTCTGCGGGGCCTGGCACGTCCCGGCCCTGCGGGCGAAGACCACCGCGGCCGCCGACAAGGCGCTCCTCACCGGGCTGCCCAAGGTCAAGGTGGAGACCACCTGGGTGCCCTGGACCCACCGGCGCCTCGCCCGGGCCGGAGGGTACGGCGCGGGCATCACCTCGCCCGGCTGGTACGCACATCTCTTCGCGGCCCGGGACCGGCCCGTCGAGCGCTGGCTGACCAAGGTCGCTGGCCTGCTCCGCGAGGAGGACCGGCAGGTGTCCCCGGCCCACGTCATCGAAGCCGTCCGGCTCGCCGACACCCTGGCCGCGATGCGGGGCCGGCCGGAGCCGGGGCTGACGGAAACCCTGGAAGCGGTCCGGGCGGTGATGTGCGACGGCTCCGACATACCGCTCGCGCTGATCGAGGACCGGCTCGTCGTCGGGGATGTCCTCGGCGAAGTCCCCGACGCGGCGCCCGTCGTACCGCTCCAGCGCGACCTGACCCGGCAGCAGCGCACGCTGCGCCTCAAGCCCGAGGCGCAGGACCGGGAGCTGGAGCTCGACCTGCGCAAGGACACCGACGCGGCCAAGTCCCTGCTGCTGCACCGGCTGCGGCTGCTCGGCATCGACTGGGGCGTGCCGACGGCCTCCCGGGGGAGCACGGGCACCTTCCGCGAGACCTGGCGGCTCTGCTGGGAGCCGGAGCTCGCGGTACGGGTGGCCGAAGCCGGCATCTGGGGGACCACCGTCGTCGGGGCGGCCACCGCCAGGGCCGAGGCCGACGCGGCGGGAGCAGCCGAGCTGGGCGAGGTCACCGCCCTGGCGGAGCGGTGCCTGCTGGCCGGGCTCTCCGGGGCGCTGCCCGCCGTCCTGCGGGCCCTCGCCGACCGGGCGGCGCTGGACACCGATGTGGCGGGCCTGGCCAAGGCACTGCCCGCGCTGGCCCGTTCGCTGCGCTACGGGGACGTACGGGGCACCGACGCGGCGGCGCTGGCGACGGTGGCGGCCGGGCTCGCGGAGCGGATATGCGTGGCGCTGCCGCCCGCCTGCGCGGCGGGGCTGGACGCGGAGGCGGCGGAGCAGCTGCGCGGGCACGTGGACGGCGTGCACGGCGCGATCGGGCTGCTCGACGCGGAGGGGCTGCGGGAGCGCTGGGCGGCGGTGCTGCGGACGCTGGCCGGGCGGGACACCGTCCCCGGGCTGATCCGCGGGCGGGCGGCGCGGCTGCTGCTCGACGACGGGCGGCTGCCGCCCGAGGAGACCGCGCGGCTGATGGGGCTCTCGCTGTCCCCGGCGTGCGCGCCGGCCGACGCGGCGGGCTGGATCGAGGGGTTCGCGGGCGGGGCCTCCGGCGGCGGCACGCTGCTGGTGCACGACGAGCGGCTGCTGGGGCTGATCGACGCGTGGCTGGTCTCGGTGCCGGAGCGGGCGTTCGTCGATGTGCTGCCGCTCCTGCGGAGGACCTTCGGTGGGTACGAGGCGGGGGTTCGGCGGACGCTGGGGGAGTTGGTGCGGCGGGGGCCGGGCGGTGGCTTGGCGGGGGCGGGAGCCGGGGCGGCGCCGGTCGGCTTCGGTTTGGAGCTGGACCCTGTCCGGGCGGATGCGGTGGTGGACCTGGTCCACCTGTTGCTGGCGGGCGCGCGGGGGTGACCGGGCCGCTGCGCGGGGCTGGGTCCCCTACCCGCCCTTCCACCGTTCCCCGGGCTCTGCCCGGACCCGTCCCCGGGTGCGGCGCCGTTGCCGGGGGCCAGCCCCCGGACCCCCGCTCCTCAAACGCCGGAGGGGCTGGATGAACCAGCCGGTAGGGGACTTTGCGCCGCGCAGCGGCAGCGGTGGTGTCGGGATGGCTTCGAGAGTGGGAGGTAGGCAGATGGACGGCGCGGAGCGGTTGCGGCGGTGGCGGATGGTGTTGGGCGGGGGAGACGGGGAGGGGACCGGGGTCGCGTTGGGCGGGGTGGACGCGGGGATGGACGCCGCGCTCGGGGCGCTTTACGGGGGCGACGGCGGCGGGGGACGCAAGCGGGCGGGGGAGCGGTCGGCCGGGCTCGGCGGGTCCGCGCCGCACGTGGCGCGCTGGCTCGGGGACATCCGGACGTACTTCCCCACCTCCGTGGTGCAGGTCATGCAGCGGGACGCGATCCAGCGGCTCGGCCTGTCCGCGTTGCTGCTGGAGCCCGAGATGCTGGAGGCGGTGGAGCCGGACGTGCACCTCGTCGGCACCCTGCTCTCCCTCAACAAGGCCATGCCCGAGACGACGAGGGAGACCGCCCGCGCCGTCGTCCGCAAGGTGGTCGAGCAGGTGGAGAAGCGGCTCGCGAGCCGGACGCGGGCCACGCTGACGGGCGCGCTCGACCGGTCCGCCCGGATCAGCCGGCCGCGGCACGCGGACATCGACTGGGACCGGACCATCCGGGCGAACCTGAAGAACTACCTGCCCGAGTACCGGACCGTCGTTCCCGAGCGGCTGGTCGGGTACGGCCGCGCCTCGCGGGCGGTGAAGAAGGAGGTCGTGCTGTGCATCGACCAGTCGGGTTCGATGGCGGCCTCCGTCGTCTACGCCTCCGTCTTCGGGGCGGTGCTGGCCTCGATGCGTTCGATCGCGACCCGGCTGGTTGTCTTCGACACCGCTGTCGTGGATCTGACCGACCAGCTCGACGATCCCGTCGACGTGCTCTTCGGCACCCAGCTGGGGGGCGGCACCGACATCAACCGGGCGCTCGCCTACTGCCAGTCGAAGATCACCCGTCCCGCCGACACCGTCGTCGTCCTCATCAGTGATCTCTATGAGGGCGGCATACGCGACGAGATGCTGAAGCGGGTCGCGGCCATGAAGGCGGCGGGGGTGGAGTTCGTGGCGCTGCTCGCGCTGTCCGACGAGGGTGCGCCCGCCTACGACCGGGACCACGCCGCCGCCCTCGCCGCACTCGGCGCCCCGGCCTTCGCCTGCACGCCCGACCTGTTCCCGGAGGTGATGGCCGCGGCGCTGGAGAAGCGTCCCCTGCCCGTCCCGTGACCCGGCGGGCACGGCCGCGCGCAGCCCCGTAGGAGAGCCCTCGCGGCGGCCGTACATCGGCGGATCGCACGAAGATGCAGTTCAACCGTGAGGCGATCTGTGACAGGTATCACCGCTCAGGTGTGATCTGCGATTTAGGGACCTACGTCCCACGGGGATAACCTGCGGGACGGACATGCCGCGTCCACGGTCACCGTGTGCGCCTTCCTTGTGACAGCGCCGTCACGTTGCCCTCCGCGGCACGCCCACGCAGATAGCAGACAACCGCGAATCACTGCGAATCTTTGAAGACAAGGGACGGACGCGCGTGGACCTGTTCGAGTACCAGGCGAGGGACCTCTTCGCCAAGCACGGTGTACCGGTGCTGGCCGGTGAAGTGATCGACACGCCTGAGGCGGCGCGCGAGGCCACGGAGCGGCTGGGCGGCAAGTCGGTCGTCAAGGCGCAGGTGAAGGTCGGCGGCCGCGGCAAGGCCGGCGGCGTGAAGCTGGCCGCCACCCCGGACGAGGCCGTCGCCCGTGCGACGGACATCCTCGGGATGGACATCAAGGGCCACACGGTCCACAAGGTGATGATCGCCGAGACCGCTCCGGAGATCCTGGAGGAGTACTACGTCTCGTACCTCCTCGACCGCACCAACCGCACCTTCCTGGCGATGGCCTCGGTCGCGGGCGGCATGGACATCGAGCAGGTCGCCGAGGAGACCCCGGAGAAGCTCGCCAAGGTCCCGGTGAACGCCAACGAGGGCGTGACCATCGAGAAGGCCCGCGAGATCGTCGCGCTGGCGCAGTTCCCGGCCGAGGTTGCCGAGAAGGTCGCCGAGGTCCTCGTGACCCTGTGGGCGACCTTCATCGCCGAGGACGCGCTCCTCGTCGAGGTCAACCCGCTCGCGAAGGTCGCCAACGGCGACGTCATCGCGCTCGACGGCAAGGTCTCGCTCGACGAGAACGCCGAGTTCCGCCAGCCGGGCCACGAGGAGTTCGTGGACCACGCTGCCGCGAACCCGCTCGAGGCCGCCGCCAAGGCGAAGAACCTCAACTACGTGAAGCTCGACGGCGAGGTCGGCATCATCGGCAACGGCGCGGGTCTCGTCATGAGCACCCTCGACGTCGTCGCGTACGCCGGCGAGAACCACGGCGGGGTCAAGCCCGCCAACTTCCTGGACATCGGCGGTGGCGCCTCCGCCGCCGTCATGGCCAACGGTCTCGAGATCATCCTCGGCGACCCGGACGTCAAGTCCGTCTTCGTCAACGTCTTCGGTGGCATCACCGCGTGTGACGAGGTCGCCAACGGCATCGTCCAGGCGCTGCAGCTGCTCGAGGACAAGGGCGAGGCGGTCACCAAGCCGCTGGTCGTCCGCCTCGACGGCAACAACGCCGAGCTGGGTCGCAAGATCCTCTCGGACGCCAACCACCCGCTGGTTCAGCGCGTGGACACCATGGACGGCGCGGCCGACAAGGCCGCCGAGCTCGCGGCTGCGAAGTAAGGGCAGAGGTCACAGACTCACATGGCTATCTTCCTCAACAAGGACAGCAAGGTCATCGTCCAGGGCATGACCGGTGCCACGGGCATGAAGCACACCAAGCTGATGCTGGCTGACGGCACCAACATCGTCGGCGGCGTGAACCCGCGCAAGGCCGGCACCACCGTCGACTTCGACGGCACCGAGGTCCCGGTCTTCGGCTCCGTCGCCGAGGCGATGGAGAAGACGGGCGCCAACGTCTCCGTCCTCTTCGTCCCGCCGGCGTTCGCCAAGTCCGCCGTGGTCGAGGCGATCGACGCCGAGATCCCGCTGGCCGTCGTCATCACCGAGGGCATCGCGGTGCACGACTCCGCCGCCTTCTGGTCGTACGCGTCCGCCAAGGGCAACAAGACGCGGATCATCGGCCCGAACTGCCCGGGTCTGATCACCCCCGGCCAGTCCAACGCCGGCATCATCCCGGGCGACATCACCAAGCCCGGCCGCATCGGTCTCGTGTCCAAGTCGGGCACGCTGACCTACCAGATGATGTACGAGCTCCGTGACATCGGCTTCTCCTCCGCCGTCGGCATCGGTGGCGACCCGGTCATCGGCACCACGCACATCGACGCCCTCGAGGCGTTCGAGGCGGACCCCGACACCGACCTGATCGTCATGATCGGCGAGATCGGCGGCGACGCCGAGGAGCGTGCGGCGGACTTCATCGCGAAGAACGTCACCAAGCCGGTCGTCGGCTACGTCGCGGGCTTCACCGCCCCCGAGGGCAAGACCATGGGTCACGCCGGTGCGATCGTCTCCGGTTCTTCTGGCACCGCACAGGCCAAGAAGGAAGCCCTGGAGGCCGCGGGCGTGAAGGTCGGCAAGACGCCGACCGAGACCGCGAAGCTGGCGCGCGAGATCCTGAACGCCGCGCAGTAAGCAGCAACCAGTAAGCAGCAGCCTTCGGCTGTACGTGCAGACGGGCGTGGCCCGCACCCTGTGAGGGGTGCGGGCCACGCCCGTTTCCGTACGCGGGGGATGCCCGGCGTGCCGCTATTCGAGGCTCGGCGAGATCCGGGAGGGTCCGGCCGACGGATCGGACAGCAGCTTGTCGTGGAGCTGCCGGCCCTCGTCCGTGAGCTGCTGCGGGCCGCTGTGCGGGGGCACGCCCGACACGCTCGCGCCGGGGGCGCGCGGAGGCTCGTACTCGGTCGGAGCGGTCACCCAGGTGTAGGCCGTCGCCGCGGTGATGACGGCCGTCACCCCGATCACCGCACGCGTCCACAGCCGGTTGCGGTGCTCGCCGGCCACCCGTACGACGGCTGCCGCGCGCGGCTCCAGCGGGACCGCGGGCCGCAGTGTGCCGAGCCGCTCGCGCAGCACCGCGGACTGCTTCGCGGGCGGTACGCCGTCCAGTTCGGGGAGCTGGTCGGCGAGGTCGGCGTGCGCGTTGACGAGCCGGTTGCCGGCCGTCGGCGTGGAGGCCTCGGTCTCGGCGGCGGTGTCGGGGAGGTCCAGCCCGACGCCGTCGTAGAGCAGCACGGTGCGGCGGTGGGCCGGGGGCAGCGCGAGCATCGCGTCCAGGAGGATGCGGTCCGCGGGATCGGCCGGGGGCTCGTCGGGGTGCCGGTGGGCCCGGCGGAACCGGTGCCACGGGGAGAGCGCGTGCTCGTACGTGGCCGCGCGCACCCACCCGACCGGATCGGGGTCGGTGGCGACCTCGGGCCAGCGCTCCCACGCCTGCTGGAAGGCGCGCTCGACGGCCTCGCAGGAGAGGGTGTGGCGGCCGGTGAGGAGGTAGGCCTGGCGGGTCAGGGCGGGGGCGATGCGGTCGTAGAGGGCCTCGAAGGCGTCGATCGCCGACGCCGTCGGGGCGGCGTCCTCGCCCGGGGCGTCCTGGGGGGCGGTACGGGCCTGCGCCGCCGGGCTGCCCGGCGTACCGGGGTCTCCTTCGGGTTCGGCCGGTCCGGTGGCCTTGCGGGCCGGTGCGGGGTCCGATGTCGGGTCAGCTCCGGCGGCCTGTGCGGCCGCTGACGCGGCGTCCGAGCCGGAGCCCGTCCCGGAGCCCGCTCCGGCGGGGTGCGCCGGGCCCGCCCCGGTGTCCGGCGCGGAGGCCTTCCCGGAGCGGGGATCGGAGTGCGTCCCGGAGCCCGCTCCGGCGTCCGAGCCGGTGTCAGGGGCCGTGCCCGTACCGGCGTCCGTGGCGGTGTCCGTGCCGGTGCCAGGAGGCAGGGGGCTGCCGGGGCGGAGGGCTGCGCGGCCGCCTCCGCCGTGGCCGCCCGCGGCGGCCCCGGCCTTGACCGGGGACTTGGCCTCGTGCCGGGGCATCCCGACGGGCGGCTTCGCGGCCCGCTTGGCGGCGGGCTTGGGCCGGGTCTGCGCGCCGACGGGCCGGGTGAGTCCGCGCATCATGCGCAGCCCGAACCTGCCCTCGGGGGCGTCGGCGGCTGACGCGGTGTCCGCATCCGCGGGAGCGGCGCCGGTTGCCGCCCCGGCGACCTGTGCCGCGTCCTCGGAGGTGCCCTCCGCGTCGTCCCCCGCGGCGCTGTCGACCCGGCTGCCGGGCGCGGTGCCCGGGGCTGACGCCGCGTCCGCGGCCGCCCCGGCGGCTCCGGTTGCGGCGGGCGCCGACGCTCCGGCGGGGGGAGCGTCGGCCCCGGGGGTGGCGGTGCCGTTGGCCCAGGCGGGCCGCAGGGGCCGGGCGGGCGTACCGTCGGCGACCGGTGCCGCCCCGGTGCCCTCGCCCCGGCCCTGCGCGGGGCCGGCGGAACCCGAGGCGGAGCCCGCGCCCTTGCCCTTGCTCCGGTCAGGGCCCTCCGGGGCCGCCGAGCCGTCGGCCCGGGCCGTGGGGCCCGAGGGGGCGGAGCCGGGGGAGTCGTCCGCGGACAGCCTGGTCAGGAGCTTGGAGTAGGCCTCCAGCTTGCGGCCCCGGGGGTGGGTGCGGCCGGTCTCCCAGGAGCGGACGGTATTCGAGGTGACGCCCACCGCCGCCGCGACCTCTTCGTGCGTCAGATCGGCTGCTTCGCGCAGGCGTCGGCGTTCCTTCGGGGTGGGGAGGCCCAGCTCCGTGACGCTTTGTGTCATGCCAGACTCCCCGCGACCCGGACGCTCTGACCGAAAAAGTACATAAACGTATATTGAGCGACACCACGGTCATTCGCCTGTTACCCGCCCATAGCGCGTGTCGTTGGCACCATGAGCGGGTGACCCAAGTGACCGAACGCGGGACCTCGTTGCCCACGCCCCCAAGGGCCCCCGTACGGCGCCGTTCACCGGCGGCCGCCGCGTGTGTCGTGGGTGGCGCCGTCGCCGCAGTGCTGGGGCTCGGTTTCCTCGCCGTGCTCGTCATCGTGCTGTGGATCAGCTCCCCCTACCCCGACAGCGGCCCCGGCGGCGCCCTGCACCTCGCCGCGGGCCTCTGGCTGCTCGCCCACGGAACCGAACTCGTCCGCTACGAGACCCTCTCCGGGGTGCCCGCCCCCGTCGGTCTGACCCCGTTGCTGCTGGTGGCCCTGCCCGCCCTGCTCATCCGGCGTGCCGCCCGGCTGGGCAGCGCCGCGCAGGAGGACCGGGGCGCGGAGCCGCTGCCCGCCGGCGTGGTGTTCTCCGCCGTGCTCTGCGGCTACCTCGCGGTCGGCGCCCTGGCCGTCGTCTACGCAGCCTCCGGGCCGATGCCCGCCGACCCGCTCAGTGCGGCCCGGCACCTCCCGCTCGTCGCCGCCCTCGCCGCCGCGGGCGGGGTCTGGGAGTACCGGGGGAGGCCGCTCGGCCAGCTGACCGGTCCGCTGCCCGGCCGGCTCACCCGGCCCCGCTACGCCCTCGCGCTGCGGGCCGGCGCCGGCGGGGTGCTGGTGCTCCTCGGCGGCGGAGCCCTGCTGGTCGGCGCCTCGCTGGCCTGGCACGGGTCGGAGGTGCAGGGCTCGTTCGCGGCGCTGACCGGGGTCTGGTCGGGCCGCTTCGCGGTGCTGTTGCTGGCCCTGGCGCTGATCCCGAACGCCGTCGTCTGGGGCGCCTCCTACGCCCTCGGTCCCGGCTTCGCGCTGGGCACCGGAGCCGCCGCGACCCCGCTCGGCTTCGACGGCTCGGCCGCGCTGCCGGGCTTCCCGCTGCTCGCGGGGCTGCCCGCGGAGGGTCCCGGAACGCCGCTGACCTGGGCCGTCGGCGCGGTGCCGGTGGCGGCCGGGCTGGCGGTGGGCTGGTTCGCGGTACGCCGGGCACGCGATGTCTCGTACGGGGAGACCGCGCTCACGGCGGCGCTCGGAGCCCTGGTGTGCGCCCTGGCGACGGCCGCCCTCTCGGCGGCTTCGGCGGGGCCCCTCGGATCCCGGGAGCTGGCCGCCTTCGGCCCCGTGTGGTGGCAGGCGGGCGGGGCGGCCCTGGGCTGGACCCTGGCCCTCGCGGTGCCGCTGGCCGTCACCGTGCACGCCTGGCGGAACCGGCCCGCGAAGGGCCTGGCCGGCGAGGGCGCGGAGGACGGCTGGCACGACAGCGGCGTACGGGAGGTCCGCTGGGCGGCCCTGCGCCGTGCGGCGGGCACCCTGATCCCGGACTTCTCCGGCACGCCGGAGGAGGGCGCCGGGCCGCCCGCGGACCGGGTCCCGGAGGAAGGGGCCCGGCCGGTGTCCGCACCGCCGAAGCGTCCCGTGCTGGTCATGCCCGGCCTCAAACTGGACCTGACCCCGATCCCGCTCCCCGCCCTGCCCGCGGAGCCGCCGCCGGCGACGACGCTCGCGCCCGCACCCGGGCCCGGGGCGCTCGTGGCGGCCGGAGCGCCCCTTCCGGCGCCCCCGAGCGCGTCCCCGCTCGTCCCGCCGGTGACCGGAGCACGCGTACTGACCCGCCGGAAGCCGGAGACGGGACCGGGACCGGGACCGGGACTGGAAGCGGAAACGGGACCGGGACCGGGACCGGAAGCGGGGGCGGACGCCGACCCGGGGCAGCCCGAAGAAGCCGCCCGGATCGACTAGCCACCGCTCGGCTACCGCTGGACCTCGAGCATCTTGCCGATGAAGTTGTCCGGCAGCAGGTCGTTGCACTGCAGCTCGGCCGGCTTGGTGAGGGCGTCCTGCTTGCAGACGTAGAAGTCCTTGTACGTGAGCTGCACCGCGTACGAGGACAGCGCCAGCAGGATCGCCAGCGAAGCGGTCACCAGGCCGCTCGCGGCCGCCGTCCGCTGCGGCCGGGCGGCGGCGCCCAGCGCCGCCAGTCCGCCCCGGGCCGTATCGGGAGCGGCGCCGGTGTCCGCGGCCGGGGCGGCAGCCCTGCCCGTACCCGTACCGACGTCCGCCGCCGAGGCGCCCGGGCGGCCCGAGGTGCTTTCCGCACCCTCCCCGGACGGCTTCGCCGGGACCCCGCGGAGCGCGCTGATCCCCCAGTACAGGGCGAGCGCGCCCAGCAGCAGCCCCATCGAGGGGATGCCGAAGACCCCGAAGAAGAAGCCCCACATGCCCGCCAGCAGCGCGTACCGCGCCCGCCGCTGGATCGGGTCCGTGGGGTCCCAGCGAGCCGGTCCCGACCCGGGGTCCGCGCCCGGTCCCGACCCGGGGTTCTGCGGGTCGCCGCCGTCACCGCCGGCGCGCGGCTCCCAGAGCTGATCGGGCCGGCCTTCCGGGGGCGCCGCGAAGGGGTTGTCGTCGGTCGGGCGGTCGGGCTGGGGGCGGTCCGGCATCGGGTGTGTTTCATCCCCTGTGTCGTGGACGCCGCTGGGACGTCCGAGGCCTGTTTACGGCGTGTACGCCAGACGCTACCGCCCACCCGTCCCCCCGTCCCTCGGGGGCCGTCCGGTGTGCCGGTATCGTTGCAGGCGGTCGGTGGCTTCGTATGGTCCCCCGTATATCGGGGACCCGAATTTTCATGCGATCACACAAGACGAACGACGCGCCCCCGGTTCACGCCGGGAGGCGCCCCCGCTCGACGAGAAAGGGCCTCCCATGGCCGCCTCCCGCCTGGTCGTGCTGGTCTCCGGATCCGGCACCAACCTCCAGGCCCTGCTCGACGCCATCGACGCCCATCCCGGCGGATCCGAGGGCTTCGGCGCCGAAGTCGTCGCCGTGGGAGCCGACCGCGAGAACATCGCCGGCCTGGAGCGCGCCGAGAAGGCAGGGATCCCCACCTTCGTGTGCCCGGTCAAGGCGTACGCGAGCCGTGCGGAGTGGGACGCCGCCCTGACGGAGGCCACGGACGCGCACGCGCCGGACCTCGTGATCTCGGCGGGGTTCATGAAGATCGTCGGGCCCGAGTTCATCGGCCGCTTCGGCGGCCGGTTCGTCAACACCCACCCCGCCCTCCTCCCGGCCTTCCCGGGTGCCCACGGCGTACGGGACGCCCTCGCCTACGGCGCGAAGGTCACCGGCTGCACCGTCCACTTCGTGGACGCGGGCGTGGACACCGGTCCGATCATCGCCCAGGGTGTGGTCGAGGTCCGGGACGAAGAGGACGAAGCCGCTCTCCATGAGCGGATCAAGGAAGTCGAGCGCGAGCTGCTCGTCGACGTCGTGGGGCGCCTGGCCCGGCACGGCTACCGCATCGAGGGACGAAAGGTAACAATCCAGTGACCGCCGCAGAGGCCGCAGGGACCGTAGAGACCGTGACCGCAGAGGGCGAGGACCTCGCCGTGTCGAAGCGCCCGATCCGGCGCGCGCTCATCAGCGTGTACGACAAGACGGGACTGGAAGAGCTGGCCCGCGGTCTGCACGAGGCGGGTGTCGCGCTCGTCTCGACCGGCTCCACCGCCTCGAAGATCGCCGCCGCCGGGGTGCCCGTCACCAAGGTCGAGGAGCTGACCGGCTTCCCCGAGTGCCTGGACGGCCGGGTCAAGACCCTGCACCCGCGCGTGCACGCCGGCATCCTGGCCGACCTGCGCCTGGAGGACCACCGCAACCAGCTCGCCGAGCTGGGCGTCGAGCCCTTCGACCTGGTGATCGTCAACCTCTACCCCTTCCTCGCGACCGTCCAGTCGGGCGCCACCGAGGACGAGTGCGTGGAGCAGATCGACATCGGCGGCCCCTCGATGGTCCGCGCCGCCGCCAAGAACCACCCCTCGGTGGCCGTGGTCACCAGCCCGGCGCGCTACGACGCCGTGATCGCCGCGGCCCAGGGCGGCGGCTTCGACCTCACCGCCCGCAAGCGGCTCGCGGCCGAGGCCTTCCAGCACACCGCCGCGTACGACGTGGCCGTGGCCTCCTGGTTCACGAACGCGTACGCCCCCGAGCCGGAGGCCGTGCTCCCCGAGTTCCTGGCCGGCGCCTGGGAGCGCAAGTCCACCCTCCGCTACGGCGAGAACCCGCACCAGGCGGCCGCGCTGTACACGGACGGCCGGCCGGGCGGGCTCGCCAACGCCGAGCAGCTGCACGGCAAGGAGATGTCCTACAACAACTACGTGGACACCGACGCGGCCCGCCGCGCCGCCTACGACCACGAAGAGCCCTGCGTCGCGATCATCAAGCACGCCAACCCGTGCGGCATCGCCGTGGGCAAGGACGTCGCCGAGGCCCACCGCAAGGCGCACGCCTGCGACACGGCCTCCGCCTTCGGCGGGGTCATCGCCGTCAACCGCCCGGTGACCGTCGAGCTCGCCGAGCAGGTCGCGGAGATCTTCACCGAGGTCATCGTCGCCCCCGACTTCGAGCCGGGCGCCGTCGAGGTCCTGGCGAAGAAGAAGAACATCCGCGTCCTGAAGGTCGAGGGCGCCCCGCACCAGGCGGCCGAGCTCAAGCCGATCTCGGGCGGCGTGCTGCTTCAGCAGAGCGACCTCGTCCAGGCCGAGGGCGACGACCCGGCGACCTGGACGCTCGCCACCGGCGAGGCCCTCTCCGCCGACGAGCTCGCCGACCTCGCCTTCGCGTGGAAGGCCTGCCGCGCCGTCAAGTCCAACGCGATCCTGCTCGCCAAGGACGGCGCCTCGGTCGGCGTCGGCATGGGCCAGGTCAACCGCGTCGACTCCGCGAAGCTGGCCGTCGAGCGGGCGGGCGCCGAGCGCGCGCAGGGCTCGTACGCCGCCTCCGACGCCTTCTTCCCCTTCCCGGACGGGCTGGAGATCCTGACGGCCGCCGGCGTCAAGGCCGTGGTCCAGCCGGGCGGTTCGATGCGCGACGAGCTGGTCATCGAGGCCGCGAAGGCGGCGGGCGTGACGATGTACCTCACCGGGACCCGTCACTTCTTCCACTGAGTCACCGAGCCACCGAGCCACCGAGTCACCGGGGCGCCGAGTCCGGAGCTCACCGCAGACGGCGAAGGCCGCCCACCGCAGCAGTGCGGGGGGCGGCCTTCGCCGTGAACGGGGGCGGGCGGTGCGCCGGAGGGTCAGTACCGCGGGCGGCTGAAGTACGCGCCGGCGGCGGAGTTGGCCAGGCCGATGAGGATCCACAGGCCCAGGCCGAGCGAGATCAGCGTGAGGACCAGCGAGAACGCGGCGGCGCCGGCCACGGAGCCGTGCTCGCTGCTGAGCGTGATCACGTTGCCGATCAGGCCGATGACGGCGAAGAGGGTCTGCAGCGAGCCGTAGATGATCCCGGACACCCGTACGCCGCCGCGGCCCTTGCCCAGCTTGGCCGCGGTCAGGATCGGCCACAGGGAGTAGGCGACGACGGCGATGCCGATGATGACGAAGAAGACGCTCAGGGCGGCGGCCGCGTCGCTCGACGAAGAGCTGCCGGAGTCGAACTCGGAGGCGAACAGGGCGCCGATGACGGCGACGGCCACGCCGCCGAGGGCCGAGAGGATCCCGAGGATCCAGAGGACGACCCGCGCCCCCTTGACCCCGCCCGGCATCGGCACCTGCGCGCCCGGGAAGCCGGGGCCGCCCGGGTAGGCCTGCTGCGGGTAGGCGTAGCCGCCCTGGGCCGGGATGCCCTGGGGGGCCTGCTGGGGGTATCCGTAGGCGGGCTGGCCGCCCTGCGGCTGCTGCGCGTAGGGGTTGTTCGGGTCGCCGTAGCTCATCTGGGGTGTTCCTCCGTGGAAGTGCGGGGACGCACGGCACGCGCGGAGGAGTCACTGCAAATCGTGCGGCCCGCCCCCCGGCACTGCCCGCGGCACTCTTTCCCCGCATCGTCGTCGGGCCGGACCGGGCTTGTCCAGCCGGGATGCCGTCAGCCCGGGACTTGTTGTGCAAGTGCAACGAAGTGGGAACGGACCGGGAACGAAGCGGCAGCGCGGCGGCAGCACGGTGGCGGCGCCGCCGCGGCGCGGCGGGAACGGAGCCGGTCGGGTCGTGCGGGGGGCCGCGACTGGATCCGCGGCCGCCCCATCCGGGAGGATGGGGTCATGACTGCCCAGATTCTCGACGGCAAGGCCACCGCAGCCGCGATCAAGTCCGAACTGACCGCCCGCGTGGCGGCGCTCAAGGCCCGGGGCATCACCCCCGGCCTCGGCACCCTGCTGGTCGGCGACGACCCAGGCAGCCGCTGGTACGTCAACGGCAAGCACAAGGACTGCGCCGAGGTCGGCATCGCCTCCCTCCAGCGCGAACTCCCCGCGACGGCCTCCCAGGAGGACATCGAGGAGGTCGTGCGGGAGCTGAACGCCAACCCGGAATGCACCGGCTACATCGTGCAACTCCCGCTTCCCAAGGGCATCGACACCAACCGCGTCCTGGAGCTCATGGACCCGGCGAAGGACGCCGACGGCCTGCACCCGATGTCACTCGGCAGGCTGGTCCTGAACGAGCCGGGCCCGCTGCCGTGCACCCCGTACGGGATCGTCCAGCTGCTGCGCCACCACGGCGTCGAGATCAACGGCGCGCACGTGGTCGTCCTCGGCCGCGGGATCACCGTCGGCCGGTCCATCGGCCTGCTGCTCACCCGCAAGTCCGAGAACGCGACCGTGACCCTGTGCCACACCGGTACCCGCGACCTGTCCGGACTGCTGCGCCAGGCGGACATCGTCGTCGCGGCGGCCGGCGTGCCGCACCTGGTCAAGCCGGAGGACGTGAAGCCGGGCGCGGCCGTGCTCGACGTCGGCGTCAGCCGCGACGAGAACGGCAAGATCGTCGGGGACGTGCACCCCGGGGTCGCGGACGTGGCCGGCTGGATCTCCCCGAACCCGGGCGGCGTCGGCCCGATGACCCGGGCGCAGCTGCTCGTCAACGTCGTAGAGGCCGCCGAGCGGGCGGTTCCCCGTGCCGGCTGAGCACGAGCCGGAGCCCGGCACCGTCCCCGAACCCGCCCGGGCCCCCGCTCCCACCAGGGCCGCCGCCCCGGCGGCCCCGCGCCCGGTGCCGAGCTGGGCCAGGAAGGGCGACGGGGACGGCGGGCCGACCCCCGGGGCCGCGGACGCCGACGAGGCGGACGGGGCGGACGGGGCCAAGTCGCGCCGTTTCCCCTCCGTCACCCGGGACACCGCGCGTCCCGAGGGCGGCGGCCGGGCCGCGCCCGGTGACGCCCCGGCTCCGGCCCGGCAGTGGCCGATGCTGGCCGTCCTGGCCGCGACGGCGGCCGGACTGCTGCTCACTGCGGTGGGCCATGCGCGCGGCGGCTGCCTGCTGATCGGGATCGCGATGATCGCGGGTTCGCTGATGCGCCGGCTGCTGCCCTCCGTGGGCATGCTCGCGGTGCGCTCCCGCTTCACGGACATGGTCACGTACGGCCTGCTGGGCGTGGCGATCACGCTGCTCGCACTGGTCATGGAACCCAAGCCGTGGCTGAACGTCCCCTTCCTGGAGACCGCGGTCCGTTTCACGGTCCGCTGAGCCTCCCGGGGCCCCCGCGGTACCCCCGGGAGGACGCCCCGTGTGCCCCGCGCCACACGGGGCGGGGGATTGGGGTGTTCCAGGGTCGGATAGCCTGACCGCGGATGTCTCTTCACGTCAAGATTTTCCGGGCCACGGAGCGGCGTCCTCCCAGCACATGGGGCAAGGACGCCCCACCCCCAGCTGTCTAACGGAGAAGGCCATGACCCGCACTCCCGTGAATGTCACCGTCACCGGCGCCGCCGGCCAGATCGGCTACGCGCTGCTCTTCCGCATCGCCTCCGGCCACCTGCTCGGCGCGGACGTGCCGGTCAAGCTCCGCCTCCTGGAGATCCCCCAGGGCATGAAGGCCGCCCAGGGCACCGCCATGGAGCTCGACGACTGCGCCTTCCCGCTGCTCGCCGGCATCGACATCTTCGACGACCCGAACAAGGGCTTCGAGGGTGCCAACGTCGCGCTGCTGGTCGGCGCCCGTCCGCGCACCGCGGGCATGGAGCGCGGTGACCTGCTCTCCGCCAACGGCGGCATCTTCAAGCCGCAGGGCGCCGCGATCAACGCGCACGCCGCGGACGACATCAAGGTCCTGGTCGTGGGCAACCCGGCCAACACCAACGCGCTCATCGCGCAGGCCGCCGCCCCGGACGTACCGGCCGAGCGCTTCACCGCGATGACCCGCCTGGACCACAACCGCGCGATCTCGCAGCTGGCCGCCAAGACCGGCGCCGCCGTCTCCGACATCAAGCGCCTGACCATCTGGGGCAACCACTCGGCGACCCAGTACCCGGACATCTTCCACGCGGAGATCGCCGGCAAGAACGCCGCCGAGCTGGTCAACGACCAGACCTGGCTGTCGGACGAGTTCATCCCGACCGTCGCCAAGCGCGGCGCGGCGATCATCGAGGCCCGCGGCGCGTCCTCGGCCGCCTCGGCCGCCAACGCCGCCATCGACCACGTGCACACGTGGGTCAACGGCACCGCGGCGGGCGACTGGACCTCCATGGGCATCCCGTCGGACGGCTCCTACGGCGTCCCGGAGGGCATCATCTCCTCCTTCCCGGTCACCACGAAGGACGGCCGCTACGAGATCGTCCAGGGCCTGGACATCAACGAGTTCTCCCGTGCGCGCATCGACGCGTCCGTGGCGGAGCTCGTCGAGGAGCGCGACGCGGTGCGCGAGCTCGGCCTGATCTGATCGTTTTCGTACGGCCGGGCCGCGCAGGCCCCCGTACGAGCGGTACGAACACCAAAGCGCCCCGGCCAAACCTGGCCGGGGCGCTTTGGCGTGAATCGTTCTGTCGCCGCATGGAGGGGGACCCTAGGGTCGGTCGGTGACCGAGAATGCGATTCCCCAGCAGCCAGGCGGCAGTTGGGCCGGTCCCTCCGCGGGCCGCCCCCCGGTGCACCCCTCCCTCAGCGAGGCCGGCCGCTTCCTGTGTGCGGGGACGTACCTCGACGCCGGGTACCGCGACCGGGTCATCGACGAGCTGTACGTCCACGAGGAACGGATCGTCGCCCCCTCCTACGGCTACGACGCCTCCCGGGTCCTCGCCCACGCGCTGCGCGCCCGGCGCGCCGAACTGGGCTGGGCCGCCGGGGTCCTCGGGGCCTGGTTCGTCGGCGCCCTGCTCACGGGCGGCGCCCTCGCCGCGCTCATCCTGCCCTTCCTGGCGCTGAGCCTGGCCGACTGGCTGCGCGCCCGGAACGTCCCGGTGCTGCGGGTGCTCTCCGTGGTCGTGCGGATCTACGTGTGGTGGATGCTGATCGCCGTCCTCGCGGTGCTCGGCTTCGGAGGCGGCTTCCAACTGCTGGGCTTCCTGGACGAGATGGGCGGTTCGGGCATCAGTCCGTTCGCTCCGAGCGGCGCGGAAGCCGGCGGAGCCGCCGCCCTGTGGTGGCTGCCGGTGGTCTTCGCCGCCGTGGTGACCGTCGTCGGCCTCCAGCGCGGACACGTCTTCCGGACGATCGCCACCGACCTCTCCGAGCCCCGCTACGCCGACCACGCGAACGACCAGGCCGAAGCCGCCGACGGGGCCCGGTTCCAGCGGGTCCGCCAGCGCATCCGGGCCGAGCAGCACGCGCCGATGATCATGTACGACGTCAACGACCCGTTCTGCGGGGCGGGTGATCCCTTCCGGCCCTGGCAGCTGTCCGTGGAACTGCGTCCGCGCGAGGACCTCGGCCCCGGCCGCAAGCCGGTCGCGGTCACCAACGCCCACATCCTGGCGCGGATCGTGCCGCTGCTGGAACGCCTGCGGGTGCCCTCCCCGCACGGCTCCCCGGAGCAGGCCGCCGCCGTGGGCGACCGGATGCGCGAACTGGTCCTGGACGAGTGCGTGTTCCTGCCCGCGGGCGGGCTGCCGCACCGGGACACCGCGCAGGTGGTGCACGGGCAGTTCGGCGAGCAGCGGGCCGCCGCCATCGAGGAGGGCGGCGAGCGCCGCCGGCACTTCCTGCGCGTGCGGGTGGGCGGCTGGGACGAGAACCTCGTCGTCACCGTCTTCGTACGGGTCCACACGCAGGGCGGGATGATGATGCTGGAGGTGGCCCCGCACCTGCTGCTGCCCGTCCGGACCGACTTCCACAACGCGGACGCCGACGCCCAGCGCTACCGCAACAACAGCGGCTTCGGCAAGGCCGTCTGGGCCCTGCGCAACACCCCCGGCTCCCTCGCGGCCTCCGCGGCCACGCTGGGCCGCGGCCTGGCGAGCTGGTGGCGGATCGTCACCGGCGGCCACGGCGGGGCCCGGCCGGAGGGGCCGCGGGTGTCGGTGCGCGAGCTGGCCTCCGAGGACAACGGCTCGCTGTTCCACCTGATGGACCTCGACCGTTTCCTGAAGACGATCCAGGACCGGGTCGTCGGGGGCGTCGTCCTCGCGCTGCACGAAGCGGGCTGGCACACCGAGGAGTTCGCGCAGCGCGCGGTCAACGTCGCCGAGGGCGGGGTGTTCATCCAGTCGGTGAACCACAGCGCCTTCAGCGTCGGCGGCAGCAACAACACCAACAGCACCAAGGTCAGGAGGAGTACCGGTGGCAACTGAAGACGGCGTGACGGGGACGGGCGCTGCCGGGCAGGAGCCCGCGGTCCGCATCGGCGATGTCACGGGCAGCGCGTTCAGCATCGGCGGCAGCAACAACACCAACACCACCACCGTGCACCACGGGGGAGCGGGGACGGACACCGTCGGGCCGCAGGCCCTCCTCGACGCCGTACTGGAGCTGCGCGCGGCCCTCGTGAGGCTGCCTCGCGGTGAGGACAGGGCGGCGCTCGACGCCGAGCTCGACGGGGTCGCGGAGGGACTGGAGGGGGCCGACGAGATCCGCCCCGGCCTGGTGCCCCGGCTCCGCGGAGCCCTGGAACGCTGGGCCCCGCTGGTGGACTCGGTCAGCGCCGCGACCGCCCTGGCCGGGCTCCTGACCACCCTGGGAGGCTGACCCGTGCCCCCGCAGAACGCCCCCCGCTGGGACCCCACGACCCAACGCTGGGTCACGGACCCCGACGCCCCCCAACCCCCGGACCAGCCGCCGACCCCTACACCGCCCCCCACCCCACCCCCGGGCTACGCCCCGGGCCCCGTCCCGACGCCGGCACCGGCACCGGCACCGGCTCAGGGCCCTGCGCCCGCCCCGGGCCCGGCGTCCGCCCCGGCGCCGGCTCAGGGCCCTGCGCCCACCCCCGGCCCGGCGTCCGCCCCGGCACCTGCTCCCGGCCCGGCACCCGCGCCCGCTCCGGGCAGCGCCCCGGCCTCGGGCGCAGCTCCGGGCCCGACCACCGCTCCGGGCTACAGCCCTACCCCGGGCCCGACCACCGCTCCGGGCTACGGCCCGGGGGCGGCGCAGGACCCGTACCCCTACCCGTACCCGGCGTATCCGCATCCGCAGCCCGGACAGCCGGTGTACCCCGCACAGCCGCCACCCCCACCACGGGCCGGCGGGCGGTGGCTGACGCCGACCACGGCGGCCGTCGCCGTGGCCGCCCTCGCGATCGGTGCGGCCACCGTGTGGTTCGTGGCGCGGGACACCGGCGAGCAGCCGCCGCAGGCGGGGCCGACGGTTTCCAGCGCCACGCCGAGCGGGGACGGGACGCCGACCCCCTCGGCCACGGCCACCCGCTCCCCGTCGCCGACGGCCAGCGGCAGCGGCAGCCCCACGCCCAGCCCGAGCGCGAGCGACTCCGCGCACGAGACCGTGCGCGACGCCAAGGGGTTCACCGTTGCCGTTCCCGCAGGCTGGCTCCGGGAGGAGGCCGCCGCGGGGGTCTTCTACCGCTCTCCCGACCGCACCGCCCTGGTCCAGATCTTCCAGGTGAGCGAGCCCGAACTGACCCCGCTGGCGGCCGTCCAGGGCGCCTCCACCTACCTGCGCGCCCAGACCACCGGCTACGAGGAGATCCGCGTGGGCCCGGCCCCGGGCGCCCCCGAGGGCGGGGAGCTGGTCTACGAGTACGACAGCGCGGAGTCACACGGCCGGCGCCGCGGCGTGGAACGGGTCTTCGTAGCCGAGGACGGCAAGAAGTGGGCCGTCCTGACGGCCGGCCCGGCACCCGACTGGACGCTCACCCAGTCCCACCACAAAGCCGCCCTGGCCGCCTTCCGCCCCACGGGCGGCTGACGGCCGGGCGCGCGAGGGGTTACTTGTACATCCCCGGGGTGTAGTGCCCCGGGGTCAGGCGGGTGGTGACGCCGATGCGGTTCCAGACGTTGATCGCGGCGATCAGGGCGATCACCTGGGCCAGTTCCTTCTCCTCGAAGTGCTTCGCGGCCCGCTCGTAGACGTCGTCGGGGACGAAGCCGTCGGTCAGGACGGTCACGGCCTCGGTCAGCTCGATCGCGGCGAGCTCCTTCTCCGTGTAGAAGTGCCGCGACTCCTCCCAGGCGCCGAGCAGCAGCAGCCGCTCCACGTCCTCGCCCGCCGCGAGGGCGTCCTTGGAGTGCATGTCGATGCAGAAGGCGCAGTGGTTGATCTGCGAGGCGCGGAGTTTCACGAGCTCGACCAGGGCCGGGTCCAGCCCCTTGGCCGCGGCCGCGTCCAGGGCCACGGCGGCCTTGTAGAACTCCGGGGCGAGCTTCGCGAGCTGCATGCGGGGGGTGTGTTCGGATGCCTTCTCGGTGTCGGTCATGGCATCAGCCTAGGAGCCGGGCGGCCCGCCTATATGGTCCATATCCATGACGGAATCGTGGGCCACTTTCGGTGCCGACCTGCATCTGGAGCCGGTCCCCGGGCGCGGCGTCCGGGCCGGGCTGACCGAGGCGCTGCGCGAGGCCGCGCGCAGCGGGCGGCTGGCCCCGGGGACCCGGCTGCCCTCCTCGCGGTCGCTCGCGGCGGACCTCGGGATCGCCCGGAACACCGTCGCCGAGGCCTACGCCGAGCTCGTCGCCGAAGGCTGGCTGACCGCGCGGCGGGGCTCCGGGACCCGGGTCGCGGAGCGGGCCCGGGTGGGGGCGGGGACGGGGGCCGGAGTACGGCGTTCCGCGGCGGCCGTGCCCGTACGGCGCCCCGTGCGCGCGCAGACCTCGTACAGCCTGAAGCCCGGTTCCCCGGACCTGGGCGGCTTCCCGCGCGCCGCCTGGCTGGCGGCGGCCCGGCGGGCGCTGACCGCGGCCCCGAACGAGGCCTTCGGGTACGCCGACCCGCGCGGCCGGGTGGAACTGCGCGAGGCCCTCGCCGGGTACCTGGCGCGGGCCCGCGGGGTGTACGCCGACCCCGAACGCATCGTGCTGTGCGCGGGCTTCGGCCAGGGCCTGCTGCTGCTCGCGCGGCTGCTGCGGGCGCGGCGGGTCCGGGAGATGGCGGTGGAGGGGTACGGGCTGGACGTGCACCGGGAGCTGCTCACCGGCGCCGGGCTGCGGACGCGGCCGCTGGCCGTGGACGGGGCGGGGGCCCGCACCACCGAGCTGGCCGGTTCGGGCGCGGGGGCGGTGCTGCTGACGCCGGCGCACCAGTTCCCGACGGGCGCCGCGCTGACGCCCGGGCGGCGGGCGGCGGCGGTGGACTGGGCCCGGTCCACGGGCGGGCTGATCCTGGAGGACGACTACGACGGGGAGTTCCGCTACGACCGCCAGCCGGTCGGCGCGCTCCAGGGACTGGACCCGGACCGGGTGGTGTACCTGGGTACGGCGAGCAAGTCCCTGGCGCCGGGGCTGCGGATGGGCTGGATGGTGGTGCCCGGGCCGCTGATGGACGAGGTGCTCGCGGTGAAGGGCCGGACCGACTGGAGCTCCAGCGCGCTGGACCAGCTGACGCTCGCGGAGTTCATCCGGTCGGGGGCGTACGACCGGCACGTGCGGGGGATGCGGCTGCGGTACCGGCGGCGGCGCGATGAGCTGGTGGCGGCGGTGGGGGACCGTGCGGCGGTCTCCGGCATCGCGGCGGGGTTGCACGCGGTGCTGGACCTTCCGCCGGGGGGTGAGCGGGCGGCGCTGCGGTCTGCCGCCTGGCAGGACCTGGGGTTGCTGCCGCTGTCCTTCTTCCGGCATCCGGCTGCGACGATGCCTCCCCGGGAGGCGCTGGTCGTCGGCTTCGGGACGCCGTCCCAGAGCGCGTGGGCGCCCACCTTGGCGGCGCTGGTCGCAGCCCTGCCGTGACGCAGCCCCCGCCGGGACGGGGCCCTGCGGGGGCTGTCCCCTACCCGCCCTTCCGTTCCCCGGGGCTCCGCCCCGGACCCCATGCGTGCGCTGCGCGCCCGCGCCCTCAAACGCCGGGCGGGCTGAAATTGCCCTGCGGGCCATCGGAGGCCGGCCAAAATCCAGCCCCTCCGGCGTTTGAGGAGCGGGGTCTGGGGCGGAGCCCCAGGAGCACCGGGCTGCGCCCGGGCTCCTTCCTCAAGCGCCGGACGGCTGAGATGGCTCCGCCGGTGGTTCGCCGAAGCGGGCCAGGGCCAGGGAGCCGGCCACGGCGACCACGAAGCCTGCGATCGCCAGCCAGGTCAGGCCCTCGCGGGTGCGGTCGCCCAGCCAGGCCACGCCCACCGCCGCCGGGCCGATCGTTTCGCCCAGCACCAGACCGGCCGTCGCCGCCGTCACCGAGCCCCGCGCCAGCGCGGAGGTGAGGAGGAGGAACGCGGCGCCGCCGCCGAGGAGGAGGGCGTAGAACGCCGGGTTGGAGAGGGCGGAGAGCGAGACGTCGTCGATGAGCCGGACCGCCACCTCCACCACCCCGAAGCCCGTCCCGGCGGCCAGACCCAGCGTCAGCGCCCGGCTGCGGTCCGGCAGTCCGCCCGCGACCGCCCCGACCACCAGCACCAGCCCGGCCACCGCCAGCAGCCCCAGCTTCAGCGCGAGCGTGCCCTGGCCCGAGCCCTCTTCCCCGGACGCCAGCCCGAGCATCACCAGCCCCGCGCACACCACCGCGACCGCGCCCCACTCCGTCCCGCTCAGCCGCACCTTCAGCAGCCGCGCCGCGACCACCGCGGTCACCGCGAGGCTGGCGGCGAGGGCCGCGCCCACCGCGTAGATCGGGATGTGCCGCAGGGCGATGATCTGGAGGACGAAGCCGACCGCGTCCAGCCCGAGTCCGGCGAGATAGCGCCACTGACGCAGCGCCCGCAGGAGGAGGGCGGTGTCGACCCCGGAGCCCGTTCCCGGCTCCGCGGCCCGCGCCGCCACCGCCTGCAGGACCGACGCCGTGCCGAAGCAGACCGCCGCACCGAGCGCGCAAATCATCCCAATGAGCACGAACCGACTCTAGGTCACGGATCCCGCGTCGGCCGGATTCCGTCGGCCGGGGCGGCCGTTCTAGTCTGTGCGCAGCCGGCCACCCCAGGGGGAGCGAACAGTCCATGGACAGCAGCAGTAGCAGCAGTAGTAGCGGTAGCAGCAGCGACACCGCGCGCACCGTGCGCCGCATGCGCTCCGGCACGGTCGCCCTCGGCGGCATGGGCCTGCTCGCCGCGGCCCTGGTGGCCTGTGGCAGCAGCAACGAGCCCGACAAGCGCTGCGCGGACCGCGCCACGCTGGAGAAGCTGAACTCCAAGGAGTGCAAGAGCGGCGGCCGCGGCGCGTACTACTACGGCGGCAGCGTCGCGAAGAACAAGGTCAGCGGCGGCAGCTTCGACAAGTCCGCCGTCACCCGCGGCGGCATCGGCGGCAGCCACAAGAGCTCCTCGGGCGGCTGATCCAGGGTGAAGCGCCACACCATCGAGCCCCGCCCCGACTGGCAGAAGACCGTCGAGGAGCAGGGGCTGATCTACCCCCTCACCCGCTACCCCGACGACTCCCTGCGTCCCTACTGGGACGAGAGCGCGTACTACTCCTTCACGCTCCCCGAGGTCGAGGCGCTGGAGAACGTCGTCGAGGAGCTGCACGCCATGTGCCTGGCCGCGGCCCAGCACATCGTCGACCACGACCGCTTCGCCGACCTCGGCATCACCGACCCGAAGCTCGCCGCGCTGATCGCCGAGTCCTGGCGGCGCCGCGCCGAACAGCCCTCGCTCTACGGCCGCTTCGACCTGCGCTACGACGGCACCGGCCCCGCCAAGATGCTGGAGTACAACGCCGACACCCCCACCTCCCTCGTGGAGGCGGCCAGCCCGCAGTGGTTCTGGATGGAGGAGCGCTTCCCCGGCGCCGACCAGTGGAATTCCCTCCACGAGCGGCTCGTCGACGCCTGGCGCCGTCAGGCGGAGCTGCTGCCGGCCGGCCCGGTGCACTTCGCGCACTCCGAGACCGACGAGCTCGGCGAGGACCTGATGACGGTCGCCTACCTCCAGGAGACCGCCGAGCAGGCCGGCATCGACACGCGGGAGCTGTCGGTGGAGCGGATCGGCTGGGACTCCCTGTCCGGCCGGTTCGTGGACGAGAAGCTCGGCTTCATCCGCGCGATCTTCAAGCTCTACCCGTGGGAGTGGCTGGCCACCGACGAGTTCGCCCCGCAGGTCCTCGGCACGTACGACCACGGCGGCGGCTCCGGCACCACCGCCTGGATCGAGCCCCTGTGGAAGATGCTGCTCTCCAACAAGGCGCTGCTGGCGGTCCTGTGGGAGCTCTTCCCGGAGCACCCGAACCTGCTGCCCGCCTACCTGGACGGCCCGCGCGAACTCGCCACGACCACCGGCTACGCGGCGAAGCCGCTGCTGGGCCGCGAGGGCGCGGGCGTCACCCTGCACCCGGTGGGCGGCGAGCCGTTCGCACCGGAGCAGGACGAGACGTACGTCTTCCAGGGCCTCGCCCCGCTGCCCGACTTCGACGGCAACCGGGTGGTGCTCGGCGCGTGGGTGGTCGAGGACGAGGCGGCGGGCCTGGGCATCCGCGAATCGGCGGGGCCGGTCACGGACGAGTACGCCCGCTTCCTGCCCCACGTCATTCTCTGACGGCACAGCATCCTCCAGCCGGGCGGCACCCCCTCCCGGCTATGCGCCGAGGACCGACCTGAGCTGGTCCAGCCCCCAGTCCAGGTCCTCCTTGGAGATCACCAGCGGCGGCGCGATCCGGATCGTCGACCCGTGGGTGTCCTTGACCAGGACTCCGAGCCCCATCAGCTTCTCGGAGATCTCCCGGCCGGTGCCGCGCGCCGGGTCGATGTCGACGCCCGCCCACAGCCCGCGGCCCCGTACGGCGGTCACGGCGCCGCCGCCGACCATCAGGTTCAGCTCCCGGTGCAGGTGGTCGCCGAGCTCGGTGGCACGCTGCTGGTACTCGCCGGTGCGCAGCATCGCGATGACCTCCAGGGCGACGGCGCAGGCCAGCGGGTTGCCGCCGAAGGTGGAGCCGTGCTCGCCCGGCTTGAACACGCCGAGCACGTCGAGGTCGGCCACCACCGCCGACACGGGCACGACCCCGCCGCCCAGCGCCTTGCCGAGGATGTACACGTCGGGTACGACCCCCTCGTGCTCGCACGCGAAGGTCTTGCCGGTGCGGCCCAGGCCCGACTGGATCTCGTCGGCCATGAACAGGACGTTCCGCGCGCGCGTCAGTTCCCGTACGCCCTGCAGGTATCCGGCGGGCGGCACGAGCACGCCGGCCTCGCCCTGGATCGGCTCCAGCAGCACGGCGACGGTGTTGGAGGTGACGGCGTGGGCGAGCGCGGTGAGGTCCCCGTACGGGACGATCTCGAAGCCGGGGGTGTACGGGCCGAAGTGGTCGCGGGCGTCGTGGTCGGTGGAGAACGACACGATGGTCGTCGTGCGGCCGTGGAAGTTGTCGGCCGCCACCACGATCTTGGCGTGGCCGTCCGGTACGCCCTTGACTTCGTACCCCCACTTGCGGGCGGTCTTCACCGCCGTCTCCACGGCCTCCGCGCCGGTGTTCATGGGCAGGACGGCTTCCTTGCCGCACAGCGCCGAGAGCTCGGTACAGAAGTCCGCGAAGCGGTCGTGGTGGAAGGCGCGGGAGGTCAGGGTGACCCGCTCCAGCTGGGCGCGGGCGGCGTCGAGCAGGCGGCGGTTGCCGTGGCCGAAGTTCAGGGCGGAGTACCCCGCGAGCATGTCGAGGTAGCGGCGGCCCTCCACGTCGGTCATCCACGCGCCCTCCGCCGTGGCGACGACGACGGGCAGGGGGTGGTAGTTGTGCGCGCTGTGCGCGTCGGCGGAGCGGATGGCATCAGCAGTTGTCGACACGGGGTCTCCGATCGTCCGTCAAGCCGGTGACGAGGGTGGCGTCACCCTCCATCCTCGCTCGAATGACGGACGGAGAAACCTTTCTTGCGGCGCGCCCGCTAAGGTGTCGGACACGCACGGCGACTGGCGCACGGAGAACCAACTCCGGGGGAGCCGTGCGCGCACGACCGCATACAGGGCCGCTCGCCTGGGCCTCGCGGGGACGAGATCCGACATCGACCCCGGAGGAACCGCCATGAGCGCGAACCACCCCCCGTACCGTCACCCCGCCCTGCTCGCGACCGACCCCGAGCTGGCGTCCTTCGTCGCCGCCGAGGAAACCCTCCAGGCGGAGACCCTCCGCCTCATCCCGAGCGAGAACTACGTCTCCTCGGCCGTGCTGGAGGCCTCCGGCACGGTGCTGCAGAACAAGTACAGCGAGGGCTACCCGGGCCGCCGGTACTACGAGGGCCAGCAGAACATCGACCGCATCGAGGCGCTGGCCGTGGAGCGGGCGAAGGGCCTCTTCGGAGTCGACCACGCCAACGTGCAGCCGTACTCCGGCTCCCCGGCGAACCTGGCCGTGTACCTGGCCTTCGCGAAGCCCGGCGACACGGTGATGGGCATGGCCCTGCCGATGGGCGGGCACCTGACGCACGGGTGGGGGGTCTCGGCGACGGGCTCCTGGTTCCGGGGCGTGCAGTACGGGGTCCAGGCCGACACCGGTCTCATCGACTACGACGCCGTACGGGACCTCGCGCTGGCGGAGCGGCCCAAGCTGATCTTCTGCGGCGGTACGGCGCTCCCGCGCACGATCGACTTCGAGGCGTTCGCGTCGATCGCGAAGGAGGCGGGCTCGGTGCTCGTCGCCGACGTGGCGCACATCGCCGGCCTGATCGCGGGCGGGGCCCACCCGTCCCCGGCGGGTCACGTGGACGTGATCTCGACGACCACCCACAAGACCCTGCGCGGTCCGCGCGGGGCGATGCTGATGTGCCGCGAGGAGCACGCGAAGGCCATCGACAAGGCGGTCTTCCCGGGCCTCCAGGGCGGCCCGCACAACCAGACCACGGCCGGTATCGCGGTGGCGCTCCACGAGGCGGCGCAGCCCTCGTTCGTGTCGTACGCGCACGCGGTCGTGGCCAATGCGAAGGCGCTGGCGGCGGCTCTGCTGGAGCGGGGCTTCGACCTGGTCTCGGGCGGTACGGACAACCACCTGATCCTGATCGACCTGACGGGGAAGTCGGTGTCCGGCAAGATCGCGGCGAAGGCGCTGGACCGGGCCGGGATCGTCGTGAACTACAACACGGTGCCGTTCGACCCGCGCAAGCCGTTCGACCCGTCGGGGATCCGGATCGGTACGCCGTCGCTGACCTCGCGGGGGCTTGGGGTCGAGCACATGCCGGTGGTCGCCGGCTGGATCGAGGGGGCCGTCTCCGCCGCCGCCAAGGGTGACGAGGCCGCCCTCGGTGCGATCCGCGCCGAGGTCGCCGCCCTCATGGCCGCCTTCCCGGCCCCGGGCCTCCCGCTGGCCTGACCCGTCCCGGGTGGGGTCTGGTCCCTGCGGGGCTGTCCCCTACCCGCCCTTCCACCGTTCCCCGGGCGCTGCCCGGACCCGCGCCTCAAACGCCGGCGGGGCTGGGTGCATCCCCGGGCTGCGCCCGGACCCCTCCTGGGGCTCCGCCCCAGACCCCGCGCCTCAAACGCCGGCGGGGCTGGAATTGCCCTCGGGGCAATCCAGCCCCGGTCGGGCAGATCCGGTCCCGCCGGGCACATCCCGCCCCTCCGGCGGAAATCCAGCCCCTCCGGCGTTTGAGGAGCGGGGGTCCGGGGGCTGGCCCCCGGGAACGGCTCCGCGCCGGCACGCCCGCGTCGGGCACATCCAGCCCCGCCGGCGTTTGAGGCGCGGGGGTGGGCGGCGCCCACGGAGGCTCGCGCAGCGGCACACGCCCTGACCTCGGCTAAAAGCGGTCGCTCGGCCGAGGCAAGATCCGGACGGGGCGCTACCGCCGGGTACCCGGGCGGGGGGCGGGCAGGGCCCGGGGGACCCGCCGGGTTCCGGCCAGTGGCGGGGCCGAGCCCGGTGTCACACCTGAGAGAATGGAGCCATGGCTTCTGATCGTCCTCGCGCGCTCTCCGGCATCCAGCCCACCTCCGGTTCGTTCCACCTCGGGAACTACCTCGGAGCCATCCGGCAGTACGTCGCCCTCCAGGAGACGCACGACGCCTTCTACATGGTCGTCGACCTGCACGCGATCACCATGCCGCAGGATCCGAAGGATCTGCGCGCCAATACCCGGCTGTCCGCCGCACAGCTCCTCGCCGCCGGTCTCGACCCCGAGCGCTGCACGCTCTTCATCCAGAGCCACGTGCCCGAGCACGCGCAGCTCGGCTGGGTCATGAACTGCATCACCGGTTTCGGCGAGGCCAGCCGGATGACCCAGTTCAAGGACAAGTCCGCGAAGAGCGGCGCCAACAACGCCACCGTCGGCCTGTTCACGTACCCGATCCTCCAGGTCGCCGACATCCTGCTCTACCAGGCGAACTCCGTCCCCGTCGGCGAGGACCAGCGTCAGCACATCGAGCTGACCCGGGACCTGGCCGAGCGCTTCAACCAGCGCTTCGGGCAGACCTTCACCCTCCCCGCCGCGCACATCGTCAAGGAGGTCGCGAAGATCTACGACCTCCAGGACCCGGCGATCAAGATGTCGAAGTCGGCGTCTTCCCCCAAGGGCCTGATCAACCTCCTCGACGAGCCCAAGGCCACCGAGAAGAAGATCAAGAGCGCGGTCACCGACACCGAGGCCGTGGTCCGGTTCGACGCCGAGAACAAGCCCGGCGTCAGCAACCTGCTCACGATCTACTCCACTCTCACGGGGGAGTCGATCCCCGCCCTGGAGGCCGCGTACGAGGGCAAGGGCTACGGTGCGCTCAAGACCGACCTCGCCGGCGTGATGGTCGATTTCGTCACACCCTTCAAGCAGCGCACCCAGGCGTACCTGGACGACCCGGAAACCCTGGATTCCCTGCTGGCCAAGGGCGCGGAGAAGGCCAGGGCGGTCGCCGCCGAGACCCTGGCGCAGGCCTACGACCACCTCGGTTTCCTGCCCGCGAAGCACTGACGGGCACGCAAGAGAAAGAGGGCCCTGGCGATCTGGGGGGTGCTGCCGCCACACTGGGGCGGCAGCACTCGTGCGACGCACACGCGGCGCACAGACCACGCACAGGACTACAGGCGGAGGAGAGCTACGTGGGGACCGTAACGCTCGGCGTTTCGATCGCGGTCCCGGAGCCGTACGGCAGCAGCCTTCAGGAGCTGCGAGCCGGCTTCGGGGACGCTGCCGCGCACGGCATTCCCACGCACGTCACCCTCGTACCGCCGACGGAGGTGGCCGCGGACCGGCTCGCCGAGATCCGCGCCCACCTGGCCGAGGTCGCGGCCGCCGGCCGCCCCTTCGTGATGCGGCTGGAGGGGACCGGGACCTTCCGGCCGCTCTCCCCGGTGGTCTTCGTCAAGGTCGTCGAGGGCGGCACCGGCTGCACCCGGCTCCAGGGCCAGGTCCGCGACCCGGACGGGCCGCTCAGCCGGGAGCTCTCGTTCCCGTACCACCCGCACGTCACGGTCGCCCACGGGATCTCCGAGGAGGCGATGGACCTGGCGTTCGGCACCCTCGCCGACTACGCGGCGGAGTGGGTCTGCTCCGGGTTCGCCCTCTACGAGCAGGGCTCGGACGGGGTCTGGCGCAAGCTGCGGGAATACCCGTTCGGCAACGGGGCAAGCGGTGGAGCGAGCGGTGTGCCGGCGCAGCTCGGCTCGGCGACGGACAACAGTGCGGCGGCTGCCGCGGGCGAGGCGACCGTACGCCGTTCCTGACGCAGGAACCGGAACCGGAAACCGATCCTTCGCAGGACCAGGGCATGGAACGGCCGAGCCGTCGGGCGAAAAGTCACAATCGACGACCGTAGTCCCCAAAAGCGGCAATCCCGGCTATTTACGACAGCTCATTTACGGTGACCGTATGGACTGGCTGACGAAACTCCCGCTGATCGGGCCCCTGGTGTCCGCCCTGATGCGGACCCACCTGTGGCGTTCGTACCAGCGGCTCGACCGCGTGCACTGGAGCCGGCTCGCCGCCGCCATCACCTTCATCAGCTTCCTGGCCCTCTTCCCGCTGATCACCGTGGCCGCCGCGATCGGCGCCGGACTGCTCACCCAGGACCAGCTCGACAAGCTCCAGAAGAACCTCGCCGAGCAGGTCCCCGGCATCTCCGAGCAGCTCGACATCAACGCCCTCGTCGCGAACGCCAGCACGGTCGGCCTGATCGCCGCGGCCGTCCTGCTCTTCACCGGCATCGGCTGGGTCGGCTCGATGCGGGACTGCCTGCGTGCGGTGTGGGAGAAGGACGACGAGGACCAGGGGAACCCCTTCGTCCGCAAGGGCAAGGACGCGCTCGTCCTCATCGGCCTCGGCGGCGTCGGCCTGGCCTCGGCCGCCGCCTCGATCTTCGGCTCCAGCGCGGTCGGCAAGGCCGGGGACTGGCTGCACGTCCCGCGCGACGGCGCGGGCGGCGGCCTGCTGCGGGGCGGGGCCTTCCTCGTCGGGGTGCTGGCCGCCTTCCTGCTCCTGCTCTACGTCCTGACCCTGCTCCCGGGCGTCGAACCGCCCCGCCGCCGCCTGATCGAGGCGGCCCTCCTCGGCGCGGCCGGCTTCGAGCTGCTGAAGCTGCTGCTCAGCGGCTACATGCGGGAGGTCGCCACGAAGAGCATGTACGGGGCCTTCGGCGTGCCGATCGCGCTGCTGATCTGGATCAACCTCACGGCGAAGCTGCTGCTCTTCTGCGCGGCCTGGACCGCGAGCCGCGACGATGCCGACGGGGACGGCGTGGAGGACCCGGAGCCGGCCCCGGCCGCTACACCTGGCCGCGAGCCCGGCGGCCGCGCCCCCGCGGCCAGCGCCGGTTGACCGCGTAGGCCCCGCCGGCCACCACGGCCAGTACCCCGCCCGCCACGCCGAAGGCCGTACCGATCCCGCCGCCGGAGCCCGCACCGGACGCCGACGGGTTGTTCTCGTGGGACTGGGCCGGGGAGCCGTGGGAGGTGGTGTCCGCGCTCTTCGGCGGTACCAGCTCGCCCACCGGCTTGACCTTCCCGCTCGCCGCGAACCCCCAGTCGAGCAGGTCGGCGGTCTCCTCGTACACGGAGTTCGCGCCCCCGGTGCCCGGGTTCATCACCGTGACCAGCAGCTTCTTGTCGCCGCGCTGGGCGGCGCCGGTGAAGGTGGAGCCGGCCATCGTGGTGTTGCCGTTCTTCACCCCGGCGATCCCCTTGTAGGGGGAGAGGCCGCCGGCCCCGGTCATCAGCCGGTTGGTGTTCTGGATCTCGAAGGTCTCGCGCGGCTTGCCCGGCTCCTGCCGGCCGGGGAACTTCGCGCTGGCCGTGCCGCAGTACTCCCGGAAGTCCTGCTTCTGCAGACCGGAACGGGCGATGAGGGTGAGGTCGTAGGCGCTGGAGACCTGGCCCGGAGCGTCGTAGCCGTCGGGGGACACCACGTGCGTGTCCAGGGCCTGGAGCTCCTCGGCGTGCGCCTGCATGTCCTTGACGGTCTTCTCGACGCCGCCGTTCATGGCCGAAAGTACGTGCACGGCGTCGTTCCCGGAGCGCAGGAACACCCCGAGCCACAGGTCGTGGACGCTGTATTCGGCGTCCTCCTTGATGCCCACGAGGCTGGAGCCGGAACCGACCCCGTCCAGTTCCTGGTCGGTCACCTTGTGGACCTGGTCCTTGGGCAGACCCGGCAGCACGGTGTCGGCGAAGAGCATCTTCATCGTCGAGGCCGGGGGGAGCCGCCAGTGCGCGTTGTGCGCGGCGAGGACCTCGCCGGTCTCGGCGTCGGCCACGATCCACGAACGCCCCGTCAGGTTCGCCGGCAGCGCGGGCGCGCCGGGCAGCAGGTTGACCTGCGTACCGGGCTGCCCGAGGGACGCGCCGCCGACCGTGGACATCGAGGCGGGTGGCGCGGGCGCCTTGGGGGGCTGCCCCTTCCCGTCCGCCGGCGGCGTCGGCGTGGGCGCGGCGAAGGCGGCCGGAGCCAGCAGTGCCGGGACCAGCAGGGCGGGAAGTGCGGCGGAAAGGACCGTCAACGCGGTCTTCTTGGCAGACACGCAGGTGAAAGTACATCCCGATGCTGTGCTTAGCGTCATGGATCGGCCAACCCGCCGCAACCACCGCCGGGACAGCCCACCCCGGCGCGTCCGTCCTGGGGACGAAACCGATACTGAGTTCATGAGACTCAGCCGCGCCGCTTCCTGGTTCCTGCTCGCCTTCGGGGTGTGGAGCTGGTTCATCTGGGTGTCTTTCGTCCGGAACCTGTGGAAGGACGGCAGCGGTCTGGCCTTCGACGCCGCGGGGGACCCGACCGCGTACTTCTGGGTCCACCTTCTCCTGGCGGTGGCGTCCTTTCTCCTGGGGACGGCCGTCGGAGTGATCGGGTTGCGCGGGGTGCGGGCTCTGCGGCGTGAATCACGTACGGAGGCGGGCGCATGACGATCGTCCTCGTCGCGGCCGTGGCCCTGCTGGTCCTGGCCCTCCTGGTGCTGGTGCACCGCTGGCTCTGGATCCGCCTGGTCCGCGACACCACCGCCCCCGGCGGCGCGATCCGCCGCACGGGCACCGTCCTGGCCTTCGCGCTCCCGCTCCTGTCCGTGGCCGCCCTCGTCGGGGGCCGCGCGGGAGCCCCCTTCTGGCTGGAGCGCACGGTCGCCTGGCCGGGCTACATGTGGCTGGCCGTCCTCATGTACCTCTCCCTGGCCATGCTGGTGGCCGAGCCCGTCCGCGCGGTGTGGCTCCGCCGGTCGAACGCAGCCACCGAGCCGGCAGACCCGCGCGTCCCCGCGGGTGACGACGCGCCGGTGCCCGGGGCGCAGCCCCAGGACATCCCCGCCGCCGCAGGCGCGGACCCCACGGGGGCCGGGGCGCAGCCCCGCCATGCGGCCGCGGCCACTTCGGGGTCTGGGGCGGAGCCCCAGTTTCGGGAAGGGGCGGGGAGGGGAACTGCGCCGCAGGCCACGCTCGCAGCCACCGCCGAGCCCACGGCCACCGCCGAGCCCACGGCCACCGCCGGACTCGCGGCCCCCGCCGGGCAGCACGCCACGGCGGTCGGCCCGGCGGCGGCCGACTCCGCGCAGCCCACCCCGGCGGAGGCCACCCCCACCCCGTCCAGCCTGAGCCGCAGGCGCTTCGCGCGGATCGTGGCCGGCACGGCCGCCGCCGCAGCAGCCGGCACCGTCGGATACGGCACGTACGGAGTCCTCCGCGGCCCCCGCGTGAAGCGGGTCCAGGTCCCCCTGGCGAAGCTCCCCCGCGCGGCCCACGGCTTCCGCATCGCCGTCGTCAGCGACATCCACCTCGGCCCGATCCTGGGCCGCGCCCACACCACCCGCATCGTCGACACGATCAACCGCACGCAGCCCGACCTCATCGCCGTCGTCGGCGACCTCGTCGACGGCAGCGTCCACGACCTCGGCCCCGCCGCCGAGCCGCTCCGCGGCCTCCGCTCGCGCCACGGCTCGTACTTCGTCACCGGCAACCACGAGTACTTCTCCGGGGCCCAGCAGTGGGTCGACCACGTCCGCGAGCTCGGCCTCACCCCGCTGGAGAACGCCCGCCGCGAGCTCCCGTACTTCGACCTCGCCGGGGTCAACGACATCGCGGGCGAGAGCGAGGGCCACGGCCCGGACTTCCAGGCGGCCCTGGGCGACCGGGACCGCGCCCGCACCGCCGTGCTCCTCGCCCACCAGCCGGTGGTCATCGACGACGCCGTCCGGTACGGGGCGGACCTCCAGCTCTCCGGCCACACCCACGGAGGGCAGCTCTGGCCCGGCGAGTACGTCGCCGAGCTCGCCAACCCCACCGTCGCCGGGCTGGAGCGCTACGGCGACACCCAGCTGTACGTCTCGCGCGGCGCGGGCGCCTGGGGGCCGCCGGTCCGGGTCGGCGCGCCGTCGGACATCACAGTCGTCGAACTCGCCTCATATCAGGCCTGAACCACCCGAACCTTCAACGCCACGCCGCAAATCGGCCTTCCCGAGGCTGAAATTCCGTGATGGGATGTGACCGATAATCGGATAACTGGTCGCTCGCTGCGGTGCGCGTCCACGTGGGGTGGAGTCAAGGATGTTGCGGTCTGTCCGCTCGAAAGTCATCGCGGCCGGGCTGGTCCTCGGCGTGGCCGGCGTCGCCACCTGGCAGCTGCTGCCGCAGGCCGCCGGCGGCGGGGAGCCGATCCGCGTCGGCACGAGCGACGTGGTCTCCTCCCTCGACCCCGCAGGGGCGTACGACGCGGGCTCCTGGGCCCTGTTCAGCAACGTCTACCAGTCGCTGCTGACCATCAAGCCCGGTGCCGACACCCCGGTGCCCGACGCGGCCTCCGCCTGCAACTTCGTCGGCGACAAGCTCACCACGTACCAGTGCGAGCTGCGCCCCGACGTGAAGTTCTCCTCCGGCCGCGCGATCACCGCCGAGGACGTCAAGTTCTCCTTCGACCGGATCAAGGCGATCAACTCCGACCAGGGACCGGCGCCGCTGTTCAACACCCTGGAGTCGGTCAAGGCCGAGGGCCGCACCGTCACCTTCAGCCTCTCCGCCGGGGACGCCACCTTCCCGTTCAAGATCGCGACGGGCGCCGCCTCGATCGTGGACAAGGACAAGTACCCGGCCAAGGCCCTGCGCGAGGGGGACGAGGTCGACGGCTCCGGCCCCTTCACCCTCGACGGTTACACGGCCGGCGCGAGCGCCGAGCTCAAGCCCAACACCTCGTACAAGGGCCAGGGCAAGGTCTCCAAGAGCCCGGTCACCGTGAAGTACTTCAAGGACTCCGCGCAGCTGGAGCAGGCCTGGACCGGCCACGGGATCGAGGTCGCCCACCGCGACATGCCCCCGGCGGTCCTGGCGGACCTGAACCCGGGCCTGGAGGACACCCGCTACCAGGCCTCGGGCGGTACGGAGATCCGCAGCATGGTCTTCAACCTCCGCCCCGGCTCCCCGGTGGCCCAGCCCGCCGTCCGCCAGGCCGTCGCCGCGGTCGTGGACCGGGCCAAGGTCGCGACCGAGGTCTACAAGGGCACCGTCACCCCGCTCTACTCGCTCGTCCCGGCGGGCATCGCCGCCCACAGCACGCCGTTCTTCGACGCCTGGCCCTCGCCGAACGGGCTCACCGCGAAGAAGCTGCTCAAGGACGCCGGAGTCACCACCCCGGTCGCGATCACCCTCGGGGTCAACGTGCGCGGCGCGAGCGTCGCGGAGGCCGAGGAGCTGAAGGCGCAGCTGGAGTCCACCGGCCTCTTCCAGCTGACCATCGAGCCGGTCGAGAAGTGGAGCGACTTCCAGAAGGCCTACGCGGCGGGCAAGTTCGACGCCTACACCATCGGCTGGATCGCCGACTTCCCGGACGCGGACAACTTCCTCGCCCCGCTCGTCGGAGCCGACAACTCCATGAACAGCGGCTACTCCGACAAGGCCGTCGACGACCTCATCACCCGCACCCAGTCCTTCTCGGACCGCGGCGCCGCCGCCAACGACTTCCGCGACCTGCAGAAGCTGGTCGCGCAGCAGGTCCCGATGCTGCCGATCTGGCAGAAGAAGGACTACGTGATGTCGCGCGAGGCCGTCGCGGGCGCCCAGTACCTCTCGGACGGCACCGGCGTGTGGCGGCTGTGGGAGCTCAGCTGGCTGTAGGACCCGCAGCCGGGCCCTCCCGAGGGCCCGCGCCGGGCCCACGGCCGGGTCCTCCTACGGACCCCTGCGGACCCCCACGGACCCCTACGGACCCACCTCCGGGCCCTCTTCCGGGCCCGCGTCCGGGTCGGAGGCCCGCTTGCGGCCCGGACGGGACACGGCCGTCTGGGCCATGCCCGGCAGGAAGTCCGTGAACAGCTCGTGCACTTCCCGCACCAGCGGCCGCAGCACGCGGAACCGGGCCAGGATGATGCCCCGGGTCGTGAGCTGCGCGCCGCGCTGTGCGAGCTTGCGGGTCTTCTCGCTGTCCGGGGAGCGGTCGAAGACCCAGTAGAGGACCAGGCCCATCTGCGAGAGCCACATCAGCTCCGGCAGTACGTCGGCCAGTTCGTCGGGCACCTTGGTCTTGGCCCCCGCCAGCACCTCGCGGTGCATGTCGATCGCCGTCTTGCGGGCCGCCTCCGACTCCGGGGAGAACGGGCTGAGCGGGCTCTCCGGGTCCGCGGCGTTCTTGAAGAACTGCGAGGCGAACTCGTGGTACGGCGCCGCGATGTCCAGCCAGCTGGTCAGGACGCCCGCGAGCCGCTTCTGCAGATCGGTCTCGTGGTCCAGGATCGGCCGGACCGCCGCCAGGTGGGCGGCGCCGATCCGGTCGTAGAACCCCTGGACCAAGTGTTCCTTGGACTCGAAGTAGTAGTAGGCGTTGCCGACCGATACTCCGGCCTCCTTGGCGATACCGCGCATCGTCGTCTTGTCGAAGCCGCGCTCCTGGAAGAGGCGGAGCGCGGTTTCGAGGATGAGCGTGCGGGTCTGCTCGCTCTTGGGAGCCTTCTGATCAGTCACGGCCCCGAGCCTATCGGGGCGCGGAACACTGGTCGTCACAGGCCGGTTCCCCGTCGTTCGCCGAGGAGCCGTCCCGTACCGCCTCGCGCCAGGTGGAGGCGGTGTACATGGCCGCCCTGGCGAAGGGCCGGCCGGCCGGAGTGGCCAGCCAGTTCGCCTTCGGCCGGTGCTCGGCCAGCGCCCACAGACAGACGATGAAGGCGTCCGTGCCGGTCCACACCTGTCCGGAGTCGCCGATGACGGTGATCTCCTTCAGCGTGGAGGCGTGGTCGAGCCGCGGGTACAGCCGCCGTGCCTCGAAGGAGGCGGCGGGGATGAGCCGCAGCGGTACCAGCCAGCGCTGGCCGAGCAGCCAGTGCCGGATGTGCACGCAGAGCGGGCAGTTCGCGTCGTAGAGCACCGTCAGGTGCCGGATCGCGGTCCTGGCCACGGTGATCAGGCCCCGGCGGGCATGGTCCACCCCTGGGGGCCGACCGGCGGGGTCTGCTGACGCTCCATGATGCCCCGGCGGCGCATCTTGTTCAGCACCCAGACGTTGCCGAGGTGCATGACGCCGAGGACCAGGAGCACGACTCCGAGCTTGACCGACAGTGCCTCGAAGAGTCCGCGGGCGGCGATGATCTCGTCGGCCGACCGCAGGTACAGGGTCACGAAGCCGATGTTGACGAGGTAGAAGCCGACCACCAGGAGCTGGTTGACGGCGTCGGCGAGCTTCTCGTTCCCCTGGAGGACGTCGCCGATGAAGACGCGGCCGTTGCGGCTGAGCGTGCGGGCCACCCAGACGGTGAGTCCGATGCTGATGAGCAGGTAGATGACGTACGCGACCACGGTGAGGTCCATTGCCCTCAGCCCCCTTGAACGTGTTCAACTGCTGACAGCACTGACTGTAGACCCATTTTTGAACAGGTTCAAGCGAATGCCCGCGCCCGCCTCGGTCAGTGTTCCGGGAGGACCGTTTCGAGGAGGAAGGGCAGCAGCAACCGGGTGATCTCCTCCGGGCGTTCGAGCGAGGGGAGGTGGCCGGCCCAGGGGAGTTCGAGATGTGCGGCGCCGCGGACGAGGGAGGGCAGCTCGGCGGGGATCCGGCGGAAGTCCGCGACGTCGTGGGCGCCACCGACGGCCAGCACGGGCGCGGTGACGGCGGCCAGGTCGACGGCGGGCTCGGGGAGCTCGTGGTCCCCGGTGGGGGACGGCTCCGACCGGAAGTTGGCCAGCTGCATGTCCCGTACGAAGCGGTGGGTGTCGGGGCCGGCCTCCGGGCCGAGCCAGTACCGGGCGTTGAACTCGGCCGCGCCCACCAGGTCCCCGGCGTCGAGCAGGGCGTCCTCGGCGGCCCCGAACTCCCGCAGCTCCGCGCCCGGTACGTGCCCGGGCCGGCCCGGGCACAGCAGCGCCAGCGCGCCCACGCGGTCGGGGTGCAGTGCGGCCAGCGTCAGCGCGACCCGCCCGCCGTAGGAGGACCCGACGAAGGCGGCCCGCCGGATGCCGAGGTGGTCCAGCAGCTCCCGTACGTCCTCGTGGTCGCTGTACGGGGCTTCGGCGGCGGGGGAGCCGCCACAGGTCCGGAAGTCCGGCCGGACCACCCGGAACCCGGCGGCGAGCAGCGGCTGCCACTGCGGCTCCCACATCCGCCGGTCGCACACGGAGGAATGCAGCAGAACGACGGCCGGGGCGTCGGCGGGACCGTCCACATCATGAGAAAGAGTCATCCGGTGATCTTCGTCAGACCGGGCCCCTCCCCGCCACCGGATTGCCGCCCGGCCGGACTCACATGCTCAGCGCGCGCGCCTGGTTGAGCTGGCTCATGACCCACATGTAGGTGCCCGGGTCGACCGCGGGGATCATCGTGGAGTGGTGGCGGCCGGCGCTGTTGACCGTGATCTGGATGTAGCCCGTGGTGCGGCGCTCCTTCATCAGGAGGAAGAGCAGGCCGAGCAGGCAGAAGATGAAGAAGATGATGGCCAGCACGATCGCGTGCGCCGGGATCTTCTCCTCCGTCCGGGAGAAGTCCGTGGCGTTCCAGACCGCGCCCCTGAGGGGCATGGCGCCCGACGGGGTGATGATCTGGTCGCCGGCGATGGTGATGTCGCCCAGGGAGAGTCCGGCGGCCGGGTACCCCATGGGCGCGCCCGCCGTCGGCGGCATCTGGGCCGGAATGCCCGCTCCGCCGATGGTGGGCTGGTAGGCCGGGGGCTGGGGGTAGGGCTGCGGGTAGCCGTAACTCGGAGTCCCGGGACCCCACTTGTATTCGTCGCCTTGGCCCGGGTCGCTCGCGTAAGGGTTCGGCTGCTGCTCACTCATGTGCCCGATGATTCCACAGGCTTCGGCGGGCCAGTAGGGCGATTGCCGGTACGCAGAGGGCCCCGCCCCCGGTGCGAACACCGGGGACGGGGCCCTCGTACGTCAAGAACTAGAAGCGGCGCGTGATGAGGGCGCGCTTCACTTCCTGGATCGCCTTCGTGACCTCGATGCCGCGCGGGCACGCGTCGGTGCAGTTGAAGGTCGTGCGGCAACGCCACACGCCGTCCTTGTCGTTCAGGATCTCGAGGCGCTGCTCACCCGCCTCGTCGCGCGAGTCGAAGATGAAGCGGTGCGCGTTGACGATCGCCGCCGGGCCGAAGTACTGGCCGTCGTTCCAGAACACCGGGCACGAGGACGTGCACGCGGCGCACAGGATGCACTTGGTGGTGTCGTCGAAGCGCTCGCGGTCCTCGGCGGACTGCAGGCGCTCGCGCGTCGGCTCGTTGCCCTTGGTGACCAGGAACGGCATGACGTCCCGGTACGCCTGGAAGAAGGGCTCCATGTCGACGACGAGGTCCTTCATCACCGTGAGGCCCTTGATGGCCTCGACCGTGATCGGCTTCTCCGGGTTGATGTCCTTGATCAGCGTCTTGCAGGCGAGCCTGTTCTTGCCGTTGATCCGCATCGCGTCGGAGCCGCAGATGCCGTGCGCGCACGAGCGACGGAAGGTGAGCGTGCCGTCGAGGTCCCACTTGATCTTGTGGAGACCGTCGAGCACGCGCTCCTTCGGGTCGATCTCGATCTGGAAGTCCTGCCAGGTCGACTCGTCCGAGATCTCCGGGTTGAACCGGCGGATCCGGAACGTGACCGTGATGAACGGCGAGGCGGCGGCCGCCGCCTCCATCTGGTCCGTCTTGCTCAGGGTCGGGGTGGCCATCAGTACTTACGCTCCATCGGCTGGTAGCGGGTGACGACGACCGGCTTGTAGTCCAGGCGGACGGAGTCCTTGCCGTCGTCGCCGACCTCGCGGTACGCCATGGTGTGGCGCATGAAGTTGACGTCGTCGCGGTTCGGGTAGTCCTCGCGGTAGTGACCGCCGCGGGACTCCTTGCGCGCCAGCGCGGACACGGCCATGACCTCGGCCAGGTCGAGCAGGTTGCCCAGCTCGATGGCTTCCAGCAGGTCCGTGTTGAAGCGCTTGCCCTTGTCCTGGACGGACACGTTCAGGTAGCGCTCGCGCAGCTCCGCGATCTTCTCGACCGCGGTCTTGATCGTCTGCTCGGTGCGGAACACCATCACGCAGGCGTCCATCGTCTCCTGGAGCTCCAGGCGCAGGTCCGCGACCCGCTCGTTGCCCGTGGAGTTGCGCAGCCGCTCGACCTGGTCGATGACCTGCTGCGCCGGGTTCTCGGGCAGCTCGACGTAGTCGTGGGCGTGGGCGTACGCGGCGGCCGCGATGCCCGAGCGCTTGCCGAAGACGTTGATGTCCAGCAGCGAGTTGGTGCCCAGGCGGTTCGCGCCGTGCACCGACACGCACGCGACCTCGCCGGCCGCGTACAGGCCCGGGACGACGGTGGTGTTGTCCATGAGGACCTCACCCTCGACGTTCGTCGGGATGCCGCCCATGGCGTAGTGCGCGGTGGGCTGGATCGGGATCGGGTCCGTGTACGGCTCGATGCCCAGGTAGGTGCGCGCGAACTCGGTGATGTCCGGGAGCTTCGCGTCGAGCTGCTCCGGCGGCAGGTGCGTCAGGTCCAGGTACACGTGGTCACCGGCGGGACCGCAGCCGCGGCCCTCACGGATCTCGGTGTAGATGGAGCGCGAGACGACGTCACGGGACGCGAGGTCCTTCATGACCGGCGCGTACTTCTCCATGAAGCGCTCGCCGTCCTTGTTGCGGAGGATGCCGCCCTCACCGCGGGCGCCCTCCGTCAGCAGGATGCCCATGCGCCAGATGCCCGTCGGGTGGAACTGGAAGAACTCCATGTCCTCCAGCGGCAGGCCGCGGCGGTAGCAGGCCGCCTGGCCGTCACCCGTGAGGGTGTGCGCGTTGGAGGTCACCTTGAAGAACTTGCCGGTGCCGCCCGAGGCGTAGATGACGGACTTCGCCTGGAACACGTGGATCTCGCCGGTGGCGAGCTCGTACGCGACCACGCCGGCCGACTTCTTGACGCCGTCCTCCTCGACCAGGAGCTGGTCCAGGACGTAGAACTCGTTGAAGAACTCCACGCCCTCCTTGACGCAGTTCTGGTAGAGCGTCTGGAGGATCATGTGGCCGGTGCGGTCCGCGGCGTAGCAGGACCGGCGGACCGGCGCCTCGCCGTGGTTGCGGGAGTGCCCGCCGAAGCGGCGCTGGTCGATGGTGCCGTCCGGGGTGCGGTTGAACGGCAGGCCCATCTTCTCGAGGTCGAGGACCGCGTCGATGGCCTCCTTCGCCAGGATCTCGGCGGCGTCCTGGTCGACCAGGTAGTCACCGCCCTTGACCGTGTCGAAGGTGTGCCACTCCCAGTTGTCGTCCTCCACGTTGGCGAGCGCGGCGGCCATGCCGCCCTGCGCCGCGCCCGTGTGGGAGCGGGTGGGGTAGAGCTTGGTCAGCACGGCGGTGCGGCTGCGCTTCGTCGACTCGATGGCGGCGCGCATGCCTGCGCCGCCCGCCCCGACGATGACGGTGTCGTACTTGTGGATCTTCATTGGTTTCGCCTCAGCCCCGTTGCCTAGCGGATGTTCGGGTCGAAGGTGAAGATCACCAGCGTGCCCAGAAGAATGGTGAACACCGTGGCGGTGTAGAGCAGGCCCTTGAGCCACAGACGCGTGTTGGCGCGCTCCGCGTAGTCGTTGATGACGGTACGCAGACCGTTCGCGCCGTGCAGCATCGCGAGCCACAGCATCAGCAGGTCCCAGCCCTGCCAGAACGGGGAGGCCCAGCGGCCGGCCACGAAGGCGAAGCCGATCTTGGAGACCCCGCCGTCCAGCACGAGCTGGATCAGCAGGTGGCCGAGGACCAGGACGACGAGCACGATGCCCGAGAGGCGCATGAAGAGCCACGCGACCATCTCGAAGTTGCCGCGGGTCGAGCGCGGCGTCTTGCTGGTGCGCTTGCGCGGGGCTTCGATGTACGGCGCCGGGTTGTCGACGTCGTAGAGGGAAACGCCCTCCACGTCGCCGATGGCCTGGGCGGAAGAAGTGTCAGAAGACATGCGTGTCACTTCCCGAACAGTTCGAGGTACGCGTGTCCGAGGACGGGGTACAGGGCCCCGACCATCAGCACGACCCAGATGCCCACCACGGTCCAGAGCATCTGCTTCTGGTAGCGGGGGCCCTTGGACCAGAAGTCCACGGCGATGACACGGAGACCGTTGAGCGCGTGGAACAGGATTGCGGCGACGAGGCCGTACTCCAGCAGCGCGACGATCGGAGTCTTGTAGGTAGCCACGACATCGTCGTACGCCTCAGGTGAGACGCGGACGAGAGCGGTGTCGAGGACGTGTACGAACAGGAAGAAGAAGATGAGGACGCCGGTGACTCGATGAGCCACCCAGGACCACATTCCTTCCCGGCCGCGGTACAACGTTCCAGCCGGCACGGAAAACCCTCCGGAAGCGGGGCGGGGGCCAGCCGGCTTCTTTGTCGGTCGGGCCCGGCCGGGTACGGTCCTCCGGCCCCGGACATCGTAGCGACGCTTTGTCGGTTCCCTCGCGCGGGGGCCATCGGTGTGATCAAACAGGCACGGACGGACTATCCCACAGGGGCGAATAGCCCGAATTCGGCAGCAGATACCCCATCCGCCGAGGTCAGCCAGTGTGTCAGGTCGGCGAGCCGGACCTGCGCGACGCGACGGAGCTCGTCCGCGGAGATCGCGCGCTCTTCGTCCACGTCCAGCTCCATCCGCCGCCGGATCGCGGCCAGCAGCTGGTCCGCCTGCTCCGCCGGGGTGGTCCCGTCGAGGCAGATCACGAAGGCGTGGCCGAAGGACCGCTCGTACTCCCCGTGCGCCGCGTCGAGCGCGAGGACCGCGGCGTACGCGGCCCCGTGCTCCAGCTCCGGCGGGAACTCGCAGGCCAGTGCCTCGGAGAGGTCCGGCTGGGAGAGGTCGTACGAGGCCTCGTCCGCGGCGGCGAGTAGCGCGCCGAAGTCGGGGTAAGGGCGGTGGGCGGCCACCCGGTGGGCCCAGCGCCGGCTGCCGCAGCAGTGCAGCAGGGCGGAATGGGCTGCCTCGGGGGACAGGGCGTTGAACCGCGCGAGCCCGGTGTCGTGAAAGGGGTCGGCGTCGTGGAGGGAGGGGGAGCCGTGGGAAGGGTCGGAGCCTCCGCGGGCCTGTGCCGGAAGGTGGCTGGACAGCGGGGGGCTCCTCGTGGCGTGGCGCGGGTGTCCCGCCACGCTATCGACGCGGAGCCGGGTGTGTCGTACCCATTCCGGGTTTTCACCCGGAAGTGAGCCGAAAGGATGACGGGAGCGCGTGTCGGACCAGGTGCGGGGCCGCTCGGGGACCCCTCGGGGGGCCGGGGCATCATGGCCGTGAGGACGGCGGAGGACACCGGGAAAGGGGGAGGGCGACCGAGGCCGCCACCCCCCACAGGAGAGGCCCCGGCCGCCATCCGTCGCGGACTCGTGCGACAAGCCCGCACCCCTGTCAGCGTCTTCGGTGCGTTTTGTGTCACACCTCGCTCCGCGCAGGGATGGTTGCGCGTTGTACAACTCGTGGACGAAGGTGCTTGAAAGCCGTAACGTGCTGATTTGCGCCACACAAACGGGACTGTGAACGGGTTGGGGATTTTGCTGGGGGACGACGCGGAGCTGACCACCGCGGTGCTCGCGGCACAAGACGGCGACGAGATCGCGTTCCGTTCTGTGTACCGCGCCGTGCACCCGCGCCTGCTCGGATACGTCCGCACGCTCGTCGGGGACGGCGACGCCGAGGACGTCACCTCCGAGGCCTGGCTGCAGATCGCCCGCGACCTCGACTCCTTCACCGGCGACGCCGACCGCTTCCGCGGCTGGGCCGCCCGCATCGCCCGCAACCGGGCCCTCGACCACATCCGCATGCGCGGGCGCAGGCCCGCCGTCGGCGGGGACGAGACCGAGCTGACGGGCCACGCCGCCGAGTCCGACACCGCCGGCGAGGCCATGGAGTCCCTCTCCACCTGCCGCACGATGGAACTCATAGCCCAGCTCCCGCAGGACCAGGCCGAGGCCGTCGTCCTGCGGGTGGTCGTCGGGCTGGACGCCAAGAGCGCGGCCGAGACCCTGGGCAAGCGCCCCGGCGCGGTGCGCACCGCCGCGCACCGGGGCCTGAAGAAGCTGGCCGAGCTGCTCGACGAGGCCGTCGACGGGGCCTTCGACCCCGAGGCCGACCCCGACGCGGGCATCGGCTCCGGCATCGGCTCGGCCGTCGGCGCCGGGCGGGGGCGCCGCCTCGGCGATAATGACGGGAGGAGCGCACGGGGCGCCGGGGGCGGGCGGGACCTCGACGCCGTACCGGCGCAGCGCGCCCGCGCCGCGGGCCTCGTAGAACAAACCGGTGTGACGGATTCACGTTGGCGGACGCAGAAGGACATGTGATGGCCGACGAGCGCGACAGGTGGCTGGACAAAGCCGCGGCGGACAGACTGCTGCGCGGAGAACCGGCCGCACCTGGCGCCGAGCACTACGTCCACGCCCGGGCCGAGCGGCTGCGCGCCGCCCTCGACGCACTCGTCGAGACGCCGCCCCCGCCCGGCGCCGACGCCGACGGGCTGCCCGGGGAACTGCGAGGAGAGGCCGCCGCGGTGGCCGCGTTCCGCGCGCGCGGCTCCGTGCTCCGGGCGGAACTGCAGACGAGGGCTCCGGACGCCGCGCTGTTCGGCTCCGCGGACACGGTGGTCGAGCTCGGTGCTCCCGCCGGCCCGGCCGCACCGGGACGCCGGCGCGGGCGGCCGGTCCGCTTCGTCCTCGCCGCCGCGGTGGCAAGCGTCGCCGTGGGCGGTCTGGCGGCCGCCGCGGGCACCGGACTGCTGGACCGGGACTCCCGGGACGCCGCCGGTGGGCTGCCGGCCGCCTCGGTGACGGCCGGACCCTCCTCGACTGCCTCGGTGCACGGCCGCTTCGCGGCACCCCTCGCGCCGCCCCTCACCACCGCGCCGCACGACGGCGAGGGCCAGAGCGGCAGTGCGAGTCCGGGAACCACCCCGAGCACGGGGGGACGTACGACGACGGGACCCGGCGACGCCGCCGGGACGACCGCCGGTACCGGCACGGAAGCGCCCGCGAGCGGCCCGACCGGAGGCAAGGACGGCCGGGACCGGTCCCGGCCGGGCGGCGTCGACGGCATGAAGACGGACCCGCCCGACGGTTCGGACCGGGACAAGGGGAGCCGCACCGGAGCGGTGGAGCTGTGCAAGGACTACCGGTCGGGGCGGATCGACGAAGCCCGCCGGGAGAAGCTCGTGCGCCTGGCCAAGGGGCTGATGCGGGTCCCGCGCTACTGCCAGGGAGTGCTCGACGTGGCCACCGGCGGGGGATCGAGCGGAGAGGTGCCGGGTTCCCCCACGGTCCCGGGATCCCCGTCGCGCTCGCTGGGGCTGGACCCGGCCGGGACGGCTTCGCGGAAGGCCCCGGACTCGGGCCGGAGCCGCTGAGGACCGGGTACCGGACACTGGCCTGAAACGGTTCACGCCCCGCCTGTAACACTTTTCGAACCGGTGGCGCAGTACATAACGAGCCGACTGGTCATCGGCCGCGCATGAGCCGGGGTTCCCCCCGTACCCCTGGGCTCTGCGCAACTGGCGCGGGCGGGATTCGTTCCCCCGATCCCGCCCGCGCCCTCAACTTCCCACCTCCGACGCCCGGACGGGTTTTCCCCCCTCCGCCCGGCCGCCTGTGCGTCACCAGTAGACGACGACCTTGTCGCCCACCTGCACCGCGTCGAACAGCGTCGCCAGTTTGGCCTTGTCCCGGACGTTCACACAGCCGTGCGAAGCGCCGGCGTAGCCGCGGGCGGCGAAGTCCGCCGAGTAGTGCACGGCCTGGCCCCGGCTGAAGAACATCGAGTACGGCATCGGCGTGTGGTAGATCGTCGACGTCCAGTCCTTCGCCTTCCACTCCACCTTGAACTCGCCCTCGCGGGTCGGGGTGTTCTCCGAACCGAAGCGCACGTCCAGGGTGTACTGGGTCTTGCCGTCGATCATCCAGGCGAGGGTGCGGCTCTCCTTGCTGATGCACATCACGCGGCCCGTCATGCAGCGCGGGTCCGGAGCGTCGGGCTCGTTGACGGTCGGCGGGCGCAGCTCGTCGGCGGTCGGCTTCTTCGTGGAGTTCTGGATCTTCTTCCAGGTGGCCTCGTCCACGCCGCCGGTGGCGGCCAGTCCGTTCTTCGACTGGAAGGACTTGACCGCGGCGGTCGTCTTCGATCCGTAGAAACCGGTCGGAGCGACCGTCATCAGCTTGAGCTGGCGCAGCCGGGCCTGCAGTTCGCGGACCAGCTCGCTGTCGTCGCCGTTCGCCATGACCTGCTTCACGGTCGGCGAGGGCGAGGCGGAGGCGGAAGGCGAGGACGACGTGGACGGGGAAGCCGACGGCGAGGCGTCGCCCGGCTTGGCGTCCGTGGACGGCGAGGCGTCGGGAGAGGCGACCGCCGTGGGCGATGCGGGCGCGGAAGAACCGGAGCCCGTGGCATCCGTCTTCTGCGGTCCGCAGGCGGTCGCGGCGAGCGCGACGGCGGTGGCCAGGCCCAGTGCGCGGATTATGACTTTCTGGCGGTGCATTGCAGTCCCCCGATTTCTACGTGTGTATCTAGGTGATGCCACGTGGGCGTGGTCAGTTGCAGGGACGGCCGCGATGTTGCGCCATTGTGACCAGCGGCCGCCGCGCGGCCGCCGCGGGGACGTTTTATCAGCCCCGGGCACCTCGTAGCCACGAAGGAGCGCGTCACATGGAGCGGCACACCGAGAGCGGGGTCCCGATCGCGCCCGTCTACCGCCCGGAGGACCTCGCCGGCTGGGACCCCGGGACCGAACTGGGGGAGCCGGGGGAGTACCCGTACACCCGGGGCGTCTACCCGACCATGTACACCGGACGGCCCTGGACCATGCGCCAGTACGCCGGGTTCGGTACCGCCGCCGAGTCCAACGCCCGCTACCGGCAGCTCATCGCGGGCGGCGCCGCCGGGCTGTCCGTGGCCTTCGACCTGCCCACCCAGATGGGGCACGACTCCGACGCCCCGCTCGCGCACGGCGAGGTCGGCAAGGTGGGCGTCGCGATCGACTCGGTCGAGGACATGCGGGTGCTGTTCGACGGGATCCCGCTCGACCGGGTGTCCACGTCGATGACGATCAACGCACCGGCCGCGCTGCTGCTCCTGCTCTACCAACTGGTCGCCGAGGAGCAGGGGATCGATCCCGGTCTGCTGACCGGCACGGTCCAGAACGACGTGCTGAAGGAGTACGTCGCACGGGGGACCTACATCTTCCCGCCCGGCCCCTCCCTGAGGTTGACGGCCGACGTCTTCCGCTACTGCCGGGCCGAGCTCCCCAAGTGGAACACCATCTCCATCTCCGGCTACCACATGGCCGAGGCGGGGGCCTCGCCCGCGCAGGAGATCGCCTTCACGCTGGCCGACGCGATCGCCTACGTGCGCACCGCGCTGGCCGCCGGGATGGAGGTCGACGACTTCGCGCCCCGGCTGTCGTTCTTCTTCGTCGCCCGCACCACCCTCCTGGAGGAGGTCGCGAAGTTCCGTGCGGCCCGGCGGATCTGGGCCCGCGTCATGCGCGAGGAGTTCGGGGCCCGGGACCCGAAGTCGCTGATGCTGCGCTTCCACACCCAGACCGCCGGGGTGCAGCTGACGGCGCAGCAGCCCGAGCTCAATCTCGTACGGGTCGCCGTGCAGGGCCTGGCCGCCGTGCTGGGCGGCACCCAGTCGCTGCACACCAACTCCTTCGACGAGGCGATCGCGCTGCCCACCGAGAAGTCGGCCCGCCTCGCGCTGCGGACCCAGCAGGTGCTGGCGTACGAGACGGACGTGCCGCACACCGTCGACCCCTTCGCGGGGTCCTACGCGGTGGAGCGGATGACGGACGAGGTGGAGGCGGCGGCGCTCGACCTGATGGCGCGGGTCGAGGCGATGGGCGGGGCGGTGGCCGCGATCGAGGCGGGCTTCCAGAAGGAGGAGATCGAGCGGAACGCGTACCGCATCGCCCGGGAGACCGAGAGCGGCGAGCGCGTGGTGGTCGGGGTCAACCGCTTCGCGCTGGACGAGGAGGAGCCGTACGAGCCGCTGCGCGTGGATCCGGCGATCGAGGACCGGCAGCGGGCGTCCCTCGCCGCCCTGCGGGCGGGCCGCGACGGGCCGGCCGTGGACGAGGCGCTGGCGGCGCTCCGGGAGGCGGCGGCGGGCACGGAGAACGTGCTCTATCCGATGCGGGAGGCGCTGCGGGCCAGGGCCACGGTGGGGGAGGTGTGCGGTGCGCTGCGTGAGGTGTGGGGGACGTACGTTCCGGCTGGTGACGGTGGCTGATTGCGATGTGGTCCCGATCCTCGGAATCCACTGGCGCGACAGGTGTGTCCTTATGGGACACTCCTGCACATGCTGGGTGTCACAGATCTTCCGACGTACGTCGCCGGCCTGGTGCTGATCATTTTGCTGCCGGGGCCGAACTCGCTCTACGTGCTCTCCGTCGCCGCGCGCGGCGGGGTCCGCCACGGGTACCGGGCCGCCGCCGGCGTGTTCACCGGAGACGCCGTGCTCATGACCCTGGCCGCGGTCGGCGCCGGGGCGCTGCTGCAGACCAGCCCGATCGTGTTCGGCGTCGTCAAGGTGCTCGGCGCCGGGTACCTGAGCTGGCTCGCCCTCGGCATGCTGCGGGGCGCGTGGACCATGTGGCGCGCCCGCAGCGAGCGCGCCGGGGCCGGCGAGGCCGCCCCGGACGGGCCCGAAGCCGCCGAGGCGAAGGCCGCGGACATGGAGCGGCCCTACCGGCGGGCGCTGCTGATCAGCCTGTTCAACCCGAAGGCCATCCTCTTCCTGATGTCCTTCTTCGTGCAGTTCGTGGACACCACCTACGCCTACCCGGCGCTGTCCTTCCTGCTGCTCGGCAGCCTGATGCAGATCGGCAGCTTCCTCTACCTGACCACGCTGATCTTCGGCGGGGACCGCCTGGCGGCCACGTTCCGGCGCCGCAAGCGGCTCGCCGCCGGGGCCAGCTCGGCGGCGGGCGTGGTCTTCCTGGGCTTCGCGGCGAAGCTCGCGGTGAGCTGACCCGCGAGCCGGCCTCCGATCCGACCCGACCCGTTTCGTCCGATTCGCCGTACAACCATCGGGCGGGCTCACCGGTCCCTAGATTGATCAAAGAATCGATCTCGGGGGATCAATGAAGAAGCACATCCGCGCGGTGCTCTGCGCGGCGACGGCCACGGCGGCCGTGCTGACGGTGCCGGCGGCCGCCCGGGCCGTCGCACCGTTCACACAAGGGTCCGGCGCGCGCACGGTGACCACGGCGCAGACGGAGACCACGGCGAGCAGGGCGCAGACGGGGCCCGCGGCGTCCGCGGCGCCCACGGCGTCCACGGAGAACCAGAAGGCGTTCCTCTCCTTCGACCACGTGGCGGCCGCGAACGTGGTCTCCCTCGCGTACCCGGACACGGTGGTCTCCGGCTACATCACGGTCCACGACCCCCGCACCGGCTCGACCAAGCCGTTCACGGGCGCGTTCACGGCCAGGACCGGCTCCGTCATCACGCAGCTCGCCACCGACGCGCGGGGGCGCTTCGAGTCCAGGGTCACCGTCTCCGGTGCCGAGAACGGCGACGGGGAGGACTCCTACAAGACGTCCCTCCACCTGGCGGCCGAGGCGGACGGCGCCAGGGGCGAGACGTCCGTACCGGTGCCCGTGGGGGCCGTGACCGCACGCATCGCCCTGGACTCCCCGACCCTGACCGGCCCCTACGGAACGGACGCCCGGGTCGGCGGAACCGTCACCTGGGAGTCCGCCGACGGCACGTGGCAGCCGGTACCCGCAGGAGCCGCCATCAGCGCGGGCGGGGCGACCGCCCGCACGGACGACGCCGGCCGCTTCACCGTGGTCCAGCCGTTCCGCGGGGACACCACGTGGAAGACGCAGGACAACACGCCCTGGCTGAGCACCACCAACATGAACGTCACCGTGGACACCACGGCCGGCACCGCCTTCACCGACTTCACGGCCGAGGCGGACGCGGACGAGAACGTCAAGGTCAAGGCCCGGTTCGAGCGCGGTGAGATCCCCGCCGGCGTCACCTCGCTGACGGTCGACGTGCAGTACTCGCCCGACGGCGAGACCGGCTGGACCACCCGCCGGAGCGTGGACGTCGCCACCGTGCCAGGGACCAACGCCCCGGCCCGGGTGGAGACGACGCTGCACTATCCGGGTCCGGGCTTCGTGCGGATGCAGTACGCGGGCACCCCGGACGTCCACGGCTCCGCGACCCCCGCCGTCCGGGCCGTGCGGACCCCGACGGCCGTTCCGGTCTTCAACGCCGCGCCCGGGCCGGTCGGGAAGGGCGGGCCGATCGCGGTCGCCGGGAAGCTGACCCGCCGGGAGCAGGCCTGGGAGCCCTTCGCGAGCCAGACCGTCCACTACTACTTCCGGCCGGCCGGCGAAACGGCCTGGACGCTCATGGGCTCCTCGCGGACCGACGCCGACGGGGCCTTCGCCGGGGAGTTCACGGCCGAGCGGACCGGCTTCTGGACGGCCCGGTACGCACCCGCGGACGCGACCCACTTCCAGGCGGCGAGCCGCGTGGCCGAGGTCGTGGTCACCCCGTAGCGCGCGCCGCCGGGGTGGCGCGGGGCGGTGCTGTGTGGGGCGGTGCGGTGCGCGGTCCTAGCCGACCGCCCTGCGCAGCAGCCGGGCCAGCCGGCGGGCGGCGCGGCTGCGGGGCAGGAAGGACAACTGCGCCGGGATGCCGCCGGGCAGGCCCAGGGTGGTCAGCCGGCGGCGGGTGAAGTAGCGCCAGGTGTCCGGGGTCAGGTGCGCGGTCAGCCAGCGCTCGGCCTCCGCGCGGTGCTCCGTCAGGATCCTGGGCTGCATGGTGAAGCCCACCGCCGTGAGCAGGCCCGCCAGGTCCGCCGCGACCCGCTCGGGTCCCGGCGGGGTCCAGGAGCGCACGGCCTCGGGGTCCGCGAGGTCGGGCAGCAGGGCGTCGGCCAGCACGAGCGGGACCCGGTTGCTGTTCGGGTACGGGGACAGGCGCGCGAGGACGGCCCCCGTGCCGGTCCGGGCCACCGGGAGCCCGTACAGGGTGGCGGCGGTGAGCAGTCCCGTGGAGAAGCAGCCGATGACCAGGGCCGGGCGCAGCCGCTCGTAGAGGGTCTCGGCGAGCACCGGGGTGCTCAGTACGGTGAGCCGGACGCCGAGCCGCTCGGCCTCCTCCTCCGCCCGGCGGGAGTAGGCGGCGGGGGCGCTGGGGTGGGGTTTGAAGACCAGCTCGCGGTGGCCCAGCGCGTGGGCGCCCCGGACCATCTCCACGTGCAGTTCCTCCTCCTCGGCGGCGGGCACCAGGTCGAGGGCGGAGAGGTACTGGCCCAGCAGGAGCGCGGGGGCCGCGGAGTCATGGCCGGCCGCCGGCGCCGGCATCTCGATCTCCGGCGTCTGCACCGCCGCGTCGAGCTCGCCGATGACCTTGAGGAAGGCGGCGGCCGGGATCGCCTCGGCCCGTACGCCGAACTCGGTCAGCAGCAGCGGCTCCAGGCCCGGTACGAGGTCCAGGTGCAGCACCCGCCGTACGCGCATCCCGAGCGCGGGGTCGAGGCGGAAGCGGGTGGGGCCGTAGCTCATCAGCCCGTCGGCGTAGACCTCTATGGCCGCCCCGGGGAAGAGCCGGCACAGGCTCTGGGCGGGCGGCACCTGGAGCGATTCCACGATCAGCTCGACGCGGTCGGTGCCCAGGCCCCAGGAGGCGCGCAACTGGCGTTCCCACAGCGGGACGTCCTCGGCGCGCGGGCTCCAGGTGCTGGGGTGCTGCGGGGCGATGACGGCGTTCCAGTCGAGGACCGCGTCGAAGCGGGTGCCCAGGGCGGCGAAGCCGGGCGCGGCGGTCAGGCCGGGGGTGATCTCGGCGGTGACGGAGTGGTTGCTGGTCAGCAGGATCCGGCGGCCGGCGGGCGGGAAGAGGTCCGCGTCGAGGGCGGCGGCGAGGGTGGCCGTGCCGTAGAGGGTGGAGGCCAGGAAGATCTGGGTGACGTTCACGCCGCCACCGCCGCCGTGCGCCGGCTCCGCAGCCGGCGGAGCAGGGCCGCGCGGTCGGCGTCCATCGCGTCCAGGGTCTGGTCCAGGAGCTGCTGCGGCATTCTGCCGAGTGCGGCCGTACTCATCGAGCGGAGTTTTCTGGCCACGGGCGGTTCGAACCTTTCGATGGACCCGACATGGTGCGCGATAATTGCACAATATGTTCGGACGGCCTTCGGGAGGAGAAGATCGGATTCCCGGTCGGCGGCCGTTTCCGACAGAACTTGATCGAATGCCCGAATGAAATCGAGCTGACGCTCGTCTCCGATTTGTGTCAGCGAGGTGGAAACCCCGCGACGGTAGAAGATTCCGGGCAGACCGACCGGGGCGAAGGACTCCGCCTCCCGGTGCAGCCGCCAGATCCACGGCCGGTCCTCCGCCGTCCGCAGACCGTCCGTGAAGTGCAGCAGCCCGCGGTCCAGCAGCCGCCGGTGGTACATCCCCGCCCAGGCGTACGGATAGTCCACCGAGGTCGCCCGGGCGACGGGCAGGATCGCGGAGCGCGGATCGGCCACCACCGACTCCGGCCCGTAGGGGACGCGCTGGACACTGCGCGTCCTGCCCGTGCACTGGACGTGGTCGGTGCGGACGAAATCGCAGTTCAGGGCCTCGATGGCGGCCAGAGTGCGGGCCAGGTGGCCCGGCGCCAGCCAGTCGTCCCCGTCGAGGAAGGCGATGTACTCCCCGCGGGCCGCGTCCAGACCGGTGTTGCGCGCCGTCGCCAGGCCGCCGTTGCGCTCGTGTCTGAGGTGCACGGCGCCGGGCAGCTCGCGGGCCGCCCGTTCCAGGAGCGCGGGCGTCCCGTCCGTCGAGCGGTCGTCGACGAGCAGGAACTCGAAATCGTCCCGAGCGTTGACTTCGAGGCTTTTCAGGGCATCCGGCGCATACGTCTGCACGTTGAAGAACGGCACGACAACAGAGAGCTTGAGCACTCGCGAGACATTAGAGCGCCGTTCGTCATTCACTGTGGCCCGGACGCGGATTCCATGTGAACGACGCACGGCAGGCACGTTAACCCGCACGCTTTCGCACGGAGTCGGCGGGTTGTTAACCCGCTGTTGTGCGTTCGTTGGGCCGATCACCGAAAAGCCGGAATAACTTCTGCCGGGTGCCAGCAAGCAACCGCGCGGCCCATCGGGCCGCCCTCCGTGTGGCCGTACTCGCCGATTCCGACACCCGCTGGAAATGGGGAGCGCTCACCGCGCGCCGCCTTTCCCCGGAACCGGACTCCGTCCACCTGACCGGATACCTGCTCCGCGGCCGGGCCACGCCCACCGCGCGCCAGCTCGGCGAGGTCGGGGTCAGGGCGGACCGGCTCACCGAAGTCACCTGCGCGGGATTCCTCGCCGAACTGTCGGCGCCGGAGCGCGAGCCGTACGACGTCATCGTCCTCGCGCTGGTCGGCGGCGCCGTCCAGGCCGTCCTGCACGGGGCGCGCGCCCTGTGGCCGGAGCCGGCCGCACGGCCGGCGTTCGTCACCGGGTACGTCGGAGTCGTCTACGAGAAGCTCGCCGACGGCCTGCTGCTGCGCCACGGGGCCGACCTGGTCCTCGCCAACTCCCGCCACGACGCCGGGCGGTTCCGCGCGGTCTACGAGGGAGTCGGCGCCGACGCCGGGGCCGTCGTGGAAACCGCCCTCCCCTTCCTCGCACCGGCCGACGCGCACGGGTACGAACCGGTGGGGGGCACGACCCACCGGGTGGTCTTCGCGGTCCAGCCGTCCGTCCCGGACGCCCGCGCGGACCGTGCGTACCTGCTGCGCCGCGCGGCGGAACACGCCCGGCTGCACCCCGGGCGCGAGGTGCTGATCAAACTGCGCAGCCGTCCGGGGGAGCACACCACGCACCTGGAGGAGCTCCCGTACCAGCGCCTCGCGGAGCAGCTCCCCGGTGGCCTGCCCTCCAACTGCCGTCTGGTGTACGGGAACATGGGCGAGGTCCTGGACACCACGGACCTGCTGGTCACCGTCTCCTCCACGGCGGCCCTGGAATCCCTCCACCGGGGCATCCCGACGGCCGTCCTGACCGACCTCGGCGTCCGCGAGACCCTCGGCAACCACCACTTCCTGGGCTCCGGCTGCCTGGCCTCCTGGACCCAGCTCGACGCGGGCCTGCTCCCCGAGGCCGACCCGGCCTGGCTCGCGTCCCAGGGCGTGGGCAACCCGCCGGGAACCCTACCCGGACGGGCCCCGGCCCCTGCCCCGGTCTCCGCCGCGGCGCGTGCCCCGGTCTCCGCCGCGGCGCGTGCCCCGGTCTCCGCCGCGGCGCGTGCCCCGGTCTCCGCCGCGGCGTCTGCCTCGGCCTCCGTCCCGGCCCTCGCCGACCAGTACGCCGCCGCGCAGGCCCATCTCGCGGAGCTGCTGGGCGGGGGCCCGCTCCCGCCCGTGGCGCCCTACTACACCCTGGACACCGCGCCGGGATACCTGCCCGGGATCCTGGCCAGGCACCATCTCGGCCCCGACGGGCACCCGTTGCCCGGCGCGGCCCGGAGCGGCGCCGAGGGGTCCCGGCTGCGCCGCCGGCTCCGCGCCCACCTGCGCGAAGCCGCCCGGGGCGCCTACCGCCACGGCGTCCAGCGCGTCGCGCCGGCGATCCGCCGCCTGGGGGAGCTGTGAGCCCCCGCCCGGCCCGAGCCGTCACGCGCGCCGCCGTCGCACGCGCCGCCGCGACACGCGCCGCGGCCGCCACCCGCGCCGCAGCTTCGCCCGCCGCCGCGACACGTGCCGCAGCCATGCCCGCAGCCATGCCCGCCGGTGCCGCGACCCCGCACGCCGTCGTTCCCGCCCCGGCCACCGCGGGGTCCCTCCGCGTGGCCCGCTCCGTGCCCAGGGTGCTCGCCGTGATTCCCGCGCGCGGGGGGTCCAAGGGCGTGCCCGGGAAGAACCTGGCCGACGTCGGCGGGGTGCCGCTCGTGGTCCGGGCCGTCCGGGCCTGCCTGGGGGCCGCGACCGTCACCGACGTCCTGGTGTCCACCGACTCCGAGGCCATCGGCGACGCCGCCCGCGGGGCCGGGGCCGTGGTGCTGCGGCGGCCCGCCGGGATCTCCGGGGACACCGCCACCAGCGAGGCCGCCCTGCTGCACGCGCTCGACGCCTTCGAGGAGCTGCACTCCGTCACCGTCGACGTGGTCCTCCTCGTCCAGTGCACCAGCCCCTTCGTCACCGCCTCCGACGTGGAGTCCGTCGCCGCCGCCGTCGCGTCCGGCGCCGCCGACTCCGCGCTCACCGCAGCCCCCTTCCACGGCTTCCTCTGGCGGGCGGCGCCCGACGGCTCCGGGACCGGGGTCAACCACGACACCTCGTACCGCCCCCGCCGCCAGGACCGCCCCCAGGACCTCCTGGAGACCGGCGCCGCCTACGCCATGGACGCCGCCGGATTCCGGACCGCCCGCCACCGGTTCTTCGGGCGGACCGTCCCGGTCGCCACCGACCCGGCACGGGTGCTGGAGATCGACGACCCCCACGACCTGGCCCGCGCCCGCGCCCTCGTCCCCGTACTCGCCCCCCTCGCCGCACCGGCCCGCACACCCCGCCCGGCGCCGGTCACCCCCTCGGTCCACACCCCGTCCCACACCCCAGCCCCCACCCCCACCCCAGTGCCCGCACCCCCTCGTACACCCCACGCTCCGAAGGACAGCCCTGCCATGACGGTCACCCCCGCCCCCCGCCTCCGTACCTTCGGCTCCCGCACCGCCGGACCGGGCCACCCCGTCTACGTCGTCGGCGAGATCGGCATCAACCACAACGGCGACCTCGGCAACGCCCTCGCCCTCATCGACGCCGCCGCCGAAGCCGGCTGCGACGCCGTGAAGTTCCAGAAGCGCACCCCCGAGATCTGCACCCCCCGCGACCAGTGGGACGTCGAGCGCGACACCCCCTGGGGCCGGATGACCTACATCGACTACCGCCACCGCGTGGAGTTCGGCGAGAGCGAGTACCGCGCCATCGACGAGCACTGCGCCAAGCGCGGCATCGACTGGTTCGCCTCCCCGTGGGACACCGAGGCCGTCGCCTTCCTGGAGAAGTTCGACGTCCCCGCCCACAAGGTGGCCTCCGCCTCCCTGACCGACGACGAGCTGCTGCGCGCGCTGCGCTCCACCGGCCGCACCGTCGTCCTCTCCACCGGCATGTCCACCCCGAAGCAGATCCGGCACGCGGTGGAGGTGCTCGGCAGCGACAACATCCTGCTCTGCCACGCCACTTCGACGTACCCGGCCAAGGCCGAGGAGCTCAACCTGCGGGTCATCAACACCCTGCGGGAGGAGTACCCGAACGTCCCGATCGGCTACTCCGGCCACGAGACGGGCCTGCAGACCACCCTGGCCGCCGTGGCCCTCGGCGCCGCCTTCGTGGAACGCCACATCACCCTCGACCGCGCGATGTGGGGCTCCGACCAGGCCGCCTCCGTCGAGCCGGGCGGCCTGACCCGCCTGGTCCGCGACATCCGCACCATCGAGACCGCGCTGGGCGACGGAGTCAAGCGCGTCTACGCGTCCGAGCTCGGCCCGATGAAGAAGCTCCGCCGCGTCCAGGGGGAGCTCGCCGCGGTCTGATTTTTTGACGCGCCCCTCGCACCGCTCGGCCCTGGCGGGCCTCCCGGGCTTCGGGGCGCTGCGCCGGACTCCGTCCGGCGTCCCATCGGCCGCAGCCGCACCGTTCCCCTCCACCCTCCGACGAGGAGCACCTGGTGACCCGCTCAGCCCCCGCCCCGACCCTGGCGTTCGTCGAAAGCCCGGTCCAGCTCCTCAACGTCCTGGAGTGGGCGCACGCCCGGGGCGCCGGCCGGCTCCTCGGAGCCGTCCCGAGCCAGCCGGCCCGCGGCGGCGGGACCGGTCCCGGTCCGGCCGGGGAGGCCGCGGAGGCAGCGGCGGCCGCGCCGGCTGCCGCGCAGAACCTGCGGATCGTGGTGCTCCCGCCCACCGACCCCATGTCCCGGGGGCAGCTGCGCCGGATGGCGGGGCTGGCCCGGGACGAGGGGCACGAGGTGCGCTGGCAGGAGGCCCGCGGCGGCCGGTTCACGCCGGTCAAGGCCTTCGCCGCGCTCGCGCGGGAGGTGCGGGCGGCCGAGCGGGTCGTGATAGGGGATCCGTTCTCCCGCTACGTGCAGCTCCTGCTCACGCTCGTCCGGGCCGAGGAGCTCGTCGTGGTCGACGACGGCACCGCGACCATGGAGTTCGTCGCCCAGACGGCCCGCGGCGAGCGCCTCGTGCGCTGGCACCGGGTCGGCGGCGGAGGCCTCCCGGGCCGGCTGCGCGAGCTGGCGTACGCGCCGGTCTCGGCGACGGCCCGGCGGCGGTTCACCCCGGGGCCGGACGGCCGCCGCCGCGTCGAGGTGTTCAGCTCGATGCCGGTCACCGCGCACAGCGGGATGACCGTCCGGCTCAACGACTTCGCGTGGACCCGGGCCCGTTTCGGCCCGCCCCGGCTGACCAAGGGCACCGACCTGGTCGGGACCTCGCTGGTGGAGACCGGCGTGGTCGACCCGGACCGCTATCTGGAGGCGGTGCGCGCCCTGACCCTGGAACACGGCGCGACCCGCTACTTCGCCCACCGCCGGGAATCCCCGGAGAAGCTGCGCGCCCTGAGCGAGGCGACGGGGCTGGAGATCGTACGTCCGGACCTGCCGCTGGAGCTGATCGCCCGGCGGGGCCCGGTCGGCCGGACGATCGTCAGCTTTCCGTCCACAGTCGTCCACACCCTGCCCTACGCACTGATCGGCACCGGCGTGACCGTGGCCGTATGCGATGTCGATCCGAGCTGGCTCACCCCGTCGGCCTCGGAGCGGGCCCGCGGTTTCCTCGCCGGAGTCACCGACACCGCCCGTGATGTGCACAGACTTCCTGCTCAGACGGCTCCGGCGGCCGGATGAGTGCATGAGTGAGCGCGCGAGTTTACCCGCGCCTTCATCCGGTCATGCGTCCAGAGGCCGGGTTTCTTTCCCCTAACGGCATGAACTTTTGGTGATCTCCAGCCAGTTGACCCATGGGTGGGCCTACCCTTAAACGGGTGAACCAGTTGATGTCCCGCGAGTCCCAGACCGCCCTGCCCGGCACGCCCGACCGGCCCGAGCTGCCCGGCAAGCTTCCGGACCACCTGCGTGCCGAACTGATCGCCTTCCGCCGGGACTTGCACATGCATCCCGAGCTAGGACACCAGGAGTTCCGCACCACGGCGGCGATCAAGGCCCGGCTGGAGAAAGCCGGCCTGCGCCCGAGGGTGCTGAAGTCGGGCACCGGGCTCATCTGTGACGTCGGCACCTGGGACGGCGTACGTCCGATGCTGGCCCTGCGCGCGGACATCGACGCCCTGCCCATCCCGGATGCCAAGACGCACGTCTCGTACCGCTCCACCGTCCCGGACCGCGCCCACGCCTGCGGACACGACGTGCACACCACCGTGGTGCTCGGCGCGGGCCTGGTCCTCGCCGAGCTCGACCGTCGGGGCGAGCTGCCCCGGCCGGTGCGGCTGCTCTTCCAGCCCGCCGAGGAGGTGCTGCCCGGCGGCGCCACCGAGGCCATCGACTCCGGGGTGCTGGACGGCGTGGGCAAGATCATCGCCCTGCACTGCGACCCCCGGGTCGACGCCGGCCGCATCGGCCTGCGCACCGGGCCCATCACCTCGGCCTGCGACCGGCTGGAGGTCACCCTCGAAGGCCCCGGCGGGCACACGGCCCGTCCGCACCTGACCACCGACCTGGTGACCGCGGCCGCCCGGCTCGCCCTCGACCTGCCGGCGCTGCTGACCAAGCGGATGGACGCCCGCTCGGGCATGTCGGTCACCTGGGGCCGGATCGAGGCCGGGCACGCCTGCAACGTCATCCCGATGCACGCGGAACTGTCCGGAACCGTTCGGTGCCTGGACCTGGCCTCCTGGCACGAGGCCCCCGACCAGATCCACGCGATCATCGACGAGATCGCCTCGATGCACCGGGCCAAGTCGGAGATCACCTACGTGCGCGGGGTGCCTCCGGTCGTCAACGATCCGGTGATCACCGAACTGCTGCGCGAGGCGATGAGCGCCCGGCGCGGGGCCGACTCGGTCGAGGACACCGAGCAGAGCCTGGGCGGCGAGGACTTCTCCTGGTACCTGGAGCACGTCCCCGGAGCCATGGCACGCCTGGGCGTCCGTACGCCGGGGGACACGGCGAAGCGGGATCTGCACCGGGGTGATTTCGACGTCGACGAGACCGCGATCGGGGTCGGCGTGGAGTTCTTCACGGCCGCCGCCCTGCTCGACGGCAAGCCGCTCGAAGGGCGACGCGCCAGGCTCGCGGGGTCGGCCGGGTAGAAGTTCTTACAACATCGGCGGTTGTTCCGGCGGACGCGTCCAGCCCTTGGTACACATGGGTCGGGCGCGTCGGCTGTTACTGATCGGTCACTGTCTGGTTCACGACGATCCGATAACGACTCATGAACGGGCCTTTAACTGACATCTACGCGCGTTACGATCTCGGCGAAACCAGCGCCGGTCGTGGCGCTTCGGTCAGGTTTTGAAGGAGCCTCCCCTTGCGCCGGATCACCAGGATCGCCACCGTGGGCCTCGCGTCCGCCGCGCTGGCCCTCTCGGCCACCGCCTGCGGTGGTAAGAAGTCCTCCGACTCGTCTTCCTCCGCGTCCTCCTCCTCGGAGAAGTCCGCCGCCATCGCGTACGACATCGGTGGCCGCGGCGACCAGTCGTTCAACGACGCCGCCTACGAGGGTCTGCACAAGGCCGAGACGGACCTCAAGATCAAGGGCGCCCAGGCGGAGCCCACCGACGGCGAGGGCGAGGCCGACAAGGTCCAGCGCCTCACCGAGCTGGCCCGCAAGGGCAACAACCCGGTCATCGGCGTCGGCTTCGCCTACGCGCCGGCCATCAAGAAGGTCGCCGAGAAGTTCCCGGACACCACCTTCGGCATCATCGACGACACCTCGGTGCAGGCGAAGAACATCGCCAACCTCGTCTTCAACGAGGAGCAGGGCTCCTACCTGGCCGGCGTCGCCGCCGCCAAGGCGTCCAAGACCGGCACGGTCGGCTTCATCGGCGGTGTCGAGGTTCCGCTGATCAAGAAGTTCGAGGCCGGCTTCGCGCAGGGCGTCAAGGACACCAACCCGAACGCCAAGGTGCTCGTCCAGTACCTGACGCAGCCGCCGAACTTCGACGGCTTCGCCAAGCCCGACCTGGGCAAGGCCGCCGCCGAGGGTCAGCTCGACAAGGGCGCCGACGTGATCTACTCGGCCGCCGGTCTGGCCGGCTCCGGTGCCATCGAGGCCGCGTCCGCCAAGGGCAAGTGGTCCATCGGCGTCGACTCGGACCAGTACAACCAGGCCGGTCTGGCGAAGTACAAGGACTTCATCCTGACCTCGGTCACCAAGGACGTCTCCGACTCGGTCTACAACCTGATCAAGTCGGTCCAGGACGGCAAGCCGGAGTCCGGTGAGGTCCGCTACGGCCTGGATAAGGACGGCGTCGGCCTGGCCGACTCCAACCCGAAGTACAAGGAGATGACCGACCTCGTCGCCGCGGTCGACAAGGCGAAGGCCGACATCATCGCCAAGAAGATCGAGGTCAAGACCGCGCCGTAAGGCCTGGTCCGACCCGCTGTACACGTGATACCCGGGGTCCGGGAAGCGGTCTCATCGCTCCCGGGCCCCGGCCCGTGTCACGTGGTTTGATGTGATCTTGTGGCCGGTTGGCCGCAAGTTTTCACTTTCGACAGTGCTACGCGCGTAGAAGCATCGTGGACGCGATACTTTCTCCCCCCGCCCTGTCCCCTCCCTGTCTTCGCTCCTTCCGCGCCAAGGAGAGTGCGTCATCAACGCGTCCAGCCCGCCCCCCGCCGTAGAACTGCACGGCATCACCAAGCGCTTCCCCGGCGTCGTCGCCAACAAGGACATCGCGATCACCGTCCGCAAGGGCACGGTCCACGCCCTGATCGGTGAGAACGGCGCCGGCAAGTCGACGCTGATGAAGATCCTCTACGGCATGCAGAAGCCGGACGAGGGCACCATCGCCATCGACGGGGAGCAGGTCTCCTTCAGCAGCCCCGGCGATGCCATCGCCCGCGGTATCGGCATGGTGCACCAGCACTTCATGCTGGCCGACAACCTCACCGTCCTGGAGAACGTGGTCCTCGGCGGCGAGAAGCTCTACGGCATCGGCGCGAAGGCCCGTAAGAAGATCAAGGAGATCTCGGACGCGTACGGCCTCGGCGTGCGTCCCGACGCCCTGGTCGAGGACCTCGGCGTCGCCGACCGCCAGCGCGTGGAGATCCTCAAGGTCCTCTACCGCGGCGCGAAGATCCTCATCCTCGACGAGCCGACCGCGGTCCTGGTGCCGCAGGAGGTCGACGCGCTCTTCGACAACCTGCGCGAGCTCAAGTCCGAGGGCCTGACCGTCATCTTCATCTCGCACAAGCTGGGCGAGGTCCTGAAGGTCGCCGACGACATCACCGTCATCCGGCGCGGCACCACGGTCGGCACCGCCGACCCGCGGACCGCCACGACCAAGCAGCTCGCCGAGCTGATGGTCGGCTCCGAGCTGCCCTCCCCGGAGACCCGCGAGTCCACGGTGACCACCGTCCCGATGCTCCGGGTAGAGCGGCTGACCGTCGCCGAGGGCGGCGCGCCCGTCGTCACGGAGGACACCGCGCGCACGCCGGGCCTGCCGGACGCCAACCTGCGCGAGGCCCCGGTCGCCGGACGCCTGCTGCTCGACGGGATCAGCCTCACGATCCACAAGGGCGAGATCCTCGGCATCGCGGGCGTCGAGGGCAACGGCCAGACCGAGCTGATCGAGGCCCTGATGGGCATGCTGACCCCCGACGCGGGCGTCATCACCCTCGACGGCAAGGACATCACCAAGTCCCCGGTGCGCAAGCGCCGCGAGGGCGGCATCGGCTACATCCCCGAGGACCGCCACCGGCACGGTCTGCTGCTGGAAGCTCCCCTCTGGGAGAACCGCATCCTCGGCCACGTCACCGAAGCCCCCAACTCCAAGCGCGGCATCATCGACCCGAAGGCCGCCCGCAAGGACACCGAGCGGATCGTGCGCGAGTACGACGTCCGCACGCCCGGCATCGAGGTCACGGCGGCCTCGCTCTCCGGCGGCAACCAGCAGAAGCTGATCGTCGGCCGCGAGATGAGCCACAACCCGAAGTTCCTCATCGCCGCCCACCCCACCCGCGGTGTGGACGTCGGTGCGCAGGCGCAGATCTGGGACGCGATCCGCGAGGCCCGCCGCGAAGGCCTGGCGGTCCTGCTGATCTCCGCCGACCTGGACGAGCTCATCGGCCTGTCCGACACCCTGCGCGTCATCTACCGCGGCCGCCTGGTCGCGGACGCAGACCCCGCGACCGTGACCCCGGAAGAGCTCGGCACCGCCATGACGGGCGCCGCTTCCGGGAACCTGGACGCCACCGACAACCGCTCCGACGCCGGCACGGATGCCCGTACCGACTCCCCGGAGGACGAGGCCCGATGAAGAAACTCGACAAGGACCGGCTGCTCCTCGGCTTCGCCGGGCCCGCGCTCGCGCTGGTCACCGCCTTCCTGCTGACCATGATCGTCCTGGCGGCGACGGGTGTGGACCCGATCGAACCGCTGCGGCTCATGGTGGAGAACGCGGGCTACGAGGACGTCCAGGTCCTCATCGTCAACCAGGCCGGTACGTACTACCTGGCGGCCCTGGCCGTGGCCGTCGGCTTCCGGATGAACCTCTTCAACATCGGCGTCGACGGCCAGTACCGGCTCGCGGCGATGCTGTCGGCGGTCGTCGGCGCGGCGGTCTCGCTGCCCGGCCCGCTGCACATCCTGCTGATCGTGATCGTCGCCATGCTGGTCGGTGCCTTCTGGGCCGGCATCGCGGGCATCCTGAAGGCCAAGCGCGGAGTCAGCGAGGTCGTCTCCACGATCATGCTGAACGCGATCGCCACCAGCCTGATCGCCTGGCTGATCCTGCCGAAGAACCTCGGCGTCCAGCCGGCGGGCTCCAACGACCTGACCACCGGCGAGATCGCGAAGTCGGGCTGGTTCCCGGCGATCTCCCTCGGTGACGGCCTGGAGATCTACGGCTTCACCTTCATCGCCTTCGCACTGGGCGCGGTCTACTGGTTCGTCCTGAACCGCACCCGCTTCGGCTTCGACCTGCGCGCCACCGGCGCCAGCGAGTCCGCCGCGCAGGCCTCCGGTGTGGACGCCAAGAAGATGATCATCACCTCGATGCTCATCTCCGGCGCCGTCGCCGGTCTCGCCGGCATGCCGGTGCTGCTGGGCGAGAGCCACACGTACAGCCTGTCCTTCCCGGTCGGTGTCGGCTTCACCGGCATCACCATCGCGCTGCTGGGCCGCAACAGCCCCGTCGGCATCTTCTTCGCCGCGTTCCTGATGGCCTTCATCGACAAGGCCTCGGCCTCGCTCGACACGGCCGGGTACGCGAAGGAGATCGGCACGATCATGAAGGGCCTGATCGTGATCGCGGTCGTCGTCTCCTACGAGCTCGTCCGCCGTTACGGGATCCGACGCCAGCAGCAGAAGGTCGGCGAGGAGCTGGCCGCGGGCCACGCCATTCCGACCGAGAAGGAGGTCTCGGCGTGAGCACCAGCACCGTTTCCGCGACCAGCGCCGCACCCAAGAAGCAGGGCGGACGCACCAAGCTCACCCTCCCGTGGATCATGCTGATCGTCGCGGGCGGCCTCGCGCTGATCTCGCTGGTCCGCGTGATCAGCGGCGCGGACGACCTGACCTCCATCGGCCAGGTCTCCGGAGCGCTCTCCCTCGCCGTGCCGATCGGCCTCGCCGGCCTCGGCGGCCTGTGGGCCGAGCGCGCGGGCGTCGTCAACATCGGCCTCGAAGGCATGATGATCCTCGGCACCTGGTTCGGTGCCTGGGCCGGCTACCAGTGGGGCCCCTGGACCGGCGTGATCGCCGGCCTGATCGGCGGCGCCATCGGCGGCCTGCTGCACGCGATCATCACGGTCACCTTCAACGTGAACCACATCGTCTCCGGTGTGGCCATCAACATCCTGGCGCTGGGCTTCACCCAGTACCTGTCGAACTTCACGTTCGCCGAGGCGCCGGGCGGCTCCTCCAAGCAGTCCCCGCGCGTCGAGCCCATCTACGAGATCACCGTGCCGGGGCTGTCGGACTGGATGACGAGCCTCCAGGGCAAGCACTGGTTCTTCATCTCGGACCTCGCGGGCCTCGTCGGCGGCCTGGTCACCGGCCTGTCGCTGCTGACCGTCGTCGCCCTGCTGCTGATCCCCGGCACCTGGTGGGTACTGTGGCGCACCACCTTCGGCCTGCGCCTGCGCTCCTGCGGCGAGAACCCCGTCGCCGCCGAATCCCTCGGCGTCAACGTCTACAAGTACAAGTACATCGCCGTGATCGTCTCGGGTGCCCTCGCGGGCCTGGGCGGCGCGTTCCTGTCGATCGTGGCCAGCCCGATCTACCAGGAGGGCCAGACCGGCGGCCGCGGCTACATCGGCCTCGCCGCGATGATCTTCGGCAACTGGATGCCGGGCGGCATGGCGCTGGGCGCCGGCCTGTTCGGCTTCACCGACAGCCTCAAGCTGCGCGGCGGCGCCGAGAACGTCCACGCGATGCTGCTGCTGATCGCGATCCTGCTCGTCCTGGTCGTCGCCTGGCAGCTCTACAAGAAGCGCTACGTCCCGGCCGGCGTCTCGGCGGTCTTCGCCGTGCTGCTGTTCCTCTGGTACGCGCTGACGGACCAGGTGCCCAGCCAGTTCGTGGACGCCGCCCCGTACCTGACCACGCTGCTGGTGCTCGCGCTGTCCGCGCAGCGCCTGCGGATGCCGAAGGCGGACGGCATGCCGTACCGCAAGGGCCAGGGCAAGTGACGGCCGCTCCCGACTGGGAGGCCCTGCGCGAGGCCGCCCGGGAGGCCATGTCCCGGGCGTACGCCCCGTACTCCGGCTTCCCGGTCGGCGTCGCGGCGCTGGTCGACGACGGCCGCACCGTCGTCGGCTGCAACGTGGAGAACGCCAGCTACGGGCTCGGCCTGTGCGCCGAGTGCGGGCTGGTCTCCTCCCTCCAGGCCACGGGCGGCGGCCGCCTCACGCACTTCACGTGCGTGGACGGCAAGGGCGAGATCCTCGTCCCCTGCGGTCGCTGCCGCCAGCTCCTCTTCGAGTTCGGCGGCGCCGAGCTCCAGGTGGAGACGCCGGAAGGCGTCCTGCCGCTCTCCGCGATGCTGCCGCAGGCCTTCGGGCCGGACCACCTGAGATAGCCGCGGCGACGGCCCTCCGCCCTGCCGGGCGGGGGGCCGTCTCCCTTGGCCCTCCCGCCAACCCCTCTCCTCTCTCTATGCGCGTAGAAGGAAGCACTTCCATGGACGTCATCTCCGTCATCCGCACCAAGCGCGACCGCGGTGAACTGAGCCCCGAGCAGATCGACTGGGTCATCGACGCGTACACGCGCGGAGTGGTCGCCGACGAGCAGATGTCGGCGCTGGCGATGGCCATCCTGCTCAACGGCATGAACCGCACCGAGATCGCCCGCTGGACCGCCGCGATGATCGCCAGCGGTGAGCGGATGAACTTCGACTCCCTCTCCCGCCCGACCGCGGACAAGCACTCCACCGGCGGCGTCGGCGACAAGATCACCCTGCCGCTGGCCCCGCTCGTCGCCGCCTGCGGCGCGGCCGTACCGCAGCTCTCGGGCCGCGGCCTCGGCCACACCGGCGGCACCCTGGACAAGCTGGAATCCATCCCCGGATGGCGCGCCCTGCTCTCCAACGAGGAGATGCTGCACGTCCTGGACACCACCGGCGCCGTCATCTGCGCCGCCGGCGACGGCCTGGCCCCGGCCGACAAGAAGCTCTACGCGCTGCGCGACGTGACCGGCACCGTCGAGGCGATCCCGCTGATCGCCTCCTCGATCATGTCCAAGAAGATCGCCGAGGGCACCGGCTCCCTCGTCCTGGACGTGAAGGTCGGCACCGGCGCCTTCATGAAGAACATCGAGGACGCGCGCGAGCTGGCCCGCACCATGGTGGGCCTGGGCACGGACAGCGGGGTCAAGACGGTCGCCCTGCTCACCGACATGTCCACCCCGCTCGGCCTCACCGCCGGCAACGCCCTGGAGATCCGCGAATCGGTCGAGGTCCTGGCGGGCGGCGGCCCCTCCGACGTGGTCGAGCTGACCCTCGCCCTGGCCCGGGAGATGCTGGACGCCGCGGGCATCAAGGACGCCGACCCGGCGAAGGCCCTGGCCGACGGCTCCGCGATGGACGTGTGGCGCCGGATGATCGCGGCCCAGGGCGGCGACCCGGACGCGGCGCTGCCCGTCGCGCGGGACCAGCACGTGGTCACGGCCCCGTCCTCGGGCGTGCTGACGCGGCTGGACGCGTACGGGGTGGGCGTGGGCGCGTGGCGCCTGGGCGCCGGCCGCGCGCGCAAGGAGGACCCGGTCCAGGCGGGCGCGGGCATCGAGCTGCACGCGAAGCCGGGCGACACGGTCACGGCGGGCCAGCCGCTGATGACCCTGCACACCGACACCCCGGAGAAGTTCGACTACGCCCTGGCGGCGCTGGACGGCTCCTTCGACATCGCCGCGGCGGGCACGTCCTTCTCGGCGACCCCGATCGTGCTGGACCGCATCGCCTGATCCACACCCCCCGATCCCGTCGGCGCGGCTCCCCGTCCGGAGCCGCGCCGGCGCCTTTTCTCGGGCTTTTCGCGGGCCTTCTCTCGGGCCTGTCGCGGGCTTTTCGCGGACCTACGGGTCACAGCCCGGGCAGGGCCTCCCCGGGCTCCGGCTCGCGCCGGTGCTCCAGCCAGTACAGGTAGCCGCGCAGGTAGGCCTCCAGGCCGTCGTCGATGTGCGCGACGAAGTCCCGGTGTCCCTGCGCGTGCGCGCGGTAGAAGCCGGAGTACTCGTCCGTCTCGTCCCACGCGGCCCACTCCGCGCCGGTCTCCACGGCCCACTCGCGCACCCGGCCCCGGTCCCGCCACCAGTCGCGTACGCCCTCGACCGTCCAGTGGTCGTCGCCGTCCATGGCGTAGCCGTTGTAGAGCTCCCAGCCGACGCCGTCGAGCAGGGTCTCGGTCTCCCCCTCGTTCACCGGCTGGCGGAAGACGAACTCGTAGCCGCCGTCGTAGGCGATGTGCGCCGGTGCCCAGTCCCGGCTCAGCATCAGGCTGTCGGTGTCCGCGCCGTAGAACGGGCCGGGGACGTTGCGCCAGTTCCGATCGGCCCAGACCCCCTTGAACATGGGCGATCCGAAATGGGCGAAGCGCGAGCCCTCGGGCGGGGCGAGGCGCCGGGCGGTGGGCACCGGATCCCAGTAGCCAGTGGTCATCTGATCATTCTGCGCGGGCGCCGATGAGTTCCGGAAGGCGCGACGGTCATCACCTCGTGAAGAGCGAACGACTCGTACTGCCCGGACCCGCCCCGAACCGACAGGACGCGGCACTGCTGTGCGCGCGGCTGGCCCGGCTCTACGACGGCGGGGCGACCGCGGTCGTGTGCGAGGCCGGGGCCGTCACCGCGCCGGGCCTCGCCGCCGTCGAGGCCCTGGCCCGGCTCCGGCTGACGGCCGCCGGCCGGCCCCTGCGGGTCACCGGGGCCGGACCGGCCTTACGCGCCCTGCTGCACCTCGTAGGACTCGTCGAGCTGCTCGGGGAGCCCGAAGAGCGGGAACCACCGGGCGGTGTCCAGGAAGGCGTTGAGCCCGACGATCTTCCCGTCTGAGACTTCCAGGACCTGGAGCGCCCACGGGGTCCAGCCCGGCTGCCCGTCCTCGCGCGGCCGGTACTGGCCGAAGGCCGGCATGCCGTTGGCCGTCGTCGGGAGCAGCCGCGAGCCCTTGCAGCCGATGCCCTGGTTGAGGTGCCAGGCCGCGATGTCCTCGTGGCCCCGGAGCCACAGGTCGAACGGCGGCATCGACAGCACGGCGTCCTCGTGGAGCAGGGTGGTCAGCCGGGAGATGTCGTAGGCCTCGAAGGCGGCGAGGTACTGCTCCAGCAGCTTGACCTGGTCGGTGTCCAGCGGGTCCGCGGACTCGCTCTCCCGGATCCGACTCGCGGCGAGGGTCGCGCGGGCCCGCTGCAGCGCGCTGTTCACCGACGCGACGGTGGTGTCCAGCAGGGTGGCCACCTCGTCGGCCTTCCAGGCCAGCACCTCGCGCAGGATCAGCACGGCCCGCTGCTTGGCCGGCAGGTGCTGGAGCGCGGCGACGAACGCGAGCCGTACGGACTCCTTGGCCAGCGCCATCTCCGCCGGGTCCGCGGTCTGCGGCAGCACCCGCCCGTCGGGCACCGGCTCCAGCCAGGTCACCTCGGGCCGCTCGTTGAGCACGGCGGACGCCTGGTGCTGCGGAGCACTGAGATCCATCGGCCGGGCCCGCTTGTTCCCCGCGTTCAGCAGGTCCAGACACACATTGGTGGCGATCCGGTACAACCACGACCGCAGGGAGGACCGCCCCTCGAACTTCTCGAAGCTCCGCCAGGCACGGATGTACGTGTCCTGCACCGCATCCTCGGCATCGAAGGCCGACCCGAGCATGCGGTAGCAGTACCCCGTGAGCTCGACCCGATACCGGTCGAGCGCCGCGTCGAGCTCCGGTGCGAGGTCGGTGGCTTCGGTCATGTCCCTTGATCCCCCTGGGTAGTTCCCGGTCCTTCGGAACCTACCCGAGCCCTCTGACAACCGCAGCCCGGCACGCGGCCGGACCCGCGCGGCGGACCGTTTCCCTACGCTCGGTACACGGGGGGCTGCGGCATGTCAGAGCTCGGCTTCGAGCGGAGCCTCGTACGCGGGGACGGTCCACCGCAGTACGGCCTCGCCCGCCCGGTCCTGCAACGTGACCGGGTACACCTGCCCGTGCGCCCGCTCGCCCCGGTGCCGCTCGGAGTGGTCCCCGGGGTCCCAGCCGAGGCCGAGCACCCGGCAGCCGCCGACCTCGATGTCCCCGGCCAGCACCGGGTGGCCCCAGCCTGCGCGCCGGGCGCGGTGGTAGTCGGTGTGGGGGTCCACGGACACGACCAGGCCGTTGCCCGGCCCCGTTCGGACCCAGTCCTCGATCCGCGCCGCCAGGGCCGCTGCCTCGGCCAGCGGGAGGTCGAGGAAGCCGTGGGGGCCGGAGCCTCCGGGATGCGTGTGGACCGGCTCGCCGCCGAACATCACCCGGGCCTCCTCCTTGTACCGGCCCCAGTACATGAGGTCGGCCAGCCCGTCCACGGACTCGCCGCTCAGCCCCTCGAAGCGGTCCAGCGCCAGGGCGTCGCCCAGGACCATGCCGCAGCGGTCGACCGGGAGGTCGCCGAGGGGGACCGGGCCGGGACCGTGCGCCGCGTGGTCCCAGGGGAGGCCGAGGGATATCTCCAGGACCGAGATCACCGGCTCGCCGTCGAAGGGGGAGGGGGCGGTGCGGGCCCGGACCGGCAGCGGACGGTCGGCGGCGGCCGGGACGGCCACGGCCTCGTAGCCCCACGGCTCGGGCCCGGCGGCCCCGCCGTCGTGGAGGTGGCCGCCGCCCGTCGCCGCGAGCGCGGAGGCACGCTCCGAGCGGGGCGGGTCACCGGCCGGCCGGTGGTCGATCCAGCCGCCCTTGCCCAGCAGGAGCACCCCCGAGGGGGCGTCGACCGTGCCGAGGGGCAGCTCCGGGCGTTCCGGGAGGGGCCACGACGTCGGGGGGTGGAAGTCGCACCAGGTGCCGTCGAAGGGGTAGGCGGCCGTGTCGATGAGGTGGGTGACGCGGACGCCCTCCGCGCGGATGGCGGCGGCCTCGGCCGCGGTCCAGTACACCGGGTGGCCCGTCTTCGCGGCGAAGGACTCCTCGTCCTTCCACTCCCACGCGCGGTCCGGCGCCACCGTGATGTCGAGTTCCTGGTCGGTCACGTGGACGTCCGCGCCGTCCATGCTGCGGACCCGGGATTCGAGGTTCACGTACCAGCTGCGGAATTCCTGCTCCGGCGTGAAGCTCCACCACACCGCGTGCCCCGCCCCGGCCGGCTGCAGGATCAGTGCGCCCCCGTGCCGCCACCGGTCGGCCCGCAGCGGGTAGGAGCCCTCCGGCGGCAGGTCCCGCAGGTGGGTGCCGGGCGGGATGGTGGCGCGCCAGAGCGGGGTGCGCGGGGCCACCCACAGCAGCAGGCCGTCGTCGCCCGACTCCACCACGCGCGCCGGAATGATCATGCTGACCGTGCTGCCGAGTATGAGGTGAACGTTGATGACTGTGGACATGATCGGCGATCATGCCAGCCGTCGGTGAAGGGCCCCGGTGAGCCCGCCCCTCAGCGTGCCGCCAGCGCCGCGATCCGGGCCGTACGGGCCGCGTGGGAGCCGTACAGGGTGATCGTGACGACCCCGGCGACCGCGAGCAGCGCGAGGGTGACCGTGGCCGCCCAGCCCTCCGAGTGGTAGGCGAGGGCGCCCAGCGTGCCGCCGGCGCTGGAGCCGACGTAGTACGCCGACTGGTAGAGCGCCGAGGCCTGTGCGCGGCCCGTCTTCGCCGTGCGGCTCACCGCCGCGGAGGCCACCGCGTGGCCCGCGAAGAAGCCCGCGGTGATGAGGATCAGGCCGAGCAGGATCGCGGTGAGCGATTCCGCGAGGGACAGGAACAGGCCCGCCGCCGTCGTGGTCACCGCCAGGTACAGCGCGCCGCGCCGGCCCAGCCGGGCCACCAGCTGCCCGGCCGCCGCCGAGGAGACCGTACCGACCAGGTAGATCAGGAAGATCGAGCCGATGAGGCCCTGGCCGAGCGAGAACGGCTCGTCGACGAGGCGGTAGCCGATGACCGTGTAGACGGCGCCGAACACGGTCATGAACAGCGCGCCGATCCCGTACAGCCGCAGCAGCAGCGGATCGCGCAGGTGCCCGGAGACGGTACGTCCCACCGCGCGCGGGTTCAGCGAGGCCGGCCGGAAGAACCGGGCCCGGGGGAGGAGCACCAGGAAGGCCGCCGCGCACGCCAGGGACATCAGGCCGACGGCCAGCAGCCCGCCGCGCCAGCCCCAGACCTGGGCCGCCCAGCCCGTGACGAGGCGGCCGCTCATGCCGCCGATGGAGTTGCCCGCCACGAACAGGCCGATCGCGGCGACCAGCGCCTTCGGCTTCACCTCTTCCGCCAGGTACGCCATCGCGGAGGCCGGGATGCCGGCGATCGCCGCGCCCTGGACGGCGCGCAGCGCGATCAGCCACTCCAGGTTCGGCGCGAAGGGGACGAGGAGGCCGACGCCGACCGCGATCACCATCGAGCAGGTCATCATCCGGGTCCGGCCGAACCGCTCCGAGAGCGCGCTGAGCGGCAGGACGAACAGGGCGAGCGCACCGGTGGCCGCGGAGACCGTCCAGCTGGCCTGACCCGCCGTCACGCCGAAGCCGTCGGAGATCGCGGGCAGCAGCGCCTGGGTGGAGTAGAGGAGGGCGAAGGTGGCCAGGCCGGCGGCGAAGAGCGCCAGGCTGAGGCGGCGGTAGCCGGGACGGCCGGGCTCGTGCGCCTCGGGTGCGGAGGCGGCGGACGAAGGGGATGGTGCGGTGGAGGCACCCGGGATGACGGGTGCCCCGGTATGAGCGGGAGGCATGTGTACGACCGTAGGCTCCTCCTTTTCATGCGTCCAATGCGCAGATTCGCGATAATCAATCCATCCATGCATCAGCGCAGGTCAGATGGGTGTCTATCGATGAGTCGTTACGAAGAAGACATGGCCGTGACACATGCGCTGGCCCCGCGCCTCGCGTACTTCGTCGCCGTCGCCCGGCACGAGCACGTCACCCGTGCCGCGCACGAGCTGGGCGTCCCGCAGTCCACCCTGTCGCGGGCCATGGTCCGCCTCGAACAGGACCTGGGCGTCACGCTGTTCGCGCGCAAGGGCCGTACGGTCGCGCTCACCACCGCCGGCCGCACCTTCCTCGCCTCGGCGGAACGCTCGCTGGCCGAGATCGCCCGCGCCGCCGGCTCCGTCCAGCAGGACGCCGACCCGTCCTTCGGCAAGGTCGCCTTCGGCTTCCTGCACACCCTGGGCCCCGAGACCGTGCCCGGCCTGATCCGGGCCTTCCGGGCCGACCACCCCGGCGTACGGTTCTCCCTGGTCCAGAACTACGGCGAGGCCATGCTGGAGAAGCTGCGCGCGGGCGAGCTCGACCTCTGCCTGACCTCGCCGTTGCCCGACGCCCCGGACCTGGTGGCCCGCCGGCTCGACGAGCAGCGGCTGCGCCTGGTGGTCCCCGACGACCACCGGCTCGCGACGCGCAAGCGCATCCGCCTCGCGGAGGCCGCCGAGGAAACCTTCGTCACCCTGGAGCCCGGCTACGGGCTGCGCCGCATCACCGACGACCTGTGCGCGGAGGCCGGGTTCACGCCCCGGGTCGCCTTCGAGGGGGAGGAGGCCGAGACCCTGCGCGGGCTCGTCGCCGCCGGTCTCGGCGTGGCGCTGCTGCCGCCGCCCGCGGTGGCCCGGCCCGGGGTCGTCGAGCTGACGGTCACCGCGCCGCGGGCCGTCCGGGAGATCGGGGTGGCCTGGCTCGACGGGCACCCGGACACGCCGCCGGTGGCGGAGTTCAAGAAGTTTCTGCTGTCCCGTCGGGGGCGGCTGATTCCGGAGCTCCAGCCGGGCGGGGAGTGAGCGGGGTCCCGGTGGCCGCGGCCTCCGCGGAGGCGGTGGTGGCCGCGGAGGCCGTCGCCGCGGCCGTCGCCGACAGCAGGAACCCGGCCTGGAAACGGGACTTGGCCCCCACCGCCCGCATGATCTCGGCGATGTGGCGCTGACAGGTCCGCTCCGACATGCCCAGCCGCCGGGCGATGACCTTGTCCTCCAGCCCTTCCGCCAGCAGCCGCACGATGGTCTGGCGCAGCTCGTCGGAGATGGAACGGGCCTGGTCCGGCCCGATGGTGGTGTTGAAGGGCTCGGCCTCCGCCCAGGTGCGCTCGAAGGTCTGCGCCATGAACTGGACGACGTTGGGCTCGCGCACCACCAGCGCCGCCTTGATGTCGTCCTGCACCTCCATCAGCCCGGTGTGCCGGTCGACGAGGATCATCCGCATCAGCCCGTCGCCGACGGTACGGACCTGCGAGCCGAGCGCGGTCACCCGTTCCACGTAGGCGGCCGTCGGGCGGGAGTAGCGGGCGGTGTGCTGGTAGAGGGTGCGCATCCGCACGCCCCGGGCCAGCATCGCCTCGTCCCGCACCACCGCCCCCTCCAGGGTGGCCGTGCTGCGGCCGCCGCCCGGGTGGCAGGTCAGCACCTCGGACTCGGCCGAGGCGACGAGCTCCCCGATCAGGTCCTGCAGTGCGGCCGGGTCGGTGACCAGTTCCAGCGCGTTCGCCCCGCCCCGGGCGCGCAGGTCGGTGCCCGCCTCGTACGCGGGGAGCAGTTCTTCCAGCCGGCCGCGCAGCCGGTCCATCTCGTCGTGGGTCTGGCGCACCCGCACCGCCAGCGGGGCCAGCGTCCGGGCCACCGCGGCCTGCGGGGACACGGCGCTCCAGCACGTCCGCGCCGGCCCGTCGGGGCAGCTGCCGTCCGTGGCGGCGACCCGACGGGAGCGGGGCTGGATCAGGTGGGCCGCCGCGAGTTCGGTGACGGCGGCGCCGACGGACTCACCGAGCGCCTCGCCGGCCTCCGCCTCGGAGAAGGCGTGCCGTTCGGCCGCGTACGCGTAAAGACGCCGGGCCACGGAACTCAGTTGGTCCGTTTCATCCGATGGCATATGCATATTCGTCCCGGACTGTGCCGATTTGTAAACCCCTCGTGTTCCCGCAAGGCGTCAAGACGATGCCCTCCGATCTTCGTGAGGATAGGCCTAACCGGCACAGTGGTACCACGGCGTTCTCGGGGGAGGGCGCGGGCATCCTGAGTCCGCGCTTCGCCGTCCTGGCACCGCGCCCTCGCGCGGGCGCGTGCCTCAAGGTGGTCGCGCCGGGCCCGCCCGTGTCATCCGACCGGGCGGGGACGGTGCGGCCGGCACGGACGGCCTCGCGCGACCACCACCGCATCCCGGCGCTCCGGCCGCTCTCGTGCCGGGCTGTCGATCTCGTTCCGGGCCTGTAGACACGGCCGCCTTCAGCCGCGCAGGGACCGCCCGTAGCCGGAGGCCAGCGGCATCCGCAGGCCCAGCGGCGGGGGAGCCGCCAGCGCGTCGGTGACGGGCCGCGAGTAGGGCCCCGAGAACACGGAACCCAGGACGAAGTCCACGGACAGCGCCACGACTTCGTCCTGGTGCTCGCGCAGTCCGTGCCCGTCGGAGTGCACCTCGAAGCGGCACGTCGTGCGGTTCGCCTTCTTCGCCCGGGTCGCCAGGCGGTAGGACAACTCCGGGTCGCTGCGGGCGTCGTTGGTGCCGTGCACGATCAGGACCCGGCGGCCCGAGAGCTGCTTCACCGGTTCGGGGGAGTCCGTGTCCGACGGGTGGGGGAGCGAAGGGGCGAGTGCCAGAACGGAGTTGACGGCCTCGTGGCCCGCCGCGGCGAGCGCCGCCCGGCCGCCCGCGTCGTAGCCGGCCAGGCACACCGGCACGTCCCCGTAGAGCCGCACCACCTCGTCCGCGGCCCACTCGGCGTCCCCTTCGCGGGTTCCCGCGCCGTGGATGACCTGGTGCGTGACCAGCCCGTCCGCCGCGCCCGCACGGGCCAGGGCCCGCGCCAGCGGACGCACCGGACCGGGGGAGAATCTGGACGCTCCGGGGAGAAGGAGCACCACACCACTGACCGTTGAGACCGAGCCGGTCGCGCCGGCCGCCCGCCTCAGGCGGGCCCCGCGCGCCGGCGGCGCATGCTGTGCCATGACGGAACAGTCTCAGACGCAGAGGTGTACGCCACCCGTCCGCGCGGTCACTGTTACATATCGGCGGTGGCCACCGCCTCACCGCTCTACGCGCGTAGGAGCTAGAGTGCCCAGATGACGAGCGAGACCCCCAACCTGCCCACCCCGGATCAGATCCGCCGCTCCCCGAAGGTGCTCCTGCACGACCACCTCGACGGTGGGCTGCGCCCCGGGACCATCATCGAGCTGGCCCGCGAGGTCGGCTACGAGAACCTTCCCGAGAGCGACGCCGACAAGCTCGGCATCTGGTTCCGGGAAGCCGCCGACTCCGGCTCCCTCCCGCGGTACCTGGAGACGTTCGCCCACACCTGTGCGGTCATGCAGACGAAGGCGGCCCTCTTCCGGGTGGCCGCCGAGTGTGCCGAGGACCTCGCCGAGGACGGCGTCGTCTACGCGGAGATCCGCTACGCGCCCGAGCAGCACCTGGAAGCCGGCCTGACCCTCGAAGAGGTCGTCGAGACGGTCAACGAGGGCTTCCGCGAGGGCGAGCGCCGCGCGAAGGCCAACGGTCACCGGATCCGCGTCGGCGCGCTGCTGACCGCCATGCGGCACGCGGCCCGCGCGCTGGAGATCGCGGAACTGGCCAACCGCTACCGCGACAAGGGCGTCGTCGGCTTCGACATCGCCGGCGCCGAGGCCGGGTTCCCTCCCACCCGCCACCTCGACGCCTTCGAGTACCTCAAGCGCGAGAACAACCACTTCACCATCCACGCGGGCGAGGCCTTCGGCCTGCCGTCGATCTGGCAGGCCCTGCAGTGGTGCGGCGCCGACCGGCTCGGCCACGGCGTGAAGATCATCGACGACATCGAGGTCGCCGCCGACGGCTCCGTGACGCTGGGCCGCCTGGCCTCGTACGTCCGGGACAAGCGCATCCCGCTGGAGATGTGCCCGACGTCGAACCTGCAGACGGGCGCGGCGGTCTCCTACGCCGAGCACCCGATCGGCCTGCTGCGGAAACTGCACTTCAGGCTGACCGTCAATACCGACAACCGGCTGATGAGCGGTACCAGCATGAGCCGCGAGTTCGAGCACCTGGTCGACACCTTCGGCTACTCGCTCGACGACATGCAGTGGTTCACGGTCAATGCGATGAAGTCCGCGTTCATTCCTTTCGATGAACGCCTGGCCATGATCAACGACGTGATCAAGCCCGGTTATGCGGAGCTGAAGTCGGAATGGCTGTTCCGTCAAACCGCTTCCACCAGCGGTTCCGTCTCGGCCTAGGCCATGGCGTGACGGACTGAAAGCGCCCGGGAGGAGCAATTCCCGGGCGCTTTCTCGTATTTAATGATGTTTGCGGGAGGGGGTTTGAAGTGACTAGTTTGCGGAGCCGCTCATTTCCCCGTCGCAAGGACGATTCTTCATGAAGCAGTCAGCTGCCAAGACCCTCGGTGTTGCCGCTCTCGGTGCCGCCTTTGCCGCCGTCGCCGCCGGTACCGCCTCGGCCGCCGCCGTCCCCGCCGTCGGTCTCGGTGACGCTCTGGGCACCGTCACGGGCGCCGTCCAGGGCGCGACCAGCCAGCAGCACGTGACCGCCGATGAGGGCCAGAAGGCCCCCGAGGCGACCGACCCGGCCGCCGCGCTCGGCACGGTGACCGGTCTGCTCGGCGGTCTGCCGACCAGCGGCCTCGGCGCCTGATCCACTCCGGATCCCCTGCCGGATCCGTACGCGACCCGTACGCGATTCGCACGCACGCCCACGCGGCGCACGCCTCTTCGACCAGGTGTGTGCCGCGTCGCGTCATGTGCCAGGATCGCCGCCAACTGCCCGCCAAAACCCTGGGTATGAGGTTTCGACCATGCGCATGAAGGCACGAACGGCCACGGCCGTGCTGCTCCCCGCCCTGCTCTCCGCGATGGTGGGCTGCGGTAGTACGAACACCCCCGCCTCCGGCAAGGGCCCGGACCCGAAGGGCTCCGCGAGCGCGCCCGGGCAGTCCGCGTCGGCAGGCTCGGCCGGCGCGTCCGGCCCGGAGGGGTCCTCCGGCTCCGCGGGCACCGGCGGATCCGGTGACACGGGCGGCACCGGCGGCACGACCGGCCCCAAGCCGGCCTCCAGCAGGCTGGAGCGCTCCGCCCTGCAACAGGGCGACCTGACCGGGTACCAGATCTCCGCGAACGGCAAGAACCCGAACGCCCCCGACGGCCAGCCGCAGGCGGACCGCAAGGCCTGCCAGCCGCTCGCCGACATCATGGGCGACAAGCCCGACCCGGCGGCACGCGAGACCGTCAACCGGGGCATCGGCTCCCAGAAGCAGCTGGGCCTGGCCGTCTCCGCCTCCGTCAGCTCCTACGCCGAGTCCGACGCCAAGACGCTGATCGCCCGGCTGAAGGACGCCGTGGCCGCCTGCGCCGGCGGCTTCACCGCCACCGTCGAGAAGCAGAGCGGCACGTACCGCGACGTGAAGGCGGCCGACTACAAGACGGGCGGCGACGAGAGCGTCAGCTGGACGACGACCGCAGCCGCCGAAGGCGTCACCGCCCAGGTCCACCTGGTCGTCGTACGCCAGGGCGACACCGTCGTGCGCCTCATGGCACTCAACGTCACGGGCGGCAGCAAGACCCCCCAGGTCCCGCACGAGGTCGCTGACAAGCAGCTTCAGAAGGTCCGCGCCGCGCGCTGAATTCCGGGTCCTGCCGGCTACCAGCCGGTGGCGGCGGAAGTCGTGCTCGACTTCTCGTTCGGCAGGAGCACCCACAGCGCCAGGTAAAGGAGGAACTGCGGGCCGGGCAGCAAGCACGAGACGACGAAGATGATCCGCATCGTGTTCGCGGATATTCCGAAGCGACGCGCCAGACCGGCACAGACTCCGCCGATCCATCGTCCGTCACGGGGGCGGGCAAGGGCGCTCATGGTCTCTCCTCTGTCGTTGTGCGGGTCCGCGGGATGTTTTCCCGCGATGCCTCAATACTCCCGCTGAACAGAGGAGAGAACGTCGGTCCAAGGGCCGAGCCCGACCCTGGTAATTCTCGGGGTCGCCCCCTGAGATCGCCGCAGCCGGGCCCTCAGGGCCGGAACGACGGCCAGGTGCGCGAGCACCACGCCGAGGGTGTTCAGCAGCACCGAATCCACATCGACCACCTGCCCCGGGACCGCCGTCTGCAGCATCTCGATGCCGACCGAGACCAGCGCGCCCGCGGCGGCCGTCCGGGCCAGCGAGGACCAGGTCGCCAGCGGCGCAAGCTCCACCCGGCCGCTGAGCAGCGGCAGCAGCACCCCGAGCGGGGCCAGCAGCGCCAGCCCGCCGCCGATCCGGTGGGCGGCCTCCAGGGACCCGTAGGAGAGGTCCGCCCTGATCCCGGCCAGCGGGGTCAGATTGGCGGCAGCCGCCCAGGGCACGTCCAGCGGGCGCAGCATCAGCCAGCCGACGAGGAGGAGGTGGGCGCCCAGCAGGACTCCGGCGAGAAGCCGGATCCACAGATGTACGGCGGCGCTGCCGCTGCCCTTGACACGCTTGCCCTTGAGACGGTGCACGCCAGTGGAGACGCGGGTTCCGTCCCCGGCGGTTCCGGTGAAACCGCCGGTCAGCCGGTGGCGAGGAGCACAATCAGGATGAGCGCGCCGATCACGGCGGGCGCGATGATCTCGTACGACCAGGAGACCTTCACCGAGCCCTGGGCGCCGGTCCGCGAGGCGCCGCGCTCGTGCAGCGACCGCAGTTCGTCCATGGTCTGGTCGGCGGAGGCGCGGCGGACTTCCTCGTCCGGCGTCTTGCTCTGCCCGTTGCCCAGGCCGAGCCGGCGCGTCTGGCGGCGGTTGGCCTTGTTGCGCTCCCGCAGGGAGACCGGGATCGACCAGAGCTGGTACGTCGCCCCCTCCGCCAGCACCTCGGCGGAGAACCGGGCCCGCACGCTGTCGACGGCGGCCCAGGGGAGCTCGATGATCCGGAAGGGGTTGCGCACGCGCAGCCGGTCGGCGTTGGCGAAGACGGCCGGCCGGACCGTGAACGCGACGATGAGCGGAGCCAGGCACAGGACGACGGCGAGCGCGATCCACGGGACGTTCCCGTGCCCCCGCACCACGGCGTCGCCGCAGAGCCACGCGAGCAGGGCGAGCAGCACCACCCCGGTGACGGTGGCCATCGGGGAGCGGTAGACCCGGTCGTCGTACGCCGGCTCTTCGGTGGGCTGATCGCTGCTCATGCGGCCGATTCTGCCTCAAGCCGTCTCACCCCACGAGATCGGCGTACAGGATGATGTTGTCGGGCCGGTGACCGTCGGTGATTTCACCGCCGCAGGTGATCACGCGCAGCTCGGGGCGCGCGGTGTCCCCGTAGACCTTCTCGGTGGGGAAGTTCTTCTTGTCCACCTGCTCCAGCTCGCGCACCCGGAAGACGGCTTCGGTGCCGTCCGCCCTGGTCACCCTGATCTCGTCGCCGGTGTGGACGCGCGAGACGTTGCGCAGGACGGCCGGCCCGCGCGCGGTGTCGAAGTGGCCGATCAGCACCGCCGGGCCGGTCTCACCGGGGGTGACGCCCTTGGTGTACCAGCCGATCTTGTCCCCGTCCGCTACGGAGGGCACCTGGACCGAGCCGTCGGAGGCCAGCCCGAGCTCCAGGACGGGCGAGGCGTCCACGGCGGCCGAGGCGATCCGTACCCGGACGGGCGCGGAGGCGGGCAGGGCCGCGGCGGGCGGCGCCGAGGCCGAAGCCGACGGCGCGGCCGGGGCGGGCACGGGAGCGGCGGAGGTCTCGGCGACGTGCGGCGGCGGAGTGGCGGCCGGTGCGGCACCGCCGCACCCGGTCAGGGCGGCCAGGGCCAGCGGGCCGAGCAGGGCGGCGGCGAGCAGCGGGCGTCGGCGGGACGGGCGGTGATCCATGGGGACGGCTCCGGGGAACGGCCTGCGGCGGGCCACCGTGGGGTGGCCCGCCGGAAGCGGGAACGAATGGCTCGGGGCAGGGCGGTTCAGCCGCGGGCGCGGGCCTTGCGGGCGCGGACGGCGAAGGTGGTGCCGAGGCCGGCGAGTATCGCGATGAGGGCGGCGCCGGTGGCCGCGGTGGTGGTGTTGTCGGTGTCCGCGACGGCTTCGGTGGATTCGGCACCCGCGGCGACGGGACCCTTGGGGACGACGGCGGTCTGCGGCTTGGCGGCGGGCACGGCGGCCGGCTTCGCTGCGGGCTGCTCGGCGGGCTTCACCGAGGGCTTGGTGGTGGGCTTCGCCGTGGGCTTGGTGGCGGGGGTGGCCTTGGGCAGCAGGTACCAGCCGTTGGAGGCGCCCTCGCCCAGCACGTGGACGTTGAGGCCGTAGCGGTTCTTGTCCTGGCCGACCTCGACCTTCCGGAGGTCGTACTCGATGCCTTCGATGACGGCGCGCTTGTGGGTGGGGTCGAGCTTGGCCAGCACCCGGCCGGCCCAGCCGTCGCCCGGCTTCCAGTCGGGGGAGACGGCGCGGATCCAGACCTCGGGGCCCTCGGCTCCGTTGCGGAGCACGGCGATGCGGCCCTTGGCGACCAGGACGGTGTCGCCGTCGTAGCGGTCGTCCGGCGACGTGTTCGCCGAAGTGTCCGCGGACAGCACCGAAGCCGAGGTCACGGCCGTCACGGCCTGCGCGGAGGGCGCGGCGATGGCCGACGCGGCGGGCGCCAGGAGCGCTCCGGCGAGGGCGGCGGTGACGATCGAGGTACGGAGGGCGGTACGCATAACGACTCCTGGAAGCATTGTCTGGGAAGGGGCGGAGAGTCGCATGCCGCGGTGTCGCTGTCGGGGTTTCGTCCGGTCAGGTCTGCGGGGCTGCTGATGAGAAATCTACGGATCTTGATCGACCGGAACGTGGTCGTCCTGTCATGGCTGGGTAACAGCGAACAGTCGTCCGTCAGCCGCACCCACCTTCGATCCGTACGAGGGCGCGACGGGGCCGAAACACCCTCCGGCGGGCCACCACGAGGGCGGCACGCCGGAGGGGGCGGGAACGGGAACTACTCCCGGGGTCGCGATCAGCCGCGGGAGCGCGCCCTGCGGGAACGGACCGCGAAGGCCGCACCGAGCAGGAGGCCCACCGAGAGGACCCCGGCGCCGGCGACCGCGACCGGGGCACCCACGCCCTCGGCTTCGGAGCTCCCCGTACCGAGCTCGGCACCCGCGGCGACCGGCCCCTTCGGGACCACGACCGTCTGGGGCTTCGGCTTCACCGTGGGCTTGGTGGTGGGCTTCGGCTTCGGCGTGGTGGCCTTGTCCTCGACGAGCTCGTAGTTGCGCAGGCAGCCGGGCTGGAGGGCGGGGAAGGAAGTGGTGGAGGCCTCGATGCCGCCCTGCATCTGCCACCGCAGGACCGGCTTGGCACCGCTCGGGTTGATGATCTGGACGTTCTTCAACCAGGAGGGGTTCTTGCGGTCCAGGACCTTCCAGACGCCCTTTTCCCCGGAGGCGTACAGATCCACCTTCGGGCCGTCCACCGTCGTCCACAGTTCGGCCGTCGTCCCCGCGCCGAGGACCACCCGCTTGGGCCCGGAGACGCAGATGGCGGTGACCTCCTCCGAGGTCCCGGCCCCGGAGGCGGTGGCGGACGGTGCGGTGGTGGGTGCGGCGGCGAAGGCGCTGCCGGCGGGCAAGAGCATCGCGCCCGCGAGGGCGGCGGTGGTGATCGAGGTGCGGAGGGCGAGGGCGGTACGCATGACGACTCCGTGTGTGGTCGGAAGTGGGCAGAGGAGAGCCGCATGCCGCGACGAATCTGTTTCGGTCTGGTTCGGCCGGGTCAGGTGTGGCGGGCTGCTGAAGACAAAACTACGAATCCTGTGAGGCCGGAGGATCCGGCTCCCGTCCCGGCCGTGTAACACCCGAACGCGTGTCGGAACGGACGGGGTGATTCCCTCGCGGATGCCCCCGAATCGACAGAGGGGGGTGACAGGTCGCTACGCGCGTAGATATGCTCATGTGGTGACCATGCCCACCACCCTCACCGCATTCGCTGACGTGACGACGTCCGACAGTGCGCTGCGCCGCTTCCTGCACGGGCTGCCCGGCGTCGACGCTGTCGGCCTGGAGGCCCGCGCGGCCTCCCTCGGCACCCGCTCGATCAAGACGACGGCCAAGGCGTACGCCATCGACCTCGCCATCTCGATGATCGACCTGACGACGCTGGAAGGCGCGGATACCCCGGGCAAGGTCCGGGCGCTCTCCGCCAAGGCAGCCAACCCCGATCCGACCGACCGCACCACGCCCATGACGGCCGCCGTCTGCGTGTACCCCGACATGGTGGCCACCGCCAAGGCCGCCCTGAACGGCGCCGACGTCAAGGTCGCCTCCGTCGCCACCGCCTTCCCGGCCGGCCGCGCGGCGCTGCCCGTCAAGCTCGCCGACACGGCCGACGCCGTGGCCGCCGGCGCCGACGAGATCGACATGGTCATCGACCGTGGCGCCTTCCTCGCCGGCCGCTACCTGGACACCTACGAGCTGATCCGCTCCGTGAAGGAGGCCTGCGTCCGCCCCGACGGCAGCGCGGCCCGTCTCAAGGTGATCTTCGAGACCGGCGAGCTGTCCACGTACGACAACATCCGCCGCGCCTCCTGGATCGGCATGATGGCCGGGGCCGACTTCATCAAGACGTCCACCGGCAAGGTCGGGGTCAACGCGACGCCCGCGAACACGCTCCTCATGCTCGAAGCCGTCCGCGACTTCAAGGCGCAGACTGGAATCCAGATCGGCGTGAAGCCGGCCGGCGGGATCCGGACCACCAAGGACGCGATCAAGTTCCTGGTCCTGGTCAACGAGACCGTGGGCGAGGACTGGCTGTCCAACCACTGGTTCCGCTTCGGAGCCTCCAGCCTGCTCAACGACCTGTTGATGCAGCGCCAGAAGCTGAGCACCGGCCGGTACTCCGGTCCCGACTACGTGACGGTGGACTGATCGCCATGGCATCCGCATTCGAGTACGCACCCGCCCCCGAGTCCCGTTCCGTCGTCGACATCGCACCCTCCTACGGGCTGTTCATCGACGGCGAGTTCACCGACGCGGCGGACGGCAAGGTCTTCAAGACCGTCTCCCCGGCCTCCGAAGAGGTCCTCGCCGAGATCGCCCAGGCCGGCGCCGCCGACGTCGACCGCGCCGTGAAGGCCGCCCGCAAGGCCTTCGAGAAGTGGTCCGCGCTGCCCGGCTCCGAGCGCGCCAAGTACCTCTTCCGCATCGCCCGGATCATCCAGGAGCGCAGCCGCGAGCTGGCCGTCCTGGAGACCCTCGACAACGGCAAGCCGATCCGGGAGACCCGCGACGCGGACCTGCCGCTCGTCGCCGCGCACTTCTTCTACTACGCGGGCTGGGCCGACAAGCTCGACCACGCGGGCTACGGCGCGAACCCGCGCCCCCTCGGCGTGGCCGGCCAGGTCATCCCGTGGAACTTCCCGCTGATGATGCTCGCCTGGAAGATCGCCCCGGCGCTCGCCACGGGCAACACGGTCGTGCTCAAGCCGGCCCAGACGACCCCCCTCTCCGCGCTCTTCTTCGCGGACATCTGCCGCCAGGCGGGCCTGCCCAAGGGCGTCGTCAACATCCTCACCGGGTACGGGGACGCGGGCGCGGCCCTCGTCGAGCACCCGGACGTGAACAAGGTCGCCTTCACCGGCTCCACCGCCGTCGGCAAGGCCATCGCGCGCCAGGTCGCCGGCACCTCCAAGAAGGTCACCCTGGAGCTGGGCGGCAAGGGCGCCAACATCGTCTTCGACGACGCCCCCATCGACCAGGCCGTCGAGGGCATCGTCAGCGGCATCTTCTTCAACCAGGGCCAGGTCTGCTGCGCGGGCTCGCGCCTCCTGGTCCAGGAGTCGATCCACGACGAGCTGATCGACTCGCTCAAGCGCCGGCTGACCACGCTGCGCCTGGGCGACCCGCTCGACAAGAACACCGACATCGGCGCGATCAACTCCGCCGAGCAGCTCGCCCGGATCACCGCCCTCGCGGACACCGGCGAGGCGGAGGGCGCCGAGCGCTGGTCGGCGCCGTGCGAACTGCCGAACGCAGGCTACTGGTTCGCCCCGACGCTCTTCACGAACGTCTCCCAGTCGCACACCGTCGCCCGCGACGAGATCTTCGGCCCGGTGCTGTCCGTGCTGACCTTCCGTACGCCCGACGAGGCCGTCGCCAAGGCCAACAACAGCCAGTACGGCCTGTCCGCCGGCATCTGGACGGAGAAGGGCAGCCGCATCCTCGCGGTCGCCAACAAGCTCCGCGCGGGTGTGGTGTGGGCCAACACGTTCAACAAGTTCGACCCGACCTCGCCCTTCGGCGGCTACAAGGAGTCGGGCTTCGGGCGCGAAGGCGGCCGTCACGGCCTGGAGGGCTACCTCGATGTCTGAGTCATCGTCGGCGACGCGTCTGAGCGTCTTCAAGACCTACAAGCTGTACGTCGGGGGCAAGTTCCCCCGCTCCGAGAGCGGCCGGGTGTACGAGGTGTCCGACTCCAAGGGCAAGTGGCTGGCCAATGCCCCCCTGTCCTCCCGCAAGGACGCCCGGGACGCGGTCGTCGCCGCCCGCAAGGCCTTCGGCGGCTGGTCGGGTGCGACCGCGTACAACCGCGGCCAGATCCTCTACCGCGTCGCCGAGATGCTGGAGGGCCGCCGCGAGCAGTTCGTCCGCGAGGTGGGCGAGGCGGAGGGCCTGTCCAAGACGAAGGCCGCGGCCGTCGTCGACGCGGCCATCGACCGCTGGGTCTGGTACGCGGGCTGGACCGACAAGATCGGCCAGATCGTGGGCGGGGCCAACCCGGTCGCGGGCCCGTTCTTCAACCTCTCCACCCCGGAGCCGACGGGCGTCGTCACCGTCGTCGCCCCGCAGGCCTCGTCCTTCCTGGGCCTGGTCTCCGTGATCGCCCCGGTGATCGCGACGGGCAACACCGTCGTCGTGATCGCCTCGGAGAAGTCCCCGCTCCCCGCCCTCTCCCTCGGTGAGGTGCTGGCCACCTCCGACCTGCCCGGCGGCGTGGTCAACATCCTCTCCGGCAAGGCCGCGGAGATGGGCCCGCACCTGGCGTCCCACCAGGACGTCAACGCGATCGACCTGGCCGGAGCCGACGAGGCGCTGGCCAAGGAGCTGGAGATCGCGGCCGCGGACAACCTCAAGCGCGTCCTGCGTCCACAGCCTGTGGACGACTGGAGCGCGGACCCGGGTACGGCGCGCATGACGGCGTTCCTGGAGACCAAGACCGTCTGGCACCCGACCGGGTCGCTGGGCGCGGGCGGGTCTTCGTACTAGCGGGTCGTCTCACCAGGGGCCCGGCGGCCCCACCCCCGAAGACGGGCCCCGGCGGCGTCCCCCGCGCTGCCGGGGCCTCTTCACGTGCCCGTACGTGCCGTACGTGCAGTACGGGAGCTACTTGCCGCCCGTCAGGGGGCCCAGGAGGGACGACGCCGCAGCCGTGGGCAGCTCGCCGACCGACGGCCCCCGGGTCAGGATGCCCGTGACCATGCCGGTGCCGACGGAGGGGAAATCCGCGACCTGGGTGGCGATGCCGTTGTCGAGCGGGTCCACGCCGGTGTGGGCCAGGGGATTGACCTTGAGGTTCGAGATCGGGTCGGAGACCCCTGCGAGGGCCGCCGGAACATCGAGCTCGCCCGCCTGGGCGCCGCCGGCGGCCATCGCGAGGGCCGCGCCGGCCATCGAGAGGGTCAGACCTGCGCTGCGCAGCGCCTTGGAGTGGGGGGCTTTGGGGGCTGCGTGACGTGCCATGGGTTCCCGCCTGTGGGCTCGTACGGAGTCGTGATCGCGTGCGCACGCAGCGTAGTGGAGGTGTGATCCTGGATACCAACGGACCTTTGGGTGGGTCCCCTGCGCGAGCTAATAGTTCACACTGTTGTTCCGTGAGCTGTTCCTCTCCTTTGCCTACGCGTGTCGTCCTCCTGACCGGGCCCTCGGGTTCCGGCAAGTCCTCGCTGGCGGCCCGGTCCGGGCTGCCCGTGCTGCGCCTGGACGACTTCTACAAGGACGGCGACGACCCGACCCTCCCGTTCGTCGAGGGCAGCGCCGACATCGACTGGGACTCGCCGCTGTCCTGGGACGCGGAGGCGGCCGTGGCCGCGATCTCCGAGCTGTGTGCGGCCGGGCGGACCGAGGTCCCCGTCTACGACATCGCCACCTCCTCGCGGACCGGTACGGAGGCGCTGGACATCGCCCGGACCCCGCTGTTCATAGCCGAGGGGATCTTCGCGGCGGACGTCGTCGTGCGGTGCCAGGAGCTGGGGCTGCTGGCGGACGCGATCTGCCTGCGCGGGCGGCCCAGCACCACCTTCCGGCGGCGCCTGGCCCGTGACCTGCGCGAGGGGCGCAAGTCGGTGCCGATGCTTTTGCGGCGTGGGTGGCGGCTGATGCGGGCCGAGCGGGGAATCGTGGCGCGGCATACCGCGCTGGGTGCGCATGCGTGTGGTCGTGACGAGGCGCTCGGGCGGCTTGCCGCTGCTGCCGCGGGGCGGCACCGGGCCGTGGCCCGGGCCTAGCCTTCGCTGCCCTGGCAGGGCTGTGCTCGCCGGGCCCTGCGGGGCTTGTCCCCTACCCGCCCTTCCGCCGTTCCCCGGGCGCTGCCCGGACCCGGAAAGATCCTGGGGCTCCGCCCCAGACCCCGGTCCTCAAACGCCGGACGGCTGGATGGGCCCGGCTGAGAGTGCGGACGCCAAAAGGCGGGACCGTGCGGACCCCCGTCCGCTCGATCCCGCCCTTTGCCCCCGTGGCCCCCGTCCCACCCCCGCAGGACGGGCCCCCTGGCCCTTTGGTCTTGTGTGCCGCGGTCCTACGCGACCAGGTCCTCGAAGGACTCCGCCTCGTCGCGGCCGAAGCTCAGCGCCTCGTCCTCGCGCATCCGGCGCAGCGAACGCCAGATGCTCGACTTCACCGTGCCGACGCTGATGCCGAGGATCTCCGCGATCTCCGGGTCCGTGCGGCCCTCGTAGTACCGGAGCACCAGCATCGTGCGCTGCGGCTCCGGGATGCGGGTGAGCGCCTGCCACAGCACGGCGCGCAGCTCCGTACCGCCCATGGCGTCCGTGTCCGAGGCCGTCTCCGGCAGCTCTTCCGTCGGGTACTCGTTGAGCTTGCGCCGGCGCCAGGCGCTGATGTGCAGGTTCGTCATCGTGCGGCGCAGGTATCCGCCGACGGCGGCCTTGTCGCTGATGCGGTCCCAGGCGCGGTACGTGGAGAACAGTGCGGTCTGCAGCAGGTCCTCGGCCTCGTAGCGGTCGCCGGTCAGGTGGAAGGCCGTCGCGTAGAGGGCGGCCCGCCGCTCCTGGACGTACGCCGTGAACTCGGCCTCGTTGGAGGAGTCCGGGGCGTCCGTGGAGCCCGGCGTGCGCTGGGCGGGGACGGAGGGGCGCTCGTAGGTCTTCGCGTCGATGGCCACCACGTGCGCCGGCCGCCGGGAAGGGGCCGTCGCCGTACGGATTGCCGTGCGGCGGTTCACATCGTGCAGCCGCGTGACAATCGCGCTGGTGTTGATGCTGTGCAGCGTGTTCATCTCGCGCCCCCCGTCGTGGAGTCTGTCTGGTCCGTTGCCAAGAAGACTGCCCGCCCGACATAACCGGGGTGTCCTTCGACTGTCACAGGCCTGTCACAGGGAGCCGAGTGGGAGCCGATCAGGAGCCCTGCGGAGGCACCGCGGAAGCCTCCCGGGGATTCGAGGTGCAGGGCGGTCGAAGTCCCGAGGGGCGATGGGACAGAATGAGCCCGTGCCTTTCCTGTTGCTCATCGAGGACGACGACGCCATCCGCACGGCCCTCGAACTCTCCCTGACTCGCCAGGGCCACCGTGTGGCCACCGCGGCGACGGGCGAGGACGGCCTCAAACTGCTGCGCGAGCAGCGGCCCGATCTGATCGTGCTCGACGTCATGCTGCCCGGCATCGACGGCTTCGAGGTGTGCCGGCGTGTCCGGCGCACCGACCAGCTGCCGATCATCCTGCTCACCGCGCGCAACGACGACATCGACGTGGTCGTCGGCCTGGAGTCGGGAGCGGACGACTACGTCGTCAAGCCCGTCCAGGGGCGGGTCCTCGACGCCCGCATCCGGGCCGTGCTGCGCCGTGGCGAGCGCGAGGCCACCGACTCCGCCGTCTTCGGCTCGCTGGTCATCGACCGCAACGCCATGACGGTGACCAAGAACGGCGAGGACCTCCAGCTCACCCCGACCGAGCTGCGGCTGCTCCTGGAGCTCAGCCGCCGCCCCGGCCAGGCGCTCTCCCGCCAGCAGCTGCTGAGGCTGGTGTGGGAGCACGACTACCTCGGCGACTCGCGCCTCGTCGACGCCTGCGTGCAGCGGCTGCGCGCCAAGGTCGAGGAAGTGCCCTCCTCGCCCACCCTGATCCGTACCGTGCGGGGCGTCGGCTACCGACTGGACTCCCCGCAGTGATCAGAGCCCTGTTCGCGGGCCGGCGCTGGACCAGCCTGCGGCTGCGGCTCCTCGTCGTGTTCGCACTGGTCGCGCTGACGGCCGCCGTGTCCGCGTCCGGGATCGCGTACTGGCTCAACCGCGAGGCCGTCCTGACCCGGACCCAGGACGCCGCCCTCGGCGACTTCCGGCAGGAGATGCAGAACCGGGCCGCGGCGCTGCCCGCCGACCCGACGCAGGAGGAGCTGCAGCACACCGCCGAGATGATGGCGGGCAGCAGCCCCGGCTACAGCGTGCTGCTGGTGGACGAGAAGGACGGCCGCAAGGTGGCCGGGTCGGCCGGTCCCGACGCCTTCTCGCTGGCCGACGTACCGAAGTCGCTCCAGCACGCCGTGAACGACCGGCAGAAGACCACCTCGGCCAACGACGCCGCGTACCACGTGTACTGGCAGCGGACGAAGCCGAACGGGAACCCCTACCTGGTCGGCGGCACCCGGATCGTGGGCGGCGGGCCGACCGGCTACATGTACAAGTCCCTGGCCCAGGAGCGCGACGACCTCAACGCCCTGGCCTGGTCGCTGACCATCGCCACCGGACTCGCGCTGCTCGGGTCCGCGCTGCTCGCGCAGGCCGCGGCCCGTACGGTGCTGCGGCCCGTGCAGCGGCTCGGCGACGCGGCGCGCCGGCTCGGCGAAGGGGAGCTGGACCACCGGCTGGAGGTGTCGGGGACGGACGAACTCGCCGATCTGGCCCACACCTTCAACAAGACGGCGGAGGCGCTGGAGAAGAAGGTCGCCGACATGAGCGCGCGGGAGGAGTCCAGCCGGCGTTTCGTCGCGGACATGTCCCACGAACTGCGCACGCCGCTGACGGCGTTGACGGCGGTGGCCGAGGTGCTGGAGGACGAGGTCGAGTTCCTCGATCCGATGATCGCACCGGCGGTGGGTCTGGTCGTGAGCGAGACCAGGCGGCTGAACGACCTCGTGGAGAACCTCATGGAGGTCACCCGCTTCGACGCGGGCACGGCGCGCCTCGTACTGGACGACGTGGACGTCGCCGACCAGGTGACGGCGTGCATCGACACGCGGGCGTGGCTCGACGCGGTCGAACTCGACGCGGAGCGCGGGATCGTGGCGCGGCTCGACCCGCGGCGGCTCGACGTGATCCTGGCGAACCTGATCGGCAACGCGCTCAAGCACGGCGGCTCGCCGGTCCGGGTCTCCATCCGGGTGGAGGACGACTGGCTGGTCATCGCCGTACGGGACAACGGGCCGGGCATCCCCGAGGCCGTACTGCCGCACGTCTTCGACCGGTTCTACAAGGCGAGCGCGTCGCGGCCGAAGTCCGACGGCAGCGGGCTCGGCCTGTCCATCGCGATGGAGAACGCGCACATCCACGGCGGCGACATCACCGCGGAGAACGGGGCGGAGGGCGGTGCGCTGTTCACGCTGCGGCTGCCGGTGGACGTGGGGAAGGTGATCGCCGGTGACGACGAGGCGTAGGACGGGGGCCGGGACCAAGGCCGGTACGAGGCGTACGGCGACGACCGCCGTGGTGGCGGCCCTGAGCCTGCTGTCCGCGGGCGTCCTGTCGGGCTGCGGGATCCGGGCGACCACCGTGCCGGTGGACGTGGGCGCGGCGCCCTCGCGGGTCTCCTGCAAGACGCCGACCGGCACGGCCGCCGGAACGGGCGGGGTGCAGGGCATCCGGGCCACGGTGGAACTGGTCTGCGGGGCGCAGCTGGTGGGCGTCCAGCGAGTGGTGCCGGTGCCGGAGAAGCAGCCCGCGCGTGACGCGGCCGTGTTCGTCGCCCAGGCCCTGCTGGCGGCGCTCCAGCGGGAGCCGTCGGCGGAGGAGCGGGAAGCCGGTTTCACGACCGAGGTGCCGGCCGTGCTGACGGCCTCGGCGCCGCGGCCGGGGGACCCGGCGGGCACGGTACGGCTGAGCCGCAAGCCCGAGGACCTGCCTCCGGTGGCCCTGTCGCAGCTGGTGTGCACGCTCGCGGAGAGCGACGCGGTGTCGGCTGGGCCGGGTCCGGTGGTCCTGGGCGGTCCCGACGCGGATCCGCCGAGGGCCTGGGAGTGCACGGACGCCGTCCGCTCCCGCCCGGAGTCGGTACCGACCCTGGGCGACGTGGTGCTGCCGTCGGCGAGCCCGGCGCCGCGCCCTTCCTGACCCGGTCACGACGAAGGCCCCCCGAGCCGGAGCTCGGGGGGCCTTCGTGCTGCCTGCCGGGTCGACGGACGGAGTCCGGCGCAGCGGGCCGAAGCCCGTCCGGGGGTCCCCCCGGACGGAGTCTGGGGGATAGTGCGAGGTGCGCGTCGCGAAGGTCAGATTCCGGCCGCCGCCGCCAGGTCCTTCTTGATCGCGTCGAGGACTTCCTGGCCGCGGGCGCGGGCCGGGAGCAGGTCCGAGGCTTCCGCCACCGGGACCACGACCTCCAGGTAGCACTTCAGCTTGGGCTCCGTACCCGACGGGCGGACGATCACCCGGGCCTTGTAGTCGCCCTCCAGGTAGTAGCGCAGCCCGTCCGTGGGCGGCAGCGTCGCCGTGCCCCGGTTCAGGTCCTCCGCCGAGGTGACCCGCAGGCCCGCCAGCGAGGCCGGGGGCTCCGCGCGCAGCGCCGCCATCGCCGAGGCGATGACCGACAGGTCCTCCACGCGGACCGACAGCTGGTCGGTGGCGTGCAGGCCGTGCTCCATGGCCAGGTCGTCCAGCAGGTCGGTCAGGGTCCGGCCCTGCTCCTTGAGCTCCGAGGCCAGCTCCGCGACGAGCAGGGCGGCCGTGACGCCGTCCTTGTCGCGGACGCCCTCGGGGTCCACGCAGTAGCCGAGCGCCTCCTCGTACCCGTAGCGCAGGCCCTCGACGCGGGAGATCCACTTGAAGCCGGTCAGGGTCTCCTCGTAGCCGACGCCCGCGGCCTCCGCGATTCGCCCCAGGAGGGAGGAGGAGACGATGGACTCGGCGAAGACGCCCTGCGCCCCCTTGTGCACCAGGTGGGCGGCGAGCAGCGCGCCGACCTCGTCGCCGCGCAGCATCCGCCAGCCGGAGGCCGAGGCCGCGTCCGGGACGGCCACGGCGCAGCGGTCGGCGTCCGGGTCGTTGGCGATGACGATGTCGGGGTTGACCTCGGCGGCCTTGGCGAAGGACAGGTCCATCGCGCCCGGCTCCTCCGGGTTGGGGAAGGCGACCGTCGGAAAGGCCGGGTCCGGCTCCGCCTGCTCGGCCACCAGGACCGGGGCGGGGAAGCCGGCGCGGGCGAAGGCGGCCAGGACCACGTCCTTGCCGACGCCGTGCATGGCCGTGTAGACGGTCCGCACGCCCCGGGGGGAGCCGGGGGTCAGGACGGCGTCCGTACGTGCCAGGTAGGCCTCCAGGACCTCGTCGCCGAGGTCCTGCCAGCCGCCGTCGGCCCGCGGTACGTCGGCCAGCGCGGCGATCGCGTCGATCTGCGCGGCGATCTCGGCGTCGGCCGGGGAGACGATCTGCGAACCGTCGCCGAGGTAGACCTTGTAGCCGTTGTCCCGGGGCGGGTTGTGGCTCGCGGTCACCTCGACGCCGGCGACGGCGCCCAGGTGCCTTATGGCGTACGCGAGGACGGGCGTCGGCAGCGGACGGGGCAGGACGGCGGCGCGCAGCCCGGCACCGGTCATCACCGCGGCGGTGTCGCGGGCGAAGTCGGCCGACTTGTAGCGGGCGTCGTAGCCGACGACGACCAGGCCGCCGGCGTGGCCCTGGGCCTTGAGGTAGGCCGCGAGGCCGGCCGCGGCCCGGATCACCACGTTGCGGTTCATCCGCATCGGGCCCGCGCCCAGCTCGCCGCGGAGTCCGGCGGTGCCGAACTGCAGCATGCCGGAGAAGCGGTCCGCGAGCTCCGTGGTGTCACCGGCTTCGATGAGCTTGGCGAGCTCGTCGGCGGTTTCCGGGTCGGGGTCCTCGGCCAGCCAGGCCTGCGCCCGTGCGATCAGATCGTCCTGCACGTCCTGCACTACCTCTCGTCGGTCGGTCGGGTCGCTCGTTCAGATCCGGGCGAGGACCTGCGTCAGCAGCTTGCCCATGCGCGCGGCCGAGTCGCGGCCGGCCTGGAGCACCTCTTCGTGGTTCAGCGGCTCGCCGGACAGGCCCGCCGCCAGGTTGGTGACCAGCGAGATGCCGAGCACCTCGGCGCCGGCCTCGCGGGCGGCGATGGCCTCCAGCACGGTGGACATGCCGACCAGGTCGGCGCCCATGACGCGGATCATGTTGATCTCGGCCGGGGTCTCGTAGTGCGGGCCGGGGAACTGCACGTAGACGCCCTCTTCGAGGGTCTCGTCGATCTCCTTGCACATCGCGCGCAGGCGCGGCGAGTACAGGTCGGTGAGGTCCACGAAGTTCGCGCCGACGATCGGCGAGGTGGCCGTGAGGTTGAGGTGGTCGCTGATCAGGACCGGCTGGCCGGGCTTCATGCCCTCGCGCAGGCCACCGCAGCCGTTGGTCAGGACGATGGTCTTGCAGCCGGCGGCGACGGCCGTGCGCACGCCGTGGGCGACGGCGGCGACGCCGCGGCCCTCGTAGTAGTGGGTCCGGCCGAGGAAGAGCAGCGCGCGCTTGTCGCCGATCTTGTACGAGCGGATCTTGCCGCCGTGGCCCTCGACGGCGGGGGGCGGGAAGCCGGGCAGCTCGGTGACGGGGAACTCGGCCTCGGGCGCGCCCAGCGCCTCCGCGGCGGGGGCCCAGCCGGAGCCCATCACGAGGGCGACGTCGTGGGTCTCGGCGCCGGTCAGCTCGCGCAGGCGGGCGGCGGCGGCGTCGGCGGCGGCGAAGGGGTCGGTAACAGATGCGTTCACGCGGAAGAGCGTAGCCCCTCTCGGCCTACGCGCGTAGATGGCACCGCTCACGGTATTCGGATCGTTGCTTTGTCGTTTCCGACCAATTGTCCCGGGCGGGGTGGACGGGGCCCGTGCGGCGCCGTTCAGCAGGGGCGCTTGCGGAGTTCCATCACGTAGTCGTGCGGGGCGCCCGCGGATTCGGCCGCGTCGGCGAGTTCGCCCAGGTAGCGGGCCGAGGGCAGGCCGCCCTCGTAGCCGTTGAGCACGTACACCCAGGCCGCTTCCTCGCCGTCCAGCGTGTGCACGCGCACCCGCATGCGGCGGTAGATGTCGAGCCCGACGCCCTCCCACCGGTCCATGGAGTCCTCGTCCAGCGGGGCCACGTCGTACAGCGCGACGAAGACCTGGTGGCGCGGCGCTTCGACGATCGTCGCCAGCGCGCCCTCCCAGCCCATCTGCTCGCCGCCGAAGGTCAGCCGCCAGTCGTTGATCCAGCCCGTGCCGCGCAGCGGCGAATGCGGAGCGCGGCGCGTCATCAGCCGCGGGTCGAGGTTGCCGGCGTACGCGGCGTAGAGCGACATGAGGTCGAGGGTACGGGAGGGGCGGCCCCGACTGCGCTCCCGGCCGCGTACGGGGCCTGCGTCCCGGATGGTGGGACCGGGCGTGAAGCACCTTGATGCGTGCGGGACAATGACGTACGGAATGCATCCCCCGGGGAGACCCCCCGGAAGCCCCGGCCGGGGCGGCAGCCGGCCGGGTAGACGTGAGGCGGAGTTTTCGTGACCCGGATCGTGATCATCGGCGGCGGACCCGGCGGGTATGAGGCGGCCCTCGTGGGGGCCCAGCTCGGCGCGGAGGTGACCGTCGTGGACTGCGACGGTCTGGGCGGCGCGTCGGTGCTCACCGACTGCGTGCCCTCCAAGACTCTCATCGCGACCGCCGAGGTCATGACGACCTTCGACTCGTCGTACGAGGAGCTCGGCATCGTCGTCGCGGACGACACCCCGCACATCGAGCAGGCCGCGCGCGTCGTCGGCGTGGACCTCGGCAAGGTGAACCGGCGCGTCAAGCGCCTGGCGCTCGCCCAGTCCCACGACATCACCGCCTCCGTCACCCGGGCCGGCGCCCGGGTCGTACGGGGCCGCGCCAAGCTCGGCGGCCCGCAGGGCATCGACGGCACGCGGGACGTCATCGTCACCGCGGCCGACGGCTCCGAGACGATCCTCACCGCCGACGCCGTGCTCATCGCGACCGGCGGACACCCCCGCGAGATCCCCGACGCGATGCCCGACGGCGAGCGGATCCTGAACTGGACCCAGGTCTACGACCTCGAAGAGCTCCCGGAGGAGCTCATCGTGGTCGGCTCCGGCGTGACCGGCGCCGAGTTCGCCGGTGCGTACCAGGCCCTCGGCTCCCGGGTGACCCTCGTGTCCTCCCGCGACCGCGTGCTCCCCGGCGAGGACCCCGACGCCGCCGCCGTGCTGGAGGACGTCTTCCGGCGCCGCGGCATGAACGTCATCGGCCGCTCCCGCGCCGAGTCCGCCAAGCGGGTGGGCGACCGGGTCGAGGTCACCCTCTCCGACGGCCGGGTCATCAGCGGCACGCACTGCCTGATGGCGGTCGGCGCGATCCCGAACACGAGCAACATGAACCTGGAGGAGTCCGGGGTCAAGCTCAAGGAGTCGGGGCACATCTGGACCGACAAGGTCTCCCGCACCTCCTCGCCCGGCGTGTACGCGGCCGGCGACGTGACCGGCATCTTCGCCCTCGCGTCGGTGGCCGCCATGCAGGGGCGCATCGCGATGTACCACTTCCTCGGCGACGCGGTGGCCCCGCTCAACCTGAAGACGGTCTCCTCGAACGTCTTCACCGACCCCGAGATCGCCACCGTCGGCTACACCCAGGCCGACGTGGACGCCGGCAAGATCGACGCCCGGGTCGTGAAGCTCCCGCTGCTGCGCAACCCGCGCGCCAAGATGCAGGGCATCCGGGACGGCTTCGTGAAGCTGTTCTGCCGTCCCGGCACCGGGATCGTCGTCGGCGGCGTGGTCGTATCGCCGCGCGCGAGCGAACTCATCCACCCGATCTCGATCGCCGTCGACAACAACCTGACGGTCGAGCAGATCGCAAACGCGTTCACCGTGTACCCCTCGCTGTCCGGTTCGATCGCCGAGGTCGCCCGCCAGCTGCACACGCGGAAGTCCTCCGGCGAGGCGTAAGTACCGATAACGGCCCTTGTGAGCAAGGGCTTTGGAGTGGGTGGTCGGCCCGCCGCGGAGCAGGTGCGCGGCGGGCCGACCGCGTATACCACTAGTTGCCCTACGGTATGGACAACTTCGGTATTCCGGCGCAAAGAGCTGAAAGCAGATGGTCGTTGGGGTTACTGTCAGTTTCGTGTTCGCTGCAGAACGTCGCCAATTGATCCTCGAAATGGTGCGGGCCAACGGAGCGGTATCGCTCCGGGAGCTCGCCCGCGTCGTCCAGACCTCCGAAGTGACCGTACGGCGGGACGTGCGGGCACTGGAGGCAGAAGGACTCCTCGACCGCCGGCACGGCGGTGCGGTACTGCCGGGCGGTTTCACGCGGGAATCCGGCTTTCCGCAAAAGTCCCATCTCGCGACGGCGGAGAAGACCGCCATCGCCGATGTCGCGGCCGGACTCGTCGAAGAAGGCGAGGCCGTGGTCGTCGGCGCCGGCACCACCACCCAGGAGCTGGCCCGCCGGCTCGCCCGGGTGCCCGGACTCACCGTCGTCACCAACTCGCTGCTCGTCGCACAGGCGCTGGCCCATGCGAACCGGGTGGAGGTGGTGATGACGGGCGGAACCCTGCGGGGGTCCAACTACGCGCTGGTCGGCAGCGGTGCCGAGCAGTCCCTCCAGGGGCTGCGGGTCTCGCGGGCCTTCCTGTCCGGCAGCGGTCTCACCGCCGAGCGCGGGCTGTCCACCTCCAACATGCTCTCCGCGAGCGTGGACCGGGCGCTGGTCCAGGCCGCGGCGGAGGTGGTGGTCCTGGCCGACCACACGAAGCTCGGGACGGACACCATGTTCCAGACCGTGCCGACCGATGTGATCACCCGGCTGGTGACGGACGAGCCGCCCGCGCACGACGACCGGGCCGGTACGGAGCTGCAGGCGCTGGCGGACCAGGGCGTGCAGATCACCGTGGCCGGGGGCGGCTCCGCCTCCGGCGGTGGCGAGTCGATGGCCGGGAGGCGTCCGCGCCGGGAGTCCCCGCTCCCCGTCCAGCGGCGGGGCGGGCCGACGGCCCAGCTCCGCAGCGCGGGGCCGCCGTTGCACGAGCAGCAGGCGGGTGAGCGGGCGCGGGTCGCGGACATGCGGCGCCGATAGGTACCTGCGGCGTCGTTGCCGGGGACCAGTCCCCGGACCCCTGCTCCTCAAACGCCGGAGGGGCTGGATATTGGCTGACGTCAGCCGAAATCCAGCCCCTCCGGCGTTTGCGGAGCGGGGTCCGGGGCGGAGCCCCAGGGAACGGGCGAAGGGCGGGGAGGGGAACCCTGCCCCGCGCAGCGGCGCACCGCCCCGCGATCGGGGTCCCGGGGGAGCCCCGGGACCCGTACAGGACGTCAGTCCTTGATTTCGCAGATCGCCGCGCCCGAGGTGAGCGACGCGCCGACCTCTGCCGACAGGCCCACGATCGTGCCCGAACGGTGCGCGTTCAGCGGCTGTTCCATCTTCATGGCTTCGAGGACGACGATCAGGTCGCCTTCGTTGACCTGCTGGCCTTCCTCGACCGCGACCTTCACGATGGTGCCCTGCATGGGCGAGGCCAGGGTGTCGCCGGAAGCGGCGGGCCCGGACTTCTTGGCCGCGCGGCGCTTGGGCTTCGCGCCGCCCGCGGCCGCGGTGCGGGCCAGGGTCATGCCCAGCGAGGACGGGAGGGAGACCTCCAGGCGCTTGCCGCCGACCTCGACGACCACGGTCTCGCGGCCCGGCTCGTCCTCGGAGTCCTCCGCGGCGGGAACCGTGAACGCCGGGATCTCGTTGACGAACTCGGTCTCGATCCAGCGGGTGTGGATCGTGAACGGGTCGGCCGTGAAGGCCGGGTCGATGACGACCGCGCGGTGGAACGGGATGGCCGTGGCCATGCCCTCGACCTCGAACTCGGCCAGCGCGCGCGCCGCCCGCTGCAGGGCCTGCTCGCGCGTGGCACCCGTAACGATGAGCTTGGCCAGGAGGGAGTCCCAGGCCGGGCCGATGACCGAGCCGGACTCCACGCCCGCGTCGAGACGGACGCCGGGGCCGGTCGGCGGGGCGAACTTGGTGACGGTGCCGGGGGCGGGCAGGAAGCCGCGGCCCGGGTCCTCGCCGTTGATGCGGAACTCGAAGGAGTGACCGCGCAGGACCGGGTCCCCGTAGCCGAGCTCCTCGCCGTCCGCGATGCGGAACATTTCGCGGACCAGGTCGATGCCGGTGACCTCTTCGGTGACCGGGTGCTCGACCTGCAGACGGGTGTTGACCTCCAGGAAGGAGATCAGGCCGTCGGCGGAGACCAGGAACTCCACCGTGCCGGCGCCGACGTAGCCGGCTTCCTTCAAGATCGCCTTCGACGCCGCATACAGCTCGGCGTTCTGGGCCTCCGTCAGGAACGGGGCCGGGGCCTCCTCCACCAGCTTCTGGTGGCGGCGCTGCAGCGAGCAGTCACGGGTGGAGACGACGACCACGTTGCCGTGGGAGTCGGCCAGGCACTGGGTCTCCACGTGCCGCGGCTTGTCGAGGTACTGCTCCACGAAGCACTCGCCGCGGCCGAAGGCGGCGACGGCCTCACGCACGGCGGAGTCGTAGAGCTCCGGGACCTCTTCGAGGTTCCGGGCGACCTTCAGACCACGACCGCCGCCACCGAAAGCGGCCTTGATCGCGATGGGCAGGCCGTGCTCCTTGGCGAACGCCACGACCTCGTCCGACCCGGAGACCGGGTCCGGCGTGCCGGCGACCAGCGGCGCGCCGGCACGCAGCGCGATGTGCCGGGCGGCGACCTTGTCACCCAGGTCACGGATGGCCTGCGGCGGCGGGCCGATCCAGATCAGCCCCGCGTCGATGACGGCCTGCGCGAACTCCGCGTTCTCGGAAAGGAAGCCGTATCCGGGATGGATGGCGTCCGCACCGGAGTCGGCTGCGGCCTGCAAGATCTTGGAAATGTCCAGATAACTCGCGGCCGGGGTGTCACCGCCCAACGCGAAAGCCTCGTCGGCCGCGCGGACATGCAGAGCGTCCCGGTCCGGATCGGCGTAGACGGCTACGCTCGCGATCCCGGCATCCCGGCAGGCCCGAGCAACGCGGACAGCGATTTCGCCACGGTTGGCGATGAGCACCTTGCGCACGATGGCTCCCTCCTTGAAACAAGCTGAGTTTAGGGACAGCCCACACGGCCTTTCGACCCTTCTCCGGTGGTGACCTTGCCCACACGGACTGTGATCCGAGTCGACTCCGAGTCGATAAAACCCTTGTGGCGCCCCATGTCAGGGGGATCCCCGACTGCACAGTAACCCTGCCGTGTGTCCGGGGTCTCTGTTCCCCGGGTCAGCGGCCCGGGGTGATTCTTTGTCGAATCCCTACGAACGGCCCATGCATTCCTTGCCCGGGCGTGGCGTCGGCACCGGCGGGTCGCCGTACGGCAGCCCGACCGTAACGAAGCGGCCGCGGCCCCTTGTCCGAAGGTTTACCCGTTAGTAGCCTCCAGGCGTCGAACGGGCTTGTGCATGCGGGGTGGGGGCGTCGTGGCTGGTGTGAGTGGCGTGGGTGGCGTGGTGCTGCGGAGATCCGTGGCCGGAGCGACCGCGGTCGTACTCGTCGTGGAGGCGGCGGTGCTCGGCTTCGTCCACCTCGTCCTGGGCCGGACCACCGAGAACCAGTCGATGTCCATCGCGGGCGCCGATCCGGATGTCATGTCCAAGGCAACCTATGCGCTCGGCGCCGGCATGGCCGTGTTCCTGCTCGCCTGCGCCGTGTTCCTCGTCGTCGCCGCGATCCGCGACCGGGCCCCGGGCTCCTTCGCGCGCGTGCTCCTCGTCAGCGCCGCCGTCACCCACGGACTGCTCGGCGCCCTCGTCGTCGGCCTGGTCGGCTGGGGCGCCTTCGCGGTGATGATGCTGATCCTCTGCCTGCTGGTGCTGAGCCTGACGCTCTACGCGGCCAAGGGCGCGGGCGGGGCCGCCGAGGGCGCCGGAGGCCCCGCGGGGGGCTCCAGCGGCCCCCTGGGCGGCTTCGGCGGGCCCGAGGACGGCTTCGGCGGGCCCGGCGGCGGGTCGGACGGCAGGCCCGGCAGCGGCTTCGACGACGGCCTCGACGACGGACCGGAGATCCGGGACACGCCGCCGGGCCACCCGCTCGCGGACTTCGGGGACTTCGGGAAGCTCGGGGACGTCAAGCCCACAAGTCCGTGATGGACACGCCCAGTTCCGCCAGCAGCGAGCGCAGCAGCGGCAGGGAGATCCCGATCACATTGCCGTGATCCCCGTCGATGCCCTCGATGAACGGGGCCGACAGCCCGTCCAGGGTGAACGCCCCCGCCACGTGCAGCGGTTCCCCGCTCGCCACGTACGCCGCGACCTCCGCGTCCGTCGGCTCGCCGAAGCGGACCGTCGTCGACGCCGTGGCCGAAACCTGACGGCCGCTCGCCGTGTCGATCACGCAGTGCCCGGTGCGCAGCACCCCGGCGCGCCCGCGCATCGACTTCCAGCGGGCCGTGGCCTCCTCGGCGTCCGCCGGCTTGCCCAGCGCCTCGCCGTCCAGCTCCAGCACGGAGTCGCAGCCGATCACCAGGGCGCCCGCGGCCTCGTCCAGGGCCGCCACGACGGCCGCCTTCGCCTCGGCCAGCGCGAGCGCCAGCTCGGAGGGGGAGTCCGCGGTGACGGCGTCCTCGTCGAAGCCGCTCACGATCACGTGCGGGGAGAGCCCGGCCTGCCGCAGCAGGTTCAGCCGGGCGGGCGAAGCGGAGGCGAGGACGAGGGCGTGGCCGGGGGCAGCAGTCATGCCTGCCATCGTAGGGGCGCCCCGTGGGTGGCCGCGGTGCTAGAAACCGCCCACGCCCAGTACGTACACCACGACGACCATCGCGATGACGACGATGACCGTCATCCGCCGGACCATCGCCTCGGCGTCGCGCATGTCCTTCGGCGGCTCGTTCTTCGGGTCTGACCAGAGCATGCCCCGATCCTGGCCCCGAGCACTCCTGTGGCGCCTGAGTACGGGTACTCAGGCGCCACGGGCAGTTCACGCCATCTTCATCTCCACCTACGGCTTACGCGGGCCAGTACGTACGGCCCCACGCGCCCGGCCCCGGGCGCGGCAGGGTCCGCCGGGCCACCCGGCCCGGCGCCGCCCACGCGTCGGTCACCCGCTCCGCGCCCGACGGCTCCGACGCGAGGGCCGCCGCGCGCGCTCGGACCACCGCCAGTGCGGCGGCCAGCTCCTCCGGGGTCGGGTTCCCCTTGACGACCTTGATCACCACTGTGAGCTCCTCGTGACGGCTAGAGCGGGATGTTGCCGTGCTTCTTCGGGGGCAGGGACTCGCGCTTGGTGCGCAGCTGCCGCAGCCCCTTCACCACGTGCGCCCGGGTCTCGGACGGCATGGTCACCGCGTCGATGTACCCGCGCTCGGCGGCCGTGTACGGGTTCAGCAGCGCGTCCTCGTACTCGGTGATGAGCCGCGCCCGGGTCTCCTCGGCGGTGCCGGCCTCCTCCGCTTCGGCGATCGCCCGCCGGTGCAGGATGTTGACCGCGCCCTGCGCGCCCATGACGGCGATCTGGGCCGTCGGCCACGCGAGGTTGAGGTCGGCGCCCAGGTGCTTGGAGCCCATCACGTCGTAGGCCCCGCCGAAGGCCTTGCGGGTGATGACGGTGATCAGGGGGACGGTCGCCTCGGCGTAGGCGTAGATCAGCTTGGCGCCGCGCCGGATGATTCCGTTGTACTCCTGGTCGGTGCCCGGCAGGAAGCCCGGAACGTCGACGAAGGTCAGCACCGGGATGTTGAAGGCGTCGCAGGTGCGGACGAACCGGGCCGCCTTCTCGGAGGCGTCGATGTCCAGGCAGCCGGCGAACTGCATCGGCTGGTTGGCGACGACCCCGACCGGGTGCCCCTCGACGCGGCCGAAGCCGGTGAGGATGTTCGGCGCGAAGAGCGACTGGGTCTCCAGGAACTCCGCGTCGTCGAGCACGTGCTCGATCACCTTGTGCATGTCGTACGGCTGGTTCGCGCTGTCCGGGATCAGCACGTCGAGCTCGCGGTCGCTCTCGGAGACCTCGGTGTCGGCTTCCTCGGGGAAGGCCGGGGGCTCGGAGAGGTTGTTCGACGGGAGGTAGGAGAGCAGGGACTTCACGTACTCGATGGCGTCCTTCTCGTCACCCGCCATGTGGTGCGCGACGCCGGACGTGCTGTTGTGCGTGCGCGCCCCGCCCAGCTCCTCGAAGCCGACGTCCTCGCCGGTGACGGTCTTGATGACGTCCGGGCCGGTGATGAACATGTGCGAGGTCTGGTCGACCATGACCGTGAAGTCGGTGATGGCGGGGGAGTACACGGCCCCGCCGGCGCACGGGCCGACGACCAGGCTGATCTGCGGGATCACGCCGGAGGCGTGGACGTTGCGGCGGAAGATCTCGCCGTACATGCCCAGCGCGCTGACGCCCTCCTGGATGCGGGCGCCGCCGGAGTCGTTGATGCCGATCAGCGGGCAGCCGGTCTTCAGAGCGAAGTCCATGACCTTCATGATCTTCTGGCCGTAGACCTCGCCGAGGGCCCCGCCGAAGACGGTGAAGTCCTGCGAGAACAGGGCGACGGGCCGCCCGTCGACGGTCCCGTAGCCGGTGACGACGCCGTCGCCGTACGGCCGGGTCTTCTCCAGCCCGAAGTTCGTCGACCGGTGCCGGGCGAACTCGTCCAGCTCGACGAAGGACCCCTCGTCCAGCAGCAGGGCCACCCGCTCACGCGCCGTCAGCTTGCCCTTGGCGTGCTGCTTTTCCACCGCCCGCCCTGACCCGGCGTGTGTGGCTTCCTCGACGCGGCGCTGCAGATCCGCGATCTTCCCCGCGGTGGTGTGCATGTCGATCGGCTCTGACGGTTGTGACATCGGGGTCGCGGCTCCCTGCGTGGTGTCAACTGCCTGGTGACTTACTTGGTTTTTACTAGCTACTGGTGCGTAGCGTATCGGCGGGCATGGCGCTCGGCGGTGCGGCGTTTGACACACCTAATCTGGGTTGCATGACGCCATCAGATGCATCAGGCGGGGCTTCGACCGGAGCTTCCGCGGGCCGTTGGTCGAGTCTGGACCGGCCGCCCTTGAACGTTGCCGCGCTGCAGCGGGCCCTCGTGACCGGCGAAGGGCTGTGGACCTCGCTGGAGGTGGTGGGGTCCACCGGGTCCACCAACAGCGATCTCGCCGCACGGGCCGCGAAGCTGCCCGAGGGGGCCGTGCTCGTCGCCGAGGAGCAGACGGCCGGACGGGGCCGGCTCGACCGGAGCTGGGTCGCGCCCGCGCGGTCAGGACTGTTCTTCTCCGTACTCCTGAAGCCCGGGCCCGCGGTGCCGCAGGAGCGGTGGGGCTGGCTGACGCTGCTGGCCGGGGTGGCCACCGCCACCGGGCTCTCGCGCGCCGCGGGCGTGGACACCTCCCTCAAGTGGCCCAACGACCTGCTGGTCACCGTGGACGGGGAGGAGCGCAAGACCGGCGGGATCCTCGCGGAGCGCGTGGCCGACGGGGTCGTCCTCGGGATCGGGCTCAACGTGACGCTGACCGACGCCGAGCTGCCGGTGGACACCGCGGGGTCGCTGGCGCTGGCCAAGGCCACCGTCACCGACCGGGACCCGCTGCTCAAGGCCGTGCTGCGCTCCCTGGAGCAGTGGTACGGGAACTGGCGGGAGGCCGGCGGCGACCCGGCGGCCAGCGGTCTGCAGGAGACGTACGCGGCGGGCTGCGCGACCCTCGGCAAGCACGTGCGCGCCGAGCTGCCGGGCGGGCGCACGCTCACCGGGACGGCCGAAGCGGTGGACGCCGACGGACGGCTCGTCGTACGGACGGCGGAGGACAAGCACGAGGCCGTGGGGGCAGGGGACGTCGTCCATCTGCGCTCCGTGCGGTAGCCCGCGGGGGGACCGCCCCGGGTGACGGAGTAGGGGAGTGAGCTACGGCACACCTGCCGTATGGTTTAGGCGATCCCGGTCCTCGCGGTGATCACCCGGTTCGGCAGTGCGCACGGAATGGACAGGAGGCGGCCCTTGACCGTCGACGACCCTCAGTCCAGCGCGCCCGCCCCCGCAACGGCGACGGGCGGTGCGGGCGGCTCCGGCGGCTCGGGCGGTTCCGGAGTCCACGCGACCCCGATCGGGCGCGAGCAGCACACTCCCCACCACGAGGTCGACCACACGGCGCAGCCGACGGCCGACCCGCTGGCCATCCGCCTGGAGCAGTTGATCCTGGGCGCCGAGCGCCGGTACACGCCCTTCCAGGCGGCCCGCAGTGCCGGGGTCTCGATGGAGCTCGCCTCCCGCTTCTGGCGGGCCATGGGCTTCGCGGACATCGGCCAGGCCAGGGCCCTGACGGAGGCCGACGTACTGGCGCTGCGCCGGCTCGCCGGCCTCGTCGAGGCCGGGCTGCTGAGCGAGCCGATGGCGGTCCAGGTGGCGCGGTCCACCGGGCAGACCACGGCCCGGCTCGCGGAGTGGCAGATCGACTCCTTCCTGGAGGGGCTGACGGAGCCGCCGGAGCCGGGGATGACCCGTACGGAGGTCACGTACCCGCTGGTCGAGCTGTTGCTGCCGGAGCTGGAGGAGTTCCTCGTCTACGTGTGGCGGCGCCAGCTCGCGGCCGCGACCGGGCGGGTCGTGCAGGTGGCGGACGACGAGGAGATGGTCGACCGGCGCCTCGCGGTGGGCTTCGCCGACCTGGTGGGCTTCACGCGCCTGACGCGGCGGCTGGAGGAGGAGGAGCTCGGCGAGCTGGTCGAGTCCTTCGAGACGACCTCGGCGGACCTGGTGGCGGCGCACGGCGGCCGGCTGATCAAGACGCTGGGCGACGAGGTGCTGTACTGCGCCGACGACGCGGCCACGGCGGCGGAAATCGCGCTGCGGCTGATCGAGACCATGGAAGCCGATCCGCAGATGCCGGAGCTGCGCGTGGGCATCGCCTTCGGGACGGTGACCACCCGGATGGGCGACGTCTTCGGGACCACGGTGAACCTGGCCTCGCGGCTGACGTCGATAGCGCCGAAGGACGCGGTCCTGGTGGACGGCGCGATGGCCGAGGAACTGGGCCGCACGGGAGCGGCGCCGGTCTCGGAGAAGGAAGCCGAGAACGAGGAGGGCGGCGGCACCTACCGCTTCGCGCTCCAGCCGATGTTCCAGCGCCCGGTCCGCGGCCTCGGCGTGGTGGAACCCTGGTCGCTGACGCGCAGGAGTCCCAAGACCTCCGGTTGACGTGCGCCCGGGCCGGCGTCGGCCTGTGGCCGGCGGCCGGCGGCCGGGTTCTTCCCCGAAGGGTCGGCCGTGCCGTGCCGTCCTGTGCCGTGCCGGACCGCCTCTTACCGCTCCGTACTCCGGCTCCGTGCTCCGGCGTGCCGGCGTGCCGGGCCGGTGCCGGGGATTGGTCGGCCGGAGGCCTCCTGCTGAGCTGCTCCGCGCGCTAGAGTCCGTTGATAACGGTCGTTAACGTGGAGGGGTCGCAGAGATGTCCGAGCAGCGCTTCGGGGAGTTCGTCGCGGTACGTCGTGCGGGCGATGGGCACGTCGCCGAGCTGGTCCTGGACCGGCCCAAGGCGATGAACGCCGTGTCGACCGAGATGGCGCGGGGCATCGGCGCCGCGTGTGCGGCGCTGGGTGCGGACCCGTCGGTACGGGTCGTCGTGCTCTCCTCGACCGCCGAGAGGGCGTTCTGCGTGGGCGCGGACCTCAAGGAGCGGAACTCCTTCTCGGACGCGGAGCTGCTGCGGCAGCGGCCGACCACGCGGGGGGCGTACGGGGGAGTCCTGGAGCTTCCGATGCCGGTGATCGCGGCGGTGCACGGGTTCGCGCTGGGCGGCGGCTTCGAGCTGGCCCTCGCGTGCGATGTCATCGTGGCCGACGGGACGGCCGTCGTCGGGCTGCCCGAGGTGTCGGTCGGGGTGATCCCGGGCGGCGGCGGCACGCAGCTGCTGCCGAGGCGCGTGGGGGCGGCGCGGGCGGCGGAGCTGATCTTCACCGCGCGGCGCGTGGAGGCCGCGGAGGCCCTGACCCTGGGCCTGGTGGACTCGGTGGTGCCGGCGGGGACGGACCGCGAGGCCGCCCTGGCGATGGCGGCGGCGATGGCGGCGAACTCCCCGGTCGGACTGCGGGCCGCCAAGCGGGCGCTGCGGCTCGGGCACGGCATGGACCTGACGGCCGGGCTGGAGATCGAGGACGCGGCGTGGCGGACGGTGGCCTTCTCGGGGGACCGGGCCGAGGGTGTGGCGGCGTTCAACGAGAAGCGGAAGCCGGAGTGGCCGGGGGTGTGAGGGCGTCCACCGGGGTGTCCGGTGGTCCGGCGGACCCCGGGCGGTGACCCGGTGTGATCTTGGTGCCACCGAATGTCGCGCCAATTGTCACTAAATCGGACAAAACTCCCTAACCTGGGGTGATGGGTGTTGACGGGCGGCTTCGAGCCGTTGTGGGCCTCGCGCAGGCCATGGCTGCCGCGTGCACGCCGCGGGACAGCGTGCGGGCCGCCGCGCGCGGAGCGAGGCTGGCGATGGACGGGTCGTTCGCCGCGATCTCCGCGTGGGAGCGGGAGCGGGGGCGCCTGCGGGTGCTCGTGAACGAGGGGGAGCGCAGGGACGGGGAGGAGGAGTTCCCCGAGGACGAGTCGTACCCCGTGCACGATTTCCCCGAGATCACGGAGTTCCTGCACGAGCGCTGGGTCGGCGGCGGCGGACCCCACGCCTGGGTGGACAGCGCGGTCGGCGACCGGCCGGGACGCCGGGGCGAGGCCCTGCGGCGGCGCGGGCGCGGCACGTGCGTGGTGGCCCCGATCGTGCTGAGCGGGCGGGCCTGGGGCGAGCTGTACGTGGCCCGGGACGAGGGCATGGCGGACTTCGACGAGGACGACGCGGAGTTCGGAGAGGTCCTCGCGGCGGTGATCGCGGCCGGGCTGGCGCAGAGCGACCGGCTGGAGGAGGCCCGCCGGCTCGCCTTCACCGACCCGCTGACCGGGCTGGCCAACCGGCGGGCCGTGGACATGCGGCTCGACGAGGCGCTGGAGGAGCACCGGCGCAGTGGTGCCGAGGTGGTGGTGAGTCTGGTCGTCTGCGACCTGAACGGCCTGAAGAAGGTCAACGACACCCTGGGCCACGCGATGGGCGACCGGCTGCTGGAACGGTTCGGCTCCGTGCTCAGCCTGTGCGGGGCGATGCTGCCGGGGGCGCTGGTGGCGCGGCTGGGCGGGGATGAGTTCTGCCTGGTCAGCGTGGGGCCTTCGGCGGACGAGGTGGTGCGGGTCACCGAGGAGGTGTGCCTGCGGGCCGCGGAGCTCGAGCTGGGGGAGGGGGTCGCCTGCGGCGTCGCCTCCACGGGGGACCCGATCGGGCCGGTGAAGTCCTCCCGGCGGTTGTTCCGGCTGGCGGATGCGGCGCAGTACAAGGCGAAGGCGGCGCGGTCGGCGAAGCCGGTGGTCGCGGGGCGGGACACTGCGGTCGTCCGCCTCGCCGACGCGGAGCCCGGGGGGCCGGGTGAACGCCGCCGCTTCCGGGGGCGCGCGTAGCGGTGCCCCGGGGCCGCCCCGACCCGCTGTGCGGCCCCGCCCGGCTGGCGCCCTGCCACCCCCTGGCGGGTCCGGTCCCGACCCCGGGCGGGGTGGCCGATGCTGCGGCCCGCGGTGGGTTGCCCTGCGGGGCGAAGTCCCCTACCCGCCCTTCCACCGTTCCCCGGGCGCTGCCCGGACCCGCGCCTCAAACGCCGGCGAGGCTGGATGGGGTGCCCCGGGCGCTGCCCGGACCCCGGTCCTCAAGCGCCGGACGGGCTGGGAAGGGGTACCGGGCTGCGCCCGGACCCCTCGGGGCTCC
>NZ_JBHUBS010000004.1:543344-601374 GCF_042788835.1 Streptomyces sp. NPDC056883 | reverse complement strand
GCGCTCCTGGTGGTGTTTGGGGGCTCGGGGGTGCGGGCCCCCCCCCCCGCGAACGACGCCGCACCCGGCAACGGGTCCGGGGCGCAGCCCCGGGGAACGGGCGAAGGGCGGGTAGGGGACCCAGCCCCGCAGGGCCCACCCAGCCGCACCCGCCCACCGGCACCCACGCCAGGCGGCAGGGGCGGCAACCCCGACCGGGCCACCGCCGGACGGAGTCCGGCGCAGCGACGCGAAGCCCGCGCAGCGGTGCGAGCGACGCGTCGAAAAGGCGCGTCAAGAAGGTTGGCCGGGGCGGCTTTCCACGCGCTTCTTCAGGCCCGCCAGCGCGCGGTCGATGATGACCTTCTCCGCCTTGCGCTTGATCATGCCGAGCATCGGGATCTTGACGTCCACCGTCAGCGAGTAGGTCACCTCGGTGCGCGCACCGCCCGCGACCGGCGCCAGCTGGTAGGACCCGTCGAGCTGCCGCAGCATCTGGGACTTGTCCAGCGTCCAGCTGACCGTGTTCTCGGCCGGCCAGGTGTAGGCCAGCGTGTGGTCGTCCTTGATCGCGCCCGCGTCCAGCAGCAGCCGGACGAGAGAAGCCCGGCCGGCGTCGTCCTTCGCCAGTACCTCGGCCTCCTTCACCTCGCCGGTCCATTCCGGGTAGCGGGCGAAGTCGGCGATCACGGCCATGACGTCGGCCGGGGCCGCCTCGATCGTGATGCTCGAGCTGGTGTGTTCCGCCATCGCGGTCGCTCCTCCGGGGGGAGTTCGAGGAAGTGTGCGGACGGCCGGGGCCGCCGCGTGAAGGCTATCGCGCGTCACGTCATGACCGGTCACCACTCCAGGGCCCACGGCCTCCCCGTGGCGGCGAAGTGCCCGACGTTCACGCACTCGGTGGCGCCGATCCGCATCCGGCGGGCGAGCGGCTGGTGGACGTGGCCGAAGAGCGCGTACCGGGGTCGCACCCGGCGGATCGCGGCGAGCAGCGCCCCGCTCCCCCGCTCGAAGCGCCGGGCCACCGTGTCGTAGCAGAGCTCGGGCACGTCCGGCGGGATGTGCGAGCACAGCACGTCGACCTCGCCCAGCGCCTCCACCTTGGCCGCGTACTCCTCCTCGGGCACCTCGTAGGGCGTGCGCATCGGCGAGGGCAGGCCGCCGCCGACGAAGCCGAAGACGCGGCCCCCGATCTCGACCCGCTGCCCGTCGAGCACGGTGAGGCCGGGGCCGGCGTACTCGGGCCAGAGGCCGGGGATGTCGACGTTGCCGTACGTGGCGTACGTGGGCCGGGGGAAGGCGGCGAACATCTCGGCGTACTGGCGCCGGACGGCGCCCTCGACCAGTCGTTCGCGGTCCCGCCCGGCCCACAGGCCGCGGGCGAACTCCCGGGCCTCCTCGAAACGGCGGGCGGTGCGCAGTTCGACGATGTGGTCGGCGTTCTCGACGCCGAAGAGGTCGGGGAAGATGCCGCGCGAGTGGTCGGCGTAGTCGAGGAAGAGGACGAGGTCGCCCAGGCAGATCAGCGCATCGGCGCCTTCCCCGGCCCGTGCCAGTGCCTCGGTGTTGCCGTGGACGTCGCTGACCACGTGGACCCGTGTCCGGTTCTTGATGCCACCCATAGAGCCACCCATGCGGCCACCCTAGGCGCGCCGGGCCGCCGCGGGGAGGGAATCGGGCCAGGCGGCCGGACCTGCGGTTACTTCCGAGTCGCAAAGCGGGTCGACTAATGTCGGCAGGACACGGCCGTGACATGTGACGCAGGGAACATCTGGCCGGTTCCCTCTATCCGGAACCGCCTACCGGTGGGTAACGTCGCGTCGGTCCACATGGTGGCGATGGCGCCCAGAGGAGCAGCAGTCTTGCGCGAGTTCAGCCTTCCGGCCCTGTACGAGGTCCCGTCGGACGGGAACCTGACGGATCTCATCCGCCGCAACGCCGCTCAGCATCCCGACACCGCCGTCATGGCCCGCAAGGTCGCCGGCGCGTGGCAGGACGTCACCGCGACGGAGTTCCTCGCCGAGGTCCGCGCCGCGGCGAAGGGCCTGATCGCGGCCGGCATCAAGCCCGGCGACCGGGTCGCCCTGATCTCCCGCACCCGCTACGAGTGGGTGCTGATCGACTTCGCGATCTGGAGCGCGGGCGCCGTCACGGTCCCCGTGTACGAGACCAGCTCCCCCGAGCAGATCCAGTGGATCCTCGGCGACTCCGGCGCCGTCGCCGTCCTCGTGGAGTCCCCCGGGCACGCCGCGGCCGTGGCCGCCCTGCGCGACCGGCTGCCGGAGCTGCGCGAGGTCTGGGAGATCGAGCAGGGCGCCCTGGAGACGCTGAACGCGGCCGGCGCCGGGATCTCCGACGCCGTGCTCGACGAGCGCAGCGCGCTCGCGGGCGCCGACGACCCGGCCACCATCGTCTACACCTCCGGCACCACCGGCCGCCCCAAGGGCTGCGTGCTGACCCACCGCAGCTTCTTCGCCGAGTGCGGGAACATCGTGGCCCGGCTGCGTCCGCTGTTCCGGACCGGCGAGTGCTCCGTGCTGCTCTTCCTGCCGGCCGCGCACGTGTTCGGCCGCCTGGTGGAGGTGGCGGCCGTGCTGGCGCCGATCCGGCTGGGCTGCGTACCGGACATCAAGAACCTGACCGACGAGCTGCAGTCCTTCCGGCCCACTCTGATCCTCGGCGTCCCGCGAGTCTTCGAGAAGGTCTACAACTCGGCCCGCGCCAAGGCCCAGGCCGACGGCAAGGGCAAGATCTTCGACGCGGCGGCCGAGACGGCGATCGCGTACAGCCGCGCGCTGGACCTGCCGGGCGGGCCGTCCCTCAAGCTCAAGCTGAAGCACAAGCTCTTCTCCAAGCTGGTCTACAGCAAGCTCCACACGGTCCTCGGCGGGCGCGGCGAGTACGCGATCTCCGGCGGCGCCCCGCTGGGCGAGCGGCTCGGCCACTTCTTCCGCGGCATCGGCTTCACGGTCCTGGAGGGCTACGGGCTGACCGAGTCCTGTGCGGCCACGGCCTTCAACCCGTGGGACAAGACGAAGATCGGTACGGTCGGCCAGCCGCTCCCGGGCTCCGTGGTGCGCATCGCCGACGACGGCGAGGTGCTGCTGCACGGCGAGCACATCTTCAAGGAGTACTGGAACAACCCGTCGGCCACCGCCGACGCGCTGACCGACGGCTGGTTCCACACGGGCGACGTCGGCACGCTCGACGAGGACGGCTACCTGGCGATCACCGGGCGCAAGAAGGAGCTCATCGTCACGGCCGGCGGCAAGAACGTCGCCCCCGCGGTGATCGAGGACCGGATCCGGGCGCACGCGCTGGTCGCGGAGTGCATGGTGGTCGGCGACGCGCGGCCGTTCGTGGCCGCGCTGGTCACCATCGACGAGGAGTTCCTGGGCCGCTGGGCCGCGGAGCACGGCAAGCCGGCCGGTGTGACGGCGGCCCAGCTGCGCGAGGACGCGGACCTCATCGCCGCCGTCCAGAAGGCCGTGGACGACGGCAACGCGGCGGTTTCCAAGGCGGAATCGGTGCGGAAATTCCGCATTCTGCCCTCCCAGTTCACGGAGGAGTCCGGGCACATCACGCCTTCGCTGAAGCTGAAGCGGAATGTGGTGGCGAAGGACTTCGCGGACGAGATCGAAGCCCTCTACCGGGGCTAGGAGCGGGCCCCCGGGTCAGCGCGGGTCTTCGGCGAGGACCCGCGCCACGTTCCGCTCTGCAAGGGCGGTGACGGTCACGAAGGGGTTCACCCCGAGCGATCCGGGGATCAGCGAGCTGTCGGTGACGTAGAGGCCCTGGTAGCCCTTGACGCGGCCGAAGTCGTCGGTCGCGTCCCCCAGGACGCAGCCGCCCAGCGGGTGGTAGGTGAAGTTGTCGGCGAAGTTCTTGTTGTCGCCGAAGAGGTCGTAGCGGTAGATGGTGAAGTTGGCCCGGTTGATCCGGTCGAAGAGGCGCTTGGCGGACTCGACGGACGGGGTGTTCTGGTCCCGGGTCCACTGGAGCTTCGCCGAGTCGCTGGCGGCGTCGTAGGTGAAGTGCCCGCGCTCCGGGTTCTTGGTGATGGCCAGGTACATCGAGATCCAGTGCTCGAACCCCATCGGGAGCGGGGCGATCTCGGCGAAGACCGGGTTCGAGGCGTTGTCCCAGTCGTCGATGCCGAGGGCGGGCATGGTGGCCTGGTTGGCGCCGACCGTGTCCCACAGGTGGTTGGCGCGGGCGGTCATGACGTTGCCGTTGTGGCCCCAGCCGAGGCCCACCTTGTCGTTCAGGGCGGGCAGGGTGCCGGTCTCGCGGGCGCGCAGCAGGATCTCTGTGGTGCCGAGGCTGCCGGCGCCGAGGAAGAGCTGCTTGCAGCCCAGTTCGCGGACCTGGGTGACGCGGCCGGTGAGGTCGCTGGTCTGGACGGTCAGGACGTAGCCGCCGGCCGGGTCCTGCCGTACGCCGACCACGCGCTGCATGGTCTCGATGGTGACGTTCCCCGTGCCCAGGGCGGCGGCGAGGTAGGTCTTGTCCACGCTCTTCTTGCCGTGGTTGTTGCCGTAGATGACCTCGCCCGCGAGGGCGGATCTGGTGGCGGTGCCGGCGGCCTCGCGCTTCATGTACTCGAAGTCGTAGACGTTGGGGACGAAGGTGGTCTTCAGCCCGGTCTTCTGGGCGTGCTTGCGGGAGATCCGGGCGAAGCGGTACCACTCGGTGGACTCGAACCAGGCCGGGTCGATGTCGTTGACCCCGAGCATGGCGCGGGCGCGGGGGTAGTAGGTGCCGTACATCTCGTCGGCGTCCACCCGGGGCAGGATCTCGGTGAAGTACGAGCGCTTCGGCGTGGGCGCCATACCGCCGTTGACCAGGGAGCCGCCGCCGACTCCGCGGCCCACGTACACCGACATGTCGCCGTAGTTCACCCGGTCCAGGACCCCGGGGTACGGGCTGATGTTGCGGTTGACCACGTCCAGCCAGAGGAACTGGGCGAGCGGGGCCTCGGTGCGGTTGCGGAACCACATCGAGCGCTGGTCGGGGGCGGAGGTGGCGGGGAAGACCTTCCCGTCGGCGCCCGGGGTGTCCCAGAGCCGGCCCATCTCCAGGACGACGGTCCGCACGCCGGCCTGCCCGAGGCGGAGCGCGGCGACGGCGGATCCGTAGCCGGAGCCGACGACGATGGCCGGGGCGTACGCGGCGGCCGCGGGCTCGGCGGCCGCCGCGGACTGCAGGCCGATCCGGGTGAAGCCGAGGGCCGCCGCGGTCTGCAGGGCGCCGAGACCGAGAACATGACGACGTGTCAGGTTGGGTGTCATGGCCGCATCATGAGCGGATTCCGCTCAACCGGCCATAACCCGCACTGACACGCTTCTGAGTAACAGTCAGACATGGCTCGACCGTAGGCGGGCCCCGCCCCGGCCCGCGCGATGTGATCGAATCTGCCCGCAATCGGCCCCTCGGGAGCGATAATCCCCCCTCCGTGCGGAAAGGGGACCCCGCGCATGACTCCCTACAGGAGCTCGCGCAGACGCTCCGCCAGCAGGTCCCAGCGCCACTTCTCCTCGACCCAGGCACGGCCGCGCTCGCCCATGCGCGCGCGCAGGGCCGGGTCACGGAGCAGGGTGACGACACGGTCGGCCGTCTCGGCCGGGGACCCGCCGCGGACCACCCAGCCCGTCTCCCCGTCCAGTACGGCGTCCGGAGCGCCTCCGGAGTCGCCGGCGATCACCGGCAGGCCGGTGGCGGAGGCCTCCAGGTAGACGATGCCGAGGCCTTCCACGTCGAGCCCGCCGCGCCGGGTCCGGCAGGGCATCGCGAAGACGTCCCCCGCCCCGTAGTGGGCGGGCAGTTCCGACCACGGGACCGCTCCCGTGAACACGACGGACTCCGCGACCCCGGTCGACACGGCCAGGGCCCGCAGGTCGGCCTCGTAGGGGCCGCCGCCGACGATGAGCAGCACGGCGTCGGGCAGCGCCTTCAGGATCTGCGGCATCGCCTCGATCAGCGTGTCCTGGCCCTTGCGGGGAACGAGCCGCGAGACGCAGACGACCACCGGCCGGTCCGTCAGGCCCAGCCGTGCCCGGACCTCCGCGCCGCCCGACCCCGGGTGGAAGGTCTTCTCGTCCACCCCCGGCGGGAGCTGCGTCATGCGCACCGCCGCGCGGTCCGTCAGGGCCGGGGCGATCCGCGAACGGGTGTACTCCCCCAGGTAGGTCAGGGTGTCCGTGCCCTCGCCGATGCGCCGCAGCAGCTGGCGCGCGACCGGCAGCTGCGCCCAGCCCGCCTCGTGCCCGTGCGTGGTCGCCACGATCCGGCGTGCGCCGGCCCGGCGCAGGGCGGGTCCCATCAGCCCCAGCGGGGCCGCCGCGCCGAACCACACCGACGAGCAGCCGTGTTCGCGCAGCAGGCCCACGGCCCGGCGGGTGACCCGGGGGGTCGGCAGCAGCATCGTCGTTCGGTCGCGGACCACCTGGAAGGGCTGCTCCGCGTCGAAGGCGGCGGTGGCGGCGCGGGCCTCGGCCGAGTGCTTCCAGGTGGAGGCGTAGACCACGACCCGGTCGGGGTCCAGTCGCAGCGCCATGTTGTGCAGGAAGGCCTGGATGCCCCCCGGCCGCGGCGGGAAGTCGTTGGTCACGATCAGCGTCTTGTCCATCGCCTGCCGACCCTACCGGAGCCCACGCGCGGGTCCCTGCGGCCCCGATGCCCGGGCGATGCGCGGCACCCTGCGGGGCGGGGGCGTGTGGGTGCGCGGCCTGCGGGGCGGAGGGTCCGAGTACGCCGCCTGCGGGACGGAGGCGCGGGTACGCAGCCTGCGGGGGCGGACGTGTGGGTCCGCAGCCCACGGGCGCGGGGCCTGTGGGTACGCAGCCTGCGGGGGCGTGCGGTCCAGGCCGCGCGGGCCGGACCGGCGGAGCCGGGGCTGCGCCCGAGGCCCCTGGGGCTCCGCCCCAGACCCCGCGCCTCAAACGCCGGCGGGGCTGGAATTGCCCTGCGGGCAATCCAGCCCACAGCACCGTCGGCCCGCCGCACGCATGCGCAGGCTTTTTCACCGCACGCATGCGCGGACCCCTGCGCAGCGTGCACATCCGGACCCGTGCGTAAGGTGCAGGCCTGCGCCGGCCACAATCCAGCCCCTCCGGCGTTTGAGGAGCAGGGGTCCGGGGGCTGGCCCCCGGCAGCGGTGCCGCGCCCGGCCGTCGTGTGGTGCGGGCTAGCGGAACTCACCGGTCAGGGACTGCTGCCAGGCCCGGGTCAGGGCGGCGGGATCCGTGCCGAGGGTCTCCGACAGGACCGTCGGGAGGGACTCGCGGCCGGACTTCTCGTACAGGGAGACCAGTGCCGCGTCCCCCCACCGCCGGGCGATGAGCCGGCAGGCCATCCAGGAGCCCTCGTAGGCCCGCGCCAGTGCGTCCGCGTCCCCGCCGAAGGCGAAGGAAGCGGCCTCGGGGAGCGCCCCCGGCAGATCGCCCTGCCGCACCGCCCGGGCGAGGGCCGGCGCGACTTCGGCCGGGCCGCGGTCGCTGTCGCGGTAGGCGGCCCAGTCCGCGAAGCCCTCGGAGAGCCAGAGCGGGGTCCGGGACGTGGTCGCCGCCCGGGTCGCCACGTGGGTGGTCTCGTGGGTCAGGATCACCTGGCGGCCCTCCGCCGTGAGCTGCCCGTACCCCTCCGGGTTCACCACGACCCGGTCGGCGGGGGCCGGTCCCGCCCCGGTCCGCCCGGTGGTGACGGCGCCCAGGCCCCGGTACTCGTCCGCGGGCCGCCCCAGCAGCGCCGCCATCGCGTCCAGCGAGCCGGGCACCAGCACCACCACGCGGCCCGCCCACGGCCGCGGCCAGGCCGCGCTCGCCGCGGGCACCGCCCGGTCGGCCTCGGCGGCGATCGCGGAGAGGGAACCGGAACTCTGGCCGGCACCGCCGAGCACCAGGGCGTGCGCCCCGCGCTCCACGGACACCGGGCCCTGGTCCCACAGCTGGGGCAGGGCTCCGGGGGCGGGCCGGTCGGCGGTCACCGCCCAGGCGCCGCCGTCGCGGGTGAGCTCCACCTCGCGGGCGGAGCCGGCCGGGGCGGCGTCGTAGCCGGTGAGCCGGTAGCGCAGCTCGGCGCGCACGAAGGCCCGTACGCCTTCCACCCGGACCGTGGAGACCTCGTACGACCATCCCTCCAGCGGGATCGCCGCGAGGGCCGCGGGCGGAGCCGCAGACCAGGCGGCGACGGCCCGCCGGACCTCCCCTTCGACGGGGTCCGCCGAAGCCGAGGGGGCCCGGGAACCGGAACCGGAAGGAGAACCGGAACCGGAGCCGCATCCGGCCAGCGGCACGCAGAGCAGCAGCAGGCAGAGCAGCACCGGCGGCAGTGCGCGCGGGCGCCGGAGAGGGGTACGGCCCAGGACCGGGAGCATCACCCGATCGTACGCAGCGCAGCCCTGGGGGCTGTCGTCACATTCCCGCCTGCTCCCCGACGGGCGACGACAGGAATGTGACGACAGCCCCTAGGGCCGGGTCACCGAGGAGACCGGCATCATCCCGACGGGGTCGTACCGCACCCGCGCCCCCGGGTACGGGGCGTGCACCACCTGGCCGTTGCCGACGTACATGCCGACGTGGCTGGCGTCCGAGCGGTACGTCACCAGGTCCCCCGGGCGCGCCTCCGACAGCGAGACCCGGCGCCCGGCGTGCCGCTGTGCCTGCGAGGTGCGCGGCAGGGAGACGCCCGCCTGCCGGTACGACCACACCATCAGGCCGGAGCAGTCGAAGCCGGAGGGGCCGGTGGATCCCCATACGTAGGGCCGTCCCACGGCGGAGCGGGCCGCCATCACGGCGGTCATGGCGCGCCCGGAGGAGGGTCCGGAGGCCGCGGGGTCGGGGAGTTCGGGCAGGGCGTCGGGGCGGCCGCCGGAGCGCGAGGCCCGGTCGAAGTCGGCGCGCTCCTGCGAGGGCATCGCGTTGAGGAGCCGGCGGGCGGCGGCCAGCTTGGCGGTGACGGCGCGCTTCTCCTTCGCCACGTCGGCGCGCAGGGCGTCGAGTTCGGCGAGCTTGTGGGAGGCCTCTTGGCGTTCCTGGCCGAGGCGGCGCTGCTCGGAGTGCAGTTCGTCGAGCTGGCGGGCCTGCCGGCCGGACAGCCGGTCGAGTGCGGCGGCTTTGGCGAGGTAGTCGTCCGGGTTGTCGGAGAGCATCAGCTCGACGGCGGGGTCGATGCCGCCGGCCCGGTACTGGGCTCCGGCGTAGGCGCCGAGCACCCCGCGCATGGTGTTGATGCGGTCCTGCCCGCGGGCCACCGCGTCCTGGACCCGGGCGACTTCGGCGCGGAGCCGGCCGGCGCGCTCGCCCGCCTGGTTGAAGCGTTCGGTGGCCTGTTCGGCCTCTTCGAAGAGCCGGTCGACCTGGGCGCGGGTGCCCGTGGAGGGCTCCTGCGGGAGGCCGGGGGCGGCACCGGCGGGTGCGCCCGACATGGCGACCGCTGCTCCCGCCGCGGCGGCGGTGAGGACGGTGACCTTGGTGTTCCGGTCGAGGGCGCTGGGCCCGGACCGGCGATGGGACGCCACGTGAAACCGCTCCCTCCTGCTGGGGCGGGACCCGGGTCCGCCCTCCGTGGACGGCCGTGTGCCGGGGTTCCGCGCTGGCAGACAGTAGCCGCGCGGGAGGGCACCGGCCAACGACCTCCGGCGGGCACACACAGTGACGCCCCGTCGGAGACGCAGGTCACCGGCGGGGCGTGTGGTCAGAGCGGGGCCTCGTAATTCGCCCGGATGGGCGGTGTACGGCGCGTCCGGACGGACCCTGTGCGGAGGAGGGGGGCGTCAGCCGACGCGCACGCCGAACTGGAACGGCATGTTGTCCATCGATTCGTACTTGACGCCGCTGCGCGGGTTCGAGGCGTGCAGCACCGTGTTGCCGCCCGCGTACAGGCCGACGTGGTGCAGGTCGCCGTAGAAGAACACCAGGTCGCCCGGCTGGAGCTGGCTCCTGCCGATCCGGGTGCCGTCGTTGATCTGCGTGAAGGTGGTGCGCGATATCGACACGTTGGCCTGCTTGTACGCCCACTGGGTCAGGCCCGAGCAGTCGAACGTGTTGGGGCCTTCGTGGCCCGATATGTACGCGCTGCCGATCTTGGTCTTGGCGGCGGCGAGGGCGGCGCCTGCCCGGCCGGAGGGCTTCACGTTGCCGAGGTCGGGGACGCGGTCGCCGGCGCCGCGGCTGGCGCGCGAGTCCTCGTCCTTGATCGCCTGTCGCTCCTGGGCCGTCAGCGTGTTCAGGAGCGCCTGGGCCTCGGCGAGCTTGTCCGCGGAGGCCTTCTTCTTGTCGCCGAGTTCCTTGCGGGTGGCGTCGAGGTCGGTGAGCTTGCCCGCGGCCTCCTGGCGCTGCTGCGCGAGGGTGCGCTGCTTGGCCTGGATCTTCTGGACCGCTTCGACCTGCTGACCGCTCAGCTGCTCCAGGGTGGAGGCCTTGTCGAGGTAGCTGTCCGGGTCCGCCGAGAGGAAGAGCGCGAGGGACTGGTCGATGCCGCCGCTGCGGTACTGGGCGCTGGCCATCGAACCGAGCGTGCCGCGCAGCGCGTTGAGGTCCTCCTGGCCGCGGGCGACCTGGTCCTGGAGCTGCCCGATCTCGGTCTCGAGCTTGTCCTGGCGCTCCTTGGCCCCGTTGAACTTCTCGGTGGCCTGCTCCGCCTCTTCGTAGAGGGCGTCGACCTTGGCCTTGACCTCGTCCTTGTTCGGCTTGGCGGGGGCGGCGTTGGCGGCCTGCCCCGAGAGGACCACGGCGGCTGCCGCGGTGACGCCGAGCACGGTCGTGCGCATGCGGGTCGGCTGCTTGGGTCGACGGTGGGACGCCACGAAGGCGAGCTCCTTCTTCCTAGAGCCGCCGAAAACGCGAGAAACAGCTCGGCGACACCTTCGCTGCCACCCCGAATGAGTGAACTACCGCACGAAGGTTTGAGCTGACCCTAGTGACCCTTCTGTGATCAGTTCAAATCCTGTCGGCAAAAAACTCGCTGTCCGACCAGGTTCTTTACCTACAGCGCACGCTCCGTGTCGGCGACTTGACGGTACGTTCCCGCGAGGGCCTACCAATTCCGGCATTGGGCCCAGCAGTTACGAAACGCGCGAAAGCCGCTTCAGCAACAAGGCGGACGCCACCGGCCGCGCACCGGCCTTGGCCACCCCGTCGGCGACCTCCCGGTCCGTGGAGACCACGACCACCGGACGGCCCGCCGGTTCGGCGCGCACCAGCTGGCGGATAAGCTCGTCCGCCGTCACCCCGGCCTTGGAGAACAGCACCCGCACCCCGCGCGGCGGCGCGAGCAGCACCGGTGCCGCCAGCTCCGCCCCGTCGAAGACGCAGGTCATCTCGGCGCCCGTCTGTGCGGCGAGCATCGACAGCCCGCCCAGCAGCCGCAGCCGCTGCTTCTCCAGCGGCATCGTCGGGTAGCCGGTCTTGGTGACGTTGTAGCCGTCGACCACCAGATGGGCCTGGGGCAGCGCCAGCAACTGGTCCAGCAGCGCCGGGTCGGTCTCCGACAGGGCGCGCGCCGCGATGTCCTTCGGGGTCATCCGGCCCGGCTCCACGGCCTCCACCGTGTCGGCGGGCCGCGTGGAGACCGGCGGCAGCGCGAGCTCCCGGCGCAGTCCCGCGGCCGCGTCCAGCACGGTGTCCAGCAGCAGCCGCAGCCGCATGTCCTCGATGCTGCGCCCCTCGCGGGTGGCCCGGCGCGAGGTCTCCAGCGCCGATTCCACCTCCGCGAGGCGGGACTTGAGCCGCCGGGTCTCGCTCTCCGCGGTGGTCACCTGGGCGGCCGCCTCGGCGCGGATGCCGTCGACCTCCGCGTTGATCTTGCGCAGGGCCGCGTCGCCCCGCTTGACGTCGCTGAGGGCACTGCGCAGCTTGCGCTGAAGCGATTCCGCTTCCTTGCGCGCCGCGTCCAGCTCGGCCCGTACCTGGTCGACACCCGTGCGCTGCAGTTCCCGTACGTGGGCCAGCTCCTCGCGGAGCCGCTCCATCTCGCGGCGGGCCTCCTCGTCGACCCGCTCGGCGTCGGCGCGCTGCGCCTCCTCGCCCGCGGCGGCGACGAGCTTGACCCAGCCGGTCGGCCGCAGCACGTACGCGGCGGCCGCCACGTCCAGCGGATCGGCGGCGGCGGGCGGGGCGCCCGACTCCAGCGCGGAGGCCAGGTCGGCCTGCGTCTCGCGGAACTTCTCGGCGACCCGGCTCCGGAAGACGGGGTCGCTCTCCACGGCCGTGGCCATGGCGTTGCCCGCGAACTTGGCGCGCCGGGTCGGGGTGAAACGGGCGTACTGGCGCAGCTGCGCCGGGAGGTCCGCGACCGTCAGGCCGCCGAAGGCGTCCGAGACGAGCGCGACGACCCGGCGCCGCACGCCTTCCGGCAGCGGGCGGTCGAGGACCTCCGCGGCGTCGCCGGCCGCATCGGCCGGCTCAGCGCCGCTTGCTGGCTCCACAATCCGTCACCCCTACCGTCATTCACCTGTGGGCGGGGCTCCTTAGGAGTCCGCGCCCGGCCTGTCGACCAGCTCGATCTGGTCCACCGCGTTGCACCAGCGGCAGCGCACCGACTCGATGGTCTCATTGACCACCTCGCGCTCCTCGACCTTGGGCTCCCCGGCGAGGTCCAAGTGGATGTACTCCACGACCTTCGACGAACGGGTGACGTCGAAGCGCGTGAGGTTGCCGCACAGCGTGCAGCGCCACCGGGTGGTGTCGGTCGGCAGGGGAACCGTCATCAGGCCGCTCTCTCCTTCTATCGCTCACATGGCGCAAGCACGGCACCCTCCCGTGTCGTCACGGGTGGCGCGCGCGTGCGTGCGTAGCTCGTAACCCTACGGCCTGCCGCACCCGCTGGTGGGCCCGGCTGGGTCATGCTCGTTCGCATGATCGTAAGGTGGCAGGCCGTACGCGAGGCCGCCCGGGGCCCGGTGGTCACGCACGCGCTGATCGCCGGCTGCTGCGTGGTGTTCGTACTGAGCCCGGCGTCGGGGCTGAACCCGGTCTACGGGACGGGCGATCAGCTCCTGGCCACGGGCACGGCGTACTTCCGGCGCTGGGGCGTGGTCCCGGACGAGCTGTTCACCGGCTCGGGGCGGGCGGCGCTCACCCCCCTCACGGCGCTGTTCGTGCACGGGAGCTGGCTGCACCTGCTGGGCAACATGCTCTTCCTCTACGTCTTCGGGGCGATGACGGAGCGGCGCATGGGCCGGGCCTGGTTCCTCTGCTTCTACGTCTGTACGGGCTACCTGGCCCTGGCCGCGTACGCGGCGGCCTACGCCTCCTCGGACCAGACCCTGGTCGGGGCCTCCGGGGCGATCTCCGCGGTCCTGGGAGCCTTCCTGTACCTGTTCCCCAGGGCACGGGTGACGAGCCTGTTCCCGTTCCTGTTCTTCCTGCCGCTGCGCTTCCCGGCGTGGATCGTTCTGATGTTCTGGTTCGGCCTCCAGTGGCTGGCGGCGCACCGCGCGGCGAGCGGCCCCGGAGTCGCCTATCTGGCCCACGTGGTGGGCTTTTCGGTGGGCTTCCTCTACGCATGGGCCCGCTACCGGGGTGGGACTAGAGTGGGTCGACCAGTGACAGTAGGCGAGGGAGACAGCCAACCGTGATCACCGCACTCGTGCTCATCAAGACCAGCGTGGACCGGATCCCCGAGATCGCCGAGGCCATCGCCGCGCTGGACAGCGTCAGCGAGGTCTACTCGGTCACGGGCACCTACGACCTCATCGCGATGGTCCGCGTGTCCCGGCACGAGGACCTGGCCGACATCATTCCCGGCCGCATCAGCAAGATCCCGGGCGTGGAGGCGACGGACACGCACGTGGCGTTCCGCACGTACTCCCAGCACGACCTGGAAGCGGCCTTCGCGATCGGCCTCGACGCGTAGGGTCTGGCCGGCCGGGGAACGCCGGCAGGGCCCGGGCCACCGTTCCCGGGCTCCAGCCCGCACCGAGCCCGGGCGCGCCGATCCAGCCGTCCGGCGTTCGAGGACCAGGTCAGGGCGGAGCCCTGGGAACGGTGGAAGGGCGGGTAGGGGACAGCCCCCGCAGGGCAGCCGGCCCCCGCGGTCCCCATCCATGTGGCCGCGTACGCCCGTGCCCCGCGGCCGAGTCGTTCATCCAGTCGGATGGCGCACTTGCCCAGGAGCCTCGGCCGACGGACTCCAGTGGACGTCGCCGTCGCCCCGTACCCCTTGAACGGTTCGCAGTCGGCAGCGCAGACGAGGGCGTGAGCCTGCGCGGTGGGTTGGCGCTTCGCCCACCAGGGCGGGGACCGCCGGTATCGGGTCCCAGTAGGTCATGCCCCGCAGCCTGTCAGACGGCCGGGACGCAGCGGCCCTCTTCGGTGCGGTACTGCCACTTGGCGCCGTCCGTGACGAGCTCCTTGACGGCGCGGACGAAGCGGTCCACGTGCTCGTCGGGGGTGCCGGCTCCGAAGCTGACGCGGATCGCGTTCAGGGACCGCTCGCCCGGGGCCGCCTCGGGGGCTCCGCACTCGCCCTGGGCCTGCGGCTCGCTGCCGAGGAGGGTGCGGAGCAGCGGGTGGGCGCAGAACAGGCCGTCGCGGACGCCGATGCCGTACTCGGCGGAGAGCGCGGCGGCGAAGTGCGAGCTGTTCCAGCCGTCGACGACGAAGGAGATGACGCCCACGCGCGGGGCGTCGTCGCCGAAGAGGGACAGGATGCGGACCGCCGGGACCTCGGCGAGGCCTTCGCGAACCTTGGCGATGAGGTGCTGCTCGCGGGCGACGAGGTTCTCGAAGCCGGCCTCGTTCAGGGCCTTGCAGGCGGAGGCGATGGAGTAGACGCCGATGACGTTCGGGGAGCCGGCCTCGTGGCGGGCGGCGGTGGTGTGCCACTCGACGTCCACGCCGCCGTCCTCGCGGCGGGCGACCTTGCGGGAGGCACCGCCGCCGGCGAGGTACGGGTCCGCCTCCTGCAGCCAGTCCGCGCGGCCGGCGAGCACGCCCGAGCCGAAGGGCGCGTAGAGCTTGTGTCCCGAGAAGGCGACCCAGTCCACGTCGAGGTCCTGGACCGAGACGGGGTGGTGCGGGGCCAGCTGGGCGGCGTCCAGGACGATGCGGGCGCCGTGGGCGTGCGCGGCGGCGGCGAGCTCCTTGACGGGCCACAGCTCGCCGGTGACGTTGGAGGCTCCGGTGACGCAGACCAGCGCCGGGCCGTAGGGGTCACGGTCGGCCAGGGCCCGCTCCAGGGTGGCGACGGCCTCGTCCGGGGTGCGGGGGGCGTTGAGGTAGGTGACCTGAGCGTTCGTCCACGGGAGCAGCGAGGCGTGGTGCTCGGTCTCGAAGACGAAGACCTGGCAGTCGGCCGGGATCACGGCGGCGAGCAGGTTGAGGGAGTCGGTGGCGGACCGGGTGAAGATCACCTGGTCGGAGGGCCGGCAGTCGAGGAACTCGGCGACCGTGACCCGGCTCTGCTCGAACAGGTCGGTGGAGAGCTGCGAGAGGTAGCCGGCGCCGCGGTGGACGCTGCCGTAGTACGGGGCGTACGCGGCGACGTCGTCCCAGACCCGCTGCAGTGCCGGGGCGCTGGCCGCGTAGTCGAGGGCGGCGTAGGTGACCTCGCCGCCGGTGACGAGCGGGACGGTGACGTCACGGCCGAGGACCGGCAGCGGCTCGACACAGGCGGGGTCGACGGCGGCAGCAGCAGAGGTGGTGGCGGCGGCGTTCAGGGTTGCGGACATGGCTGTATCTCCCGGCAGGCAGGTCTGAATGGCTTCGGTGTGCCCGTACGCGGATACGGCGCTGCGGCCGTTCGGGGTACGGGAGTGCCCCGGAACGCGGATCGGCCTGCGTACGCAGATGTGCTGCGGGTACGCGGAAGTGACCCTGTTCCGAGGGGTGAAGAAGGGGCGGAGTCGCCCTATCGCATTCGCTTGCTCACGGAAAACGCTCCTCAGAAGACCAGGACCCCTGGTGTTCGAGGGATCCGCGCTTGCCGTAGACCTCACTGCCTACGACCTGGTCATCACCCGGGGCACCCCGCCACGGAAGGAGGGTTGCCGGACAGCAAGCCGGGGCCTAAACGCTGTCACTCGTGACCTGAGGAGCATCCTGCCACACGATCTTCCGAACGCAAGACCCCGGTCCACATGGCGGACCGGGGTCGTTGTCTGATCTTGGCCGGATCCCGTCGGATTAGGCGTTGCTCGCCGCCGCCCAGCGGGCCAGCGCGGCCCGGGCCGCGCCCGAGTCTACCGACTCCGCCGCCCGGACGACACCGGCGGCGAGCTGCTCCTCCAGGGTGCCCGTACCCGGGTCCAGCGCGACCAGGGCCGCCGCCGAGTTCAGGAGCACCGCGTCGCGGACCGGGCCGGTCTCGCCGGCCAGCAGGCGGCGGGCCACGTCCGCGTTGAACGAGGCGTCCGCGCCCGCCAGGGCGGAGACCGGAACCAGCGGGATGCCGATGTCGCGCGGGTCGAAGCCCTGCTCCCTGACCTCGCCGTCGCGGACCCACCAGACCCGGGAGGTCGCCGTGGTGGTGAGCTCGTCGAGCCCGTCGTCACCGCGGAAGACCAGGGCCGAGGAGCCCCGCTCCGCCAGGACGCCCGCGACGATCGGGGCCACCCGCGCGTCGGCCACGCCGGTGGCCTGCGCCCGGACCCGTGCCGGGTTGGTCAGCGGGCCGAGGAAGTTGAAGGTGGTCCGGATGCCGAGCTCGCGGCGGGCCGCCGCCACGTGCCGCAGCGCGGGGTGGAACTTGACCGCGAAGCAGAAGGTGATCCCGGCTTCCTCGGCCACCTCAACGACCCGTGCGGGGGTGAGGTCGAGGTTGACGCCCAGCTTCTCCAGGACGTCCGAGGAGCCGCTCGCGGAGGACGAGGCCCGGTTGCCGTGCTTGACGACCTTGGCGCCCGTACCGGCCACCACGATCGCCGACATCGTGGAGATGTTGACCGTCTTGGCCCCGTCGCCCCCGGTCCCGACGATGTCCACCGTCCGGCCCGGCACCTCGATGAGGTTGGCGTGTTCGTACATGGCGCGGACCAGGCCGTTGATCTCGGAGACGGTCTCTCCCTTGGCCCGCAGCGCGACCGCGAAGCCGGCGATCTGGGCGTCGGTGGCCTCCCCGCGCATGATCCGGTCCATGGCCCAGGCCGTGTCGTCGGCGTCGAGGTCACGGCCGGTCAGCAGGGCCTCCAGAACGCCCGGCCAGCCGCGGGCCGCCGCGCTGTCGCCGCCTGCCGGGGTCACCAGGTTCATGGTCCGCTCCTGCTGCTCATCGAGGATTCCACGTCGAATGGGAAGGGCTTCAGCCTATCCAGCCCCGGGGACGGCAAAGAGCCCCGTCCAGACACTGGACGGGGCTCTCGCCGTGGCGACACCAGGACTGACCGAAATCAGTCCCTCAAGCAGTCATGCGTGGTGCGTACTGCGTGAAGCGTGTGATGCGTGTGAAGCCGTGATGCGGGAGATCAGTGGTGGCCGTGGCCGCTCTGGATCTCCTTGTACTCCTCGACCGTGGGCTTCGGGATCTGGTTGTTCTCCGCGTAGTAGCCCTTGCTGAGCTTGACGCGGAGCTTCTCCAGCGGGTTCACCTTGCGCACGACACCGTTCTCGTCGACCGTGGGGCCGATCTCGGCGGGCTTGTACTGGTCGTACGAGGTGAGCGTGTGCAGCTTGCCCTGCGAGAGCGGCTCGTGGACCTCCACGAACTCACCGTGCGGCAGGCGCTTGATGATGCCGGTCTCTCGACCGTGCAGCACCTTGTCCCGGTCCCGGCGCTGGAGGCCGAGGCAGATCCGCTTGGTGATGATGAAGGCGATGACCGGGCCGACGAAGAACCCGATGCGCGCGAACCAGGTGATCGAGTTGATCGACAGGTGGAAGTACTGCGCGAACATGTCGTTTCCACCGGCGATCAGCAGGATGACGTACCACGTCAGCCATGCCACGCCGAAGCCCGTACGGGTCGGAGCGTTGCGCGGGCGGTCCAGGATGTGGTGCTCGCGCTTGTCCCCGGTGACCCAGGACTCGATGAACGGGTAGACCGCGATCACGACCAGCACCAGCGGGAAGATGACCAGCGGGATGAACACGCCCAGGACGAGGGTGTGGCCCCACAGGTTGATCTCCCAGCCGGGCATGGCACGGATCAGGCCCTCGGAGAAGCCCATGTACCAGTCGGGCTGCGCACCGGTGGACACGTGGTCCGGACGGTACGGGCCGAGCGCCCAGATCGGGTTGATCGAGGCGATGCCCGCGATCAGCGCGATGACGCCGAAGACCAGGAAGAAGAAGCCTCCGGCCTTGGCCATGTAGACCGGGAGCAGCGGCATGCCGACGACGTTCTTCTCGGTCTTGCCGGGGCCCGCGAACTGGGTGTGCTTGTGGTAGAAGACCAGGATCAGGTGGGCCACCAGCAGGCCCATCATGATGCCGGGCAGCAGCAGGATGTGGACCGAGTAGAACCGGGCCACGAACTCGCCGCCGGGGAACTCTCCGCCGAAGAGGAAGAACGACAGGTACGTGCCCACGATCGGCACGGAGAGCATGGCGCCCTCCATGAAGCGGACACCGGTGCCCGAGAGCAGGTCGTCCGGCAGGGAGTAACCGGTGAAACCGGTGAACATGCCGAGGACCAGCAGCAGGAAGCCGAAGACCCAGTTGACCTCGCGCGGCTTGCGGAAGGCGCCGGTGAAGAAGACGCGCATCATGTGCACGAGCATCGCGGCGATGAAGATCAGCGCCGACCAGTGGTGGATCTGCCGGATGAGCAGACCGCCACGGACGTCGAAGCTGATTTCCAGGGTCGACTTGAAGGCCTCCGACATCGCCACACCCTGCATGGGGATGTAGGAACCGTCGTAGTGCACTTCGTTCATGCTCGGGTGGAAGAACAGCGTCAGGTACACACCCGTGAGGATGAGGATGATGAAGCTGTAGAGGCAGATCTCGCCCAGCATGAAGGACCAGTGGTCCGGGAAGATCTTGCGCATGTTGGCCTTGGCGAGGCTGTAGATGCCCAGCCGGCCGTCGGCCCAGTCGGCTACGCGCTCGCCGGCCGGAGCCTTGCGCTCTTTGGTGTCAGTGGCAGTGCTCATCCGCGCTCCCAGAAAGAGGGACCGACGGGCTCTTCGAAGTCGCCGAGCGCCTCGAGGAAACCTTCGTCATTGACGCCGATCCGCAGCTGCGGGAGCGCGTGACCAGCCGGGCCGAAGATGACTCGGGCGCCGTCGGAGAGGTCGAAGGTGGACTGGTGGCACGGGCAGAGCACGTGGTGCGACTGCTGCTCGTACAGGCTGATCGGGCAGCCGACGTGGGTGCAGATCTTGGAGTAGGCCACGATCCCGTCGTGGGACCACTCCAGTTCCTTCTTGTCCTTGATGTTCTCCGGCTGGATGCGGACGATCATCAGGGCGGCCTTGGCGATCTGCGTCTGGAAGTCGTGCGCGTCCTCCTCCAGGCCTTCCGGCATGGCGAAGGTCAGCGAACCGACGCCGATGTCCTCCGGGCGGAGCGGCTCCATCGTGTTCTGGTTGATGAGCATCTTGCCCTTCGCCCAGATGGTCTTGCGCAGCTTGTCCTCGGGCAGCGGGCCCAGGTCGCGCAGGATCACGACGGCGGAGAGCGGCAGCAGGGCCAGCGCACCGAGCATCGTGTTGCGGATCAGCGGGCGGCGGCCGATGGCCGACTCGCGCGCGCCGTCCGCGAAGTCCTGCATGACCTGCGCCTTGACCTCGGGCGGGGCCGCGATCTCGTGGCGCTCGGCGGCGACCTCCACGTCGGACATCAGGGTGCGGGCCCAGTGGACCGCGCCCGCGCCGATGCAGAAGAGGGCCGCGCCGAGGCTCACGCCGAGGGCGAAGTTGAGCGCGCTCACCTTCCCGATGGGGAAGATGTAGACGATCTTGTCGACCGGCAGGATCACGAACGAGGCGATGAAGGCGACCGTGGCCAGCATCGACAGGGTGAACAGCAGGGCCACCGTGCGCTCGGAGCGCTTCGCGGCCCGCTCGTCGATGTCCTGGATCCGAGGCCGGTGAACCGGCAGACCGGGGTCGGCGAACGGGTCGTCCGCCACTGCCACGGCACCGTGGTGCGCGTCGCCCTGCTCGCTCGGCAGGTGCTTCTCTTCGGGAATGTCTTGGCTACTCATGACTTCTTGGCCTTAGCGGTGTGGGCCGCAACCCAGACGGCGACAGCGATCAGCGCACCCAGTCCGAAGACCCAGCCGAAGAGACCCTCGGAGACGGGGCCGAGGCCACCGAGCTTGAGGCCACCGGGGTTGGTCGACTTCTCGCCGTTTACGTGCTGGAGGTACGCGATGATGTCCTTCTTCTGCTTCTCCGGCATGGTGCTGTCGGGGAAGGAGGGCATGTTCTGCGGGCCGGTGAGCATGGCCTCGTAGACGTGCTTCGGCTCGACGCCCTCAAGGTTGGGGGCGTACTTGCCGTTCGTCAGGGCGCCGCCCTCGCCGGTGAAGTTGTGGCACTGCGCGCAGTTGTTGCGGAACAGCTCGCCACCCTTCGCGATGTCGGCACCCGCCGGGTCGTACTGCTTCTCGGTCGGCGTGATCGGGCCGGCTCCGAGGGAGGCGATGTACGCGGCGAGCTGGTCGGCCTGCGCCTGGGTGTAGATGACGGGCTTCTTCGGCACCTGGGCGCCGGGCTGCTGGGCGGGCATACGGCCCGTCATCACCTGGAAGTCGACGGCAGCGGAGCCGACGCCTACCAGGCTGGGGCCGTCAGAGGAACCCTGACCGCCGGTTCCGTGGCAGCTTGCGCAGCCGACGGCGTAGAGCTTCTGGCCCTCCTCGATGGCGAGGGACTGGACGGTTTCGTCGGCCTTCGCATTGCCCGCGGGCGCGAAGGCGCTGTATAGCCCCCCGGTAACCGCCAGCGCGAAGAGTAGAACGACGACCGCCGCCAGCGGATGGCGTCGTCGTGCGGAGAGCTTTTTCACGGATTACCCCGGTGTCAGGATCTTCTGCGTCGGTGTGTCTGGATGGAGTGCCGGGCACGGGCCCGGCGACGTGTTCGCTACTTGATCAGGTAGATCGTTGCGAAGAGGCCGATCCAGACGACATCGACGAAGTGCCAGTAGTAGGACACGACGATGGCCGACGTGGCCTGTTCGTGGGTGAACCTCTTGGCCGCGTACGTCCGGCCGAGGACCAGCAGGAAGGCGATGAGACCGCCCGTCACGTGCAGACCGTGGAAGCCGGTGGTCAGGTAGAAGACCGAGCCGTACGGACCGGACGAGAGGCTCATGCCCTCGTGCTTGACCAGCTCGGTGTACTCGAACACCTGGCCGCCAATGAAGATCGCACCCATGACGAACGTGATGATGAACCACGTCCTGAGCTTCTTCACGTCACCGCGCTCGGCGGCGAATACGCCGAGCTGGCAGGTGAGCGAGGAAAGCACCAGGATCGTCGTGTTCGTCGCCGAGAAGGGCAGATTCAAGGCCGAAGCCTGCTCTGTCCAGTACTCGGCGCCTGTCACTGATCGCAGGGTGAAGTACATCGCGAAGAGGGCCGCGAAGAACATCAGCTCGGAACTCAACCAGATGATGGTTCCCACGCTGACGAGGTTCGGCCTGTTGACCGTCGGGTGCGCGTGCCCGGTATCTACTGTCGTTGCTGTCGCCACGACCGACATTATGTCGGTCCCTTATCCCGCCCTCACCCCGGGGGGTGCCGTTCGGAGTGTCAGGGGCGTGTGCAAGGCCCGAACGGCCCATCAGATCGCCCTTCGGACGCCCGCCCACCTTCCCTCGGGCGAGGCTGTGCGAACCGATGTTGACACCGGGTCGGACGGAGTAGCATCCCGCGCAACATCAACGTGATTCACGGGACACGTGGAGGAACGAAATGCGGGCGACTGCGCGGGTTCTGGTCTACAGCGACGACGCGGGCACCCGGGAGCAGGTGCGGCTGGCGGCCGGGCGCAGGCCGGCCGCCGACCTGCCGCCGGTGGAGTTCCTGGAGTGCGCCACGCTGCCGGCCGTCCTGAAGGAACTGGACGCGGGCGGCATCGACGTCTGCGTGTTGGACGGCGAGGCGGTTCCGGCCGGGGGCATGGGGGTGTGCCGGCAGATCAAGGACGAGATCTTCCGGTGCCCGCCCGTACTGCTCCTGATGGGGCGTCCGCAGGACGCCTGGCTGGCCACCTGGAGCCGCGCGGACGCCGCCGTCACCCTTCCGGTTGATCCGGTGGACTTCGCGCAGGCCCTGGCGGGTCTGCTGCGCGCACGGCTCTCCCCGGCGGCGTAACGGGGGCTGTGCGCCCCGCACAGCGCCTTACCGGCGCATACCGGGGCACGGGTGCCCGTACGGTCCGTACGGGCACCCGTGCCCCGGTTGTGGCCTCTCCGGGCCCTCGCGCCTCTTCCGGCGCTTCCGGCTCTCCCGGCGCCCCTGGCCCGGTGGTTACACCTGCGGGCGCAGGCGGGCCTGGTCGACGGGGCTGCGGCCCTCCTGGGTGCCCTTGAGGAGGGCGCTGCCCTCGCGCCAGTCCTTCCAGTCCATGTTCCAGTCGCCGTAGCCGTTGCCGAAGGTGTCCATGTCGTCGCCGATGCTGTTGATGACGCGGACGATGTCGCCTTCGGTGATGTTCTCGTAGAACCAGGCGGCGTTGCCGGTGCTCATGCCGGTGCAGCCGTGGCTGACGTTCTCGTAGCCCTGGGAGCCGACGGACCACGGCGCGGCGTGGACGTATTCACCGCTCCAGGTGACGCGGGTCGCGTAGTAGACGGGCAGGTTGTAGTACTCGCTGCCGCCGATGCCCACGGTGTCTCCGCGCATCTGGACGTAGTACTGCTTGCCGAGGACCACCTTGACGCCGTTGCGGGTGGAGAAGCCCGGCTTTCCGGTGGTCACCGGGATGGAATTGATCACTTCCCCGTTGCGCTTGAACGTGAGCCAGTGCGAGGAGGCGTCCGTGGTGACCTCGACGCGGTCGCCGATCTCCAGCTTCAGCGGCTTGGAGGCGGCTCCGTGCAGGTCGTCGGAGATCTTGATGCCCTCCAGGTTGCTCCGGACGGACACGGTGGTGTTGGCGGGCCAGTACTCCTTGGGCCGGTAGTGGAGCTTCTTGTCGTCCACCCAGTGCCAGGCGCCCACGGCCTCCGGCGGGGCGTCGACGACCAGGCCCCGCTCGATGACGGCGCGGGCGGCCTTGTCCTTCACGGGTTCGTTGAGTTCGGCCGTGAGGGGCTGTCCGACGCCGTACTTGCCCTCGTCCGGGCCGAATTCGACCTTGAGGACCTTCTGGGCCGGGGTGGTGTCGAAGGTGAGCGTGCGCTGCCCGGGGGCGCCCCGCTCGTCCTCGGTGCTCACGAGGACGGTGTAGCGGACGCCGGCGGCCATCGGGACGGTGCTGTGCCAGCGGTCGCCGGAGGCGGACAACTCGCCCGCCAGGCGGCGTCCGTGGGTGTCCACGGCGCTCACGTCGGTGATCCGGCCGTCGCCGCTCTTGGCGGTGACCTCCAGGGGCCGGTCCGGGTCGACCGGGCGGCTGCCGGTGGGGTGGTTGAGGGCGACTTGGTCGCCCGCGTCGTAGGGGCGGGCGGACAGCGGGTTGTCGTCGCCCGACCCGCATGCGGTGGCGCCTGCCCCGAGGGACGCGACCAGCAGGGAGCAGCCGATAACGGTCCAAAGACGCGGTGACTGGTTCATGGAGCCAACGCTATGAAGATATGACAATTACGGCGCGCGGGGTGACTGCAAACGAGGGGCCCGGACTCCTCCATTGGAGGTGTCCGGGCCCCTGGTCTCACGCGGTGGCCGCCACCGTGGGTGGCAGCGCGGGTGCGGCTACTGGTTCTGGTTCTCGCCGCGGTAGTACTCGTACACCCAGCCCCACAGACCGATCAGGATCAGCGGCGCCGAGAAGTACATCAGCCACCAGCCGAAGATGACGCCCATGAAGGCGAAGGCGCCACCGATGGCCAGCGAGAGCGGCTGCCAGCTGTGCGGGGAGAAGAACCCCAGCTCGCCCGCCTCGTCGGCGACGTCGGCCTCCAGGTTGTCCTGGGCCATCTGGTCGACGCGCGCGGCCGTGAAGGCCAGGTAGTAGCCGATCATGGCGCTCAGGCCGAAGGCCAGTGCGAGCGCGGTGGTGCCGACCGGCTCCTTCGACCACACGCCGTACACGACGGTCATGATCAGGATGAAGGCGGCGAGCCACAGGAACATCCTGCCCTGGATCTTCACTTGCCGGCCTCCTTGCCACCAGCGACGGCCTTGGCGGCCACGGAGTGGTCCTCAAGGTGGTCGAGGGCCGCGATCTCGGGGTGGTGCAGATCGAATGCCGGGGATTCGGACCGGATCCTCGGCAGGGTGAGGAAGTTGTGCCGCGGCGGCGGGCAAGACGTCGCCCATTCGAGCGAACGGCCGTAGCCCCACGGGTCGTCGACCTCGACCTTCTTCCCGTACTTCGCCGTCTTCCAGACGTTGTACATGAAGGGGAGCATCGACAGGCCCAGCAGGAACGAGCTGATCGTCGAGATCGTGTTCAGCAGCGTGAATCCGTCCGCCGCGAGGTAGTCCGCGTAACGACGCGGCATGCCCTCGGCGCCCAGCCAGTGCTGCACCAGGAAGGTGCCGTGGAAGCCGATGAACAGCGTCCAGAAGGTGATCTTGCCGAGGCGCTCGTCCAGCATCTTGCCCGTGAACTTCGGCCACCAGAAGTGGAAGCCCGCGAACATCGCGAAGACCACGGTGCCGAAGACGACGTAGTGGAAGTGCGCGACGACGAAGTACGAGTCGGAGACGTGGAAGTCCATCGGGGGCGAAGCCAGGATGACGCCGGTCAGGCCACCGAAGGTGAAGGTGACCAGGAAGCCGATCGTCCAGAGCATCGGGGTCTCGAAGGACAGTGAGCCCTTCCACATGGTGCCGATCCAGTTGAAGAACTTCACACCGGTCGGAACCGCGATGAGGAACGTCATGAAGGAGAAGAACGGCAGCAGCACACCGCCGGTGACGTACATGTGGTGGGCCCACACGGTCACCGAAAGGCCGGCGATCGAGATCGTCGCGGCGATCAGGCCGATGTAACCGAACATCGGCTTGCGCGAGAAGACCGGAATGATCTCGGAAACGATTCCGAAGAACGGCAGCGCAATGATGTACACCTCTGGGTGTCCGAAGAACCAGAAGAGGTGTTGCCATAGCAGCGCGCCGCCGTTCGCGGCGTCGAAGACGTGCGAACCGAACTTGCGGTCGGCCTCCAGCGCGAAGAGCGCGGCGGCCAGGACCGGGAAGGCGAGCAGGACCAGAACACCGGTCAGCAGCACGTTCCAGGTGAAGATCGGCATGCGGAACATCGTCATGCCGGGGGCGCGCATGCAGATGATCGTGGTGATGAAGTTGACCGAACCGAGGATCGTGCCGAAGCCCGAGAAGGCCAGACCCATGATCCACATGTCGGCGCCGATGCCCGGCGAGCGGACGGCGTCCGACAGCGGGGAGTAGGCGAACCAGCCGAAGTCGGCGGCACCCGAGGGGGTGACGAAGCCGGCCACCGCGATGGTCGAACCGAAGAGGTACAGCCAGTACGCGAACATGTTCAGCCGCGGGAACGCCACGTCGGGCGCGCCGATCTGCAGCGGCATGATCCAGTTCGCGAAGCCCGCGAACAGCGGGGTGGCGAACATCAGCAGCATGATCGTGCCATGCATGGTGAACGCCTGGTTGAACTGCTCGTTCGACATGATCTGCGTACCCGGACGGGCCAGCTCGGCGCGCATGAAGAGCGCGAGGAGGCCGCCGATGAGGAAGAACACGAACGACGTGAGCAGGTACATCGTGCCGATGGTCTTGTGGTCGGTAGTGGTAAGCCACTTCACGACGACATTGCCCGGCTGCTTGCTCCGTACCGGCAACTCGTTCTCGTACGAGTCGGCCTCGGCACCCTGAGGCTGGTTGAGGATGCTCACAGTTTGTTCACCTCAGCATTGCGGGCCGGGTCGGTCTGCTGGATGCCGGCGGGGAGGAAGCCGGTCTGACCCTTCTCCGCGAGCTCCTTCAGGTGCGCCTTGTACGCCTCCGGGGAGACGACCTTGACGTTGAAGAGCATGCGGGAGTGGTCGACACCGCAGAGCTCGGCGCACTTGCCCATGAAGACGCCCTCTTCGGTCGGGGTGACCTCGAAGACATTGGTGTGCCCCGGAATGACGTCCTGCTTGAACAGGAAGGGGACCACCCAGAAGGAGTGGATGACGTCGTTCGACGACAGGATGAAGCGGACCTTCTCACCCTTCGGCAGCCAGAGCGTCGGGCCCGGGTTGCCGGTCTCCGCGTTCCGGTCGCTCGGGACGCCCTTGGTGTAGACGCCTTCGGCGCCCGCCGGGAAGTCCTTGGTGTAGCGGTCCGGGATCGTGGCGAGTTCCTTGGGAACCTCGCCCGCCTTCGGAGTCGCCGCATCGCCGTCGACGTTCTCGACGTAGTTGAAGCCCCAGCTCCACTGGAAGCCGATCACGTTGATCGTGTGCGCCGGCTTGGCGGAGAGGGAGAGCAGCTTCGACTCGTCGCGCGCGGTGAAGTAGAAGAGCACCGAGACGATGATGAGCGGGACCACGGTGTACAGCGCCTCGATGGGCATGTTGTACCGGGTCTGCGGGGGAACCTCGACCTTGGTCCGGCTACGCCGGTGGAAGATGACGCTCCACATGATCAGGCCCCACACGAGGATGCCGGTGATCAGAGCGGCCGCCCAGGACCCCTGCCACAGGGAGAGGATGCGAGGCGCCTCTTCAGTGACCGGGGTGGGCAATCCGAGGCGGGGGAAGTCTTTCCATGTATACGAGCAACCAGTGGCGGTCGCCAGGACCACGCCCGCAGTCAGCGCCTGCAGCAGCTTCCGCCGCATCGGGCGCCGCGGCGAGCGGTCGGAGCCGTAGGGACTCACGTAGCGCCTTCCCGAGAGTCTCGGCCCGCGCGGCCGGCCGCGGCCGCATTCGGGTCGGTCGCCGGCCCTGACGCAGGCAGGGGTTTGGATGTTTATGCGGACCAAACCCTACTGGACGCTATTTGGGGTCGCGCGGGGAGGGTGCCCAACGCGCCGTTACTGACCCCGAAGGGATGGATCCGCCGTACGGGGGACGGCCCAACGGGCCCCGAATGGCGGGGTCCCGGCGGCATCTGACGGCAGTTCGACGACAGGCCCCAAGCCGGTCGCGGCGTCGGCGTGGCGGCCGGTTAGCGTGACCGGATGCCGTACTTCGACACCGCGTCCGCCGCCCCGCTGCACCCCGTGGCCCGGCAGGCGCTCCAGGCCTCCCTTGACGAAGGCTGGGCCGACCCGGCCCGGCTGTACCGCGAAGGGCGCCGGGCCCGGTTGCTGCTGGACGCGGCGCGGGAGGCGGCGGCGGAGGCGGTGGGCTGCCGCCCCGACGAGCTCGTGTTCACTCCTTCGGGGACGCACGCGGTTCACTCGGGCATGGCCGGGGTCCTGGCGGGGCGTCGGCGCGTCGGCGGGCATCTGGTCGTATCGGCGGTGGAACACAGTTCCGTATTGCATGCGGCGGAGGTCCACGCGGCGGGCGGCGGGCGGGTGGAGGAGGTCCCGGTGGACCGGTTCGGCCGCGTCTCCCCCTCCTCCTACGGGGAACTCCTGGGGCCCTCCACCGCGCTGGCCTGTCTCCAGTCGGCCAATCACGAGGTGGGCACCGTCCAGCCCGTGGCGGAGGTCTCCGACGTGTGCGCCGCCGCCGGGGTGCCGTTGCTGGTGGACGCCGCGCAGTCGCTGGGCTGGGGGCCCGTCGCCGGGAACTGGTCCGTGCTGTGCGCGAGCGCCCACAAATGGGGCGGCCCGGCCGGGGTCGGGCTGCTGGCGGTCCGCAAGGGAGTGCGCTTCGCTCCCCAAGGCCCCGCCGACGAAAGGGAGTCGGGGCGCTCCCCCGGCTTCGTCAACCTCCCGGCGGTCGTCGCCGCGGCGGCTTCCCTGCGGGCCGTGCGTGCCGAGGCGGAGGCGGAGTCGGCGCGCCTGCGGATCCTGGTGGACCGGCTGCGGCGGCGGGTGGCCCGTCTGGTGCCGGACGTGGAGGTGGTGGGCCATCCCGACCTCCGGCTCCCGCACCTGGTCACCTTCTCCTGCCTGTACGTGGACGGGGAGACCCTGCTCCACGGGCTGGACCGGGCCGGCTACTCCGTCTCCTCCGGCTCCTCGTGCACCAGCTCGACACTGACGCCGTCCCATGTCCTGCGGGCCATGGGGGTGCTGTCGGAGGGAAACGTACGGGTGTCCCTGCCCGCCGGTACGACGGCGGCGGAGGTCAACGGCTTCCTGGAGGTCCTGCCGGGGCTGGTGGCGGGGGTGCGCGAGCAACTCGGCGTCACCGAGACCGCGTTGTCCGATCCTGACGCGGAGTCCCTGGAGCTGGACGCGCTCGGGCTGCGGTGTCCGCAGCCGGTGATCGAGCTGGCGCGGGCCATCGGCCGGGTTCCGGTGGGCGGCACGGTGACCGTCCTGTCGGACGACGAGGTCGCGCGGCTGGACATTCCGGCGTGGTGCGCGATGCGGGGGCAGACCTACGTGGGCGAAGCCCCGCGTCCCCTCGGTACTGCGTACACGGTCCGCCGGGCGCTCTGACCCGGCGGGGCCGGCCTGCGGCGGCGGGGAGCTGCCCTGCGGGGCTGTCCCCTACCCGCCCTTCCACCGTTCCCCGGGCTCCGCCCGGACCCGGTCCTCAAACGCCGGACGGGCTGAAATTGCCCTACGGGCAATCCAGCGCCGCCGGGCGAAATCCAGCCTCGTCGGCGTTTGAGGCGCGGGGTCTGGGGCGGAGCCCCAAGGGGTCCGGGGCACAGCCCCGGGGAACGGGCGAAGGGCGGGTAGGGGACTCCGCCCCGCAGGGCCGGCCACCCGCACCCGTCCACCGGGCCGAGGGGCTACGCCGGGAGGTGGGACTGGACTTCTGCCGCCGCCTCGTCGCCGTAGGCCTTCGTGAAGCGCTCCATGAAGTGGGCGCGGGCCAGGGTGTACTCCTGGGTGCCGAGGGTCTCGATGACGAGCGTGGCCAGCATGCAGCCGACCTGCGCGGCCCGCTCCAGGCCGACGCCCCAGCCCAGGCCGGTCAGGAACCCCGCGCGGAACGCGTCGCCGACGCCCGTCGGGTCGACCTTCGCGTTCTCCTCCGGGCAGCCGACCACGATCGGGTCGTGGCCGAGCCGCTCGATGCGGACGCCGTTCGAGCCGAGCGTGGTGACCCGGGTGCCGACCTTCGCCAGGATCTCCGCGTCGGTCCAGCCCGACTTCGCCTCGATGAGGCCCTTCTCGTACTCGTTCGAGAAGAGGTACGTCGCACCCTCCATCAGGGTGCGGATGTTGTCGCCGTCCATCCGGGCGATCTGCTGCGAGAAGTCCGCCGCGAAGGGGATCTCCCGCGTCCGGCACTCCTCCGTGTGGCGCAGCATCGCCTCGGGGTCGTCCGCGCCGATCAGGACGAGGTCCAGGCCGCCGACCCGGTCCGCGACCGACTTCAGCTCGATCAGCCGGGCCTCGCTCATCGCGCCCGTGTAGAAGGAGCCGATCTGGTTGTGGTCCGAGTCCGTCGTGCAGACGAAGCGCGCGGTGTGCAGGACCTCGGAGATCCGCACGGACTGGGTGTCGACGCCGTTCCGGTCGAGCCAGGCGCGGTACTCGTCGAAGTCGGAGCCTGCGGCTCCGACGAGGATCGGCCGGGCACCGAGCTGCCCCATGCCGAAGCAGATGTTCGGGCCGACGCCGCCGCGCCGCACGTCGAGGTTGTCGACGAGGAAGGAGAGGGAGACCGTGTGCAGCTGGTCCGCGACCAACTGGTCGGCGAAGCGGCCGGGGAAGGTCATGAGGTGGTCGGTGGCGATGGAGCCGGTGACTGCGATACGCACGGCGTGGACGCTCCTGCGAGGGAAGGCAAGGGGACAGTCAAAACTACCCGCTCGGCAGCCCGGAGGCCGACCGGCAGAAACTACCCCGTAGTAGCTCTTTCTTCCCTCGCGGTGCCGTGCCTACCGTGCCCCATGACCTACACCGATGGCTTCGGGCACGTCCAGACCTCCGGGAACGCGGCGGGCACCGAGTTCGAACAGCTGCTGGGCGACTGCGCACGGATGGCCCCGCATTGGCCGGTTCCCGCGGATCTGCGTCCGGATCGGGTGGCTCCCTCGCAGATCATCGGGATCCGCGTCCCGGCCGCCTCGGCCCGTCTCATCGCCTCCACGGCGGTCTACGGCTACTAGGCCGGGCCCGGACGGAACCGGATCCGCGTCTGTTCCGTCACACCCGCATCACCCCCTGCGGGACGGGCAAAGGAGCGATGCGGTGACCAGCGAACATCCCGATCCATTGGAAGCATCCGATGCATCCGGCACCCCCGGTGCGTCACGTGCCGCACGACGGCGGCCGGCCTGGGTCGTCGGTTCGATCGCGGCCGCCGTCCTGCTCACCGCCGGCGGCACCGCGTACGTGGCCTCCACCGCCCGCGGCGAGGAGCGTACGGGCGACAGCGCGGCCTCCGCGCCCCGCGCGGCGGTCACTCCGCCCGGGCCCGGCATCGCCCCCGGCGAGCCCGACCCGTCCGGCGGCGGGGTCACGTACACGGCCGACGTCCCGCTTCCGGAGGGCCCGGCCACCGCGCCGGCCTTCGCGGTGAGCGGTGAGGTGACCTCCGCCGAGGTGGCCCGGCTCGCGACGGCGCTGGGGATCTCCGGCGCGCCCCGGCTCGCCGGGGAGACCTGGCAGGCCGGGGAGAGCGCGGACGGCTCGGGGCCCCGGCTCACGGTGAACCTGAAGGCACCCGGGACCTGGAACTTCTCCCGCTTCCAGGTCGGCGGCACCGGGGACGACTGCGTGCGCGGCAAGGACACCTGCGGCCCCGCCACCCTCCCCCAGGACCTGGGTCAGGAGCATGGCGGCACCGGCGGGACGCCCGTCTCCGAGGAGGCCGCCAAGGCCGCCGCCGCGCCCGTGCTGGCGGCCGTGGGGCAGGGCTCGGCCGCGCTCGACGCGCGGCTCGCGCAGGGCTCCGTACGCGTGGTGACGGCCGATCCGGTGATCGGCGGCCTGCCCACGCAGGGCTGGTCCACCCGGATCGGCGTCGGGGTGGACTCCCGGGTGGTGTCGGGCAGTGGCGAGCTGAAGGTTCCGGCGCGGGCCGCCGAGCAGCCGGTGATCGGCGCCGTCGACGCGCTGGCCCGGCTGAACGACAAGGCGCGGGGTTCCGGCGCCACGGACCCCGGCCCGAGCGGCTGCGCCACGAGCGTCCCGCTGACTCCGGACTCCCCCGACGGCGCCACGGACACGCTGCCGTGCAACCCGGACCCCCGGCCGATGAAGCCGACGCGGACCGAGTCGGTGCGGGGCGCCAAGCTCGGGCTGGTTCCGGGCACGGTCGACGGGGCCCGCGGCCTGGTGCCGGGCTGGCTGTTCGAGGTGGCCGGCAAGGGCGGCGGCCCGGGTCACACGGTGGTCCAGTCGGCGGCCCTGACCGAGGAGACTCCCCCGGTCGACCTGCCCACCCCGGTCGACCCGCCCGCGAAGGGACAGACCGTGCCCGGTTTCTCGTACGCCTCGGCCGACCGGACGCTGACCGTGAACTTCTGGGGCGGGGTGTGCAGCACGTACGCCCTGGAGGTCCGGGAGCAGCCCGAGTCGGTGATGGTGAAGATCACGGACACCCCGAACAAGCCGGGGCAGGCCTGCATCATGCTGGCGCAGGAGATGACGGTGACGGGCACGCTCCAGCAGCCGCTGGGCGACCGCAAGGTGATCGACGCGACCACGGGCAAGGCCGTCCCCCGCCAGTAGGCGCCGGGCCCCTCTCGTCTGCCCTACGGGCCCGGCCGGGCCGGCCGGGCCGTCAGGGCGATGCCTGGCTTAGCTGAAGGAGTCGCCGCAGGCGCAGGAGCCCGTGGCGTTCGGGTTGTCGATCGTGAAGCCCTGCTTCTCGATGGTGTCGACGAAGTCGATCGACGCGCCGTGCAGGTACGGGGAGCTCATCCGGTCGGTGACGACCTTCACACCGTCGAAGTCCTTCACGACGTCGCCGTCGAGGGAGCGCTCGTCGAAGAAGAGCTGGTAGCGCAGGCCGGAGCAGCCGCCGGGCTGGACGGCGACGCGCAGCGCCAGGTCATCGCGGCCTTCCTGCTCCAGGAGGGTCCTGACCTTCTCGGCGGCGGCGTCGGACAGGAGGATGCCGTCGCTCACGGTGGTCTTTTCGTCCTGTACGGACATCTGCATTCACTCCCGAAGTGGGCGGCTCCCCGCCGGGAGCGGGGAAACGTCGGACTCTTGCCGTCGGTGGCAACGAGCGGGACCGCGGATTCATTCCGGGACCCGACGCGTGTTTCAGAAATTCCATGCTCGCACACCGCCGCGCGGTGGTGTGTCCCCGCGAGGCGGCGACGCCGGGCGGGCGAATTCGTCACATCGACACTATCGGCATCGTCAAAGTGACGTGAAGCAGTTATGATAGATAGCGTCAAATAGACGAGAAGTCGAAGCTGCGGCTTCAGAGTGGCTTCAGAAGTCCCTTGTCGAAGAACAGAAAGGGTGCGTGTCGTGACCACCGCCCAGCCTTTGGACAACCAGCCCTTGGACGTCCAGCCGACGCCCCTTGCCTTGCTGCTGCTCGGCCGCGAAGCCGACCCCAAGAGCGAGCGCGGGGTGGAGTGCCCCGGCGACCTGCCCTCGCCGTCGGACCCGGACCTCGTGGCGCGCGCCCGCGCCGCCAAGGAGAAGCTCGGGGACAAGGTCTTCATCCTCGGCCACCACTACCAGCGTGACGAGGTCATCGAGTTCGCCGACGTCACCGGTGACTCCTTCAAGCTCGCCAAGGACGCGGCCGCCAAGCCGGAGGCCGAGTACATCGTCTTCTGCGGCGTCCACTTCATGGCCGAGTCCGCGGACATCCTCACCTCGGACGACCAGAAGGTGGTCCTGCCGGACCTGGCCGCGGGCTGCTCGATGGCCGACATGGCCACCGCCGAGCAGGTCGCGGAGTGCTGGGACGTGCTGACCGACGCCGGTATCGCCGGAGTCACGGTCCCCGTCTCGTACATGAACTCCTCGGCCGACATCAAGGCCTTCACCGGCAAGCACGGCGGCACGATCTGCACCTCGTCCAACGCCAAGAAGGCCCTGGAGTGGGCGTTCGAGCAGGGCGAGAAGATCCTCTTCCTCCCGGACCAGCACCTGGGCCGCAACACCGCCGTCCGCGACATGGGCATGTCCCTCGACGACTGCGTGCTGTACAACCCGCACAAGCCGAACGGCGGCCTGACCGTCGAGCAGCTGCGGAACGCCAAGATGATCCTGTGGCGCGGCCACTGCTCGGTGCACGGCCGCTTCTCGGTCGACTCGGTCAACGACGTGCGCGCCCGCATCCCCGGCGTGAACGTCCTGGTCCACCCGGAGTGCAAGCACGAGGTCGTGGCGGCCGCGGACTACGTCGGCTCCACCGAGTACATCATCAAGGCGCTGGAGGCGGCCCCGGCCGGCTCCAAGTGGGCCATCGGCACCGAGCTGAACCTCGTCCAGCGGCTGGCGAACCGATTCGCCGCGGAGGACAAGGAGGTCGTCTTCCTCGACAAGACGGTCTGCTTCTGCTCGACGATGAACCGCATCGACCTCCCCCACCTGGTGTGGACCCTGGAGTCCCTGGCCGAGGGCAACCTCGTCAACCAGATCCAGGTCGACAAGGAGACCGAGAGCTTCGCCAAGCTCGCCCTGGAGCGGATGCTCGCGCTTCCGTAGCCCGTTCCGGCGGTCCGCCGGCACAGACCGAAGGGCCGCCCCTCCTGCGAGGGGCGGCCCTTCGGCGTGTGCGGGCGTACGGACGCCCGCACACGGACAGTGCTCAGACGGTGCTCAGACCTTGACCGGGCTCTCGTCCTCCGCCGGGGCGGCCGGGGCCGGGACCACGGTCAGGCGGGCCCTCTTCTTCGCGCTGCGGCGCTCCTTGCGGAGCTCCAGCATCGTGTAGAGGGTCGGTACCAGGAGCAGGGTCAGCAGGGTGGAGCTGATGAGGCCGCCGATGACGACCACCGCGAGCGGCTGCGAGATGAAGCCGCCCTCCCCGGTGACGCCCAGCGCCATCGGGAGCAGCGCGAAGATCGTCGCCAGTGCCGTCATCAGGATCGGGCGCAGACGGTGACGGCCGCCCTCGACGACCGCCTCGATCACGCCGTAGCCCTGGGCGCGGTACTGGTTGACCAGGTCGATCAGGACGATCGCGTTGGTCACGACGATGCCGATGAGCATCAGCATGCCGATCAGCGCCGGGACGCCGAGCGGGGTGCCGGTGACCAGGAGCAGGCCGAGCGCGCCGGTCGCGGCGAACGGGATCGAGACCAGCAGGATCAGCGGCTGGACGAGCGAGCGGAACGTCGCGACGAGGAGCATGAACACGATCGCGATGGCCGCGAGCATGGCCAGGCCCAGCTGGCCGAAGGCCTCGCTCTGGTCCTGTCCGACGCCGCCGATGGTGGCCGTGGCGCCCGCGGGCAGGTCCAGGGCCTTGATCTTCGACTGCAGGGTGGAGCTGACGGCGCCGGTGTTGTCGCCGACCGGCTTCGCGCTGATGGTCGCGGCGCGGGCGCCGTCGATCCGGGTCATCGCGACGGGGCCGGGGACCTCCTTGACCTCGGCGATGTCGCCGAGCTTCACGGGGCCGACGGGCAGCGCCTGCAGCTGGGCCAGGGTGGTGGCCGGCTGCGCGGACTTGATGACGATGTCCCGCTCGGTGTCGTCCAGTACGGCCTTGCCCGCCGGGTTGCCGCGTACGGCCTGGCCGACGATGGCGCCGAGCGCCGCCTGGTTCAGGCCGAACTCCGCCGCCTTGGGGGTGGCGGTGACCGAGATCCGGGGTACGGACTGGGACAGGTCGCTCTGGACGTCGGTGACGTCCTCGATCTTCGCCACCTCGGCGCGGACCTGCTCGGCGGCCCGGGCCAGGACGGCCCCGTCACCGGCCTTGACGACGACGCTGAGGTTCTGGCTGCCGAAGCCGTCGCCGGCCGCGATGGTGGTCTCGCCTATGCCGTCGAGCCCCTTGAGGGCGGTCTCGATGTGCTTCTTGGCGGACTCGGTCTTCCCCGAGTCCTCCAACGTGACCTGGTACGAGGCCTGGTTGGAGCCCGTACCGCCGCCGAAGGCGGCCAGGAAGCCGGAGGAACCGACGGTGACCTGGTAGTCCTTGACCCCCTCGGTCCCCTCCAGGACCTTCTCGACCTTGCGGCTCGCCTCGTCGGCCGCCGCCAGCGAGGTGCCGGGCGGCAACTGCTGCTTGATGCTGAGGACTTCCTGCTCGCCCTGGTCGAAGAAGTTCGTCTTGAGCAGCGGGGTCATGCCCAGCGTCGCGACGAACACCACCACGGCCACGACCAGGGTGGCGATCCGGCGGCGGGTGACCAGGTCCAGCGCCCGTACGTAGAACTGCTGGAGCTTGCTGCGGGACTCCTTCTCCTCGGCTTCGCGGCGGGCCTTCTCGATGCTCGCGGCGTCCCCTTCGCTGACGCCCTTCGGCGCGCGCAGGAACCAGTACGAGAGCACGGGCACGACCGTCAGGGAGACGAGCAGCGAGGCCAGCAGGGCCGCGGTGACGGTGATGGAGAACGGGCCGAAGAACTGGCCGACCATGCCGCCGACGAAGGCGATCGGCAGGAAGACGGCGACGGTGGTGAGCGTGGAGGAAGTGACCGCGCCGGCCACCTCCTTGACCGCGGTGATGATCGCGCTGCTGCGCTCCTCGCCGTAGCCGAGGTGGCGCTTGATGTTCTCCAGGACCACGATCGAGTCGTCGACGACCCGGCCGATGGCGATGGTGAGCGCGCCCAGCGTCAGCATGTTGAGGGAGAGGTCGCGGGTCCACAGCACGATCAGCGCGAGGACGACGGACAGCGGGATGGAGACCGCGGTGACCAGCGTCGAGCGCAGCGAGCCGAGGAAGACCAGGATCACGATGACCGCGAAGGCCAGGCCGAGCAGGCCCTCGGTGGTCAGGCCCGAGATGGACTTGGCGACGGCCGGGCCCTGGTCGCTGACCACGGCCAGGTCGGCGCCGGAGCCGAGGGTGGTGCGGAGCTCGGGCAGCTTGTCCTTGACCGCGTCCGAGATGGCGACGGCGCTGCCGTCCTTGTCCATGGTGAGGACCAGGGCGAGGCTGGGCTTGCCGTTGGTGCGGGTGAGGGAGTCGGCCTTGGCCGGCTCCTGCTTCACGCTCGCCACGTCGCCGAGGCGGACGGCGGGCTTGCCCGGTCCGGCGGTGAGGCGCAGGTCCTCCAGCTGGGCGAGCGAGGTGAAGCCCGAACCGACGCGCACGGTGCGGTTCTTGCCCGCCTCGTCGAAGGAGCCGGCGGGGACGGTGGCGCCGCCCGCCTGCAGGCCCTGGGCCAGGGCCGCGCCGTCGAGGCCGGCGGCGGCGAGCTTGGCGTCGTCGGGGGTGACGGTGACCTGGAGGTCCCGGACCCCGTCGACGGTGACCTGGCCGACGCCCGCGATGTCCTCCAGAACGGGGACCACGGACGTGGTCAGCTGGTCGGCCAGCGCCTGCTGGTCCTTGTCGGAGGTGACGGCGAGGACCACGGTCGGCATGTCGTCGGTGGAACCGGCGATCACCTGCGGGTCCACCTCGGCGGGCAGCCGTACGCGGGCCCGGTTGACGGCCTGCTGGACGTCGGCGACGAGCTGCTTGGTGCCGTCGTCGCCGTAGTCGAAGGTCGCCATGATCAGGGCGTTGCCCTCGCTGGCGGTGGACGTGATGCCGGTGATGCCGTCGACGCCCTTGAGCATGGCTTCGATCGGTTCGACGACCTGCTTCTCCACCACGTCGGGCGAGGCACCCTGGTACGGCGCGAGCACGGACACCATCGGCAGGTCGATGGAGGGCAGCAGCTGCTGCTTGAGCTGCGGGATGGCTATGGCGCCGAAGAGGAGCGCGACGAGCGACACGAGGCCGATCAGCGCCCTTTGGGCGAGGCTGAAGCGGGACAGCCGGAACATGGCTATGGGGATCTCTCTGCAGGGACGCGGTGACGTCTACGAGGCATGACGGGCAGCCGTGCCTTCGGGCACGCGCGGGGCCCCTCAGCCTCTCGTGCGCACGGGCACGCCGACGTCGCCCCCAGGTCTCGTCCTTATCCGGGGCATACCGCGTCCGCAGTAGGCGGGACTACTCCGAACCGCTCGGGACGGCTCCGAAGGTCCTCCGTTCTACTCGGCCCTGGGCCGGACCAGTCCCGATTCGTACGCGATGACCACCAATTGCGCCCTGTCGCGGGCGCCGAGCTTGGACATGGCCCGGTTCACGTGGGTCTTGACGGTGAGCGGGCTGACTTCCAGCCGGCGGGCGATCTCGTCGTTGGACAGGCCCGCGGCCACGAGGACGAGGACCTCGCGTTCGCGTCCGGTCAGCGCGGCCAGGCGCTGTGCGTGGGCGGCGCCTGCGGCGGGGGTGTCCCCGGCGCCGCCGCCCTGCGCGAGGAAGGTGGCGATGAGCCCCTTGGTGGCGGCCGGGGAGAGCAGCGCGTCGCCGGCGGCCGCGACGCGGATGGCGTTGAGCAGCTCCTCCGGTTCGGCGCCCTTGCCGAGGAAACCGGAGGCGCCCGCCCGCAGGGCCGCCGCCACGTACTCGTCCACCTCGAAGGTCGTCAGCATCACCACACGCACGCCGGTCAGTTCGGGGTCGGCGCTGATCAGCCGGGTGGCGGCGAGGCCGTCGGTGCCGGGCATCCGGATGTCCATGAGCACGACGTCGGGCCGGACCGTGCGCGCCAGCTCGAAGGCCTGCGCCCCGTCGGAGGCCTCCCCCACGACGCACATGTCGGCCTCGGAGTCGACGAGCACCTTGAACGCGCTGCGCAGCAGGGCCTGGTCGTCGGCGAGGAGCACCCGGATGGGCGTCGGGTCCTGGTTCGGGGTCGTTTCCACGCCCCGACCCTACGTCGCCCCGTGCGGCGGGGTCCGGCTAGCCCAGGGCCAGTACGACCAGGGCCGTCGTCGCCGAGATCTCGGCCAGGGATCCGAACACGTCACCGGTGACCCCGTCGAAGCGGCGCACGCACCGGCGGAGCAGGGCCTCGGGCGCCAACAGGGGGGCCAGGACCGCCACCGCGTGCTGCGCGGCGGCCGGCAGGCCCAGCGGCAGCGCGACGGCGGCGGACAGGACCAGCACGAGCCCGGCGACGGCGACGGCCGCCTCGCGCGGGACGACTCCGGCGACGGCCGCGCCCAGCCCCTCGGGGCGGGCCGGGGGGACCCCGTCGCGGGAGGCCAGGGTCATGGCGAGCCGGGCGGTGACGGCGGCGAGCACGGCGGCCAGGGCGCCCCGGATCCAGCTGTCCGCGTACACGTTGGCCAGGGCGGCGACCTGGACCAGCAGCACGAACACCAGCGCCACCACCCCGAACGGGCCGATGTCGGACTGCTTCATGATGCGCAGCGCGGCGTCGGCCGGCTTGGCGCTGCCCAGTCCGTCCACCGTGTCGGCGAGGCCGTCCAGGTGCAGGGCGCGGGTCAGGGCCGCCGGTACGGCGACGGTGACGGCCGCGGCGAGCAGCGGCCCGCCGCCGCAGACGAGGAGGAGCACGCCGGGCACGGCCGCGAGGAGCCCCACGACGAGCCCGGCGAGCGGGGCGCAGGCCATGCCGGTGCGGGCGGCGGGACGGTCCCAGCGGGTGATGCGGGTGGGCAGCACGGTGAGCGTGCCGAAGGCGAAGCGGACCCCGTCGAGCAGCGAGGCTCGCTCCGGGGGCGGCGTCGGGGACGGGCCGTCGTACGAATCTGTCATCGGCGCGAACGCTACCTGCTCGACGAGACCGGTAAGTTACCCATAACGCCCCAAATCGGGAGGTGGTGGCATGGGTCACTGGTGGTATCGCAACATCGTGGAGCCCGGGAAGCTCCCGCTGCTCCTCGCGCTGGTCTCCTTCGTCCTGTCCTTCCTGGTCACCCGCATGATCACCCGCATGATCCGGGCGGGCCGGGGGCCCTTCAAGAACGTCACCCCGGGCGGCCTGCACGTCCACCACGTGGTCCCCGGCGTGATCCTCGTGATCATCGGCGGCTTCGGGGCGATCGGGAGCGCCCGGCACAGCTTCGGGGCCGGCCTGTCGGCCGTGATCTTCGGACTGGGAGCGGGGCTGGTGCTGGACGAGTTCGCGCTGATCCTGCACCTGGACGACGTCTACTGGAGCGAGCAGGGCCGCAAGAGCGTGGAGATCGTGGTCCTGACGGCGGCGATCGTGGCGCTGGTGCTGGGCGGCTTCCTGCCCTTCGGGGTCAACGACCTGACCGAGGACGAACGGCACAACCGCGGCCTGGTCGCCATGAACACGGCGACCAACTTCTTCCTCGCGCTGATCGCCCTGTGGAAGGGCAAGGCGCGCACCGCGTTCTTCGGCGTGGTCATCCCCTTCGTGGCGCTCATCGGGGCGATCCGCCTCGCCCGGCCCGGCTCCCCGTACGCGAAGAAGTTCTACGCGAACCGGCCGAAGGCCCGCGCCAAGGCCGGGCTGCGCGCCTTCCACCACGACCGCCGGTGGGCCTCGCCGCGCCGCAAGTTCGAGAACTTCATCGGCGGGACCCCGGACTCGGAACGGTCCTCCGAGAAGGAGTCGCACTGACGGAACACGGAACAGGAACACGGACGGAAGAAGGGCCCGCCCCCAGGGGCGGGCCCTTCTTCACGCCTGCTCGCGGTCAGCCCGGGATCAGCCCGTCGTCGCTGAGCATCTCCCGCACCTCGCCCAGCGAGGCGTCGGGGGCGGGCAGGATCAGCTCGGACGGCTCCAGCGCCTCGTCGGGCAGCGGTGTGCCCAGGCGCCGTACGGCGTCGAGGAGCTCCCCCAGCGTGCGCCGGAAGCCCGCCTCGTCGCCGCTCTCCATCTCGGCCAGCAGTTCGTCGTCCAGCTTGTTGAGCTCGGTGAAGTGGCTGTCCGCCAGCTCCACCTGACCTTCCCCCATGATGCGGACAATCATGACGGGCCCCGTCCTACTGCTTGTCGAACCGGTGCTGGGTCTGCGACTGCTGGCCGGCGCCCGGGGTGCCGCCCTCGATGGCCGACTGCTGGGCGGAGGGGCCGCCCGCCAGCTCGGCCTTCATGCGCTGGAGCTCCAGCTCCACGTCCGTCCCGCCGGAGAGGCGGTCGAGCTCGGCCTGGATGTCGTCCTTGGAGCCGAGGCCGCTCTGGTCGTCGAGCGCGCCGGAGGCGAGCAGCTCGTCGATCGCGCCCGCGCGGGCCTGGAGCTGCGCCGTCTTGTCCTCGGCACGCTGGATGGCAAGGCCGACGTCGCTCATCTCCTCGGAGATGCCGGAGAAGGACTCGGCGATCCGCGTCTGGGCCTGGGCGGCCGTGTACGTGGCCTTGATGGTCTCCTTCTTCGTACGGAAGGCGTCCACCTTGGCCTGGAGCCGCTGCGCGGCGAGGGTCAGCTTCTCCTCCTCGCCCTGGAGGGTCTGGTGCTGCACCTCCAGGTCGCTGACCTGCTGCTGCAGCGAGGCGCGGCGGGACAGGGCCTCACGGGCCAGGTCCTCGCGGCCCAGGGCCAGCGCCTTGCGGCCCTGGTCCTCCAGCTTGCTGGACTGGCCCTGGAGCTGGTTGAGCTGCAGCTCCAGCCGCTTGCGGGAGGTCGCCACGTCGGCGACGCCGCGGCGCACCTTCTGAAGCAGTTCGAGCTGCTTCTGGTACGAGTAGTCAAGGGTCTCGCGCGGGTCCTCGGCCCGGTCCAGGGCCTTGTTCGCCTTCGCGCGGAAGATCATCCCCATACGCTTCATGACACCGCTCATGGGCTTCGCGCGCCCCCTTCTAGACGGACTGTGCTCCAGGTCACCAACAAGACCCACAGTACGGGCCCTGCCTCTATTACCGCACTGTTCGAGCGGGGATGCGCTCCTCCTCCAGGACGACTGCTCGTCCGCCGTGTCAGGCGTAAGGAGTAGGTGCTTCCCTCAGGTAGGACGCCCGCCGTTGCCGGATCGTTCCCCGGCGGGATGGGGCCCGTGGCCGCAACCACGTACCCTTGGGTTTGTGTTTGGTAGCCGATCCTCCAAGGAAGAGAAGGACGCCGCCACCGACAAGGTGAGCGCCGACCTCTCGCAGTCCCGTGACCCTCAGGCCCCGAAGGGCCGCCCGACGCCGAAGCGTGCTGTGGCCCAGTCGCAGCGCAAGGCCGTGGTGGCCTCGACCGGCAACCGCAAGGAGGATGCCAAGCGAGCTCGTGAGCGCCGCCGGGTCGAGATGACCAAGCAGCGCGAGGCCCTCGCCAATGGCGACGAGCGTTATCTGCCCAACCGCGACAAGGGTCCCGTGCGCCGCTACGTGCGCGACTTCGTGGACTCCCGCTTCTCCGTCGCCGAGATGTTCCTGCCGCTGGCCGTGATCATCCTGGTGCTGAGCATGGTGCGGGTGCCGTCCATCCAGAACATCGCGCTCCTGCTGTGGCTCGGCGTGATCGCGCTGATCATCGTCGACTCCATCGGCATGTTCATCCGCCTGCGCAAGGCCCTGAACCAGCGCTTCCCGGACGAGCCCAAGCGCGGCGCCGTCGCGTACGGCCTGATGCGCACCCTCCAGATGCGCCGGCTGCGTCTGCCGAAGCCGCAGGTCAAGCGCGGGGAACGGCCCTGAGCCCAGGAACGCCCGGAGCGTTCGGCGGGGGTGGCTTCGCGGACGGGGCCCGGCTGTGGCTGGAAGGCCTCGGCGGGCTCCGCAATGCGGTGCGCCAGGAGCTCGTCGGCCGTCAGGTGGACGAGCAGATCGCGCACCGCTTCCCCGTGGGGCAGCGGCTGCGCGTCCTCGACGTCGGCATGGGCCAGGGCACGCAAGCGCTGCGCCTGGCCCGCGCCGGGCACATGGTGACCGGGCTGGAGCAGGATCCGGCCATGCTCTCCGTCGCCCGTGAGGTGCTGGCCGCCGAGCCCCCCGGGATCCGGGACCGCGTCCGCCTCATGGAGGGCGACGGCCGGGAGACCGGTGCGCACTTCCTGCCGGGCAGCTTCGACGTCGTGCTCTGTCACGGCGTCCTCATGTACGTGCCCGAGCCGGACGCCATGCTCGCCGGGCTCGCCCGGATGCTGGCCCCCGGCGGGCTGCTGTCCCTGCTGGTGCGCAACGGCGACGCCCTCGCCATGCGGCCGGGCCTGCACGGTGACTGGACGGGCGCGCTGGCGGCCTTCGAGGGCGTCGACTACACGAACCGGCTCGGCCTGGACGTGCGCGCCGACCGGCTGACCACACTGACCGCGACCCTGTCGGGGATCGGCGCCCCGCTGCAGACCTGGTACGGGGTGCGCGTCTTCACCGACGGCACCGAGGCGGCGGACAAGTTGCCCGCCGACGCGGAACTGGAGCGGCTGCTCGCCGCCGAGGACCGCGCCGGGCGGACCGACCCCTACCGCGGGGTCGCCGCGCTGCTGCACCTGTGCGGCGTACGGGGCTGAGCCCCGGGCCGCAGGGCCGCCGTGGACACCGCCGAGCCCGGACCCCCGAGGGGTCCGGGCTCTCGCGTACCCGATCAGAGCCGGGCAGCGCCGGTCAGTACCAGTCAGAGTTCCGCGGCCTCGCGCAGGCTCATCGTGTAGAGCTGGACCCCGTTGTCGTCGGACAGCTTCACCTGTTCGGTACCGCCCTCCAGCAGGTCCTTCCAGTACTCGCCGATCCAGGATTCGGCGTCCCCCTGCGTGGTGAACTCCTCCGGCACCACCGACGGGCTCGTCTCACTGCCGTCGGCCGTCTCGAACCGCCACGTCCACGCCATGTCCGCCTCCGTTGCTCGTCCGCTTCTCACACGCTTCTCGCCTTGAGTGTGCCCGCAGACTAACCGGGCGCGCAGCAGTCCCGGCGACGCGGGAGGATCATCCTGTGGAACTCACTCTGCTCGGCACCGGCACACCCGAAGGACTGCCCCGCCCCGGCTGTCCCTGCGCCGCGTGCGCGCTCTCCGTGGGGCCCCGCGCACGCGCCGCCACCTCCGTGCTCGTGGACGGGGCGCTGCTGCTGGACCTGACCCCCGGCGCGGTGCTCGCCGGCGCCCGGGCGGGGCATTCGCTGGCCGCCGTACGGCAGGTCCTGCTGACCCACCCGCACGACGGCCCCGCCGTCGAGCTGCCGCCGGGGCTGCCGGCGGCCGGGCGAGTGCCGGACGGACGGGAGCTCGCGGTGATCTCCGGGCACCGGGTGCGGGCCGTGCCGATGGACGCGCCGGGCACCGGGTACGAGGTGACCGGGCCGGACGGTTCCCGGATGCTGTACCTGCCGCCGGGCGGCGCCCCGGCCGGGACCTCGGGCACCAGCGGGCGGCGCCCGTACGACGTGGTCCTCGCGGACGTGCTCGGCCGGCCGGAGGCGCTGGCGCGCCTGCGGGCCAGCGGAGCGGTGGGCCCGGCGACGGACGTGATCGCCGTCCACCTGGACCACGACACCCCGCCGGGCGCGGAACTGGAGCGCCGGTGCGCCGCCGCGGGCGCGCGGACGGTGCCGGACGGGACCACGGTGGCGGCCGGGGAGTACCGGCCGGCGCCCGAGGTGCCGCGGCGGACCCTGGTCCTGGGCGGCGCCCGGTCGGGCAAGTCGTACGAGGCCGAGCGGCGGCTGACCGGCTACCCGGAGGTCGTCTACGTGGCCACGGGCGGTACGCGCGAGGGCGACCCGGACTGGGCCGCGCGGATCGGGCTCCACCGCGAGCGCAGGGCCGCGTCCTGGCGGACGGTGGAGACCTGCGATCTGGTGCCGCTGCTGGCGCAGGAGGGGCCGGCGCTGCTCATCGACTGCCTGGCGCTGTGGCTCACGGACGCCATGGACCGGGCCGGTGCGTGGGACGACTCCGTGTGGGCGGAGGGGGGAAGCAAAGAGCTGGCCGCGCGCGTCGGTGACCTGGTGGCGGCGGTCCGGTCCACCCGTCGGCAGGTGGTGCTGGTCAGTAACGAGGTCGGCTCCGGGGTCGTTCCCGCGACGGCGTCCGGGCGGCGGTTCCGCGACGAGCTGGGGCGGCTGAACGCGGGGGTCGCCGGGGAGTGCGAGCACGTCCTCCTGGTGGTGGCGGGGCAGGCACTGACCCTGAAGCAATAGCCGTGCGCCGCGGGGCGTGAGGACCGTTCAAGCCCCGCAGGGCTCCGCTGTACCCTCTGGCAAATGACCACGCTGAATCTCGACGACTTCTCCGATCTGATCGAGCGCCCCGACGGGGGCGTCCGGCGTGACGCCGAGGAACGCCGTGAACGGCTGGCCGTGCCGGTCGGGGCGCTGGGGCGGCTCGACGAACTGGCCGAGTGGCTCGCCGCCGCCCAGGGACGGGTGCCGGTCAAGCCGATCGAGCGGCCGCGCGTCGTGCTGTTCGCCGCCGACCACGGGGTGGCCTCCGAGGGGGTCTCCGCACGTCCCGCCGGCGGCGCCCACGAGCTGGTGCGGGCCGTCCTGGACGGCCGGAGCCCGGTGGCGATCCTGGCCGAGCGGCTCGGCGCCTCCGTACGGATCGTCGATGCCGGCCTGGACTGCGATCCCGACCTGCTGCCCCAGGAGATCACCAAGCACCGCGTCCGGCGCGGCAGCGGGCGCATCGACGTCGAGGACGCACTGACGGTCGAGGAGGCCCGGGCCGCGCTGCTCCTCGGCATCCAGATCGCCGACGAGGAAGCCGACTCCGGGACCGACCTGGTCGTCCTCGGCGACCTGAGCGTCGGCGGGACCACCGTCGCCGCGACCCTCGTCGCCGCCCTGTGCGGCACCGACGCCTCCGTGGTCACCGGCCGCGGCGGCATGCCGATCGACGATCTGACCTGGATGCGCAAGTGCGCGGCGATCCGCGACGCGCTGCGACGCGCCCGGCCCGTCCTCGGGGATCAGGTCGCGCTGCTCGCCACCGTCGGCGGCGCCGACGTCGCGGCGATCACCGGCTTCCTGCTCCAGTGCGCGGTGCGCCGCACCCCCGTGATCCTCGACGGGGTGGTCTCGGCGGCCTGCGGGCTGGTGGCCCAGCGGGCCGCTTTCCGGGCCCCGGACTGGTGGCTGGCCGGACAGGCCAGCGGGGAGCCCGGCCAGGCGAAGGCACTGGACCGGATGGCACTCAACCCCGTGCTCGACCACGGCGTCACTGTGGGAGAAGGAACCGGGGCGCTGCTGGCTCTGCCCCTCGTCCAGGCGGCCGCCGCACTCGCGGCGGAACTCCCCGAACGAGCGGCCGAGCCGACCGAATGAGTCACCGGGGCCCACGGTCCTGACCAGGCCGCGGCCCTCGGGACCCCAGCACGGACCGCGATGCCCCATATCATCGCTTTTTATGGGAGAGGTCCGTTTGACCAGCGCAGAGACCGATCGGAAGACCGACCGAACCGGTGGGGATCCGAACGGCAGAAACAATCCGGGGGGCGGGCGGGGGAACGCCCAGGCCAACACCCCGGCGAACGCCCCGGGGAACACCCAGGGGAACGCTCAAGGAGCCACACCGGCCGGCCAGGGGGCCACCCGGAGCACCGGCCGCGGAAGCGTCCGTTCGCGGCGCAGCGCCACCTTCGCGGTGTGGTACTTGCGCGCCGTCACCTTCGTCAACCTGCTCAGCGCGGTGTGGTTCTCGCTCGGCCAGGACCTGCGCCGGCACAGCACCGCCGATTTCTACACTCCGTACCTGCTCACGGCCGGCTTCGCCTCCGCGGCGTTCTCACTGCTGCTCACCGTCACCATGGGCCGCCGCAAGCGCGCGGCCTGGATCCTGAACCTCGTGCTCAGCGGGCTGCTGCTGGCGGCCTTCGCGATGGCCGCCGTCGCCTCCTTCACCCCGTGCTCGGGGGGCTCGTACGAGTTCTGCTACCCGGAGTTCCGCGTCCACCCGCAGAACTGGGTGGCCTTCGGGCTGACCGCGCTCTTCGTCGGCGCCCTGCTGCTGGGCCGCCGGGAGTTCTACGCCAAGGGCGACCGCTCCAACCCGCTGCTGGCCAGCCTGGTCGCCTCCGTCGGCCTGCTGGTGACCTCGCTGGTCGCCGCCCTGCTCGTCGGCGCGACCAACACCGACCCGGACGCCGCGGACGCCACGTTCCTGGCCCGCTGGCGGTACGGCGTGATGCGGCTGGTCACCCTGGCACCGGACGACAAGGCGTACAACGCCATCACCACCCCGAGCTGGGTGGACGTGGCGATCAACGTGATGTCGACGCTGCTGCTGCTCGCCGTGCTGTTCGCGGCCTTCCGCTCGCGCCGCGCCGTGGACCCGATCACCGAGGAGGACGAGGAGAAGCTGCGCCTGCTGCTCGCCCGGCACGGCGACCGCGACTCGCTGGGCTACTTCGCGCTGCGCCGCGAGAAGTCCGTCATCTGGTCCCCCACCGGCAAGGCCGCGGTCACCTACCGCGTCGTCGGCGGGGTCTCGCTGGCCTCCGGCGACCCGATCGGCGACCCCGAGGCGTGGCCCGGCGCCATCGACCCCTGGCTGGCCGAAGCCCGCGAGCACGGCTGGGTGCCCGCCGTGATGGGCGCGAGCGAGGAGGCCGGGCAGATCTACGCCCGGCACGGACTGGACGCACTGGAGCTGGGCGACGAGGCCATCGTCGAGACCGACGAGTTCACCCTGGAGGGCCGCGCCATGCGCACCGTCCGCCAGGCGTACAACCGCGTCAAGCGCGCCGGTTACACCGTCCGCATCCGCCGGCACGCCGACATCCCGGCCGAGGAGATGGACGTGCTCCTGCTGCGCGCCGACGACTGGCGCGACGGCGCGACCGAGCGCGGCTTCTCCATGGCACTGGGCCGGCTGGGCGATCCCGACGACGGCCAGTGCGTGATGCTGGAGTGCTTCGACGGCGAGGGCGAGCTGCGCGCCGTGCTGTCCTTCGTCCCCTGGGGACCCAAGGGCCTGTCGCTGGACCTGATGCGCCGTGACCGGGATTCCGAGAACGGTCTGATGGAGTTCATGGTCATCGAACTCCTGGAGCGGTCAAAGGAGATCGGGGTCACACAGGTCTCGCTGAACTTCGCGATGTTCCGTTCCGTCTTCGAGCGCGGGTCGAAGCTCGGCGCCGGTCCGGTGCTGCGTCTGTGGCGCTCGCTGCTGAGCTTCTTCTCGCGCTGGTGGCAGATCGAGTCCCTCTACCGGGCCAACGCCAAATACCGGCCGATCTGGGAACCGCGGTTCATGCTCTTCGAGAAGAGTTCGGACCTGCTGCGGATCGGGATCGCCGCGGGCCGGGCCGAGGGCTTCCTGGAAGCACCCGGGCTGCCGAAGTGGATGCACCGCAGACATCTGGAGAGCAAGCGTTGACCACTGCCTCACTGCGGCGGTTCGCCCGCCGCGAGTGGGGGCCCCTGTACCGGACGGTCCGGGACGCGCTCGTCCGCGACACGTGGCGGGCGATCCCGATGACCCTCGGCGCGGTCTGCCTGACCGCCGTCTTCCAGATCGTGCAGCAGACGTCATGGGGCTTCCAGCCGGTGCAGGACCTCGGGTCGGTCAAGGCCGTCGACCCGCTCTGGCTGGCCCTGCTGCGGACCCCGTTGTCGCTGTTCGTCCCGGCGCTGGACCTGCCGGTGTGGGGTGCGCTCGCGCAGATCCTCCTCGTCTTCGGGATCTCGGAGATCTGCATCGGCTGGTGGCGCACGCTGGTCATCGGCTACGTGGCCACCCTGGCCGGGACCACGTACGCGCGGATCGGGCTCTCGCTCGGTCCGGACCACCCCTTCGGCCTGCCCGTGTCGGACAAGATCGTCAACGACACGGGGCCCTCGGCGGCGGTGGTCGGACTCGCCGTCTACGTCTGCTGGCGCTACCGGGCCTACCTGACCGGCTCCCTCGTGATCCTGGTGATGATCGGCGAGCTGCTCTTCAAGGACAACCTGGCGGGCAAGGAACACCTGGCCGCCATCGCCTCGGTGATGCTGATCTGCCTGGTCCGCGCCAAGTGGGGACCCGAGCGCTCCCGCGCCCCGCTGGGGCGGCCCCCGGCCGCGGCCGCGCCCCCGGCCCCGCCCGGGACGCCTCCCGTTCCGCCGCCCCGGGTCTGAGAACCCGCGCGGGGCCGTACCGTATCGGGGTGACGACACACCTCGGGCCGCTCGCCCCCACACGGCAGTGGATGCGGGACCATCCGCTGGCCACCGACGCCGTACTGGCGCTCGGGGCGCTCGTCGCGATGGTCGTCGGATCCTTCGCCGACCCGCACGGGGAGCACGGGCCGACCTTCGGGACCCGTACCCCGGAGCCGTTCTCGCTCGTCCTCATGGTGCTCGGTGCGGGCGCCCTGGTGCTGCGGCGCCGACGGCCGCGCCTGGTGCTGGCGGTCGCCATCGGGCTCTCGCTGCTGGAACTGACCACCGGGGAGCCGCGGGCACCCGTCGCCATGTGCACGGTGATCGCCCTGTACACCGTGGCCTCCCGCACCGACCGGCCCACCACCTGGAAGCTCGGCCTGCTCACCATGGCCGGGCTGACGGGCGTGGCCATGCTCTCCGGACCCCTGCCCTGGTACGCGCAGGAGAACCTCGGCATCTTCGCCTGGACCGGCATGGCCGCGGCCGCGGGGGACGCGGTGCGCAGCCGGCGGGCGTTCATCGACGCCATCCAGGAGCGGGCCGAGCGCGCCGAGCGGACCCGCGAGGAGGAGGCCCGGCGCCGGGTCGCCGAGGAGCGGCTGCGGATCGCCCGGGACCTGCACGACGTGGTGGCCCATCACATCGCCCTGGTCAACGTGCAGGCGGGGGTGGCCGCGCACGTCATGGACAAGCGTCCGGACCAGGCCAAGGAGGCCCTGGCGCACGTACGGGACGCCAGCCGGTCGGCCCTGAACGAGCTGCGGGCGACCGTCGGGCTGCTGCGCCAGTCCGGCGACCCGGAGGCGCCGACCGAACCGGCGCCCGGCCTGGCCGTACTCGACGACCTGGTGGACACCTTCCGGCACGCCGGGCTCCCGGTGAAGGTGATGGTCCAGCTGGGCCCGGCAGCCGCGGTTCCGCTGCCGGCCGCCGTGGACCTGGCGGCCTACCGGGTGATCCAGGAGGCGCTGACCAACGTCCGCAAGCACGCGGGTCCGGGGGCCGGTGCCGAGGTCAGTGTGGTGCGGGTGGGCGGCTCGGTGGAGGTGACCGTGCTGGACGACGGCGGATCCTCGCCCGACCCCGCGCCGGAGCCCGCGCCGGAGCCCCGCGACCCCGGCGGCGGGCACGGCCTGCTCGGCATGCGCGAGCGGGCCGTGGCCCTGGGCGGCTCCTGCTTCGCCGGGCCCCGCTTCGGGGGCGGCTACCGGGTGCACGCCATCCTTCCGGTGGGCTGAGAGGCCTCCGGGTCAGCAGGCCTTCCGCCAGGCGCCGAGCTCGTACTTCTTCTCCAGCGAGCTGAGCTTCAGTGCGCGCGAGGCGGCGCAGAACCGGCTCGCCGGGAGCTCGTACTCCACGTGGAAGACGGCCTTGCCCGCCACGATGAACGGGGTCAGCCGTGCGCACTCGTCGTACTGGGCACACTGCTCGTTGACCGCGAAGTCGAAGTCCCCCACCAGTTCAGGGATCTGGTCCAGGTCGTTCTTCAGACCGACCGACAGCCCCCGGTCGTGGGCGAGCCGCACGATCAGCCGGTTGTAGTTCAGCTGGTCGCCGGCGGTGAGCGGGAAGCCGGACTTGTTGCGGTAGGCGTCCATGTTGTCCGGCTCCACGGCGTCGAATCCCTTGTCCCGGCACATGTCGAACCGCTTGGCGATCAGCGGTTCCAGTTCCTTGAGCCGCCGGATGTCCAGCCAGCGCTCGCCCTCCCAGCCGTTGCCCTCGCCGCGCATCGACGGCGGGAAGGCCCCGGCGTCCGGCCGGAAGTCCTCCCAGGCGCCGGTGGAGAGGTAGCAGATGGTCCGTCGGCCGGCCGCCTTCAGTTCGGCGACCTGCTCCTTGGTGGTGGTGAACCCGTCGATGTCGTAGACCGCCGCCTTCACCGAGGTGTCGAGCTTCCCGGTGATCTGCCACTGCCAGCTCACCCCGGGCGCCGGCTGCCAGCGCTCCCCGGGCGCCGGAGCGGGCGAGAGGTCCTCCGGCTGCTCCTCGTCGTCGTCCGGGGCCGAGGTGCAGGCCGCGAGCAGCAGGACGGCGACGGCCCCGAGGGCCAGCAGGCGGCGGGCGGACCGGCGGGCGGGCCGCCGGGCCGGCTGACGGGTCGGCGTAGGTCTCGTACGTCTCATCCGGCGGCCTCCAGGGCGTACGGCAGGGTCCCCCACGGGTGCGCGCCGGTCCCCGGGACCGCGCAGTGCACCCCCGCCCCCCGCTGGGCCGCCAGCCGTTCGGCGAGTTCGGCGGCCGGGGCGCCCGGCGGGACGGCGTAGACGAGGTGGCAGAACCGGTGGGCGGGGTGGTCGGCGGTCCACGGGGGGACGGCGGCCGCGTCCCGGTAGGCGTCCCAGGGTCCCTCGAAGGTGACGAGCAGGTCGGCGAGTTCGGCGTAGCCGGGGTGGGGGTGCACTCCGTGGTTGAGGACGACGGTACGGGCCCCGGCGGCCCGCGCCGCGACGACGAGCCGCCGGTAGTGCGGCAGGAACTCCGGGCCGGCCGCGGCCTGGTCCAGGAAGGTCCCGTCGGTGCCGTACCAGTCGCGGTGGCGCAGCAGGTCCTGGACCACGGCGGCGTGCGGGCGCCGCCCGTAGTCGGTGTCGGCGTACCCCAGGACGGGCACCCCGGCCCCGCGCAGCCGTTCCGCGACGGCGGCGAACCGCTCGTCGGGGGCCTCGCCGGGCCCGCTGGCGGGGTTGAGCACCACGGAGTGCAGCCGGCCCGCGGAGCGGATGAGCCGCTCCCAGTACTCGGGGCGGTCGGCGGGGTGCTCGTAGAGGGGCACCAGGAGCATGAGGTCCTTCTTCTCGTACGGGTTCACGTGCATCGGTGGTGAGGGGCCGGAGTCAGCGGTGGGCCGTGGCCCGGCCGAGGAGCAGGCAGACCAGGGTGCCCAGCGCGAGCGCCGCGGCTCCGGCGACGGCCAGTTGCACGGCGCGCGGCTGCCCGAGGCCCAGGAGCAGGGCCAGGCTCTGCGCGACGGCGGCGGAGGCGCAGACCACCGCGGCGGGCCGGACCGCCCCGAAGGACTGCAGGAGCAGCCCGGTCCACATCACGGCGCCGAGCAGCAGCAGGGTGGCGACCCGGACCCCGGTCAGACCGGGCGCGCCGGGCCAGAGCAGGGTTCCGGTGAGGCCGAGGGCCAGCAGCACGGCCAGGTAGACGGCGAGGCACCGGGCCAGGGTGGAGAGCATCCGCAGCCGGAACCGGCGGGGCGAGCGGGCCGCGCGCAGCCCGGCGAGGCTGCCGCTGCGGAACCGGTGGAGCAGCCATTCGGCGGGTCCCATGCTGAGGGTGAGCGCCACGGCCGAGGGGGCCGCGACCGCCTCGGCGGGGCCCCCGGCGAGCACCTCGCCCAGGGCGGCGTAGAGCACGAGCAGCCCGGTGCCCAGGCCGAACACCCCGTACGGGACGGAGTCCCCGAGCCGGGGTCCGCGCGGTCCGTACTCCTCCTCGGCGCCGCGCAGCATCTGCCAGCGCACCGGACCCCGTTCGCCCGGCCGGCGCTCCGTCCAGCCGCGGGCGCGGAGCACGAGGGCCCGTACGCCGTCGGCCAGCGGCAGTTCCCGTACGGCCAGGGCGCAGGCGGCCAGGAGGGAGGCCGTCAGCAGGAACACCCGCACCGGGACGGGCAGTTCCACGAGGAGCGTGAGCAGGGCCCCGGCGGCCATCGGGGCGAGCGCGGCCAGCAGCAGCCGCTCCCGCCCGAGGACGAGCAGCACGGTGGCGGCCCCGACGTAGAGGGCCTGGCCGGCGGCGAAGGCGTAGGAGAAGGGGGGCCCGCCGGGTACCGCCAGGGCGGCGGCGGTACCCAGGAGGGCCCCCGCGGGGGCTCCGGCGAGCAGGGTCCGCCCGGCGGCAGCCCGGTCGCCGAGGCCGAGCCAGGAGTACGCCCGGTGGGACAGGGTCTGGTCCCAGACCCAGCCGATGAGCGCTCCGGCGAGCAGGGTGAGCGTCCCGGCGGGCAGCCCCAGCCGGTCCTTGGGGCCCTCCAGCAGGGGTGCGCCCAGCAGGTAGGCGAGCCCGGGCAGGGCGAAGATCACCCCGCGCAGGAGGCAGGCGGTGAGGGGCACCTTCCAGGGGTCGGGGACCCGGTCGGGCTCCGGGAAGGAGCGCGGCACCCGGGCGTAGAGCTCCTCGGCGAGGCCGAAGGAGTCCTGGCGCCCGTAGGCGAGGCGGATGTGCTCGTCGGTCATGCCGTCGGATTCCAGGACGGCGGCGATCTCGTCGGGGTGGACGGCCGCGGCGATGAACGCGTCGAGGCGCTCGGCGAGTTCGTCCATCGGGTCGGCGGCCGGTCCGTCGCGTCCTTCGCGGCGCGGCCGGGGGATGCCGGGCAGGGCGTCGGCCGCGTCGGCGGCGGGCGCCGTACCGCGCCCGGCGGCCGCGGCGTGGCCGACGGCCACCCAGGTTCCGTCCGGGCCGGGCGGCTTGAGCCAGAGGGATCCGCTCACCACAGGCTCCCGTCGGCGGCGAGTTCCTTGTACCAGGGGTCGGCGAGGCGCTGGGTCCATTCGTCGCCCACGTGGACGGGCAGGACGGGCTGGCCGGCGAGCTCGCGGTAGATGTGGCGGAAGCCGTCCACGGACTGGTGGAGCGTGAACTTCTCCACCACCCGCTTGCGGGACATCCGGCCCAGTTCCGCGCGGCGTTCGTCGTCGCGGAGCAGGGCGAGGGTGGCGCGGGCCATGGTCTCGGGCTCGCGCGGCGGGACGACGAGCCCGGTGTCGCCGACGGCTTCGCGGACCCCGCCCACGTCGGTGGAGACGGTGGTGCGGCCGCAGGACATGGCCTCGATGATGGAGAAGGGGAAGCCCTCGCTGATGGAGGAGAGCATCACGACGGAGCCGGCTCCGTAGGCCCGGGCCACGTCGTCGATGCGGCCCTCGTAGGTGATCCCGTCGCTCACGCCCAGTTCGGCGGCGAGCTTCTCCAGCTTGAGCTTGTAGTCCTCGCAGCCCGCCGGGACCGGGCCGAAGAGGCGCAGTCGCAGGGCGGGGAGCTCCTCGCGCATGAAGGCGTAGGCCCGGACGAGGGTTTCGAGGTCCTTGATGGGGTCGATGCGGCCGCACCAGCTGAGGGTGGGGACCTCGGGTTCGGGGCCGGCCTCGGGGAAGGCGTGCGGGTCGACGCCGTTGTAGACGGTGCGGATCCGCTCGGCGTCGGCTCCCCCGCGCTCCTCCCAGCGGCGGTTGTACTGGTTGCACGGGGTGATCAGGTCGGCCTGCCGGTAGCCCTCGGTGTTGAGCTCGCGGTAGAAGCCGAGCATGAGGGCCTTGACGGGCCAGCGCTGTTCGGCGCTGCGGTAGCCGAGGTAGCGCTCGCGGAGGTAGATGCCGTGCTCGGTGAGGAGGAAGGGCACCTGGTCGAGGTACTTGGCGGCGAGCGCGGGGAGGGTGGCCAGTCCGCTGCTGACGGCGTGCGCGACGCTGTCGGGCGGGATCCGCACGGACAGCGGGCGCAGTGCGTGTTCCAGCAGGTCGGTGGCGGTGAGCGCGTCGTGGATGGTGGGCTCGGCGGCGGCGGTGACCAGGCCGGGGCGGGTCCAGACGGTCATCAGCAGGCGCAGGACCGATTCGGAGCGCAGGGCCGCGGCGAGCCGCCCGGAGCGGGCCAGCAGGGCCAGTTCGCGCAGGGATTCGGAGAATCCGCCGCGCTCGGGGTCGAGCAGGGAGAGCAGGAAGGTCTCGTAGGTCTCGGCGAAACCGCGTTTGGTCTTGCCCCGCAGGCCGGAACGGAGTCTGCGGGCCGGCGGGGCGCCCCAGAGGGGAACGCTGGTGTGGCGGTAGACGTTGCGCGGCAGTTCCCAGGTGACCGGCTCGCGTCCGGAGCCGGTCAGGGCTATGACGTTGAAGTCGACCTCCGGCATGCCGCGGACCAGTTGGTCGCACCATGTGCTGACGCCCCCGTGGACGTGCGGGTAGGTGCCTTCGGTGAGCATGGTGACATGGCGCCCATGGCTCATGCGGTGTGTCCCCCCAAGGACGGAAAAGGGGCCGGCGCCCGTGGTTCGCGGAGCGCCGGCGCTAGGTGGTACGCGTGGCTGTCTTGTACGTGCGTGCCCGGCTGGTCAGGGCAGGTGGAGCGTCAGGGCATGTTCAGCGTGACGGCGCTCTGGAGCAGCTCGGGAGCCGTCCAGGCGGAGCGGGAGCCGGCGTAGGCGGTGCCGAAGTCCGCGGTGCCCAGAAGGAGCTGCTTCTTGGTGCCGGTGGGCGCCGTGACCGGGGCCACGACTCCGGAGGGCGCCTTGACGGTGACGACCTTGCCGATGCGGTAGGCGGTGACCTGGTTGGCGGCGACCGCCGCGTTCCAGGCCGCGCGGCGCTGGAGCTCGACGCCGGTGTCCTTCATGCTCTGGTTCACGATCGGCGCGGAGGGCGCGTAGAGGGTGCGGTAGGTGTCGAGGACCTGGTTGAGCACCGGGTAGAGGGTGCGGTCCTCGGCGAGGTTGGACTGGTGGACGTAGTGCGGGCGCGGGTCGTTGTTCAGGACGTGCCGCATGGCGGTCCTGGCCTCGGCCGGGACGATGTAGTCCAGGTAGCCCGTGCCGGCGTCGAGCGGGGCCGGCAGGCAGGTGGAGGTGCCGGGGTTGTCCTCGCAGATGCCGCTTCCGCCGTGGGCGCGGCTGGTGTAGATCCAGTTGTACTCGTCGGCCATCTCGGCGTTGGTGCCCGTGTTGTAGTACACGTTCATCGGGTACCGGGGGACGGTCAGTGCGGCGCCCACGGGCCGCTGCACGGGCTCGCGGGAGTTGTCGCTGCCCGCCCACTTCACGCCGTTGTCGGCGAGCGCGCCGGCCAGGTTGGGGTTGTCCTGGGGCTGCTGCGGGAGGGTCTTGAGGCCGGAGTGCTCACCGGTGACCAGTTCGGTGCGGTCGGTGGTGATGCCCTTGGCGGCGGCCCAGTTGTTGTTGTCGCGGATCTGGGCCGAGATCTCGGCGCGGCTCATGTAGTTGATCGCGCCGGCGCTGTTCTTCGTACAGGTCCACGGGATGGTGGTGGTGTCCTGGGTGCAGCCGAGGAACGGGTGGGTGTAGGTGTGGTTCATCCACCGGTACTTCGCCCGGTCGGCGACCAGTTGGGCGGTCAGGGCGTCGACGCCTCCGTTCTCCGCCTTCCACTCCTCGCCGGCGCCGCCGTTGAAGAGCATGTCGAGCTTGAAGTTCTTGGAGGTCTGCCACTGCGCCGCGTACACGGCGTCGGCGGCCGTCATCCGGATCGTCGATTCCTGGCCCTCGCCGCCGGCGCAGGCGTAGTCGCCGGGGGTGCAGTTCAGGTCTTTGTTCCAGCGGGCGTCCGGCGCGAAGACGTCGTCGACGTGGACCGCGAAGTAGTTGCGCTCCTGGCCGAGGTGGACGCCCTGGGTCATCCACTCGACGATGCCCCGGGCCAGCAGCCGGAACTGCTGCTGGTACTGGTTGTAGCCGAAGGTGACGACCAGCTCGCTGCGTCCGTCGTGGGCGTACTCGCCGACGAGCGAAGCCCGTCCGGAGCCGACCGGGGCGTCGAGGTAGCTGGTGTAGCCGGTCCGCGGCTTGGCCATGAACCCGTAGCTCTCGGGGATCAGCGGCGAGTTGTCCTCGAAGTCCACCTGCCCCCCGAGGTAGGCGAAGGGGCCCGCCTTGCCGGCGGCGGTGACGGCGGCCTTGGTGCCGTCGAGGGTCCCGCTGTAGCCGCCGTTGTCGGTGTACTCCAGGCCGACGCCCGGGTGCGCCCAGGTGTACGCGTCGACCTGGCGGATCCCGTACGCCGTCTCGTACGCGGCGAGGGCGGCCATCTCGGCCGAACCCGCTCCGAACGGATCCTCGTTCGGCAGCACCACGCTCTGGAACTTGGCGCGCGGCCGGCCGTCGACCGTGTCGGCGAGGAACGCCGCGTTGACGACCGGGCGGCTCCCGCTGCCCAGGTCGATGCGGGTGTACGGAACCCCCGTGTCGCGGAGCTCCGCCGTGATCGCCTCGACCGAGCTCCCGCCGTCGTCGACGACGAGCACCCGCAGGTCGATCCTCGGAGTCACCGCGGCCTGAGCGGCTGCTCCGGGTACTGCGACGGATGCTATGGCGGCCGCGAGGCAGACGGCGGCGAGCCTGTTCATCCGGTTCTTGTGGACCATTTCGGCCTTTCCCCCCGCAGATCCTCGACTTCGGCCTGTGGCATGGGGCCAGACCGGGGAGGCTTCTGTGGAAATGATGCAAAGGGACCCCGCGTCCCCTTGCGAGAGTGGTCCGAGTGTTTCGGACCTCGTCAGGTCTAAGAGGCAAACGTGGAACAGAGTCCACAGATGGGTGAACCTGACGACCTCTAGATCGAACAACTTGCCAAACCTTCGAGTGACGTGCGGACCAGTACGTGCGCGTAGGCTCGTTTCCGGCGGCCATCGGGCCCGAATACGATCGCTACGGACGGCCGTCCACCCACTCGGCCCACACCACCAAAACGGAAGCGAGAATTCACCACCGTGACTGCTCTGACTCTCAGCACTGCCGGACCGGCGACGCTGCGCGCCGACGTCCTCGTCGTCGGCGTGGCGAAGGGCCCCAAGGGCCCCGTCGTCGCCGCGGGCGCCGAGGCCGTGGACAAGGCGTACGACGGCAAGCTCGCCGCCGTGCTCGACGCGCTCGGTGCCTCGGGCGCCGAAGGCGAGACCACCAAGCTGCCGGCCCCGGACGGCCTCAAGGTCCCGGTCGTGCTGGCGGTCGGGCTGGGCTCCCTTCCCGACACGGACGAGTCCTACGACGAGGAGGCGCTGCGCCGCGCCGCCGGCGCCGCCGCCCGTGCCCTGCACGGCACCAAGAAGGCCGCCTTCGCGCTCCCCCTGGACGACGCCTCCGCCGTGACGGCCGTGGCCGAGGGCGCGCTGCTGGGCGCGTACGCCTTCACCGCGTACCAGGGCGGCGAGAAGAAGGCCGCCGGCTCCAAGAACGGCGGCCCGAAGCAGCCTCTCGCCGAGATCGCCCTGCTCGGCGCCAAGCCGCGCGACAAGGAGCACAAGGCCGCGGCCGAGCGCGCCACGATCGTCGCGACCGAGATCAACATCGCCCGTGACCTCGTCAACACCCCGCCGAACGACCTCACCCCCGAGGCCTTCGCCGCAGTCGCCGGTGCGACCGCGAAGGAGAACGGCATCAAGGTCCAGGTCCTGGACGAGAAGGCCCTGATCAAGGGTGGCTACGGCGGCATCATGGGCGTCGGCAAGGGCTCCGAGAACCCGCCGCGCCTGGTGAAGCTCTCCTACACCCACGCCAAGGCGGAGAAGACCCTCGCCTTCGTCGGCAAGGGCATCACCTACGACTCCGGCGGCATCTCCCTGAAGCCGGCCGGCCACAACGAGACGATGAAGTGCGACATGGCCGGCGCCGCCGCCGTCTTCGCCTCCGTCGTCGCGGCCGCCAAGCTCGGCCTCCAGGTCAACGTCACCGGCTGGCTCGCGCTCGCCGAGAACATGCCGTCCGGCTCGGCCACCAAGCCCGGCGACGTGCTGCGCATGTACAGCGGCAAGACGGTCGAGGTGCTCAACACGGACGCCGAGGGCCGTCTGGTCCTGGGCGACGCGCTGACCAAGGCCTCCGAGGAGAACCCGGACGCGATCGTCGACGTGGCGACCCTGACCGGCGCCATGGTGATGGCCCTGGGTGACCGCACCTTCGGCATCATGGCCAACGACGACGCCTTCCGCACCTCGATCCACGAGATCGCCGAGGAGGTCGGCGAGGCCTCCTGGCCGATGCCGCTCCCCGAGGACCTGCGCAAGTCCATGGACTCCCCCACCGCCGACATCGCCAACATGGGTGTCCGCATGGGCGGCGGCCTGGTGGCCGGCCTCTTCCTCCAGGAGTTCGTCGGCGAGGGCATCACCTGGGCCCACCTCGACATCGCGGGCCCCGCCTTCCACGAGGGCGCCCCGTACGGCTACACCCCCAAGGGCGGCACCGGCTCCGCCGTCCGGACCCTGGTCCGACTGGCCGAGCGCACGGCCACGGGCGACCTGGGCTGACGCCTGACGGCCCGGCTCCACGCAGGCCCCGGGGGGGGGGGGGGTTTTTTTTTCCGGGCGGGGGATGTTTTTTTTCCCCAAAACCCCTCTGTTTTTTCTCTTTGGTTGCCCCCCAGTTTTGGGGAAAAAAACGCCCCCCAGCAAG
>NZ_JBHUBS010000004.1:529841-543334 GCF_042788835.1 Streptomyces sp. NPDC056883 | reverse complement strand
CTAACCCTTGTCCCCCCTCCCCAACCCCCCCCCCCTTTCCCCCCTGTCCCCCCTCCCCCCTCCCCTCCCCCCCCCCCCCCCCTCCCTTCCCCATTTTTTCCCCCCCCTCCCTGGGCCTGTTCGCTGCCAACGAAATCCGTAGGTTTCTACGCTGCGGTAACCCCCGGTTCGGGCAGAACGACCTGCCCCAGGGCAGGCCCGGCGTCCCGCGTTCCGCCGACAAATGCGAAGATGGGTTCTCGGCAGGACAGGGCCCCCACCACAGGGCCGAAGAAAAAGCGGCCGTATACCAGCCGCCGCCCGGTCACAGAGGACCGGTGCTCGGCGCACATGCATGGAGGACGTGACGTGGCGAACGACGCCAGCACCGTTTTCGACCTAGTGATCCTCGGCGGCGGCAGTGGCGGTTACGCCGCGGCACTGCGCGCATCCCAGCTGGGTCTGGACGTTGCCCTGATCGAGAAGAACAAGCTCGGCGGCACCTGCCTGCACAACGGCTGCATCCCCACGAAGGCTCTGCTGCACGCGGGCGAGATCGCGGACCAGGCTCGCGAGGCCGCCCAGTTCGGTGTCAAGGCCACCTTCGAGGGCATCGACATCGCGGGTGTGCACAAGTACAAGGACGACATCATCGCGGGCCTGTACAAGGGTCTGCAGGGTCTGGTCGCCTCCCGCAAGCTGACCTACATCGAGGGTGAGGGCCGCCTCTCCTCGCCGACGTCCGTCGACGTGAACGGCCAGCGCATCCAGGGCCGCCACGTGCTCCTGGCGACCGGCTCCGTGCCGCGCTCGCTGCCGGGCCTGGTCATCGACGGCAACCGCATCATCTCCTCGGACCACGCGCTGGTCCTGGACCGCGTGCCCGAGTCCGCCATCGTCCTGGGCGGCGGCGTCATCGGCGTCGAGTTCGCCTCGGCGTGGAAGTCCTTCGGCACCGACGTCACCATCGTCGAAGGCCTCAAGCACCTCGTGCCGGTCGAGGACGAGAACAGCTCCAAGCTGCTGGAGCGCGCGTTCCGCAAGCGGGGCATCAAGTTCAACCTCGGCACCTTCTTCGACAAGGCCGAGTACACCGAGAACGGTGTGCGGGTCACCCTGGCCGACGGCAAGACCTTCGAGGCGGAGGTGCTGCTGGTCGCGATCGGCCGCGGCCCCGTCTCCCAGGGCCTGGGCTACGAGGAGCAGGGCGTCGCGATGGACCGCGGCTACGTCGTGGTCGACGAGTACATGCAGACCAACGTGCCGACCATCTCGGCCGTCGGTGACCTCGCCCCGACCCTGCAGCTCGCGCACGTCGGCTTCGCCGAGGGCATCCTGGTCGCGGAGCGTCTGGCCGGCCTCAAGGCCGTCCCGATCGACTACGACGGCGTCCCGCGCGTCACGTACTGCCACCCCGAGGTCGCCTCCGTCGGCATCACCGAGGCCAAGGCCAAGGAGATCTACGGCGCGGACAAGGTCGTGGCCCTCAAGTACAACCTGGCGGGCAACGGCAAGAGCAAGATCCTGAAGACCGCGGGCGAGATCAAGCTCGTCCAGGTCAAGGACGGTGCCGTGGTCGGCGTCCACATGGTCGGTGACCGGATGGGCGAGCAGGTCGGCGAGGCCCAGCTGATCTACAACTGGGAAGCCCTGCCGGCCGAGGTCGCGCAGCTCATCCACGCGCACCCGACGCAGAACGAGGCGATGGGCGAGGCTCACCTGGCACTCGCCGGCAAGCCGCTGCACGCACACGACTAATCGTCACTGGGCGCGACGACCACTTCCGCACATTCGTTAGGAGCAACTGAAACCATGTCGGTTTCCGTAACCCTTCCGGCGCTCGGTGAGAGCGTCACTGAGGGCACTGTCACCCGTTGGCTGAAGGCCGAGGGCGAGCGCGTCGAGGCCGACGAGCCGCTGCTCGAGGTCTCGACCGACAAGGTCGACACCGAGATCCCGTCCCCCGTGTCGGGCATCCTGGCCTCCATCAAGGTCGCCGAGGACGAGACCGTCGAGGTCGGCGCCGAGCTGGCCGTCATCGACGACGGTTCGGGCGCGCCGGCCCCGGTCGCCGCTCCGGCCGCCGAGGCCCCGGCCGCTCCGGCTCCGGTCGTGGAGGCCCCCGCGGCCCCCGCCCCGGTCGCCGAGGCCCCGGCCGCTCCGGCCGCTGCCGCTCCGGCCGCTGCCGCTCCGGCCGCCGCCGGTACCGATGTCGTGCTCCCCGCCCTGGGCGAGTCCGTCACCGAGGGCACCGTCACCCGCTGGCTGAAGCAGGTCGGCGAGTCGGTCGAGGCCGACGAGCCGCTGCTCGAGGTCTCGACCGACAAGGTCGACACCGAGATCCCCGCCCCGGTCGCCGGCGTCCTGCTGGAGATCCTGGTCGCCGAGGACGAGAACGCCGAGGTCGGCGCACGTCTGGCCGTCATCGGCGCGGCGGGCGCGGCTCCCGCGGCCGCTCCGGCCGCCGCCGCTCCGGCTCCGGTCGCCGCTCCGGCTCCCGTGGCTGCCCCGGCTCCGGTCGCGGCCGCCCCGGCGCCCGTCGCCGCCCCGGTTGCCGCTCCGGCTCCCGTGGCCGCTCCGGCTCCGGTCGCCGCTCCGGCTCCGGTCGCTCCGGTCGCCCCCGCCGCCCCGGTTTCCGCCGGTGACGAGGGTGCCTACGTGACCCCGCTGGTGCGCAAGCTCGCCACGGAGTCCGGCGTCGACCTGTCCGCGGTCTCGGGCACCGGTGTCGGTGGCCGCATCCGCAAGCAGGACGTCCTGGCCGCCGCCGAGGCCGCCAAGGCCGCCGCTGCCGCCCCGGCCCCGGCTGCTGCCGCTCCCGCCGCCAAGGCCGCGGTCGCTGCCGTCTCGGAGCTCCGCGGTCAGACCGTCAAGATGACCCGCATGCGCAAGGTCATCGGCGACAACATGATGAAGGCCCTGCACTCGCAGGCGCAGCTCAGCTCCGTGGTCGAGGTGGACATCACCAAGATCATGAAGCTGCGCGAGAAGGCCAAGGCCGGCTTCCTCGCCCGCGAGGGCGTCAAGCTGTCCCCGATGCCGTTCTTCGTCAAGGCCGCGGCCCAGGCGCTGAAGGCCCACGCGGTCGTCAACGCCCGGATCAACGAGGACGAGGGCACCATCACCTACTTCGACTCGGAGAACATCGGCATCGCCGTGGACTCCGAGAAGGGCCTGATGACCCCGGTCATCAAGGGTGCGGGCGACCTCAACCTGGCCGGCATCTCCAAGGCCACCGCCGACCTGGCCTCCAAGGTCCGCGGCAACAAGATCACGCCGGACGAGCTGTCGGGCGCGACCTTCACCATCAGCAACACCGGCTCGCGCGGTGCGCTGTTCGACACGGTCATCGTGCCCCCGAACCAGGTCGCCATCCTGGGCATCGGCGCGACGGTCAAGCGCCCGGTGGTCATCGAGACCGCCGAGGGCACGAACATCGGCATCCGCGACATGACGTACCTGACCCTGTCCTACGACCACCGCCTGGTGGACGGCGCGGACGCGGCCCGGTACCTCTCGGCCGTCAAGGCGATCCTCGAGGCCGGCGAGTTCGAGGTCGAGCTCGGCCTGTAAGGCTCTCTGCGGCAGCGGTTCACGACTGTCGCGCACGGCGCCCCCGCCCGGGATTCACCTCCCGGGCGGGGGCGCCGTCGTCGTACCCTGAGCCCCTCCGGCCGGCCGCTGTAACCAGCCTCACGCTGCGCCCCTGACCAGGAACGCATCGCGACGAGCGGCTCCGCCGTATTGTCTACGCATCAAGGCCCCGCATGCCCCTGCACACCCTCAGGAGATGAAGCCCCGATGATCACCCCACCCGTCGTGCACTCGCTGCGCGAGCAGATCCGCGAGCACATCGTGGAGGGGATCGTCAGCGGGCGCTGGAAGCCCGGTGAGCGGATCGTGGAGCGCCGGATCGCCGTGGAGCTGGAGGTCAGCCAGACGCCCGTGCGCGAGGCCCTGCGCGAGCTGGAGACGCTGCGGCTGATCGAGTCGGCGCCGAACAAGGGCGTGCGCGTACGGAACCTGTCGGCGGCGGACCTGGAGGAGATCTATCCGGTCCGGGCGGGCCTGGAGCAGATCGCGGCCGAGCTGGCCGCGCCCCGGCTGGCGGCCGACTGCTCGGCCCTGGAACCGCACGTGGCGGCCCTGTGGGAGGCCGACCGCAGCGCGGACGGCACGGCCCAGGTGCGGCACACCGTGGGCTTCCACCGGGAGATGGTGCGGGCCGCCGGGAACAGCGTGCTGCTGCACACCTGGGAGTCCCTGGGCATCGAGGTCTTCACGGCCCTGTCCATCCGGTGGCTGGGAACCGTCCAGAAGTCCTACGCGGAGGAGCACGAAGCCCTCGTCGCGGCCTTCCGTGCCCAGGATCCGGACATCGGGCTGCTCGTGAAGCGGCACGTCCTGGGCTGCGCCCCGCGCGCCTGATTTTCCCTTGATCCATCCTGTCGCGCCCTCCTGGCGGGCCGCTCACGTTACCCGGTGAAACACTGCCTGACCTGCGGTTTTGAGCGGCCCTCCAGGGGGCCGCTACCGCTACGGCCTGTACTGATCACACCGGCGGATCCACCGGCACCGCGTGCCTGACTTCATGGCACCGGGTGCCGACTTTCGTCGTAGTGACATTTATTCGTCACTTTTATTTGATCGATCATCGATCAGCGCTTTACAGTCAACGCGGACCCCACCCGGGTCCAACGACCCTGTCCTGCCCGTCAGGGATTTCTTCACCACCTCTCCTTTGTCCGGAAGGCGGCGCACACCGATGTCCGACCCCGTAGGAAAGCTTCCGAGCGAGCTCGACCAGCTCCCGGACCGCGACACCGAGGAGACCGCCGAATGGGCGGCCTCCCTCGACGCAGTCGCCAAGGCCGCCGGTACGCGCCGCGCCGAATACCTGCTCCGTCGTACCCTTCAGCACGCCGAGGCCGCCGGTCTCGCGCTGCCGAAGCTCCTTGAGACGGACTACGTCAACACCATCCCCACCGCCGCGGAGCCGGAGTTCCCCGGTGACGAGGCGATGGAAGCCAAGATCACCGCCTGGAACCGCTGGAACGCGGCCGCCATGGTGACCCGCGGCTCCAAGTACGGCGTCGGCGGCCACATCGCCACCTTCGCCTCCGCCGCGTGGCTGTACGAGACCGGCTTCCAGCACTTCTTCCGCGGGAAGGAGGCCGACGGATCGGGCGACCAGCTCTACATCCAGGGCCACGCCTCCCCCGGCATCTACGCCCGCGCCTTCCTCGACGGCCGGGTCTCCGAGCAGCAGCTCGACAACTTCCGCCAGGAGGCCGGCGGCAACGGCCTCCCGTCCTACCCCCACCCGCGGCGCCTGCCGTGGCTGTGGGAGTTCCCGACGGTCTCCATGGGCCTCGGCCCGCTCTCCGCGATCTACCAGGCGCGCTTCAACCGCTACCTGCAGAACCGGAGCATCAAGGACACCGCCAACTCGCACGTCTGGGCCTTCCTGGGCGACGGCGAGATGGACGAGCCCGAGTCGACCGCCGCCCTGGCCCTGGCCTCCCGCGAGCAGCTCGACAACCTGACCTTCGTCATCAACTGCAACCTGCAGCGCCTCGACGGTCCGGTCCGCGCCAACTTCCGCGTGGTGCAGGAGCTGGAAGCCCAGTTCCGCGGCGCCGGCTGGAACGTCATCAAGTCGCTGTGGGGCTCCGCCTGGGACGAGCTGTTCCAGCTCGACACCACGGGCGCCCTGGTACGCCGCCTGCGCGAGGTACCCGACGCGCAGTTCCAGACGTACGCGACCCGCGACGTGGCCTACATCCGCCAGCACTTCTTCGGCGCCAACGCCGAGCTCGTGCAGCTGGCCGGTGTGCTCTCCGACGCGAAGATCGCCGAGTGCTTCCACACCTCCCGCGGCGGCCACGAGCCCCGCAAGGTCTACGCCGCGTACAAGGCCGCACTGGAGCACAAGGGTGCTCCGACGGTCATCCTCGCGCAGACCGTCAAGGGCTACACGCTGGGCGCCGGGTTCGAGTCGAAGAACGCGAACCACCAGATGAAGAAGCTGACGATCGACGAGTTCAAGGACATGCGTGACCTCCTTGGCCTCCCGATCCCGGACAGCGCCTTCGCCGACGGCCAGGTCCCGTACGGCCACCCGGGCGCGAACAGCCCCGAGGTCCAGTACCTGAACGAGCGCCGCGCGGCGCTCGGCGGCCCGGCCCCGGCCCGCAAGGTCAAGCACGTGGCCCTGCCGGCTCCGGCGGACCGTTCCTTCGCCCCGCTGCTCAAGGGCTCCGGCAAGCAGGAGATGGCCACCACCATGGCCTTCGTCCGGCTCGTCAAGGACCTGATGCGGGACAAGGAGACCGGCAAGCGCTGGGTTCCGATCGTCCCGGACGAGGCCCGTACCTTCGGTATGGAGTCCCTCTTCCCGTCGGCCGGCATCTACTCGCCGCTGGGCCAGACGTACGAGCCGGTCGACCGCGACCAGCTGATGTACTACAAGGAAGCCAAGGACGGCCAGATCCTCAACGAGGGGATCACCGAGGCCGGCGCCATGGCCGACTTCATCGCCGCCTGCACGTCGTACGCGACGCACGGCGAGCCGATGATCCCGTTCTACATCTTCTACTCGATGTTCGGCTGGCAGCGCACCGCCGACCAGATGTGGCAGCTCGCCGACCAGCTCGGCAAGGGCTTCATCGTCGGCGCCACCGCCGGCCGCACCACCCTGACGGGTGAGGGCCTGCAGCACGCGGACGGCCACTCGCACCTGATCGCGTCCACGAACCCGGCGTCGCTCAACTACGACCCGGCCTTCGCGTACGAGATCGCGGTGATCGTCAAGGACGGTCTGCGCCGGATGTACGGCGAGAAGCCGGAAGACGTCTTCTACTACCTGACGGTCTACAACGAGCCGAAGCCGCAGCCGGCCATGCCCGAGGGCGTGGAAGAGGGCATCCTCAAGGGTCTCTACCGCTTCAACACGGCGGCGGACCTGGCGGAGGCGGCCCCGGCCGCCGACGCCCCGGCGATCCAGCTGATGGCCTCCGGTACGGCCATCCACTGGGCCCTCGACGCGCAGAAGCTGCTCGCCGCCGACTGGAACGTGGCCGCCGACGTCTGGTCCGCCACCTCCTGGGGCGAGCTGCGCCGCGACGCGCTGGAGTGCGACGAGGCCCTCCTGCGAGGAGAGCTGCGCACCCCGTTCGTCACCCGTGCCCTGGAGGGCGTCACCAGCCCGGTGCTCGCCGTCTCCGACTGGATGCGTCAGGTCCCGGACCAGATCAGCCAGTGGGTCGAGCAGGACTACACCTCGCTGGGCACGGACGGCTTCGGCCTCTCCGACACCCGCGAGGGCGCCCGCCGCCACTTCGGTGTCGACGCCCAGTCGATCGTGGTGGCCGCGCTGGCCCAGCTCGCCCGCCGCGGCGAGGTCCCGGCGTCCTCCATCAAGGAGGCCCGGGAGCGCTACGGCCTGTAAGGCGTCACGAGCGATCCGACCGTGAGGCGGTCCGCCCCTGTGGGGGTGGGCCGCCTCACGGCGTTGCGGGCCGCGTCCCGGAGCCGTGCTCCCGGAAGGAGACCGCCCGGTCGTCGGCGAGCAGCTCCCCGAGGCGCGCGAGGTGGTCCGCCGCCCTGCGGCGGCGGTCCTCGACCGCGGCGAGCCCCGCGCGGATCTCGCCCGCCTCGGCCCGGGCCTCGTCGAGCAGTGCCGCCGCCCGGCGTCGCAGTTCGGCGGCCCTGGCCTCCGCCTCCTTGAGCAGCCCCTCCGCCTTTCCGACCGCCTCCCGGCGCACCGCGGCGGCCACGACGCGGGCCTCGTCCATCAGCGCCACGGCCTGCCGGCCCTCCTCGGACCAGCTGAAGTGCTGCTTGCCCGCGATGCCCGGGATGAGCCGGAGTTCGCGGAGCACCTTGGCGGCGTTCTCGGGCCGGTCCGCGGGGGACTTGCTCAGGAGCCCGGCGATCAGGACGTCCAGCTCCTCGGGCAGACCGCGCACCCGCGGGGCGAGCGCGGCGGGGGTGTCGGAGATCTGCCGGTGCAGGACGGCCAGCTGGCTGTCGGCCCGGAACGGGGGCTCCCCCGCCAAGCCGTGGTACATGAGGCAGCCCAGGGAGTAGAGGTCGCTGCGCTGGTCGATGTCGGGCTCGCCTCGGGCCTGCTCGGGGGACATGTACTCGGGGGTGCCCAGGGTGGCACCGGTGACCGTGCGTCCCGCGCGGTAGAGGGTCTCGCCCAGGAACTTGGCGATGCCGAAGTCGAGGACCTTGATGACCCCGTCGGCGGTGAGGATCACGTTGGACGGTTTGATGTCCCGGTGGATCACGCCCCGCTCGTGTGCGGCGGCCAGTGCGGCGGCCACCTGCCCGGCCCAGTCGACGAGCACGTACCAGGGGACGCGGCCCGATTCCCGGAAGGCCTCGTGGAGGGTGCGGCCGTCCAGGCGTTCCATGACCATGTAGAGGATGCGGCGACCGCCGATCTCGGCCTCCCCGCAGTCGTGGACGGTCACGGTGTGCCGGTGGGGGAGGTTGCCGGCCGAGCGGACCTCGGCGAGGAAGCGGCTCTCGATCTCCTCGGCGTCCATGCCGGACAGCATCGGGGTGGCGGAGACCAGTTTGGCGGCGACCCAGCGCCGCATCCGCTCGTCCCAGGCGCTCCACACCTCGCCCATGCCCCCGCCGCCGAGGCGGTCCTCGAGCCGGTACCGGCCTTCCAGTACTTCCCCCCGCATCCGGTCCTCCCCGACTCGAAGCCCGCGGTCCGGATCCGAGTATGGGGCCGGTCGGGGGGCCACGACCGGCCTTTGGCCGTATGCGCGGTGGCGGCGAGGGGGTGGACCCGTGATGCTTGAGCGGTGATGGACGAGACGGAGTTCTGGGAGATGGTCGACCGTACCCGCGAGGCCGCCGAGGGCGACCCCGAGGAACACGCCGAGCTGCTCGTGGAGCGGCTGGCGCAGCTCGACCCGGACTCCGTCCTGGACTTCGCCCGGCACTTCGAGTCGCGGTACAACCGGGCGTACACGTGGGACCTGTGGGGCGCGGCGTGGGTGCTGCTCGACGGGGCGAGCGACGACGCGTTCGACTACTTCCGGTGCTGGCTGATCGGCCAGGGCCGGGAGGTCTTCGAGGGCGGGGTGCACGATCCCGACCAGCTGGCGGAGCTCCTCGACGAGTTCGACGAGGACATCGACGGGGACGGCGAGGAGCTGGGGTACGCGGCGGACGAGGCGTACGAGCAGCTGACCGGGGCGGTCGCGCCGGATCTGGGGATCCCGCTGCAGGCGGCAGAGCCGGAGGGCGCCGCGCTGGACTTCGAGAACGAAGCCGTGCTCGCGGAGCGCTTCCCCCGGCTGTGGGACCGCTTCAGGGGCTGACGCCCCTTCGTCTCGGTCAGTAGTGCGTGCCGCCGTCGATGCGGATCTCCGTACCGGTGATGAAGGCGCCGTCCTCGGAGCCCAGCATGGCGACGACGCCGGCGACCGTCTGCGGGCCGGCGAAGCCCTGGCCGAGGGCCGGGGCGAGCTTGGCGAACAGGCTCCAGTCGGTGTCCTCGGGCAGGCCGGGGCCGGTGCCGGTGGTCATGCCGCTCTCGATGGAGCCGGGCGCGACGGCGACGAAGCGCAGGCCCTGCTTGCTGTACTCGGCGGCGAGGGCGTGGGTCATGGACTGGATGCCGCCCTTGCTGGCCGCGTAGGCGGACATGTAGGGGTGGGCGAAGGACGCCGAGGTGGAGCTGAAGTTGACGACGACCGGCTGGTCGCCCGCCAGCAGCGCCGGGAGCGACTCCCGGATGACCAGGAACGTACCGGTCAGGTTCACCGAGATGATCTTGTTCCAGAACTCGAGCGTGGTCGCATGGGTGTGCGAGGAACGCAGGATGCCCGCGGCGTTGACCAGTACGTCGATCCCGGTGAGGGCGTCGACGGCGGCGGCGATGCCCGCCTTGACCGCGGCCTCGTCGGATATGTCGAGGACCGCGGTGGTGAGGCGGTCCGCGTGCCCGTCGGCGGCCGCCTGGTCGGCGGTGGCCTTGAGGCCGGCCTCGTTGACGTCCACGGTGTGGACGCGGCCACCCTCGGACAGGATGCGGTGGACGGTGGCCTGGCCGATGCCGGAGCCGCCGCCGGTGATGAGGACGCGACGTCCTTCGTAACGGTTCATGGAGAGGAGCGTACTCCCGCGATGACACGTTTTGCCACCCTGTCAAAACATGCATTTAGCCCACGGGCCCGAGGTATCCTTCCCCGGTGAGATCCCCTCGTCCGTACTCTCCCCAGGCCGGCCCCGGAGCCCAGTCGCTGAACGAGCGCCGCAAGGCGGCCACCCAGCTCGACATCGCCCGCGCCGCCTGCGAACTCTTCGCCGAGCACGGCCCCGACGGCACCACCGCCGAGGACATCGCCCACCGGGCGGGCGTCGCGCTGCGCACGTTCTACCGCTACTTCCGCAACAAGCAGGAGGCCGTCGCCCCCCTGCTCGCGGGCGGCGGCGACGCCTGGCGCGCGCTGCTCGCCGAGGAGGACCCCGGCACCCCGCTCACGGAGGCCCTGGAGCGCGCCGTCACCCGGTCCCTCACGGGCCCGCAGGCCCTCGAAGAGGGCCTGGAGGTCACCCGCGGCCTGCTGCGCGCCGCCGCGAGCGACGAGGCGCTGCGGGCCGTCTGGTACCGGGTCAACCAGGACTCCGAGGAGCGCCTGGTCCCGGTCGTGGCCCGGCTCGCCGGCCCGGACGCCGAACCCCTCGCCGTACGCCTCCTCGCCGCGGCGGCCACGGACGCGATCCGCATCGCCCTGGAACTGTGGTCGGCCACGGACGCCCCGCCCTCCGGGCCCGGCTCTCCCGCAGAACTCGCGATCCGCTGCCTGCGCGACCTCACGGGCGCGATGCCGCTGACGCGCTGAGCCGGCTGCGGTCAGAGGAACCGGGCGGACTTCTCCCGCAGGTGCTCCGCGAAGAAGGCGGGGGCATCGGGCCGCATCCGGGCCAGCGCGACCATCGCCGTGACGATGACGTCGGCCACCTCCGCCTCCACGTCGCCCCAGGTGTGCGAGTTGCCCTTCCGCGGATTGGTCCCCTTGGCCCCGATGACGGCCTGCGCGGCCTCCCCGAACTCCTCCCCGATCTTCAGGATCTGCAGCGTCAGGCTCTCCTCACGCCCCACCCCCCGCTCCCTGTCGTACTCGTCGAACCGCGCCCCGAGGGCCCCGATGGTCTTCCAGGATTCGTCCATCCCCCGAAGCTAGTGCCGCGCCGCCGCAACGCAGAAGCCCCGCCCCCCTCTCGGAGAAGGGGGCGGGGCTTCGTTCGATCAGTGCGTCAGCACGACCGCGGCACGGCTTAGAGGTCGAAGTAGAGCTCGAACTCGTGCGGGTGCGGGCGCTGCGCGATCGGGGCGATCTCGTGGGTGCGCTTGTAGTCGATCCAGGTCTCGATCAGGTCGGGGGTGAAGACACCGCCGGCCAGGAGGTACTCGTGGTCCTCCTCGAGGGCCTTGAGGACGTCCTCGAGGCTGGTCGGGACCTGCGGGACGCTCGCGTGCTCGTCCGGGGAGAGCTCGTAGAGGTCCTTGTCGATCGGCTCCATCGGCTCGATCTTGTTCTTCACACCGTCGAGGCCCGCGAGCAGCAGCGCCGCGAAGGCGAGGTACGGGTTCGAGGACGGGTCCGGGGCGCGGAACTCGACGCGCTTGGCCTTCGGGTTCGAGCCGGTGATCGGGATGCGCATCGCGGCGGAGCGGTTGCGCTGCGAGTACACCATGTTGACCGGCGCCTCGAAGCCCGGGACCAGGCGGTGGTACGAGTTCACCGTCGGGTTGGTGAAGGCGAGCAGCGACGGGGCGTGCTTGAGGATGCCGCCGATGTAGTAGCGGGCGGTGTCCGACAGGCCCGCGTAGCCGGCCTCGTCGTAGAACAGCGGGTCGCCGTTCGCCCACAGCGACTGGTGCACGTGCATGCCCGAGCCGTTGTCGCCGAAGATCGGCTTCGGCATGAAGGTCGCGGTCTTGCCGTTCTTCCACGCGACGTTCTTCACGATGTACTTGAAGAGCATCAGGTCGTCGGCCGCGGCGAGCAGCGTGTTGAACTTGTAGTTGATCTCGGCCTGGCCACCGGTGCCGACCTCGTGGTGCTGACGCTCGACCTGGAGGCCCTGGGCGTCCAGCTCGAGGGAGATCTCGGCGCGCAGGTCGGCGAAGTGGTCGACCGGGGCTACGGGGAAGTAACCACCCTTGTAGCGGACCTTGTAACCACGGTTGTTCTCCTCGGAGCCCGTGTTCCAGGCACCGGCCTCGGAGTCGATGTGGTAGAAGCTCTCGTTCGCGGTGGTCGCGAAGCGCACGCTGTCGAACACGTAGAACTCGGCCTCGGGGCCGAAGTACGCGGTGTCGGCGATGCCGGTGGAGGCGAGGTACGCCTCGGCCTTCTTCGCGACGTTGCGCGGGTCGCGGCTGTAGGCCTCGCCCGTGATCGGGTCGTGGATGAAGAAGTTGATGTTGAGCGTCTTGTCCTTGCGGAACGGGTCCAGGCGCGCGGTGGTGATGTCGGCACGCAGCGCCATGTCGGACTCGTGGATCGCCTGGAAGCCGCGGATCGAGGAGCCGTCGAAGGCCAGCTCCTCGTTCGGGTCGAACGCCCGCCCCGGGATGGTGAAGTGCTGCATCACACCAGGCAGGTCGCAGAAGCGGACGTCAACGAACTTGACGTCGTTCTCCTGGATGTACTGCGTCACTTCGTCGGCGTTCTTGAACATCCAACTCCTCCTACTCCCGGCCCCGGGGCAGGGGCGGGTTTTATAGCTAGTGGTGCGTCAGTGCGGTGCCGCACGCTGACCCGACCATAAGCAGACGGGGTTTCTCAAGCATGACCCATTTGTTTCGCACAAGTTAACCAGGGTCCCGCCGGAACGGCGTCGAGCGGCACAGGTACCGTGTTGGCGTGGACAAGAGGCAAGCAATCGGATCCTGGCTCTCCGGCCCCCGCGAGGCCGCCGAGGGGATGGGTGCCGACTTCGGGTACCCCGGCAAGCAGCTCGGCCTGCCGCAGCAGGGGCCCGGATCGGTGGCCCGTTTCGGCCGCCGGCTCGGCGCCGTGGCCATCGACTGGCTGGCCTGCCAGCTCATCGCGTACAGCCTGATCACGGGCCGTGACTGGAACGGCTCGGGGAACTGGACCCTGGCGGTCTTCGTCACCCTGGTGGTCCTGACGGTCGGCACCGTGGGCTTTACCCCCGGGAAGCGGATTCTGGGCCTCCGGGTCATCTCACAGGATGGCGGGCCGCTCGGATTCGGCCGGGTGGTGCTCCGCACCGCACTGCTCGCCCTGCTGATCCCGGCCCTCGTCTGGGACCGCGACGGCCGCGGACTGCACGACCGCTTCAGCCGCGCCGTGCAGGTCAGGATCTGAGACGCGGGAACGGCAGCCGAACGAACGAAAAGAGAAGGGGGGCCCCGGGGGCCCGACCCGGGCGCCCCTCCCTCTCTTTTCCCCAAAACGAAACCCCCCCCCCCCCCCCCCCCCATCCCCTCCCCCCCCCCCTGCCTC
>NZ_JBHUBS010000004.1:490293-529831 GCF_042788835.1 Streptomyces sp. NPDC056883 | reverse complement strand
GATGGCCCAACCATTTGTCGAGCCCCTGGGGAGAGGGAGAAAGGAAAAAAAGAAAAAAAGAAAAAAAAAAAAAAAAAAACCCCCCCCCCCCTCCCCCCTCCCCCCCCCCCCCCCTTCTGTGTCGTATACGAAAAGCGGATCAGCGCATCTTTCCGCCGCGCGGCATGCGCATCCCCTTGGGCATCGGGCCCTTCGGGATCGGCATGTTGCTCAGCAAGTCGCCCATGGCCCGCAGCTTGTCGTTGACCTGGGTGATCTGGGGCCCGGAGAGCACACGGGGCAGCTTCATCAGGGTCGTACGGACCTTCTTGAGCGGCACCTCGCCCTCGCCCTTGCCCACGATGAAGTCGTGGACCGGGATGTCGGGCATGATCCGGGCCAGCTTCTTCTTCTCGTTCGCGAGCATCGGCTTCACCCGGTTCGGGTTGCCCTCGGCGATCAGGACCACGCCGGCCTTGCCCACGGCACGGTGGACGATGTCCTGCTGCTTGCTCATCGCGACGGCAGGGGTGGTGGTCCAGCCCCGGCCCACGTTGTCCAGTACGGCCGCGGCCGCGCCCGGCTGTCCCTCCATCTGTCCGAAGGCGGCCGTCTCGGCTCGCCGTCCGAAGATGATCGCCATCGCCAGGAACGCCACCAGGAAGCCCAGGATGCCCAGGTAGACCGGGTGGTCGATCAGGAAGCCGATCGCAAGAAAGACACCAAAGGTGACGATTCCCACGCCCGCGACGATCAGACCGACCTTCGGGTCGGCCTTGCGCGTCATCTTGTACGTCAGGGCGATCTGCTTCAGTCGCCCGGGGTTCGCAGCAGTCTCTGCGTTTGACTTCCTCGCCATGCAGCGAAGTTTACGTGGCCTTCTCGGTCCGGGTCGCCGCGGCCTCGAGTACGTGCTCGGTTTCGACCCGGTCCTGGGCCCTGCGGCGGTCTTCGAGGACGGCCGTCCAGGCGTTCCGGCGGGCGCCGCTCATGAGCAGCGACTCCAGGCCGCGGACGGCGTCGGTGAAGGAAGGAATGGCGATGGCGCGTACGGGCGCGGCCTGCATGGTGTCGACCCTTTCACGGTGCTCACGTCGGGGGTGGCCAAGCGTGTGTGCGGTGCGTCGAACAATCGTCACTGACTGGTGTTACCAGGGCGTGACCGACTGGTCAAACAGTGATGAAACCTTGATGCGGCCCACCGGACTCTCGTCTAGCAAGAGCCTAGGGGCCGCATCGATGCGGTGTTACCCGTAAGTAAGACTTTGTGCGCGAGTTCACATACCTCCCGCACCACGCGTCACTCAGACCGTCGCGCGCTTCTCCATCGCCTGCTGGTAGAGGCGGCCGGCGCGGTACGAGGAGCGCACCAGCGGACCGGACATGACTCCGGAGAAACCGATCTCCTCGGCCTCCTGCGCCAGCTCCACGAACTCGGCCGGCTTCACCCAGCGCTCGACGGGGTGGTGGCGCGGCGAGGGCCGCAGGTACTGGGTGATGGTGATGAGCTCGCAGCCCGCCTCGTGGAGGTCCTTCAGCGCCTGGCTGACCTCCTCGCGCTCCTCGCCCATGCCCAGGATCAGGTTGGACTTGGTGACCAGGCCGTACGCACGCGCCTGCGTGATGACGTCCAGCGAGCGCTCGTACCGGAAACCGGGGCGGATGCGCTTGAAGATGCGCGGCACCGTCTCGATGTTGTGGGCGAAGACCTCGGGGCGGGAGGCGAAGACCTCTTCGAGCAGCTCCGGGACCGCGTTGAAGTCCGGGGCCAGCAGCTCGACCTTGGTCTGGCCGGCCGCGCGCTCCGCCGTCTGCTGGTGGATCTGGCGCACGGTCTCCGCGTAGAGCCAGGCGCCGCCGTCCGCCAGGTCGTCGCGCGCGACGCCCGTGATGGTGGCGTAGTTCAGGTCCATCGTGACGACGGACTCGCCGACGCGGCGGGGCTCGTCGCGGTCCAGCGCCTCGGGCTTGCCCGTGTCGATCTGGCAGAAGTCGCAGCGCCGGGTGCACTGGTCGCCACCGATGAGGAAGGTGGCCTCGCGGTCCTCCCAGCATTCGTAGATGTTCGGACAGCCGGCTTCCTGGCACACCGTGTGCAGTCCTTCGCCCTTCACCAGGGCCTGCATCTTGGTGTACTCGGGACCCATCTTGGCCCGCGTCTTGATCCACTCGGGCTTGCGCTCGATGGGCGTCTGGGCGTTACGGACCTCTAGGCGCAGCATCTTGCGTCCGTCGGGTGCGACTGCGGACACGACCGGCTCCCTGTGACTTCGATTCTTCGGCGCCCACCAGGGTACGCCCGTAATTTCATACGCTCTTACGTCGGCCAACCTGCGGGCGGCCCGACCCATTCCCCGGCGTCCTCCCGGGATCAGCCCGCGGCGGGCTCTATCTCCCGCGGCCGCGGCTCCGCCTGCTCCAGTACGTCCTTCAGGTGCCGTTCGATCACCGGCAGCACCTCGGCGATGGTGATGTCACGGCCCAGTTCGTACGAGAGCGAGGTCACACCGGCGTCCCGGATCCCGCAGGGGATGATCCGGTCGAACCAGGTGCTGTCGGGGTTCACGTTGATCGCGAAGCCGTGCATCGTGACGCCCTTGGCGACCCGGATGCCGATGGCTGCGAGCTTGCGGTCCTCACGGCGCTGGCCGGCGTTGGACGGGGCGTACTCGGGGCCGTTCAGCCGGGGGTCGAACTCCTCGTCGTGCAGCCTCGGGTCGAAGTCCAGCGAGAGACCGCCGATCTTCGGGCGCTCCTCCACCGGGTCGCCGAGCACCCAGACCCCGCTGCGTCCCTCGACGCGGGTGGTCTCCAGGCCGAATTCGGCGGCCGTGCGGATCAGCGCGTCCTCCAGGCGGCGGACGTGGGCGACCACGTCGACCGGGCGGGGCAGCTTCATGATCGGGTAGCCGACCAGCTGGCCCGGGCCGTGCCAGGTGATCTTGCCGCCGCGGTCCACGTCCACGACGGGCGTGCCGTCGAGCGGGCGCTCGTTCTCGGCGGTGCGCCGGCCGGCCGTGTAGACCGGCAGGTGCTCCAGCAGCAGGCAGGTGTCCTCGATCTCGTCCGCGAAGCGGGCCGCGTGCACCCGGCGCTGCTCTTCCCAGGCCACCGTGTACTCGACGGCCTCCGGACCGAAGCCCATGCGGACAAACCCAAGCTCAGCCACCGCGGCGCCTCCTCGTTGAACCTGCCGACGAACTTGCTGTGTGCACCTATCGCACCAGCCAAGGGTACGGCGGCCCCCGCGGGCCCCGTCAGCCGCCCGTCCCGGACCCGGCGCAAGGCCCGGGATCCGGGGGATCCGGGGAATCCAGGGGGTCGGGGAGGTCCGGGGGGCCGGGGAGCTGTTTCGGCCGTCTGCGGCCCTTCGGCGGCCGGTCCGGGTCCTCGTCCGCCCGGGGCAGCCGGCGGTGCCCCTCGGAATGGTCATTCACCCAGCCGCAGACCCCGCACGCGTAGCGCCCGTCGAGACCCGCGATGTAGGTCCCGCAGCGCCGGCACTCCGCCTCGGTCAGCTCGGGCGCGGCCAGCTCGGGCACGTGCGGCGGAGCCGTGGACTCTGCGTGGCTGCCCTCGCCGTCGGGGCGCTCGCAGCTGCCGGGGTGAGGCTCCCCGGTGGGCCGGCGGGTCATGGGGCGCAGCGTACGCGGGTGGAGGGGGTCGGTCCGTAAAGAGACCCACCGGTTCTGCACACGATCGGATGAATGTGGGACAGAGAGGGCGGTACGGGCGAGGTTCGCCGCTACATTCACGCCGTTCACAGGGCCGGGTCTCCGGTCCGTCACGTCAGGAGACCGTGGAGCCGATGACGGAACGACCTGCCCAGCGTGTCCCCAACCGGCAGCTCTCGGCACTGATCGCCGAGGCCGGGTTCTCCAACGCCGGGCTCGCCCGCCGTGTCGACCAGCTCGGTCTGGAGCACGGTCTCGATCTGCGGTACGACAAGACCTCCGTGACCCGCTGGCTGCGCGGGCAGCAGCCGCGCGGCACCACCCCGGCGCTGATCGCGGAGGTGTTCACCCGGCGCCTGGGACGGCGGCTGTCGGCCCAGGACCTGGGCCTGGACGCGTGCGCCCCGGTGTACGCGGGGCTGGAGTTCGCGGCCACCCCCGAGGAGGCCGTCGACATCGCGAGCGGCCTGTGGCGCAAGGACTCCGGTTCGCACGCCGAGCTGCGCAAGATCGCCTTCACTCCGGCCGGGCTGGTGGTGCCCAGCCGGGACTGGCTGATCGGGCGGGCCGACGAGCGGGTCGGCCGGGGCGCGGAGCAGGCCGCCTTGCGCGTTCCCGAGCAGGGCCGGTCCGAACAGGGCCGCCTCGATCAGGGCCGCCTCGATCAGGGCCGTCCCGTGTCCGGCCGGGCCTCGGTGCCCCGGCAGCGGCAGATCGACCGCGGTCCCGGGCAGCGGGTGACGGGTGGTGACATCGCGGCGCTCAGATCGGTGGGCGAGCTGTTCCGCACCCTGGACCACGCCTACGGCGGCGGCCATGCCCGCCAGGCCCTGGTGCGGTACCTGGAGCACGAGGCCGAGCCGATGCTGCGCGGCACCTACGGGGAGACCACCGGGCGCCGGCTGTTCTCCGCCGCCGCCGATCTGACCCGGCTCGCGGGCTGGACCTCGTACGACATCGCCGCGCACGGGCTCGCCCAGCGGTACTTCGTCCAGGCGCTGCGCCTGGCCCAGGCCGCCGGGGACCGGCCGTACGGGGCGTACGTGCTGATCACGATGAGCCGGCAGGCGGTCTACCTCGGCCACGGCCGGGAGGCGGTCCAGCTGGCCCGGGTGGCGCAGCAGGGCGTGGGCTCCGGGCCGCCGCCGGTGGTGCAGGCGCTGCTGCACTCGGCGGAGGCGCGCGGGCACGCGGTGCTCGGGGAGGTCAGGGCGTCGACGGCCTCGCTGGTGCGGGCCGAGCGTGCGCTGGGCGCGGCCCGGCCGGGGGACGACGTACCGCACTGGGCGCGCGACTACGACGAGGCGCAGCTCGCGGACGAGTTCGGGCACTGCCACCGGGACCTGCAGCAGTACCGGGCCTCGGCGCAGCACGCGGAGCGGTCCCTGCAGCTGCGGGCGCCCTCGTACGCGCGGTCGCGGCTGTTCTGCCGGGTGGTGCTGGCCACGGCGCGGCTGGGGCTGGGCGAGCTGGACCAGGCGTGCGCGCTGGGCGCGGAGGCGGCGCAGCAGGCGATGGAGATGCGGTCGGTGCGGGCGGTGGAGTACGTACGGGACTTCGAGCGGCGGCTGGAGCCGTACCGGGACGCGTCCGCGGTGCGGGGGTACCGGGACCGGGTGGCCGCCTTGTCCTGACCCTGCGGGTCGGCTGGGGCTGCGCCCCCGGGACCCGGGGGGGGCCGCGCCGTGGTGCCCCTGCGGGTCCGCTCCCGGGGCTCCGCCCCGGACCCCGCGCCTCAAACGCCGGCGGGGCTGATTTTGCCCTGCGGGCAACCGCCCCGAGGGGGGTGATTGCCCGCAGGGCGGTGCTGCCCTGGTGGGTGGTTGCCCGCAGAGCGGTGTTGCCCCGGTGGGTGGTTGCCCGCAGAGCGGTGTTGCCCCGGTGGGTGGTTGCCCGCAGAGCGGTGTTGCCCCGGTGGGTGGTTGGCCGCGGGGCGGTCTTGACCCGGTGGGTGGTTGGCTCAGGCTGCCACCGGGAGGGTGGCTTCCGGGGCGGTCGGGACGGGGATGCCGAAGTCGCGCAGGACGGCGGCGGCGGCGCGGCGGGCGGAGCGCAGGGCCCCCTCGACGGTGTTGGTGTCCCGGTGGTCGCCGCACACGTACAGCCCGGCCAGGACCCTGACGGTGCGCCGGGTGTCCTGCGCCGGCGGCATGGCGGGTACGGCCTCGCGGGTGTGGTGGACGGCGAGCAGGTCCCAGTCCCGGGTCGCGGTCTCGTAGAGCCGGGCCAGCCGCGAGGCGACCGTCCGGGTGGGCGGCGGCGGGCCGAGCACGGTGGTGGTGACCAGGCTGCGGCCGGCGGGGGCGCGCGTCGGGTCGACCGCGCTCATCACCGCGGTGTGGGCGACGGGCCAGTCCGGGTCTCCGTCCAGGAGCAGCGAGCCGTCCCAGGGGAGCGGGGTGGTGGTGGCGTGGTGGATCACGGTCACCTGGTGGAAGGCGGGCACGCGCAGGCCCGGGAGCAGTTCGGCGGCGGCCCGGGCGCCGGTGGCCAGGACCGCGGAGCGGCAGCTGAAGTCGCCGTGTTCCTCGGTGGTGACCAGGTTGGTGGCGACGGAGCGGACCCGGACCCCGGTGCGCACAGTGCCGGGCGGCAGCGCGGCGGCGAGCAGTCCGGGCAGGGTGGCGGCGCCTCCCTCGGGTACGGCGAGGCGGCCGCGCGCGAAGGTGCGCAGGGCCAGGTCGGCGACGCGGCTGGAGGTGGTGAGTGCGGGGTCGCGCAGGAGCGCGGCGAGGAGCGGGCGCAGCGTCGTACCGAGACGGCTGGAGCTCAGGGCTGCGTGCGCGGTGCGCTCGGGGCGGGCCAGCAGGCGTTCCTCGGGCAGGGCGGCGAGGCGGGCGAGCGCCGCGCCGATCCGGGCCTGGTCGAGGGAGCCGCTGGTCAGGGCCCGGGCGGGGGTGAGGGCGCCGGCGCGCAGCGTCCTGCCGTCGCTGTGGACGAGGGCGCCTGGCGCGAAGCTCTTGAGGACCAGGCCTTCCAGGCCCGGGGTGCGGGCCGGTTCGGTGTAGGCGGTGTTGAGGAGCTGGCCGATCCGGTCGAGCCGGAAGCCGTCCACGGTCTCGGTGGCCATCCGGCCGCCGGCATCGGCCGCGCCCTCCAGGACGATGACCGTGACCCCGGCCGCGATCAGGTGGTGCGCTGCCGCGAGTCCGGAGACTCCGGCTCCTACGATGACCACGTCCGCATGGTGTGCGTGTGCGCTGTTGAGCACGTGCCCCTCCCCGAGGTCGGCCCGGCTGTGTGGGGAACCTCCTTCCCCCAACGGGGTCCAGCGGAACCCGAGTTGGTCGGACCATTACGGGTGATGCGGTCAACTTCGGTCGCACGGCGGTCGCATTCGGCGTAACCACGCCTCGATGTGTGCGCCGGGGCGCTCCCCCCGGAGCTCCGGGTCGTTTCAGGCCTCCAGTGCGGCCCTGATCGACTCCTCGATCCCCGGGTACCGGAAGACGAACCCGGAGTCCAGCAGCCGGGCGGGGCGCACCCGCTGACTGCCCAGCACGTCCTGGGAGAACTCCCCGAGCACCACGCGCATGACCGGCGCGGGCACGGCGAACACCGCCGGGCGGTGCAGGACCCGGCCCATCGCGGCGGTGACCTCGCGGTTGGTCAGGGGCTCGGGGGCGGTCAGGTTCACCGGCCCCGTCAGGGCGGGCGTGTCGAGGATGTGGCGCAGGGCGGCGATCTCGTCGTGCATCGAGATGTGCGACCAGTACTGGCGGCCGCTGCCGAGGCGGCCGCCGATCCCGGCCTTGAAGATCGGGAACAGCTTCCCCCAGGCCCCGCCCTCGGCGGAGACGACCAGTCCGGTACGGGCGTACACGGTCCGGACCCCAGCCTCCCGGGCGGGCGCGGCGGCGGCCTCCCACGCGATGCAGACCTCGGAGAGGAACCCCTCCCCCGCGGGGGCCTCCTCGTCGACCGTCCGGTCGCCCGTGTCTCCGTAGTACCCGATGGCGGTGCCGCAGACGAGCGTCGCGGGCGGCTCGTCCATGGCGGCGACGGCCGAGGCGATGGCGGCCGTCCCCTTGACCCTGCTGTCGCGGATCTCCCGCTTGTAGGCGGCCGTCCAGCGGTGGTCGCCGACCCCGGCGCCGGCGAGGTGCACGACGGCTTCGCAGCCGGCGAGTCCGGCTGGGTCCACGTACCCCCGCGCGGGGTCCCACCGCGCCTCACCGGGCCCGGCGGGCTCGCGCCGCACGAAGCGGACGACCTCGTGTCCGTCGGCCTTCAGTGACCGCCCGAGGGCGCTGCCGATGAGCCCGGTGGCACCGGTGACTGCGATACGCATGGGCCCATCTTGGCAGCGCCCGCCGGAATCCGGCCCCACCGGCCCCACCGGGTCAGGTGGCCGCGCCCAGCCAGGTGCCGACCGCGTAGGTCACCGCCATGGCCAGGGCGCCGCCGGCGACGTTGCGCAGGATCGCCCGGGCGGGAGGCGCCCCGCCCAGCTTCGCGCTGAGCACCCCGCACAGGGTCAGGGAGAGCAGGACCGCGACCACGGTCACCGGGACCCGCTGCGTCGCCCCCGGCAGGACGATCGCCAGCAGCGGCAGCAGCGCCCCGACCGTGAACGCCACCAGGCTCGCCAACGCCGCGTGCCAGGGGTTGGCCAGCTCGTCGGGGTTGATCCCCAGCTCCACCCGTGCGTGCGCCCGCAGGGCGTCCCGCTCCGTCAGTTGCTCCGCGGCCTCCCGCGCCACCGGCTCGCTCAGCCCCCTGCCCACCAGCAGCCCCGTCAGTTCCTCCAGCTCCTCCTCCGGCGACTCCTCCAGCTCCCGCCGCTCCAGGTCCAGCGCCGCCTTCTCCGAGTCCCGCTGTGAGCTGACCGACACGTACTCCCCCGCCGCCATCGACAGCGCGCCCGCCAGCAGCCCGGCGACGCCCGCCGCCAGGATCGCCGTCCGCGAGGTCGTGGCGCCGGCGACGCCGACCACCAGGCCCGCCGTGGAGATGATCCCGTCGTTCGCCCCGAGCACCCCCGCGCGCAGCCAGTTCAGCCGGGTACTGATCGCCGCGCTCTGCGCCACCGCACCATCCGCTTCCGTCACGCCACCACTGTCGCGGGCGCCGCCGGAAGGAGCCACCCGGCGTGCGCGCCCCCGGTGCCGGGATCAGGGTGGAGGGGTGAGACGCCGACGCGAGGAGCCGGGCTGGCTGCGCGGGGCGCCGCCGCCGCGCTGGGCACGCCTCGCGCCCGCGGTGGCCCTCGTGGTGCTGGTGCTCGTCCAGCGCATCACCCCCGGCGACGTCGAACTGGGCTACTTCCTGGCCGGGCTCCCCCCGGTCGCCGCCTTCGCCTACGGGGCCGCGGGGACGGCCGTCTTCGCCGCGGTGGTGCTGGTCCTCGTCGGCCTGCCCTCGCTCGGGATCGCCCACGCCCGGGGCTCCGACCTCGCGACCGTCGCGGTGATCGGGCTGCTCAGCGTGGTGGTCGCCTGGGTCCGAAAACGCCGCGACGCCCAGCTGGTGAGCGTGCGCACCGTCGCGGAGGCGGCGCAGCTCGCGGTCCTGCCGCCGGTCCCCGAACGGGTCGGCGCGGTCGGGTGCGCGGGCCTCTACCGGGCCGCCCAGCACGGCACCCTGGTCGGCGGCGACCTGTACGACGTACGGGTCGGGCCCTACGGCGTGCGCGCGCTGGTCGGCGACGTCCAGGGCCACGGTCTGGCCGCCGTCGGCACCGTGGCCTCGCTGCTCGGCGCCTTCCGGGAGGGGGTGCTGGACGACGCGGAGCTCACGACGGTGGCGGCCCGGCTGGACCGGCGGCTGCTGGCGGACGCGGCGGCCGAGTCGGTGGCGCACGCGGAGCTCTTCGCGACGGCGGTGCTGGTGGAGTTCCCGCCCGGGCTGGACCTCGTACGGATCGTGTCGTGTGGGCATCCCCCGCCCCTGCTGCTACGGGGTTTCACGGTCTCGGAAGTCGACGTGGACCCGGGGCCTCCGCTGGGCCTGGGCCTGGCCGGTCCCACCCCGGTGGAACCGGCCGAGCTCCGGCTCGCCCCCGGGGACCGGCTCGTGATGTATACGGACGGGGTGACCGAGGCCCGGGACACGGCGGGGAACTTCTATCCGCTGGCCGCGCGCGTGCCCGTCCTGGCGACCGATCCCGCGGGGCTGGCCCCGGCGGTCTGGCGGGACTTGCGGTCCTTCACCGGGGGCGGGCCGCGCGATGACGTGGCTCTGCTGGTGCTGTCCCTGACCGCGGACCGGGACGGGGCGCGGGACGCGGCGCAGAGCGGGAAGAAGCGCGGCCCCGGCATGCGGTGACCACCCCGTACTGATCGCATGACGAAACGACGACAAACGGCAAAATTCGGCCATTTGGATCAATTTCCATGTTTCGCTCGGGTCTTCCAGCCCTTCGAGCACGGAAACCGAGGCCCATTCGATGCGCGCACCGTACAAGCACAACCAGCGGATCACCGCGGTCATCGCGGCGGCCGGAGCCGTCGCCCTGATCACCGGCTCGATCGTGCTCGGCCTCGCCGGGGAAGACGCGGCGGCACAACCGGATGCATCGCAGAACCAGCAGATCGAGGCTCCGGCCCCGCTCACGGCCGGCTCGGCCCCCGAGGCGGGCTGAGGCCCACCGGCCCGCCTCGGGGGCCTCCCCCTGCCCCGCCTACCCGGCGTCGCGGATGAAGGAGCGGACCATCTTGCAGGTGACGTTCGACGGCCGGCGGATGCCCGTCCGGACGGCCATCGTGCGGATCTTGCGGTTGGTGGCGCGCTGAGCGTCATACGTGCCCGAGTCGAGCAGCGATATCGCCAGCCGCATGGCCTTCAGCCGCCGGTTGTGGCTCTCGTACCACTCGCGGGGCAGCCCCGCCGGCAGCGGCTTCTTCTTGACGGGCTCGATGGTGTGCAGGGTCATGGCAGTGGCCATCTACAGCCTCCCAAAGGCAAGTTGGCGTCCTGTCCTTCTCCTTGAATTTTACCGGCGACCACTGACAAAGGACCTGGCCAGGCGGCGCCTCGCTAAGCTTTCGGGCATGGAGATCTGGATCAATCCCGCCTGCTCGAAGTGCCGTAGCGCCCTGACCCTGCTGGACGCGGAGGGCGCCGAGTACACCGTCCGCCGCTACCTGGAGGACGTGCCCTCCGAGGCCGAGATCCGCGAGGTCCTGGGCCGGCTGGGCCTGGAGCCCTGGGACATCACCCGCACCTCGGACCCGCTGGCCAAGGAGACCGGCGTACGGGACCTGCCGCGCGAGGAGACCGAGGAGGCCCGCGGGGCCTGGATCAGCCACCTGGCGGCCCACCCGAAGCTGATCCAGCGCCCGATCATCACGGCCGAGGACGGCACGGCGGTGGTGGCCCGCTCCGAGGAGGCCGTCCGCGAAGCCCTCTCCCGCACGGCCTAGGCCGCGGAGCCCGCGGAGCCCGTGAAGCCCGCGTTCACGAACTCCACGACGCGTCCGATCTGCTGGTCCTTGGACGTGCCGGGCTTCGGGTTGTGGGCGTAGACGAGGCGCCGGCCGGCCTGCTCGGTGGCGAACACCCCGGTCGACCAGCCGGGGCCGGAGCCCGTCTTGCCCCAGACCACGGTGCCGGCCGTCTCGTGGCGCATCAGGCCGGCCGCGCTGAAGCAGGCCCTCGGCGACAGGCAGGTGTTCCCCTTGGCGTTGGGCACGTCCGGAACCTCGTACAGGTGCCGCTGCTGAGCGGGCGGCAGCAGCCGGCCGCCCAGCAGGGCCGCCATGAAGCGGTCCAGGTCGGCCGCGGTGGAGACCAGGCCGCCCTCCGCCCAGAACCTGGCCATCCGCGGGTCCGTCGACATCCGGGTCCGATGCAGCCCCAGCGGGTGCACGATGCGGCGCTGCAGCTCCTCCCCGTAACTCCGGCCGGATATCCGCTCCACGAGCAGGCCCGCGACGAAGCTGTTCGTCCCGTTGTACTGCTGGACCGTGCCCGGCGCGGGTGTGCGGCCCGGTCGGGCGGCCGCGTCCGCCGCGAACGTGTCGAGCACCATGGTGCGCGGATCCGCGGACTCGCTGGTGAGCATCGGCAGGTCGGCGGTGTGGTCCATGAGCTGCCGTACGGTCACCGCGGCATAGGCATCGGGTATCAGGTCGGGCAGGTAGCGGCGCACCGGCGCGTCGATCTCCATCCGGTGCTCCGCGACGAGCCGCAGCACCAGGGCGTTCGTGAACAGTTTGGTGACGCTGCCGATCGGGACCTCCGCGTCCGCGGCGACCGGCCCGCCGGTCCCGGTCCACGGCGTGCGCAGCCCCGCACCGGACAGCCGCACCAGGGCCCCCGTGGAGACCTCGTCGGGCAGGGAGGCCAACAGGGCCCGCAGCGCGGCGGGGTCCTGGGTGGCCGCCCGCTCGGCGTGGGCCGCGGTCGCGGCTGAGCCCGCGGACCCTCCGGGCGCGGCCAGTGCGGCCGGGGCGCCCGCACCCACCGTGAGGACCGCCAGGGCGATGCCGGTGACGGCGATCCGGCGGAGGGTGCGGGGGCGTGCGTTCATCGGTGGCTCCTGGAGAAGGCGACTCGGTGGGCTCTGACACCAACACTCCGCCACCCGGCGCGCGTTGCCCATCGGTGATCACCCTGACCAGACCCCGAGGCCACCCCGAAGGGGACCGTTCGACCGGCCCTGTGGCCGGCCGCGCAGACCCCCGGCCGCCCCGCCCGACAGCCCTGCCCAGCCACCCCACCCAGACCGCCCTGCCCAGCCGCCCTACCCGACCGCCGCCACCCGCCGCTCGTGGACCCGAAGCTGGACGGCCGCGAGGTCGAGGAGCGGGGTGGGGACGGCGAGGGCGCGGGCCCGGGCGGACAGGTCGCCGAGCACGTGCTCGACCTCCGTCGGGTGACCGGCGAGCAGGTCCCGGTACAACGACGGGGTGAGCGGCGAGTCCGGGGTGGCCAGCGTCCGGGCGGTGAAGCCGAGTTCGGACTCGGGCACCGGGTACCCCGCGGCGGCCGACACGGCGGCCGCCTCCGCGAGGACCGCGAGGCCGAACTCGGTCCCGCCGGGCACGGCGTTGACCTCGCCGACGGCTCCCCGCGCCAGGCAGGTCACCGCCGCCAGCGTGGTGATGAAGACCCACTTGTGCCACATGGCGCCGATGATGTCGGGCACTTCGGGGGTGTCGATCCCCGCCCCGGCCAGCACCTCGCGCACGGCGTCCACCCGCGCCGAGGGACGGCCGTCGCGTTCGCCGGTGAGCACCACGGTGGGCGGAGCCATGCGGAGGATGTCGCCGTGCTCGTTCAGGGTGGTGACCACCTTGGCCACGCCGCCGAGCACCGCCTCGCCCCCGAACCGGTCCGCGAGGTGGTCGAGGTGGGCCATTCCGTTGAGCAGGGGCAGGATCGCCGTCCCGGGTCCGACCGCCGGTGCGAGGTCCCGGACCGCCGCTTCGAGGGAGGTGGACTTCACGGACAGCAGGACGAGATCGTACGTCTCCTTCAGCGCGTCGGCGGTGACGAGCCTCGGCTCGAGCACGATCTCCTCCCCCGGGCCGCTCACCCGCAGCCCGCGCGCCCGCAGGGCCTCGGCCCGCCGGGGGCGCACCAGGAAGGTGACGTCCCGGCCGGCCAGGGCGAGGCGCGCGCCGAAGTAGCCGCCCGCGGCGCCGGCTCCGACCGTCAGGATCCTCATCCGGCGGAGCCCGTGGGCCGGACGGCCTTGGCCAGGGCGATGCGGACGACCGCGGCGTCGGCAACGGTCCCGGGGTCCTCGGCGAGGCCCCCCGGACGGGCCGGGTCCTCGGCGTACGGGAGGACGTACACGGGCGTGTCCCGCTGGAAGCGCCAGCTCTCGGCGAGCTCCCCCGCGTCGACCGCGTCGTAGCCGAGCAGGTCGAGGAGACGGGTGGCGGACGCGCGGGCGGCCGGATCCTCGCCGGCGATCGGCAGGGCCGAGCGGTCCGGGGAGCCGGCCGGGCGGGCGAGGGCGAGCAGGTGCTTGAAGTAGATGTTGTTGAACGCCTTGACGACCTGAGCCCCTGCCAGGTGTTCCTGGACGAGCCCGCTGGTGGTGGTCTCCTCCGCCTCCAGGGCGGGGAAGACCCCGTCCCGCTGGGGGTAGTAGTTGAGCGTGTCGAGCACGACCTTGCCCGCCAGTACGTCGGCGGGGAGCTCGCGGTAGCTCCCGAGCGGGATGGTGGCCACGACCCAGTCGCCGGCGGCCGCCGCCTCGGCGGGAGTGGCGGCCCGGGCCCGCGGGCCGAGCTCGGCGACCAGAGCGTCCAGTGTCTCCGGCCCCCTGGAATTACTGAGGACCACGTCCAGCCCCGCGTCCACGGCGAGCCGCGCGAGGGTGCTTCCGATGTTGCCGCTTCCGATGAGTCCAAGAGTTGCCATGCGGGGTTCAAGTCGCCCGCGATCCACGGTATTCCACCACTGCGGCACCGGAGTGAGACCCCGTCCTCCCCGCTCCCGCCAGGGCCCTTCACCTGGGCCCCACCTCGCGCCTCGTAGGGTGGGGCCAGCACAAAGGGGACGTACCGCACCAAAGGATCCATCGTGAACGAGCAGCAGCACCCGCGGCCCACCACGCCCGGCGAGCCTCCGGTGCCGCCGTCGCCTCCGGTGCCGCCCGCGCCTCCGAGCTTCCCCGCGTCCCCGATCCCCCCGCTCCCGGCGCCCCGGCGCGGCGCCGACTGGATGTTCGGCGGGGTGTACGGGACCGTCCTCGCGTCCGGGCTGCTGGCCGCGCTCGACCAGAAGGGCGGGGAGTACACCCCCTTCTACGACGCCAGCTGGGTGCTCGTCACCGCCGCCACCGCCGGGCTCGCGCACGGGTACTCGCACCACATGAGCACGCATCAGGCCGGCTCCGCCGGGCACCGGTGGCGGATCCTCGGGCGGGCCCTGTGGAACGAGTGGCCCATGATCGCGGCCACCCTGCCCACGGTCCTGCTCCTGCTCGTCGCCGGACTCACCGAGTGGGACTCGCACGGGGTCACGGCCGTCGGGCTCGGCGTGAACACCGCGATGCTGTTCGCCTGGGGCGCCTTCGTGGCCATCCGGGTCGGCTACAAGCTCGGCTCGGCACTGCTCATCGGCGTCGCCGACGCCACGATCGGACTGGCGATCATCGCGGCCAACGCGGTCATCAAGTAGGGGCGGGCAGCAGAACGGCCAGGCCGCGTGCCGGACAGCCGCTCGGGCCGAACGGGCCGGACGGGCCGGACGGGCGGAACGGGCCGGACGGGCCGGACGAAGACCCCGTCCGGCCCGAGCGGCGGAACCCCGAGGGGGCTCACTCCGGCAGCTGGCCCTCCGCCTCCGCCAGGATCTCCGTCAGCCGGGCTCCGAACTCCGCCCCCCGTACGTCCGGCACCCCCGTGCGGGCCGAGGTGAGGAGTGCGTCCAGGGCGCGGCCGTAGGCGCCCGGGACGTTGCTCCACTCCGGCAGGCCGAAGACGCCCTCGGTCCCGCGCAGCTCCAGCCCCACGCCGGCGGCCGCGCGCGGGGAGCTGAGGCTGAGCACGGCGGTGCTGGCCGCGCCCGTGGTGTGCCGCAGGGCCAGCTGGACCACGTCGGCGGGGCCGCGGGTGGCGCTGACCTCGGTGACGTCGCCGAGGACCGGGATGAGTACGGACAAGGCGTGCGGGCCCACGTCCCACAGCCCGCCCTTGGCCTTGCGCCAGGGCGAGTCCGCGTAGGCGCTGGGCTCGCCGTCGGGCGGGAAGACCGCGCCGAGCCAGTGCGCGGCGGCGGTGAACCAGCCCGTGCGTTCCGCCTGCTCCGCGACCCAGCCCGCGGTCGGCTCGGCGAAACGCAGGGTGAGGAAGACGACGGAGGCGACCCGGTGCTCGGCCACGGCCGCGGCGACCGCGCGGGCGTCCGCCGGGGTCGTGGCGACGGGCTTGTCGAGCAGCAGGTGACAGCCGGCGGCGGCCGCGCGCACGGCGAGCGGGGCCTGGATGTCGGGCGGGAGCGCGAAGGCCACGGCATCACAGTCGGCGAACAGCGCGTCGGGGTCTTCGTACACCTTCACCCCGTACTCGCGCGCCAGTTCGGCCGCGGCTTCGGGGCGCCGACCCCAGACTCCGGCGAACTCGGAGCCGTGGTGCGCGGCGAGGGCGGGGGCGTGCGTGCGGCGGGCCCATGGGCCGGTGCCCAGCAGCCCGATCCGGGGGCGGGGCCCGGGAGCGGCCTCTGCGGCGGCATCTCCGGCGGACGTCAAATCGTACGAAATGCTCACCCGCCCAGTCTGCCCCACCCGGACGGGTGTTCCGACGCCGACCCTCTCGACCACGCCCACCTGCGGCGCAAACCTCGGTAACACGGGGTTCACACACGGGCAACGGAAGAGAAATCGCAAGCGGGCACTCTGCGGTCTACACCGCAGAACGAATGTCGCAGTACGCGAGCCACAGGGACGTGAACCGCCGTACGCGATCCGCAGGACGCAGCGCAGCACCCGCAGAGTCTGCGCCGGAGCGACGCACCGAAGGATGGGGCCCGTGAGCTACAAGGCTGAGTACATCTGGATCGACGGAACCGAGCCGACGGCGAAGCTGCGCTCCAAGACCAAGATCATGGCGGACGGAGACGCGCTGCCGATCTGGGGCTTCGACGGTTCGAGCACCAACCAGGCCGAGGGCCACGCCTCCGACCGCGTACTGCAGCCGGTGTTCACCTGCCCGGACCCGATCCGCGGCGGCGACAACGTCCTCGTCCTGTGCGAGGTCCTGAACATCGACATGACCCCGCACGAGTCGAACACCCGCGCGCTGCTGCGTCCGATCGCCGAGAAGTTCGCCGCTCAGGCGCCGATCTACGGCATCGAGCAGGAGTACACCTTCTTCGACGGCACCCGCCCGCTCGGCTTCCCGGTCAACGGCTTCCCGGCCGCGCAGGGCGGCTACTACTGCGGCGTCGGCTCGGACGAGATCTTCGGCCGCGACATCGTCGAGAAGCACCTGGACCACTGCCTCGCGGCGGGCCTGGCGATCTCCGGCATCAACGCCGAGGTCATGCCCGGCCAGTGGGAGTTCCAGGTCGGCCCGGTCGGCCCGCTGGAGGTCTCCGACCAGCTGTGGATCGCGCGCTGGCTGCTCTACCGCACCGCCGAGGACTTCAACGTCTCCGCGACGCTGAACCCGAAGCCGGTCAAGGGCGACTGGAACGGCGCGGGCGCGCACACCAACTTCTCCACGAAGGCGATGCGCGAGGACTACCGCGCGATCATCTGCGCGGCCGAGTCGCTGGGCGAGGGCAGCAAGCCGCTGGACCACGTCAAGAACTACGGCGCCGGCATCGACGAGCGCCTGACGGGCCTGCACGAGACCGCCCCGTGGAACGAGTACAGCTACGGCGTCTCGGACCGCGGCGCCTCGGTCCGCATCCCGTGGCAGGTCGAGAAGGACGGCAAGGGCTACATCGAGGACCGCCGCCCGAACGCGAACGTGGACCCGTACGTGGTGACCCGCCTCATCACGGACACCTGCTGCACCGCCCTGGAGAAGGACGGCCTGGTCTGACCCGGACCGCCCCCTGACACCACCCCGGGGCCCGTCCTCCCCCTCGGGGAGGGCGGGCGCCGCGCTGTCGGTGGGACTCCGGGGCGAGCAGCCGTCCCGGCCGGCGGTGTGGGCGGGGTCCTGGGACGGGTTCGCTCGCGATGCGATACGGGTCGACCGGAATGGAGTGGTACCGGCCCGTCGCTGGGTGGGTGACGGTTTGTCGGGATTGCAATGGTCCGTTCACGCCATGATCGCGGAATATGAGATTCCGATCCACGAAGTGAGACGGGGCCTGCCCCGGCGCCCTCGCATCTGCTTGAATGGGGCCATGGCCAGCTACTCGCACACCTCGACAGGTCGCAGCGACCTCGAGCCGTTCTGGCCTTCCCGTCAGGACCATGATTTCGACCGGGTGTGTTGCCGCGCGAAGAACGCGCCGGCCCTCTAAAGCCTCCGGGACCTCCAACCGACCTCCCCCAGGCCTTCGGTCTGCGCGGTACGACACAAGACGACGCCTTTACGTACGTCTCCTGCCGACTACTCCGCGTGAAAGAGCTGACCACTCATGGCGAACACCCGTTCCTTTGCCTCTGCCGCCTCCGCTGCGACCTCTCCCCTGACCTACCCGAGCTTCCCGCCCAGTCCGCGCCACCGCCTGCGAGCCGTGGACCGCGACGAGGTGGCTCGCGTCGTGGACTTCCTGCCGCCGGGCGCCACCTGGCTGCCCGCCCCCGCGCACACCCTGCCCTCCCTCCCCGGCCAGCCGCCGATGGTCGGGTACCTGGTGCTCGTACCGGCCGACCAGCAGCCGCCGATCGCCTTCTCCCCCCAGGCCGTTCCCGCCGCCCCGGCCCCCGGCCCGGCGGCCGTCACCGGTGACGCCCTGGTCCGCATCGACCCGGCGCAGCGCACCGCGGAGGTGGACGGCGAGGTCCTGGACCTGACGTACCTGGAGTTCGAGCTGCTGGCCCACCTGGTCGCGCACCCGCACCGGGTGCACAGCCGCGACCAGCTGGTGACCACCGTCTGGGGCTACGGGCACGTCGGCGACGGCCGCACGGTCGACGTCCACGTCGCGCGGCTGCGCCGCAAGCTGGGCGCCTCCCACCGCGGGGCGATCCAGACCGTCCGCCGCGTGGGGTACAAGTACGCCCCCTGACCGGGACGGCGGAACAGCGCCCGGCCCGTGCTCACGAGGGGGAGTACGGGCCCGTCAGGACAGGTCCAACTCGGGCCGCCACAAAGGGGACTTCTTCGCACATCCGTGCTGATCAGGCCCGGTCCCTGACGTAGGCTTTTCCGTCGTGACCATCGGAACCGGCAGCGTACTTGCCCCACTTGAGCCCCAGGACCCCCGCGAGACCGCCGGCTACCGGCTGATCGCCCGGATCGGCGAGGGCGGCATGGGCACCGTCTACCTCTCGCACACGCGCGGCGGGCAGCCCGTCGCACTGAAGCTGATCCGCCGCGAGTTCGGGCAGGACCCGGACTTCCGGAGCCGGTTCGAGCAGGAGGTCCGGGCCGCGCGCCGGGTGCAGGGCTACCACCTCGTACCGGTCCTCGACCACGACACCACGGGCTCCTCGCCCTGGCTCGCCTCGGTGTTCGTACCGGGAATCTCGCTGCACGACGCCCTGAACGCCTACGGTCCGCTCCCGCTGGAGGCCGTCTTCCAGCTGATCGGCTGCACGGCGCGGGCCCTCGGCTCCATCCACGCCGCGGGGGTCGTGCACCGGGACCTGAAGCCCGCCAACCTCCTGCTCGGCGCGGCCGGACCGTACGTCATCGACTTCGGGATCGCCCGGGCCGCCGACAGCACGCAGCTCACCCGCACCGGCGGGGTCATCGGCACGCCGCAGTACATGTCCCCCGAACACGCGCTGGGCGCCGAGGTCACCACCGCGAGCGACCTGTTCGCGGTCGGCCTCATCGCCGCGGTGGCGGCCACCGGCCGGCATCCCTACGGGGAGGGCGGGGCCACGGCCCTCGGCGTGCGCATAGCCAACACCGACCGGCTGCCCCCGGACCTGAGCGGCTACCCGACCGAGCTGAAGCCGCTGCTCGAGCGCTGTCTGACGGCGGATCCGGCGGAGCGGATCGGTACGGACGAGCTCGCCGCGATGTGCGAACTGTTCGCCGGGCGGCCGCTGAACGATTTCGACGGCTGGCTCCCGGAGCCGGTCGGGCTGGAGATCGCCCGGCGGGTACGGGCCGCGGAGAATCCGCCGACGCCGACGGCGACGCCGACGGTGGCGGGCGCGGCTGCCGCTGCCGCTGCGGACGGGGCGCGCGCGGGCGGGTTCGGTCCGGCCGGTTCGGCTGGTCCGGCCGGTTCCGGGACCGGGACGTCCGGCGCCTTCGGCGGGTTCCACGCCGCGGACACGGCGTTCGCGCCGCCCCGGCCCCCGGGGCCGCCGCAGCCGAACCACCCGGCGCCCGCGCCCGCGCCGGGTACGGCTCCGGGATCCGCTCCGGGCTCGAAGGGGTTCCGCGGCGGGCTCGTCGCCGCCTCCCTCGTCGCGGCCGTCCTCGCGGGAGCCGGCGCGGTCTGGCTGCTCGACCGGGATGGAGACGGAGACGGCTCCAAGGACGACGCGAAGGCACCCGCCGCCCGGCAGGAGACCCCGGCCGCGCCCGCGTCCGGATCGCCGGACCCGGCCACGGCGTCGTCCACCGCCCCGCCGAAGGCCTCGCCCTCCGCCTCCGCCGCCCCGAAGGCCGCGTACACCGTGGTCTTCCAGGACAAGCCCCTGACGCTGCGCGGGCCCTACATCAGCACCGGAACCCACGTCGACCTGGACGCCCCGCAGATCGTCCCCAACGGGAAGATCGGCAAGAACGAAGGAATGGAACTCACCTACCAGGCGTGGGGCGACAGGGCACTGACCTTCCTGACGGCCATGGGCAAGAGCCCCGGCGCCACCCCGGAGGAGTGCGACGACGCCGTCGCCACGAACCCCCTGGCCTCCACGCTGCCCGGTTCCCAACTGGAGAAGGGCAAGGAGCTCACGAAGGGCACCGTGCTGTGCACGGTGACCAGCGAGGGGAACCTGGCGATGCTGCGCATCACCGACGTCGTGCAGGAAACGGACAGCGGGTCCCTCAGCTCCATGCCCGACTACGTCACCACGCTCACGCTCTGGAAGAAGAGCTGACCGGAACGGAACGGGAAGGGCCGGGACCCCTTGGGAGGGGTCCCGGCCCAGCCAGGCGGCGCAGGCGCCGACGCCGACGCCTAGAGCTTCGCGGCGCGCCTCGAAGCCGCGAAGCCCAGCGCCAGGTCGCCCGCCAGGAACACCAGCAGGCTGATGCCCAGCATCGGTACGAACCAGCCCACGACGGCCGTCGCCGCGGCCAGCGGCAGCAGCACCGTCACCGGCAGCTTCCGCCAGGCCCCGCGCGGCTGGGGGCGGCCGGCCGAGAGCCCGCGCTCCTTGGTCGGGCGGCGCAGCCACCACATGCGGTAGCCCCAGACGACCATGAACATCACCAGGACCGCCAGCACGGCCAGGGCCAGCTGGTTGGCGAGGCCGAAGGTCAGGCCCATGTGCAGGTCGATGCCGAAGCGGGTCAGCTGGGCGAGCAGCGGGTGGTCGGCGAAGCGGAGTTCGTCCATGACCCGGCCGTCGGCGGGGTCCACGGCGACCGCGTCCAGGTGCACCGGCACCTGCTTGTCCTGCTCCTTGACCACGTAGCCCTTGCCCTGGGCGGGCAGGGTGATCCGCAGCGACTCGGTGACCCCGGCGGACCGGGCCGCCGCCACCGCTCCGTCGATGCCGATGGCATCGACCGGGGCGGGCACGGCCGCCGCCTGGTCACCGGCGGCCGCGCCGTGCCCGGCGTGCTCGCCGCCGGCGTCGGCGGCCGGGGCACCGGGGAGCTTGGCGGCCACGGCCGGGGTGCCCCCGCCGAGGCTGTCCTTGAGCTCCCCTATGTTCTCGCCGGCGTACCGGGACCAGGTCAGGCCGGTCACGGAGAGGCCGACGAGGCCGAGCACGATCCAGACGCCGGCGGAGCCGTGCCAGGACAGGGTCTTGCGGCGGCCGGTGGCCGTACGGTCGGGCAGGACGAGCGCGGCCTTACGGGCCCGCTTGCGGCCGATCCACAGCGCGAGCCCGCCGAGCGCGACCACCCACAGCCAGCTGGCGGCGAGTTCGCTGTAGTTCCGTCCGAACTCGCCGAGCTGCAGGCTGGAGTGGAACTCGCTCAGCCAGGCCCGCAACGGCAGCGCGTCACCGACGGTGGTGAGCTTCCCGCGGACCTCGGCCGTATACGGATCGACGAACACGGTGAGCGTCTCGCCCTCGGCGAGTCCCGGGCTCTCCATGATCACCCGGGTGGTGGCGTCCGCCTCCGGAGCGGGCCACACGGCGGTGACCTTGCCCTGGGGGGCGGCGTTCTCGGCCGCGGCGACCTGGGCGGCGAGCGGCTGCGCGCTCGCGCCGACGCGGTCGACCGTCAGTTGGTCGGCGTAGAGGATCTTCTCGGCCTGCCAGGAGCCGGCGTAGAGCAGGCCGGTGGTGGCGGCGACGAGCAGGAGCGGGGCGATCAGCACCCCGGCGTAGAAGTGCAGGCGCAGGAGCAGCGGCCGCAGGGCGGCCCAGGTACCGGGCGTGCGGGGCGGCGCGTGTTCGGCCGCGGGGCCTTCGGGCGCGGGGCTTTCGGCCGCGGGGCCTTCGGGTGCGGGGCTTTCGGGCGCGTCGGGGTCCGTTGCGCGGACCACGGCCTCGTCGAGAGACATGGGTGTCCTAGGTGTTGGCGAAGACAGGGGTGAGCGGCCCCGGGTCTCGCCGCCGAGGAGGTGCGCCGTTCGGTCAGGCGCGGGCGGGACGGCCGGGGGCCGTGATACGGATCCGTCCGCGCGCGGGCGGCCCGCGCCGCTCGGCGGTGTGAACGTGCACGGCTCCGCGCAACGTGCGCGGCCGCCGGTACCGGGCGGGCCGGAAGGCCGGCGCCTGCGGTACGGGGACTCCGCGCGCGCGGAGCAGGGCGAGGACCCGGGAGAGCGGCCGGGCGGCGAGCAGCGCCCCGGCGCCGAGGACGGCGGTGAGCCGGAAGACGGCGGCCTCGCCCCAGGCCAGCCAGAGCGCGCAGAACAGCCCGGCGAGGACGTGCGCGGCGATCATGCCGAGCCCGTCGTGGGCGTGGCCGGCGGCCATGTCACCCATGCCCGCCATGGCGGTCATGCCGTCCATCCCAGTCATGCCGTCCATGGAATGCACGCCGGCCGTGCCGCTCATGCCCTCCATGGACTGCATGCCATCCATGCCGCTCACGCCTTCCACGGAATGCACGCCGTGCGCGGCCGCGCCCTCCGGGACGGCACCCCCGCCCGTGACCGGGCCCGCACCCGCCCGGTGCCGGCCACCGGCCGTGGCGGAGAAGACGAGGTGCAGGGCCGCCTGTACGGCGAGCAGCGCGGCGGCGATGGCGAGGGGTCCGCGGCGGCGCCCGGCGGAGAGCCAGGCGAGCCCTCCGGTCAGCCCGAATGCGGACAGAAGGCCCAGTGCGGGAAGGTCCGTACCGGACATGTACGAATGCCCCGTCGCACCCAGTGCGACGGCCACCGCCGCGAAGAGTGCGGCCCGCAGGGCGCGCATCGGCGCGGGGCTGTGTGGCATGACCAGCGCATATTGCCATGGCCCCCCGCCTCGCCGTACGGCACCCCCGTGGCCGATCATGGACCGATGAGCCCCCTGTCCTTGACGGTCCCGCTGAGCGCGGTGTACACGGGCACGGTCCAGCTCGGGGCGTACGCCCTGGAGCGGCTGGATCCGGCGGCGCGGGAGCGGCTGCTGCGCCGGTTCTCCACCCACGCCGACAACCTGGACGCCGGCCGCTGGGAGACCTTGCCGGCCAGCGCCTTCCTCGTCGAGGAGCCGATGCCGCTGCCGTACGCGCTGCTGCTGGCGGCCGTCCTCGGGTACGCCGAGTACGCCTACGGGGCCTGGTGGGCTGCGGCCGCCTTCCTGTTCGGGCACGTCACGGCCACCCTGCTGGTCTACGGGGTGCTCCGCCGGACGGCCGGCCCCGGGACCCGCCGGGCGGTGGACGTGGGCACCAGCTACGGGTTCAACACCGTGCTCGGGGCGCTGACCTCGGCCCTTCCGCGCGGGCCGGTGCGCACCACCGCCCGGGCCGGTCTGCTGGCGCTGGCCGTCCGGCCGGTGCTGCGGCGGGAGCGGACCTTCACCGACGCCGGGCACCTGGTGGCCCTGGGGCTCGGCCTCGGGGTCTCGCTGGCCGCCGATTACCTTTCCGGAGCGAAATCTCCGAAAATCGTACGGATGACACGCGTCACCCAGCGCGCTTCATTCCGAGCCATCCAGTTCTCTGATCATTCGATTCTCTGATCATGTTTCTCTGATCACGTTGGAGCCGCCACGATGACCGTCACCACCGCCAAGACCGTCGCCAACCTCCGGGACCTCGGCGGCACCCCGCTCGCCGGGGGCCGCAGCGTCCGCCCGGGTCTGGTGCTGCGCTCCGGCCAGCTCGACCGGCTCGACCTCGACGTCGACCGGTCGGTGGCCGCGCTGGGCATCGGCACCGTCATCGATTTCCGTACCGGCGTGGAGCGCGGCGAACACCCCGACCGGGTGCCGGCCGGCGCCCGGCTGCTCATAGCCGACGCCCTGGCCGACAAGATGGCGGCCGACGCCGGGGGCGACGGCGGCCCGGGGAAGATACCCGCCGCCCAGCTCAAGGACATCCTGTCCGACCCGGTCGTGGCGGAGGAGCACTTGGGCGGCGGCAAGGTGCAGGCCCTGTTCACCAGCCTCTACCGCTCCCTGGTCAGCTCCGCCTCCGCGCAGTCCGCGTACCGGCTGCTGCTCACCGAGCTCGCCGATCCGCAGTCGGGGCCGCTGCTCTTCCACTGCACCGCGGGCAAGGACCGTACGGGCTGGGGCGCGACCGTGATCCTGTCGCTGCTCGGCGCCGACGACGAGACGCTGATGAGCGAGTACCTGTCGGTCAACCCGGCGGTGCGGATCGCCTTCGCCCCGATGATCGAGGGCTTCACGGCGGCCGGCGGCGACCCGGAGATCGCGCTGGCGCTGATCGGCGTCTACCCCTCCTACCTGGAGGCCGGGCTGGACGAGGTGAACACGCGCTACGGCTCGATGGAGAAGTACGTGCGCGAGGGACTCGGCGTCTCCGACGAGACGGTCGAGGCCCTGCGCGCCCGCCTGACCGTCTGAGTCCGCCGGACGAGCCGGTCCGAACATGCGCGCTGGGACCCGGTGACCATCCGACCATTCGCTCGTTCTGCTGAACGTGACTGCGCCGGATACCGCCACCCGCCCCCTCTCCCCCGATGTCGAGCAGGCCGAGGCCGCCATCGTCGAGCACTATCCCCGGCTGGTGCGACTGGCCTACCTGGTGCTGCCGCCCGCCCTCGGCCGCAACCGCCGGGTCCTCACCGCCCACTCGCTGGCCCAGCGCGCCCTGCCGCGCGGCCGGCGGGACGGGGCGGCCGCCGCGCAGGCCGCGGTGCAGGGCGGGGTGCCGGGGCAGCGGGGCGGGGCGGGCCCCGAGTCCGGGTACGCGTACGTACGGCTGCGCGTGCTGCGGTCCGCGCTGGAGGCCGGGATCCCGCTGACGTTCCGCGCGCTGCCCCGGCGGGCCCAACTGCCGCCGGTGCTCCCCCAGGTGTGGGGGCTGCGGCTGTTCCCGCGCTCGGGCGGGGCCGAGGAGCTGGCGCTCGACCAGTGGCTGGCCACCCTCGACGGGCCCGGCCGGGCCGCGTGCGTCCTGCGGGCGCTGGAGCGGCTGCCCGAGCCGGAGGTGCTGCGGGTGCTGACCGAGGCGGGGGTGGTCAATCCGGCCGCCGCCGTCGCGGAGTCCGGGGACCCGTCGACCGACGAGCTGTTCGCCTCCCCCGAGTTCGACCCCTGCGTGCTCCAGGCCCGGCCCACCGACCTGCTGCGCCGCCGCCGGCTCGTACGGGCCGGGATCGCCGCCGGGATCGCCCTCGCCGTGTGCGGGGTGCTGCTCTCGCTGCCGGGCGGCGGGTGGGGGGCCGACGGGGCCGCGGCGCCGCTCTACGCGAAGAACGCGGCCGCGGAGCAGGCGCTGGACCCCGGGCAGCTGCTCCGGGTCGCGCCCACGGTCTGGCGTACGGCCTCCCGTACCGACTACTCCGGCTGGCCCGCGCGCGGCGACCGCGTCGACGATGCCGCGCTGCTGCGGCGGGCGCTGGCCGTCTGGGCCCGGCCGGGCCGCTCGGTCGTGGTGTCGGCCACCCCCGGGACCCCGTCGGGGCCGCCGATGGGGCCGCCGCAGCTGCTGTTCGCCGGGACCGTCGACCAGGCCGTCGTGGTCCTGCTGTACGACGGCCTGCGCGTGGTGCGGTACGCCGAACCGCGCTCCGGCACCGAGATCGCCGCGCTCGACTTCGCCCGGACCGACGGCGCCTCGGCGGACACGGCGGCGGCCCTGGTGCTCAGCCGGGTCGACGGCAACGTCCGCTATCTGACGGCCCCCTGGGTGACGGCCGCGACGCAGCGGGACCTGCTGAAGCCGGGGGACGCCCCGACGGGACTGGAGCTGACGCCGGAGGGGATCACTCCGCCGGTGCCGAGCCCCGCCCCGGAGGGCACCTGTACGAGCTGGAGCGCCCTGGCCGTGACCGGTGACGGCGCGACCCGGCTGATCACCGACCTGGGCGAGCTGACCCCTGCCCGGCTGACCTCGGGGGCGCCGGGCGCCGAGCGGAACGTGACGGAGGGCGCGGAGCTGGGCGACTGGTCGCGGATCGCCTGCCTGCTGCCTTCGGTGCGCTCGCACGGGGTGCGCACGGTCAACGCGTGGACGTACGCGAAGCAGCCGCTGCCCGAGGGCGACGGCACGGCGACCTGGCTGTGCACCCGGGCGGAGACCTGGCAGGGCACGGCGGACCGGGTGCAGGCGCAGTTCCTGGCCCCGGGCGCGCCGCTGGCGGCGCAGGCGGCGAAGGCGGAGGGTTCGCCGGCGTGCGGGCCGCGGGAGCCGCGGGTGCTGGCCGGGGTGCTGTGGAAGTCCAAGGCCGGGCAGTGGTACGTCCTGGCGGCGGGCAGTGCGCAGTTCGCCTCGCTGACCGTGGGCGGCGGTCAGGTGAGCGGGGTCGCCGTGGGCAACCGGCTGGCGGTGAAGGCTCCGGCGGGGGCGCAGGTGGAACTGACCGGCAAGCTCACGGACGGTTCGAAGGCGGGCGTGCTGCGCTGACGCGCCCGGCTCGGTCGGGTGGCCCCGGTGGCACAGGAGGGCCGGTCCCCTGTCAAGGGACCGGCCCTCCTGCCCGGTGGCCGGACCCCTGCCAGGGGACCGGGTCCGATGGATGCCCCCCGCCACCCATCGGAGCCGGTTGGCCCGGCCCCGGGTCAGGGGCCCGGGTCAAGAGCCCGGGTCAGGGGCCCGGGGGTGCGGGGCGGCTCAGCAGGGGCTGAGCCAGTAGACCCAGCCCCAGGGCGCCGCTCCGTCTTCGCTGTAGCCACCCGGGGAGATCCACCCGATGGTCTTGTCCTGACGGTAGAACTTCGCGCGGAGCGCGGCCCGCTGGTTGTTGATCCAGGAGCCGGTCCCCGCCCAGGGGATGGAGTTGAGCGTGTTGCAGGTGAAGAAGGACTTCTTGTCGCCCTGGAACCACGTGGACTCGAAGGCGCAGACGTAGGTGTAGGCGCAGTACTCGGACGCGGCCGCCGCCGATGCGATCTTGGGGGCACCCACCTCGCGGGCGTACTTCTCCCCCGGCAGGGTCAGCAGGATCTCGCCGCCCTTGTCCAGGGTGATCTTGTTGACGGCGACCTGCTTCCCCTTCTCCTTGCCGAGGTAGGAGTCGACGCGCTTCTGGAGGCTCTTCGCCTGATCGGCGTCGAGCCCCGCGGCGCGCGCCTGGACGGTGAACTCCGACCGGGCGGCGTCCGGCGCCGAGGCGGCGCCGGCCACGCCCGGCGCGGCGAACAGGGTGAGCGCCGTCATCGCCAGGGCCACGGCGGCCTTCGCGGGTGCGGCCGACAGGAAGGTGCTGCGCGGTGCCATAAGACCTTTCCCCTCTGAATCGGTGATTCCTCTGCGAATTCCACGGTTCAGCTGATTCCGGAGTCACGAGGATTCCGGCATTCAGATGGCTCGGTCATGCAGGGGAAATCCTGGGGCGTGCCGCCGACCCAGTCTTGTAGATGTGCGACACGAAAAGGAACGGTCAAGTCCGCTTCAAGGATGGCTGAGGATGCACTTTCGACGCACCCGCCACACAGGCACCATGCGTCACCGAAGATCATCCGAAGGAGGACGACCGTGCCCGCAGCTCCAGCCTCGGCTTCCAGCCACGCATTCCTTCCGGGAAACGGCCTGAAAGGGCTTGTGTGCGGATATTCGAGCTATGCCTACAGCGCCGGAACGCGGCGTGGACGCATTCTTCTGCCCAATACCGTGGCCACCGTGAATTTCGGATTCGGTGCGCCCGTGCGCACCCGCGGGATGGCCGGGGAGCGCACCTACAGCGAGAGCCCCTCCCGGGTGGACCTCCCGGCGACGGTGGCGGTGCGCGCCGACCACGAGGGCGACGTGCGCGGGGTGGTCGTCCGGATGCGGCCCATGGGCGCCTACCGGCTGTTCGGCGTCCCGATGTCGGAGTGGCACCAGACCGACCTCGACCCCTCGGACCTGCTGCCGCACGGTCTGCGCCACCTGCCGCGCATGCTGGAGGAGGCCGACGCCCAGGGGCGCGCCGCGATCCTCGACGCGGCGCTGCCCCGGCTGATGGCGGGGCACCGGGGCGCGCAGGCCGTGCGGATCGCCCCGGAGATCATGCTGGCGTGGCACGAACTGCACCGCACCCAGGGGCGGATCCGGATCGGGCGGCTCGCGGCCCAGCTGCTGTGGAGCCGGCGCCATCTGGAGCGGCGGTTCCGCGAGCAGATCGGGCATCCGCCGGGTGCCATCGCCCGGGTACTGCGGCTGACGCACGCCTTCCGGCTCCAGCTGCGGGGCGTACCGCTGGCGAAGGTGGCGGTGCTGGCGGGATTCCACGACCAGGCGCACTTCAGCCACACCGTGAGGGAGGCCACCGGCCTGACCCCGGGGCGGCTCCCGCTCGGAGGCGCCGGCCCCATCAACTGGCAGGCGGAGCCCGCCCCGGCGGCGGCGGGGACGGGCACGGAGGCCGGGGGCGACAGATAAGGGCGGGCAGTGGTGGGCGGTGCGGCGCCACAAGTCCCCGCAGAGGGGTTTCCCTCTCCCATACCCGTCAGTACATTGACGCCATGTCTAATACGCCGCCCGCGTCGCCCGCCCCCGTGGCGTCGGAACACATAGATCTGAAGGCCCGGAACGTGTCCTTCTCCTGGGAGGACACCCCGCTCCACTGGCTGCCCGGCGATCCCTTCGCCAACCACACCATCAACGTGCTGCACCTGCTGCTCCCGGCGGGCGAGCGCTGGTTCGTGCACGTCTACAAGCAGGTGCTCCCGTACATCACGGACGAGCAACTGCGCGAGGACGTCGTCGGGTTCATCGGCCAGGAGGCCATGCACGCGAGCGCGCACGACGACGTGCTCCCCCACCTCAAGCGGCTGGGCCTGGATCCGACGCCCTACACGGCGCAGATCGACTGGCTCTTCGAGAAGCTGCTCGGCGACCGGACTCTGCCGCCGGGCGCACCGCGCAAGTGGTGGCTGATGGAGCGCGTGGCGATGATCGCCGCGATCGAGCACTACACGGCCTTCCTGGGCAACTGGGTGCTCAACGCCGACGAACTGGACCGGCGCGGCGCCGATCCGATGATGCTGGACCTGCTGCGCTGGCACGGCGCGGAGGAGGTCGAGCACCGGTCGGTGGCCTTCGACCTGTTCATGCACCTCGACGGCGGCTACCGCCGCCGGGCGCGCACCTGGGCCACGGCCTTCACGGCGCTGGTCTTCCTGTGGCAGCGCGGATCGCGGTACTTCATGGAACACGACGCCTCGCTCCCGCCCGGGTCCAAGGCCTCGGTGGGCCAGTTCTACCGCTCGGGCCGCAAGGGCACGCTGCCGTCCACGGGCGCGATGCTGAAGTCGATCCCGACGTACCTCTCGCGCACCTACCACCCCTCGCAGGAGGGCTCCACGGCGCAGGCCGTCGCCTACCTGGCCTCCTCCCCCGGCGCGAACGGCGGTTTCCGCGGATGAAGCGCGCCCTCACGGTGACCGCGCTCGCGGGCGCCGCCTGGCTGGCGAAGCGTGCGATCGGCCGGCGCATCGACTCCGGATCGCCCCTGTGGCCCCTGCCCGCGCTGGAGACCCCGGTGTCGGGGTACTCGCCGCGCCGCTGGATCCCGGCCCTGATCGTCTCCCGTACGGAGCCTGCCGACGGGGTGCTGTCCCTGACGCTGGAATCGGCGGAGTTCCCGGAGTGGGCCCCGGGCGCGCACCTGGACGTGCAGCTGCCCTCGGGGCTGGTCCGCCAGTACTCCTTGTGCGGCGACCCCGCCGACCGGGGCCGCTACACGATCGCGGTCCGGCTCGTGGAAGGCGGCCGCGGCGGCTCGCGCGAGGTGCACGCCCAGCTGGTGGAGGGCGCGGAGCTCCCGGTCCGCCCGCCCCGCAACCGCTTCCCCCTCGTCCCGGCCCCGTCCTACGCCTTCGTCGCGGGCGGGATCGGCATCACCCCGGTCCTGCCGATGCTCCGGGCGGCGACGGCGGCGGGCGCGGACTGGACCCTGCTCTACGGGGGCCGCTCGCGGGCCTCGATGCCCTTCCTGGCCGAACTGGCGCAGTACGGGGACCGGGTCACGGTCGTCCCCGAGGACGAGGCGGGCCTCCCCGACCTGAGCGCGCTCGGCGCGCTCGGACCGGACGCGCCGGTGTACTGCTGCGGCCCGGCCCCGCTGATGGCGGCGGTCGAGGCGGCCGCCGCCCCGGGCACCCCGGTCCACCTGGAGCGGTTCGCCCCGGCGGCCGCGGGCGGGGACGCGAAGCCCTTCACGGTGGAACTCCACCGCTCGGGGCGGGTCGTGGAGGTCGCGGCGACGGAGTCCGCCCTGGCCGCCGTCCGCCGGGAGCTCCCCAACACCCCGTACTCCTGCGAGCAGGGTTTCTGCGGCACCTGCCAACACCGGGTCCTGTCGGGGGACATCGACCACCGCGACACCCTCCTCACGGACGGCGAACGCGAGGACTCCATGCTCCTGTGCGTGTCCCGTGCGGCCTCGGACCGCCTGGTCCTGGACCTGTAGGGGGCCCCTGCGGGGGTGCGCAGTAGGGTGTCCGCATGACAACCGGGGTGCGGCGCAGGATGGGTGTCGAGGAGCGGCGGCAGCAGCTGATCGGGGTGGCGCTGGAGCTGTTCAGCCACCGGTCGCCCGACGATGTGTCCATCGACGAGATCGCGGCGGCCGCGGGGATATCGCGGCCGCTGGTCTACCACTACTTTCCCGGCAAGCTCAGCCTCTACGAGGCGGCGCTGCGGCGGGCGGCCGACGAGCTCGCGCTGCGCTTCGAGGAGCCCCAGGAGGGGCCGCTCGGGGCCCGGTTGCTCCGGGTCATGGGGCGGTTCTTCGCCTTCGTCGACGACCACGGGCCCGGGTTCTCGGCGCTGATGCGGGGCGGTCCGGCGGTCGGCAGCAGCCGGGCCAACGCGATGATCGACGAGGTCCGCCAGGCGGCGTACGAGCAGATCCTCGCGCACCTGGGCGTCGACCGTGAGGCTCCGCCCGCCCGGCTGGAACTCGTGGTGCGCTCGTGGGTGTCGCTGGCCGAGTCGACGGCGCTGATCTGGCTGGACGGCCGGCGGATCCCGCGCGCCGAGCTGGAATTGCAGCTCGTGCACGATTTCGCGGCGCTGGCCGCGGTGAGCGCCGCCTACGACGCGGAGATGGCGGGGATCCTCGTACGGATCCTCGTGGACGAGCCGGCCGACGGGCCGTTCGGGGAACTGGTCGGGCGGCTGGTGGCCCTCGTCCCCCATGGATCCGGCCCCTCGGTGCCCGGTCCGCGGTGATCAGCGGCTCTTGATCGAATAGCGCGCAATAATGCCCGCGTGATCATTGACGACGGGATCGTGTTCCGGCAGGCCGAGGAGAAGGACGCCGGCACGCTGGTGGCGCTGTACGACCAGGCCGCCCGCTGGATGGCCGCGCACGGGATCGAGCAGTGGAAGCCCGGGGAGAAGGATGCCGCGCACTTCCGGGCGATCATGCGCGGGGGCGAGGTGTGGCTCGCTTCGGACGGCGACGGGCACGCCGTCGGGGCGTACGAGCTGTGGTGGTCCGACGAGGAGGCCTGGGGCATCCAGCCGCCCGTGGCCGGCTACGTGCACCGGCTCATGGTCGAACGAGAAGCCGCGCCCGCCGGGGCCGGCCGGCGGCTGCTCGAACATGCCGAGCGGCGGATCGCCAGGACCGGTCGCGAACGGGCGCGGCTGGACTGCGTCTCCACCAACCCCCGGCTGCTCGCGTACTACCAGGGCGCGGGCTACCGGGTGGTCGGGGAGTTCCCCCACAAGGAGGGCAAGGACGGGCGGGTGTACGGGGTGATCCTGCTGGAGAAGCGGCTGGATCAGCTCACTCTGGTGAACCCCGCCTGACCCGCCCCTCCCGGGTCACCGCCGCTTGAAGACGGCGGCCGTGCGGGCCGGGACGGCGAACTCTCCCTTCGCCGGGTCGTACGCCGCCTGCCGGACCACCGGGTCCGTGCCCGAGGCCTGGACCGGGTGCAGGCCGTAGGCCGTGCCCGCGAGGGCCGGGACCCGCTGGGTCCGGGCGGTGGGCGTGGCGTTGAAGACCACCACCAGGTCGCCCAGGGTCATCGTGATCACGCCCGGGGTCTCCTCGGACCCCGAGAGGGGGAAGGCCAGCTTCGCCTGGACCGCCTCGGTGGTGGTGAGGGCGAAGGCGGGTTCCGTCGTACGGATCTTCAGCAGGTCCCGGTACGCGGACGAGGCGCCGCCGATCTCCGCGCAGCCGGGTGCGGGCGCTGCGAGCAGGGGCTTCGCGTAGGGCCACTTGGCGCGGTTGTCGGCCGCCGGGGGCAGGCCGCGGCCGAAGCCGTTGCCGTCCTTGCAGTCCCAGTGCACGGCGTTGAACCAGTCCCCGCTGTCGTAGGAGTTGCGGTCCAGGGACTTGGAGCGGAGCAGGTCCGTGCCCGCCTGGGAGAGGGCCGGGCCCTGGGAGAGGGCGGCGACGGACATTGCCAGGACCTGGGCGCGGGACCGGTCGGCCGTGGAGGTGCCCTCCGGGAGCTTGAACGCCAGGGCGTCGAAGAGGGTCTCGTTGTCGTGGGCGTCGACGTACGCCAGCGCGTCGCCGGGGGCCGCCGCGTATCCGGCCGGGGCTCCGTTGTAGTCGACCTCGGAGCCCTTGACCGCGCGGCCGGTGGAGTCCGTGAAGGCGTACGCGGCGAGGTTGCCGGTGAGCCCGACCTTGATCAGGTCCTGGTCGTGGAGGAGCCGGACGCGCTGCTGCTCCGGTGTGCCGTTCGCCGGAGAGGCGTTGGGGGCGGTGAACAGGCCGGAGGCGAAGCCCTGGACGCGGGGGTCCTCGTCGAAGGGGCCGCCGCCGCGGACCGCGTCGCGGGCCCGGTCGGAGAAGGTGGCGATGCCGGTGCCGGCCATGTTCTGCTGCGTGGCCTGCACGAAGCGGGCGTCGTCGGCGACCTCGCCGAAGTTCCAGCCCTCCCCGTAGAGGACGATCTTCTTGCCGTCGACCCCGTCCTTGGCGACGGTCAGCGCGTCGAGTGCGGCGCGCACGGCCAGGATGTTGGCCTTCGGGTGGTGGCCCATGAGGTCGAAGCGGAAGCCGTCGACCTTGTACTGCTTGGCCCAGGTGACCACCGAGTCCACGACGAGGCGGCCCATCATGGCGTTCTCGGGGGCGGTGTTGGCGCAGCAGGTGGAGGTGGCGACGGAGCCGTCGGCCAGCAGCCGCTGGTAGTAGCCGGGGACGATGCGGTCGAGCACCGACTTGTCGGACTGGCCGGCGGCCACGGTGTGGTTGTAGACCACGTCCATGACCGTGCGCAGGCCCGCGCCGTTCAGGGACTGCACCATGCGGCGGAACTCCACCGTGCGGGCCGTGCCGTTCGGGTCGCTCGCGTACGAGCCCTCGGGGACCGTGTAGTGCAGCGGGTCGTAGCCCCAGTTGTACGCGTCCTTCGCGGCCGCGGCGGCCACGCAGGCCTGCTGCTCCTCCGAGTCGGGGGCGTAGACCTTCAGGTCGCAGGCGGGCTCGGTGCGGTCCGCGGGCTTCTCGGGGATGGTGCCGATGTCGAAGGCGGGCAGGAGGTGGACGTACGAGGTGCCGGCGGCGGCCAGGTCGCGCAGGTGGCGCATGCCCGCCGAGGCGGTGTCCGTGAAGGCCAGGTACTGGCCGGGGTGGGTGCTGGTGGTGTCGGCGACCGAGAAGTCGCGGACGTGCAGCTCCTGGATCTGCGCGGAGGTGAAGGGGACGGGCGCGGGCTTCTTCAGCTCGCGCCAGCCGGCCGGGGCGAGCTTCGGGTCGGCGAGGTCCACGGCCAGGCTGTACGCGGAGTCCGTGGTCAGGGCGGTGGAGTACGGGTCGGTGACCAGGTTGCGGACCACCTGGCCGGTGCTCGGGGCCCAGACGGTGACGGCGTAGCGGTAGCGCTTGCCGGTCCAGTCGCGCTCGCCCCGCACCGACCAGACGCCGGTGGCGTCGTCGCGGCGCATCGGGACGGTGCGGCCGTCGAGTTCGAGGCTCACCTGCCGGGCGGTCGGGGCCCACACGGAGAGGGTGGGGCGGCCGTCCTTGAAGACGGGGCCGAGGGCGGTCTTCTCCGCACCGGTCGCGTAGAGGTCGTCGAGCACCCCGGCGAGCTGGACTCCGGTGGCGGCGAGGACGGCGCCGTTGGCGGCGCGGGCACTGGCCACGAGCTGGCCGCGCAGGGCTTCGCGGACGCGGTCCCGGTCGCGCGGGTCGACCGTGTAGGCGGCGTACGCGGCCAGGTGCGGGTACTTCTCCTTCTGGGCGGCACTCAGCTCGGTCTTCGCCAGCCGGAGCCACTGGGCCCGGCCGGTCAGGGTGCCGTTCTCGGCCTTGACGGCGCCTTCGCGGGAGGCGAGGAGCTGGAGGGAGGCGGCGGCGGGCGGGGCGTTCCAGGCGACCGTGTCGCGGTCGATCCAGACGGCCTGGGCCTTGGTGAGGTCCAGGGCGGCGGCCGATCCGGCGGGCTGCGGGAGGAGGTACTTCTCCTTGCCGCCCAGCATCCACACCTCGTGCCCGTTGGTCTTCAGGTCGAGGGACTGGTCGGACGGGAGGTCCTTGGCGTCGCCGTTGTGGAGGATGTAGCTGAGGCTGGTGGCTCCGGCGGCGAGGGGGACCTCGTAGACGGCGCCGTAGGAGTCGGTGCGGGCGGGGAGGATCGGCTTGGACCAGTCGGTGGGCGTGGCCGCCCCGGTCCAGACGTGCAGGCCCCAGCCTTCGTAGGCGCCGTCGGGGCGCTGGTAGTGCAGGACGGCCTTCGCGGTGTCCTGCGGCGGGTAGGCGGGGCGGTCGGTGCGGGCGGGCTCCTTGCCCTGTTCCAGCCAGATCTCGCCGGTCTTCGTCACGTCGATGGTGCGGTCGACGGCGACGTCCTTGGTGCCGTTCTTGTCGATGACGAGGTAACTGACGCTGCTGGCACCGGGCTTGAGGCGCACGTAGGCGAAGGCGCCGTAGGCGTCGCGGCCGGTGAAGTCGTGGCCGGCGGGCCAGGGAGTGGCCTCGCCCTCGGCGAGGTCGCCCCAGGCGTAGAGCCGCCAGTCGGTGTAGTCGCCGTCGGGGCGGTTGTAGTGGACGACCGCGTAGTCGCGCTGGGTGGCGGTGGGCACCTCGGCGGGCGGGGTCTGACCGGTGGCGGATGCGGCGAGGGCGCTCGCGGTGCGACCGGCGGAGTCGACGGCCACGGCCTTGTAGCGCAGCGGGGTGCCGGCGGCGGTGGCCGGGTCGATGAACTGGGTGACCTTGTACGGGGCGTGGTCGGCGGAGCCGAGGACCTGCCACGGGCCGGTGCCGCTCTGGGCGGCGAAGACGACCCGGCTCAGGGGGTCGCCGGAGACCTCGGCGGAGAGCTCGACGGTGCCGGTGGCACCGGGGGCCGGGGCCTTGAGGGTGACGGCGGGCTTGGTGGTGGGCTTGGCGGCGGGGGTGGCGGCCCGGAGGACCACGGAGCCGAGGGCCGGGAGGGTGACGGTCAGCTTGCCGGCCGCGGAGGAGCGGATCAGCGTGGCCGTGCCGCCGTAGAGGGCGGCGTACTGGACGCCTGCCGGGGCATCGAGGTCGATGGTGCGGGGCGCGGTGGCGTTGTTGGCCGCGACCAGGTACTCGGTGCGCGTGCGGGTGTCGGTGCGGGCGAAGGCGTAGGCCGACCCGTCGGAGAAACGTTCGCTCTGGACGCCGTCGCGGAGGGCCGGGTGGTCCTTGGTCAGCTTCGCGAGAGCACTGATCTGCTTGTAGAGCGGGTGCTCCGGATCGTAAGCATCGCTCGCGTGGGTGCGCGCCGTTCCGAGCTGGTCGTCGTCCAGGTAGTCGGCCGCCTGGGAGGCGAAGAGGGGCTGGCGGGCGTCCTTGTCCCCGCCCGCGCCGGTGAAGCCCTGCTCGTCGCCGGAGTAGATCACCGGGTTGCCCCGGGAGAGGAACATCAGCTCGTTGGCCAGCCGGTAGCGGGCCAGGAGCTCCTGCTCGCCGGCCCCCGGCCGGTCCTGCTTCAGGAAGGTCCCGAAGCGGCCCATGTCGTGGTTGCCGAGGAAGGTGACCTGCTCGTAGGCGTTCGCCTTGTCGGTGGTGTACCGGTAGTCGTCGCCGAAGACGGAGGCCAGCCTCCCGGCCTCCGCGCCCTGGGCGGCGTACGAGCGGATCGCCTCCTGGAGCGGGAAGTCGAGCGTGGCGTCCAGGCGGCCCTGCGTCACGTACGGGGAGGTGATCGCGGTGTCGGCGGAGTAGACCTCGCCGAACATGAAGAAGTCCTTGCGGCCGTGCCGGGCCGCGTACGCGTCGAGGGCGGTGGCCCACTGGCTCCAGAAGCCCTTGTTGACGTGCTTGACCGTGTCGATCCGGAAGCCGTCGACGTCGTACTCCTCGACCCACTTCTCGTAGATCTTCTCCATCCCCTCGACCACCTCGGGACGCTCGGTCCACAGGTCGTCGAGGCCGAAGAAGTCACCCTGGTCGGAGGATTCGCCGGCGAAGGTGGAGTCGCCCCGGTTGTGGTACATCGTCGGGTCGTTGAGCCAGGCCGGGGACTTCAGGTTCTTCTTCGCCGCCGGGACGAAGGGGGTGCGGGGGAAGGAGTCCCCGTCGGTCTTGGGGAACTTCCCCTCCCCCGCCGCATAGTCACTGTCCTCGAAGGGCTCCCCGTCCTTGGTCAGATACGGGAAGGCGCCCTTCGACAGGTACCCGTAGGACGCCTCCCGGTAGTCGACGACGTCGGCGGTGTGGTTGGTGATGACGTCGAAGAAGACCTTCATCCCCTTCGCGTGCGCCTTGTCGATCAGCCGCTCCAGATCGGCGTTGGTCCCGAAGTGCGGGTCGACCTGGGTGAAGTCGGTGATCCAGTAGCCGTGGTACCCGGCCGAGACGTCCTTGCCCGTCCCCTGCACCGGCTGGTTCTTGAAGATCGGCGCCATCCAGATGGCCGTGGTGCCGAGCCCCTTGATGTAGTCCAGCCGGTCGGTGATCCCCTTGAGGTCCCCGCCCTGGTAGAAGCCCTTGTCCGTCGGGTCCAGCCCGGTCTCCAGCCGGGAACCGGTCAGCCCGCCCCGGTCGTTGCGCGGGTCGCCGTTCGCGAACCGGTCCGGGAGCACGAAGTAGAACTGCTCCCGGGTCAGGTCGTGCCGCGCGGCCTCGGCCGCCAGCTTGGCGTCCGAGGGCGGGGCCGGTGGCGCCTTGGCGGCGGCCGCCGCGGCGGCGGGCAGGGCGGGCAGGAGCGTCACGGCCAGGGTGGCGGCGAGCACTCTTGCGGCGCCGGCGAGGGCGGGGCGTATCAAGGCGGATCTCCTCGGGTACGGGACGGGGCGGGGCGGGAGGGTCAGTTGCGCCAGGTGTCGGTCAGCGTGACCTTGCCGTTGGCGGGGACCGTGGCGGACCGGTTGGCTCCGCTCTCCCAGGTGACGTTGCCGGCGGCGTCCTTGCGGACGTACTTGTACGCGAAGACCGTGCCGGGCGGGAGCGTGACGTCGAGCTTCCAGACGGGGTAGGCGGCCGGGTCGAGCTTGAGGGCGGCGCCGGTGTTCCAGGTGCCGAGCTCGGCGCGGTCACCGGTGACGTAGATGTTCTGGCCGAGCACGGTGGTGGCGTTGACGGCGAAGGAGGCACCGGCGGTGGCGGAGGTCGGCGTGGGGGTCGGCGTGGGCGTCGGGCTCGGCGTGGTGCCGCCGCAGCTGCGGGCGCCCGCGTGCAGGGCGACGGCCGTCCCGGCCCCGAGGGTGGCGCTGAACCGCCCGCCGGAGTCCACGGTCACGGCCCGCCCGCTCTGCACGTCGCAGTAGGCGCCGGCCGGGAGGGAGGTCTGGAACGTCCGGGTCAGCGCCGAGCCCTCGTGGTTGATGGCCACGTAGGCCTTGGCACCGCGCCCGAAGGCGATCTGGTCGCCGCCGTTGTCCCACCAGTCCGTGACGGCCTGGCCGCGCGCGGAGTTGCGGAAGCCGACCATGGAGGAGATCTCCTGCCAGGCGTGCTGGCACTTCCACCCGTCGGTGTAACAGGAGTTCACCGTGCCGCCGTTGGGCGGTCCGGCGTCCCGGTCGGTCCACTCGTAGCCGGAGTGCACGTCCGGGGAGCCGTAGGGCCAGGCGAGCATGAAGACGTTGGCGAGCGTGTAGGCGGACCCGTTCTTGTAGCTGAGGGTGTCGCCGCCGCGCTCGGTGTCGTGGTTGTCGACGAAGACGGCGGACTGCCCCGCGGGCATGTACCCCCAGGCCTCGCCGAAGTTCTTCAGGTTGGCGAGGTTCTCGTTCTGGAAGACCCGCTTGAGGTCCCGCGCGTAGCGGAACTCCTGCACGTCCCCGCTCCCGAGGTACTCGCTCGGCGAGACCGCCTCGCCGGCCCCGTAGATCGCTTCCTGCTTCCAGTAGGCGTTCGGGTTCGTCATCCGGGACTTGATGTTGGCGAGGTCGGCGGCCGGCATGTGCTTGGCGGCGTCGATGCGGAAGCCGTCGACGCCGAGCGACAGCAGGTCGTTGAGGTAGGCGGCGATCCGGCCGCGCACGTAGTCCTCGCCGGTGTCCAGGTCGGCGAGCTGGACGAGCTCGCAGTTCTGGACGTTCCCGCGGTCCTGGTAGTTCGATATCGAGGACCGGCAGTCGTCCATGTCGGCGCCGGAGTAGATGCCCGGGTAGGCGTACTTCGTGTACGAACTCCCGCCCGTCCCGGTGCCGTCCCCGGCCGCCATGTGGTTGATGACGGAGTCGGCGACCACCTTCACGCCGGCGGCGTGGCAGGCGTCGACCATGGCCTTGAAGGCGGCGCGGTCACCCAGCCGACCGGCGATCTTGTAGCTGACGGGCTGGTACGAGGTCCACCACTGGCCCCCCTGGATGTGCTCCTGCGGGGGCGACACCTGGACGTAGCCGTACCCGGCGGGCCCGAGGCTCTCCCCGCAGGCCTTCCCGACGGAGTCGAACCGCCACTCGAACATGACGGCGGTGACGTCCTTCTCACCTGGCGCGGCGGCCGCGGCCTGGGGGGCGGGCCCCCCGACGACGGCGAGGGCGGCCACGGCGGTGACGGCGGATACGGAGAGCAGCGCGGCGGCGGCTCTGACGGCGCGGGCACGGGTGGGCATGCGGTGTTCCTCCTGGCGGAGAGGCGCAGGACCGGGTGGGGACCGGTCACGGCCGAGTTGGGGATTGCAGCGACCGTAGGTGCCCGACGGAAGCGCTGCAAGACCTTGCGCAAGAGATTGCAGAATTGTTTCCGGGTCGAGTCGGGGCGTGGGCATGGAGGCGGGCATGGGCGCGGGCGCGGGCATGGGCGCGGGCGCGGGCATGCCCGCGGGCATGCGAACGCCCACCAGCCCGTCGGGGTTGGTGGGCGCACGTGCGGAGGGCGGATCTATGGGTGCGGGAGGACGAAGTCGTAGTCCGGCCTGTCGGTCTGACGGGCGTGGGCGCCGCCCGCGGGACAGCGGCCGTTGCCCTGGAAGCCGTAGGAGAACAGGCCGTAGCACTTCGCGCAGAAGCGGCAGTTCGACCGGTTCGCCGGGGAATTGGATTCCTTCGCCGAAGCCGGGAGGGCAAACGCGCCCGCCACAGCCGCTCCGGCCAGACCGGCCGCCACTCCGAGCGCCCCGGACAGGAACGTCCGCCGGTCCGGACCCTCCTTTCCGGAGTGCCGATTTCGCTCGTTCTCCATCGCCTGAAAGGACGCGCCGCCCTCTTTTCCGATGATGCGATTTCAAAACGGGGGCCCGGGGGGGGGAGGGGGGGGTGGGTTAGGGGGAGGTTGCGGAAGTCCCTCTATTCCTCCTTTCCTCTTTTTGCGCCTCCCTCCCCCACGGGGCTTAC